>CAJWNQ010000006.1 GCA_913043905.1 uncultured Paracoccaceae bacterium | reverse complement strand
CAAAAAATTCAGAGCGAAACTTTTTTAAATCTATTGCCTCAGCCACTAAACGTTCTCGTTCTTTGATTTCTAAATCAGCTATTTTTTTTTGCTCTGTCGCAACTTTTGTTTGTTCTATTGCAACTTTTCTTTGTTCAGCAGCTACCCTAGCCAATGCAGCGTTTAAATTAGTACCAAGCATTTTTAATTGGATTTTACTTTTAGCATCTGCATCATTTGATCTATCTAATAAGCTCTGCAATTGATTAAGCTGGTTACGTAATTGTTCTGTTTGTACATTCAATAATGCAAGCTTTCGTTGGCTATCAGCAGAAAGCATTTTCTCTTTATTTAACAATTCATTTGCCTGAGAAACTAAAACTGCTTGAAGCTCTACCTCACTCAAACTTTTATTATAATCAATTTCTACTGATTTACGTGCTGCATTAGCGGCGGCTAATAAAGTCAAAGTTTCTTCTGCTTTTTTACGTTGGGATTCTAGTGACAATGTCATAGCTGATAATTCAGTATCAGCATTTTCTAGCCGATCTCGTAAAATTTGAGCAGCAGCTATTTCGGCTAAACGTGACTTTTCAGCTTGGGACAACGCCTGACTAGTCAAATCTATTTGAGCAGCTTGTAATTTACCTTTGTTTTGTAAATCTAATATTAGTGCTTCTAACGCTTCACGTTTTGCTGCTGCTAGGCGTGCATTTTCCTCTTTTTCATTGATTTCATTACGAACGCTAGCAAGGGCTAACTCAACAGCTTTTTTTTGACTTAACATTTCTACATTTTCACCCTCAAGCTGAGACTTATCTAATAATAAACCCGCAATCTGAGCTTCAAAATTACCTATTTTTTTTATCTGTTTATTAGATTGGTCTGTTAGCGTAGCAATCGTTGATAACTGTAGTAGAATTTCACTTTTAGCATTATCCAAAGATTGTTGCGTTTTACCTAAATTATTTTCTAAGTTATCAACACGAGATTGCTCCAATCCTAATGCGTCTGCTAAATCTATTAATTGTGCAGATAGGCTATCTAATTCACGCCCTTGGCCAGTAATAGTTTCGCGTAAAGCAAATTGGACAATCATAAAAATCGATAAAACAAAAAATAAAATAAGTAATAATGCAGTCATTGCATCAACAAATCCAGGCCAAATGCTAGCTTCAAATCTTGAGCCTGATCGTTTTAATGCCATAAACTAAGTCTTCGCCAGGTTATTAATTGCAGCAGTAAGTGCACTTAAGTCATTTCGCAATTCTCGACCTGACTCTTGACGCCCATCTGCCATTTCTTCCAGAATTCTTAATAATTGAGTATCCATGTTACGCAAACGCATTCGTGTTTCCGCATCCAAAATACCTTCACCTTCTTGTTGCATACGCATAACCGCTTCAACTAAATTTTGCTGGCCCTGAGCTATGGATTGAAACGCTGCATTGTTAACGTCATGTAAAGATGCTGTGTGTTGAACCATATGTTCTATAGAAACCGCTAATTGATCCATACGCCCAGCGGTCTGTGCAAACAAACTTGTCATATTTTCCATATTTGAATTGGCATGTTGAAACAAGCCTGCTCCAGCTAAATCTCCATCACCATCACCTCCAATAGTTATCTTGGTAATAGACGATAGCCATTCTTCTAATTCACGGTAAAAGCGGTTCTGGCCACGCCCAGCAAACAAATCCAATATCCCAACCACTAGAGAACCGGCCAGACCTAACAAGGAAGATCCAAATGCTGTTCCCATTCCACCTAATTGAGCCTCAAGACCTGCCATTAAATTAGCAAAAACATCCATGCCCGTTGACCCCTCTTGAGGAGCAAGCGAACGAATAGTATCAACTACAGCGGGAACAGTTGTGGCAAGCCCATAAAACGTACCTAATAAACCAAGAAAAATCAAAAGATTGATGATATAACGGGTAATTTCACGCCCTTCATCTAGGCGCATTGCAGAACTATCCAAAATTGAGCGTGTGGACGTAGACGTTAGTGCATGGCGGGCTCCAGCATCCGATAGCATCGCAGCTAAGCTCGCCATCAAACCTGGCGGTTTTATTAAGTCATGCCCAACCCGATCAATAACAAAACCTTCAATCCAACTAACAGACTTTACCAGTGAAACTACTTGCCCAAAGCAAGAAACTAGGCCACCTAAAAATACTACAAATATGAAACCATTTAAATATGGTGAAGCTTCAAATATTGGTGAGACAGCAGGGTAGGCAAAATAGCCCCCTACAAAAACAGCAATAACAACTAGAAGCATTGTAATGATCTGATTTACTGGTTGAGTAAACTGATTTTGAAAACCTATATCTTGCTGTGTCACTTGTGAGCCTCTTCTGGGTCATTATGATTAATTACTAACGCGTTGAGGCTTTTATTCCAATTGTTAACTTACATAATTAGTCATATTTATGTGAAAATTTATAGATTTAGGTGCTAAAAATTTATTTATATCGTTTTTTTAAAAAATCTATAAATAATAAGGTCGATAATTAAATTTTAAAAACCTCTAAATTGCAATCAAATTCGAGAGAGCGTTTTATTCGATAGTTCTTCTAATTCTGGATCTTCAATCTTAAGATCACGCAGGCACTTTGTAACATTAAACAAATAATCTGAATTCGGCCCATTAATTCCAACTGCCGAACTAATGATATCCGCTTGTACTTTTATACTTAGATCTTTTGCATATTGCTCATGATTACGGTTAATCACATAAGTATAAGCACTTACCAAACGACCTGAGTTTAATTCTATATCAATTTTAACTTCTAAGTAGGCATCAGAAATCAGTTCTCTTTTACGTAAATAAGCTAAAACATTATCAGCATTGTCCTCATCAACCTTGAAGGCCAAACCATCACAATAAGATCTTGGTTCATTATCTAATGCTAATACCAAACCCATATGTTTAGGTGTACCACGGTAGTGTATGGACCACATACAAAAAGAACGTTTATAATCTTTTAAGCGTGCAATTTCAGAATGACAGAATTGAAATCCTGGCTGCCAAATCAATGACCCATATCCAAATATCCATATATTTTTTGCGCACATGATTTTGGCCTTTAGTATTGGCATTAAATATAGAAGTGCTTACATCTAAATGAAAAGGTAAAAATATATGCGTCTACTTGTACTAATCATCTTAACTGCCGCATTTGGCTGGAGCGCATTTTGGTTCACAGGGAAAACCATTCGAGAAACAGCATTAAAAACTTGGTTTATGGAACGCAATGAATCTGGCTGGATTGTTGAAAACACTTTATCATTACGTGGCTTCCCAAATCGATACGATGCAATAATTAAAGATATTAAATTAAAAGACCCTAAAACAGGTTGGGCATGGTCTACAGATCGTTTGGAAATTCTTCAATTATCATATCAACCAAATCATTTTATAGTTTTATGGCCTAAATATCAAAAAATTGATACTCCTAGTCAAAAACTTTTAATTGATAGCGACGAGTTGCGAAGCTCGGTTGTCTTTAAGCCTAATAGCGCAAATTTATTGAAACGTGCAGCAATATCAGCAGAAATTTTAACACTGAGTAGTAACAAAAAATGGGATATTACATTCAAAAATTTAGTTTTAGCTCTTCACAAATCGAGTAAAGGTGAAAATATTTATGATTTTGGTTTAGATACTAAAGGTTTTTATCTGCCTCAAAGTTTTATGGATAAAATTGACAGTGAAGAAATTATGCCTAAATACTTTAAATCAATACATCTAGATACAAATTTACAGTTTTCCAAAGATCTTAATCAAAAATCTTTTAAAAAAGGTACTACAATCCTACAAAATTTAAAGATTAATGATGCATATTTTGAGTGGGGATCATTAAATGTTCGTGCAGCAGGTGGAGTGCGTCTAGATATGGACGGATATCCGACTGGAAAGCTGACAATTAGAATAAAAAATTGGGAACAAGCTTTGGATTTATTAATAGAAAATAAGTCTTTAGATCAAAGTATAAAGAGCACAGTCCGCTCTGCATTTAAAATATTTTCAGCACTATCAGGAAACAAACAAGAATTAGATGTTCCATTACAATTTTCTGATCAAAAGATATTTCTTGGCTTCATCCCTATTGGAGATGCACCCCGAATAAAATTACCTTAAGTTCAATTTCTTTATATCAAAAATTAGATTAAATTTTAATTAGTTAAAGAAAGTGAATTATCGGAACAACATTTATTGTTCATCACTACCATCACCGCGACCAAAGTTTGCAACATCAGTATCTTGACCTGCATCAATGATTCCACGCCGAATAGCTCGTGTTCGGCTGAAATAATCAAACAATTGATCACCATCTCCTCTCCGAATTGCACGTTGTAAGTCAAAGAGCTCTTCTGTAAATCGCCCCAGAATCTCTAGTGTAGCCTCTTTATTATTTAAAAATACATCTCGCCACATGGTTGGATCACTTGCAGCTATCCGGGTAAAATCGCGAAAACCCGCCGCTGAAAAGTTAATTACTTCTTTGTCAGTAACGCGGCCCAAATCGTCAGCGACCCCCACCATAGTATAAGCTATTAAATGTGGAGCGTGACTAGTAACAGCTAAAACTAAATCATGATGCTCTGCATCCATGAATTCAACATTAGCGCCTAAAGCTTCCCAATATTTTTGAAGTTTTTCACAAGCCGATTTTTCTACATCAACTGCAGGCGTTAAAATACACCATCTATTTTTAAACAAGTCAGCGAAGCCAGATGCTGGCCCTGAGTGTTCAGTTCCCGCTAATGGATGCCCTGGAACAAAATATACACCATCTGGAATATGTGGCGAAATCATGTCAATTACAGATTGTTTGACTGAACCTACGTCAGTAATTGTTGCACCTAGCTTTAACCTAGGACCTATTTCTTTTGCAACTTCAGACATTGCACCAACCGGTACACATAAAACAATCAAATCTGCATCCTCAATAGCAGATACAATATTATCAACAACTGCATCAACAAAACCTAACGCTAATGATGCGTCGCGGGTTTCTTTAGTCTTAGAATATCCAATTACTTTACCTGCAATTCCTTTACGTTTCATGCCATGACCCATAGAGGACGCAATCAAACCCAATCCAATTAAGGCTACTTTATTATAGATAATAGTCACGCTTGATCCTCTTTAAATCTTTTTAATACTGAAATAACTCGAGTACAGTCACCGCCTTTACCAACCGTAATACGTAAACAATTATGTAAATTATACCCTTTTACCTGCCTAACAATTAAACCATTTTCTGCGAGCAAATCATTAACTGTGTCTGCTTCCTCTTCATTAGCAAAGCGAGCCAATACAAAGTTGGCATAAGTATCATCACATTTAAATCCTAACTTACGTAATTCATTTATTAAAAAGTCAGCCCATTTGGCATTATCAGCCAAACAGTAACTTACATATCCTTCATCTAAAACTGCAGCAGACGCTGCAGCTAAAGCAGCTCGATTAATATTAAACGGGCCACGTATTCGTGTTAATATGTCAATCACTTCAACCGACGCATAGCCCCAACCAATACGCAACCCACCAAGACCATACACTTTAGAAAAAGTTCTAGTCATTACTACGTTCTTTCTGCTTTCAACTAGAGAAGCCCCACCATCGTAGCCTTCAACATATTCTGCATATGCTCCATCCAAAACTAAGATAGTGCTTTGGGGTATTCCATCAGCTAATCGTTCTATCTCTGACAATGAAACAAAGGTTCCAGTAGGGTTATTGGGATTTGCAACAAAAATTAGTTTAGTATTGTCAGTACATCGTGAGATTAAAGCATCAACATTGGTAACACGTTCATCTTCAGGTACCTCAACTGGAGTAGCTCCAGCACCAAGTGCACATATTCGGTACATGCCGAACCCATGTTCTGTAAATAATACTTCGTCGCATTCACCTGCAAAGGCTTGACATAAAAATGCAATAATTTCATCTGATCCATTACCACATAAAATTTGATCGGCTTTCAAACCATATGTATCGGCAATGGCTTTACGAAGGTCTGAATGATCAGATGATGGGTATACAGCCAAAGAATCCGATTGATCACGATAAGCTTCTCGCGCAGCAGGACTTGGTCCCAAAGGGTTTTCATTAGAACTCAATTTGACTACATTAATGGCACCTTTGGCATAAGCTTTACCACCGACGTATAGCTCAATGTCCATAATCCCTGGCTTTGGAGTAATAGTTTTCTTCATCGTAGCATCTCTGTTGATTTCTAAGTTACTCTTACCTTCGCATGGCGGCAATTTCCAGCCTTGCTAAGTTAATAAAATGTCTGTGGGTCAATATCGATACTAATATGCATATCTCGTGGAACTTGAACAGAATCTCGCCACTGCGCTAGTGCATCTTGTATTATGACCTCTTTGGGTGCCTTAACCAATATTCGCACCCGGTGATTGTCTCGCACTCGGGCAATTGGTGCTGGTGCCGGGCCATATATTTCGGCACCAATAGCATGCAACATAGGTGCGTTTCGCACCATATGATTTGCTAAATTAAACACTTGAGTAATATCTGGTCCTTTTAAAACTATACCAGCTAATCGCCCAAACGGTGGCATGCCAGCCGCAAGCCGCTGATTGGCTTCAGCTTGCCAAAACTTTTCTTCATCACCATTGAGAATGGCTTTAATAACTGGATGATCTGGCTGATGCGTTTGCAGATATGCAATTCCTTTTTTATCAGAGCGGCCAGAGCGGCCAGCAACTTGACGCATTAGTTGAAATGTACGCTCAGCAGCACGTAGATCACCTCCCATTAATGCTAAGTCAGAATCAATCACACCAACCAGTGTAAGCAATGGAAAGTTATGGCCTTTGGCCACCAATTGAGTTCCAATAATAATATCTGCTTCTCCAGCTGCAATCGCTGAAATTCTCTGCTTTAACGCCTTAGCTGACATAAGCATATCAGACGATAATACTGAAATTTTTGCTTCTGGAAAGCGCTTCTCAGCCTCTTCGGCTAAACGTTCTACACCGGGGCCAACAGCAGACAAAGATCCCACTTCACTGCAAGAAGGACATTCTTTTGGCATCTTCTTAGTTTCACCACATTGGTGGCACATTAAATGACCTTGGAAGCGATGCTCAACCATTCTAGCATCGCAATGGTCACAGCCAATTTGGTCCCCACATTTACGACAAACTGTAATTGGAGCATACCCTCGTCTATTTAAAAATAATAAGGACTGTTCACTGCGTTTAAGCCTCACATCGATTTCACGTCCAAGGTCTGGAGAAATCCATGAATTTGTTCCCATTAATTGCTCTCGCATATCAATAGTTGCCATGTCAGGCATTAATGCAGCACCAAAACGTTCAGTAAGGTCAACACGATTATACTTCCCTGTCTGAGCATTAGCCCATGTCTCAAGTGATGGCGTTGCAGAAGCTAAAATTACAGATCCATCACTTATGGAGGCCCTCATAACTGCCATGTCTCTCGCAGAATATAAGACGCCATCTTCTTGTTTGTAAGATGTGTCGTGTTCTTCATCGACGACGATCAAGCCTAGATTATCAAATGGGAGAAATAACGATGATCGTGCACCGACAACAATCTGCGCCTGCCCAGCGCCTACCATACGCCAACAACGACGCTTTTCAGTCATAGTAACTCCCGAATGCCATTGCGCAGGTTGCTTTCCAAACCGCTTTTCAACTCGATCTATAAATTCTACCGTAAGAGCTATTTCTGGGATTAAAACTAAAGCCTGCCTTCCCTGTGACAAACACTCTGCAACAGCTTCCAGATAGACTTCTGTTTTACCAGACCCAGTTACACCTCGTAAAAGAGTAGTATTGTAAGACTGCATTGCAACAAAAGAGCGTAACTCTTTACTGGCAGTCATTTGTGCAGATGTTAATTCTTTAGAAGGATAAAATGGATCTAAATGTGGATACGGAGTATCCTTTGGTGTTTCCAATTCTATAATTGCATTTTGTGCTACCAATCCCTTGATTACAGACAGGCTAACACCAGCCTCTTCTTTCAATTCATATGCTGTAAAATGCATATCAGTAGTATTTCTTAAAGTAGCTAATACTTTTTCACGCGCTGGAGTTGTACGATCAATTATAGCACCTCCCAAGGCATAGACTTTACGCATACTTGGCGGATCACCTAGGCCTGGCGCACGCGTTGCTAACCGAAGCATCGCGTTTAATGGAGTTAATGTATAACGCCCAACTCGGGTCAGAAATTCTTGCATTTCAGAATGCATGGGAGCAATCTCTAAAATATTTGAAATACTGCGTATTTTTTTAGGATCATATCCACCTTGCCCTGGGCCCCATACCACACCAATTACTTTACGTGGACCCAGGGGAACTTCGACAAATGAACCTTGTATCAATCCACCAAAAGGAACTTTATAATCAAGGAAGCGATTGATGGGTTGAGTTGTTAACACTGAGACCAGTTCATCATGTACAAAACTTTTAATTGCACCCTGTTTTTGCTGATCACTCAATTTCTTGTTTCCTCAAAGACTCAAATTAGTTAATATATAATAGGAAGACTATGCAACATGAACCTATAGGAAACACAATGTAATTTTTGTTTATACCCGTTGTTAATAAAATTTATAAATTTTACAATTAGCCTGCATTCTCTAAAAGCTTTTATTAATAGTAGTGTTTTCTGATCAAACTAAGCCTTAAACGTTTAATAATAACTTAAACTAAATTGAATCAATAAATTTTATAGGGACAAAATATGCCTGAAAAAGATCAAATCAGCGATATCCGAAAAAAAATATTACAAGATCCCAAAGCACTGTTAGACGATAGGGAGGTAATGCGCGCATTAATTGCAGCAGGTGATACTGACATACCTGCAAATATCATTGATTTAAAAACTGTAGTTTTAAAACGATTAGAAGGTCGCCTAGAGGAAATAGAAGGAAAAAATAGTACTATTATTTCTGCTGCATATAAAAATATTGCTACAACCTTTAAAGTACACTCAGCAATCTTAGAGGCATTAGAACCTAAGGTATTTCCAGATTTTCTTGATTTTTTACGTTCCAAATGGGCAGCCACATTAAATATAGACGTGGCTCGCTTATGCCTAGAGGCTCCATCGATTTCACCAGACGATATGCCAGCGTTACAACGCGAATTTGGCCCAAGTGTAGTTTTTCTTCAAGAAGGCGAGATTAATCACTATATCACATTAGGCAAAGACAGCGAACCACGCCCAGTTACACTACGTCAAATTCGTAAAGGTTCAGCAAATATTTATGGTAATATAGCACCTAAATTACGTTCAGAGGCGATAATGAAACTTGATTTAGGCAATGGTAACAGTCCAGGACTACTTCTGTTAGGATCTACAAATCCTGATCAGTTTTTGCCCAACATGGGTGCCGACTTACTCATCTTTTATGGGTCAGTTTTTGAAAAAATTATGCAGCGGTGGTTATTTAATGGCTAACCTGTCAGGCGGCTTTGATCTACTAGAACGTTGGCTGGCAAGGTTATCTGCTATTGGAGGCATGGCTGAAAAAACAGTTGATGCATATCGCCATGATGTAACTAACTATCTACATTTTATGTCAGAGCACTTAAGTGCAAGATCCTCTAAAACAATGTTAGCCAAAGTTAATATTAAAGATATGCGCTCATGGATGGCCCACTCGCGCCGTTCGGGCTTATCACCACGATCCTTAGCACGTGCATTATCAGCAGTAAAAACTTTTTATCGTTGGCTTGGTGAAACACAGAATATTCCTACAACTGCAGTACTAGCAACGCGCAGTCCAAAGTTTGAAACGCCCCTGCCACGTCCCGTAAGTAAATCAGCAGCTGTTAATTTAATAGACCAGATTGATCTACAGTCTACAGATACGTGGATAAATGATCGTAATGTTGCAGTTGTGACATTACTTTATGGTTGTGGCTTACGCATATCAGAGGCCCTATCGCTAAGATTTAAAGATACTCCATTATCCGAAGTTTTAAAAATTACAGGCAAAGGCGGTAAAGAGAGAATTATTCCTATTTTACCAATAGCTCGGTCAGCTATCAGTAATTATCTACATAGCTGTCCTTATCCATTTACACCAAATGATTTTTTATTTCGGGGTGCTAGGGGTGGACCTTTAAATCAACGCATAATACAAAAAGTTATGGAACAGGCTCGGATGCAGTTGGGTTTACCTTCAACAACATCTCCACATTCTATGCGCCATTCATTTGCAACCCACCTCCTAGAGGCAGGCGGTGACCTACGTGCAATACAAGAATTACTTGGCCACGCGTCACTGTCCTCTACTCAAGCCTATACGGCGGTAGATCAGGCGCGATTAATGGAAGTTTATAAGAAAGCTCACCCCAAAGCATAATTGAATCGAATGGTTGAGTTTTTTTTTAATTTATATATTAAAATACTATGACACTACATATAAAAGCTCTTGCCGTTCATTACCTCACCGCAACTGGTGCGGTTTTTGCAATGCTTGCGATGCTTGCAGCCGTTGATGCCAGATGGGACATGATGTTCTTATGGTTAGTAATAGCATTTTTTGTTGATGGCATAGATGGCCCATTAGCACGACATTATGACGTGAAAAAAAATGCAGACGAATACGATGGGGTTCTGTTAGACTTAATCATTGACTATCTTACATATGTATTTATCCCAGCTTATGCACTGTTCAAGTCTGGACTGCTAAATGGTTGGACTGGTTGGGTTACAATAATAGTAATAACTTTTACATCTGCATTATATTTTGCTGATACTCGAATGAAAACAAAAGATAATTCTTTTTCTGGCTTCCCTGGATGTTGGAATATGTTTGCAGTTGTAATTTTTGCAACCCATCCAAATTTTTATATTATTTTAGCTTTCGTAATAATTTTGGCTGCATCCATGTTTACACCGCTTAAATTCATTCACCCTGTGCGCACAAAACGATGGCGTTTGATAAGCTTACCTGTTGCATTAATTTGGACAGTACTAGCTGGTATTTGTGCTTGGACTAACTTTCAGGCAGGACCTATTGTCACCAGCTCACTTGCTGTAACTTCGATTTATTTGCTAGGGGCTGGTATTTTGCAACAGATTTTTCCATCTAAAAGCGCGTAATTAAAATACCTATAACAATAATAACAGAAGCTATAATCTTTCCTTTGTCTGCTTTTTCTTTGAAAAATAGAACGCCGATTAAGACAGCAAACATAACTGAAGTTTCGCGTAGAGCTGAAACTAATGCGATTGGCGCTATGGTCATTGCCCAAACAGCAATCCAATAAGCCAACACCGAAGCAGTACCAGCAAACATCCCTAGTCCCCAAACTGATATTTCGCGAGGAAATACGCTAGGGCCACGTCGGATCATACCCCATAATATAAACATAATAGCATCAAGAAAGAATAACCATCCAATATAGGATGAAGCATTACCAGCCGCACGAGCTCCAAGCCCATCTGCTATAGAATAGCCAGCTGTGCCAAGTGCCGAAGCTAATGCATAAGGTAATAATGTTACTGTTTCACCATGGGTAAATACACCACGTGCTAAAATTAGAATACCTATACCTATTGCAATTACACCTAATATTTCCATAGAACTGATGGCGTCTATAAGAAACAAAGTGCTAATGATCAGAACCAGCACTGGGGCTGTACCTCTGGCAATAGGATATACTCGACTAAGATCACCGCGTTCATATGCACTTGTAAGAAATAACTTATACCACAAATGGAAAAAAACAGATGCTACCAGCCATGGCCATGCTGCAATTTCTGGCAAAGGAAATACTATTATCAAAGCTAAACCAATTGCACCGTGCGCGACTGATAATAAAACCATGCCTTGAAATTTATCATCACCAAACTTAATAATTGCATTCCAAGATGCATGCAATATTGCAGCTAACAGAACCGCTGTTAAAACTCCGACAGTCATATCAACACCCCAATTTCAATTCTAAAATCAACATTAAGGTATTGTTAACTTTCAACCTAATGCATCACTACAGCGCTTACAGCAGCCCTCATGCTTTTGCATTCCAACCTCTGTTGTCGATTTCCAACAGCGGAGGCATTTATCTCCATCCGCTTTCATAAACAATACTTCGATACCTGGAACGTCATCTAATTTAAATCCTTGTGATGCAGGTGCACCACTAATTAAATTTATATCTGATGTGATGCAGATATCTGCAAAATCAACGGTCTCAGCTAGTTTCTTGACATCATCTGACAGATTAAAATGAACACTAGGAGCCGCCTCTAGTGAAGAGCCAATATTTTTAGCTGTTCGCTCAACCTCTATTGCTCCAGTAACAACGCGTCGTACGCTGCGGATCACTTCCCATTTAGTTGCTAATTCAGGATTTAACCATGTGGCTGGTGTTTCAGGAATATCCACTAAATGCACTGATGCATCAGCATCAAAATGGCGCTGAAGCCAAACATCTTCCATGGTAAAGCATAACATTGGAGCTAACCATGTAGTAAGGCGCTGAAATATTATTTCCAAGACTGTACGTGCGGACTTACGGCGATTTCCATTTATATCATCACAGTAAAGTGCATCCTTACGGACATCAAAATAGAAACTAGATAAGTCAATTGTTGCAAATTGAAATATCTGGCTAAATACTCCTTGGAAGTCATAATTAGCGTAGCCATCACGTACAGTTATATCGAGCTCTGCTAATCGATGCAAAACCCATTGTTCTAATTCTGGCATATCAGCAGGCGCAACTTTTTCTGCATCTGTAAAATCGTTTAGGTTTCCTAAAATAAATCTCATAGTGTTACGCAGCCTGCGATAACTGTCAGCAACACCTTTTAGTATTTCAGGACCAATACGAAGGTCAGCAGTATAATCAGCCTGAGCAACCCAAAGGCGTAAAATATCAGCTCCATATTGTTTGATCACCTGTTCAGGAGCAATGGTATTACCCACAGATTTAGACATTTTCATGCCTTTTTCATCTAATGTGAAGCCATGCGTTAATACACCCCTGTAAGGCGCCCGTCCGTTGGTTCCACAGGATTGCAATAAGGAAGAGTGGAACCAACCACGATGCTGGTCAGTACCCTCTAGGTAAAGATCCGCGATGCCATCATCCGCACCATCAGCACGATCGCGCATCACAAAAGCATGAGTTGATCCACTATCAAACCACACATCCAAAACATCATAAACTTGATCCCATTCATCAGGATTGTAATCCACCCCTAAGAAACGTTCTTTAGCACCATCTAGAAACCAGCAATCTGCACTTTCTACTTCAAAAGCAGCTACTATACGTGCGTTAACTTCAGCGTCACATAAAATAAAATCAGGATCTGTTGGAAGGGCACCTTTTTTTGTAAAGCAGGTTAATGGTACACCCCATGCCCGCTGGCGCGACATCACCCAATCTGGACGCGCCTCAATCATAGAATGCAAACGGTTTCGACCAGTTTGGGGTGTCCACTTTACATTATCAATTTCGGTTAGCGCACGTTCTCGAATAGTTTTTCCATGCGTATTATTCCCACCAATTTCCTTATCTATTGCAGTAAACCATTGTGGTGTGTTTCTAAAAATAATGGGTGCTTTTGATCTCCACGAATGAGGATAACTATGCTCAACACGCCCACGTGCAATTATACTACCAGCTTCAACTAACTTAGCGATAACTGCATTGTTAGCTTTTCCTTCTTTACCCTTACGGTCAAATACTTCCAGCCCTGCAAAAAATGGGACATGGGGTAAAAATTCTGATGCTTCACCAACGTTATGTGTCATTCGATCTAACCAATTGCGCTTTACAAAACATTCATAATCATCGGCACCATGACTAGGTGCAGTATGAACAAACCCAGTTCCAGCTTCATCAGTAACATGATCGCCATCAATCATAGGAACATCATAAGACCAATATTCGTCCATTTCTGATAAAGGGTGCGAACATATAGCATTGCTCAAATCGGAGGTAGTTACATCGCATATTCGTGCAAATTTAATCACACGCGATTTAATTAAACTATCTTCTGCTAAGACATCAGCAAAAATGTATTGTTCGCCAGGTGTTGTCCAACTTTCAGCTTCAGTCTCTTTTACTTCATATAGTCCATAAGAAATTTTAGGGTTAAAGGCGACTGCCTTATTAGAGGGAATTGTCCAGGGAGTTGTTGTCCAGATTACTACACGCGCATTTTTTATAACATCTGGTGCAGATTTAAATTTAAAGGGTATCCAAATAGTATGAGATTTATGGCTATGGTATTCAATTTCGGCTTCAGCCAAAGCAGTTTTTTCAACAGGTGACCACATTACAGGCTTTGAACCCTGATATAGCGCTCCGTTCATTGCAAATTTCATGAATTCGTCTGCAATTACAGCTTCAGCATGATAGTTCATAGTTAAATATGGGTCATCCCATTTTCCTGTGATCCCTAAACGTTTGAACTCATCGCGCTGAATATCAACCCATCCTTCGGCAAACTTACGGCATTCTTGGCGTAATTCTACAACGGGAACATCATCTTTATTCTTACCTTTTTTTCGGTATTGTTCCTCAATTTTCCATTCTATTGGCAAACCATGGCAATCCCAACCTGGGATATAGCGTGCGTCTTTTCCCATCATTTGTTGAGAGCGTACAACCATATCTTTTAAAATCTTATTTAGTGCATGACCAATATGTAAATGCCCGTTAGCGTAAGGTGGGCCATCATGCAAAACAAAAGGCTCACGTCCTGTTTTTTCTCGAAGGCGATCATATATACCAATTTCAGCCCATCGCTCCAACCAAACAGGTTCACGATTTGGAAGGCCCGCTCGCATTGGAAAGTCAGTTGTTGGTAAGTTTATAGTATTTTTGTATTCAGGAGTGTCAGCAGACATATCATTTTCCAGTCATGGAGTAATTCATTTGGGGATGGGTTCGGCGCGAATGCTCATACGACTTTTCCCGGCGGCTCTTATGATCAGATCGCCGGGCTTGTAATTCGAGTAATAATTGCGAATATACGCTCCATAAAGATAGTTATACTGTGCATAATAGAAAACGTCTAGCATTACATGATTTCATATTATTTAGTTTATATAGTCTGCAAATAAGCACTCAAATAAACTCGTTAATCAGGTTTTTAGACCTTATTGAATATAACTTGGCAAATGATAAATTTAGCGGTAACCACAAACCATGCCAAGATATGCCTTTAAAATTGAGTATGATGGAAAACCCTACCATGGATGGCAACGCCAACCTGATGTGCCATCTGTTCAGCAAACAATTGAGGAAGCACTATATAAAATAGCTCCCGAAAAACCTAGCATTCAAGGCGCAGGGCGCACTGATGCTGGTGTACATGCAACAGGTCAAGTAGCTCATGTAGACTTAATTAAATCATGGGATACTGAGCGCTTACTTGAAGCTTTAAACTTTCATCTTCGTCCTGCTTTGATTTCCATAACTCAATGCCAAGTTGTAAATGAAGATTTTCATGCACGTTTCTCAGCGATTGAACGTCGTTACAAATTTCGATTAGTATCCAGACGCTCCCCAGTCATTGTTGACTCTGGTTGGGTGTGGCAAATTCAACGTGATTTAGATATAAATTTAATGCGCAAAGGTGCGGAGCATTTAATTGGAAAACATGATTTTACCACCTTTCGTTCGTCTATATGCCAAGCAAAAAGCCCTATAAAAACATTAGATGAAATTAGTATTAAAGAATTTGATATAGAGCACGGCAAAGAATTTGAATTTACTATTAGGGCTCGAAGTTTTTTACACAATCAAGTTCGAAGTTTTGTGGGAACTTTAGAGCGTGTTGGAGCAAAAGCTTGGGACCATACCAGAGTAAAAGAAGCGCTCTTAGCAGTTGATAGGTCAGCTTGTGGGCCAGTTTCTCCACCACAAGGTTTGTATTTAGCTGAAGTTATTTATTCGCCTAGAGTTTTTCCTTAATCAAACAGCTTATGCTAATTTTAAGTTATATTAGGTATTTTTTTATAAATGATACTAATTTTTTGTTCTAAAATATTTAGCCTTTGCAATTTATGCATAGCGGAATTGCAAATGTGTACATTGTCCATGATCACTAAAGCCCCTAATTATAAAATTATAAGGAAAATTAATATTACAAAGTAGAAAGAATTTTTGACATGGCACTTGCAACTAATACATTATACCTGAATCAAATATTATCATTTACTGGTGGGTTTTCAGTGCTTCGCAAAAAGTTAGCTGCAGCATCAAAGCGACGTAGAACTTATCGTCAGGTTTCTGCTGAATTAAGCTCATTATCAAACCGTGAACTTGCGGATATAAACGTGACCCGTTCAAATATAGATAGTATAGCTCGCAACTCTACTGGCCTTTAATATTTATACACTTCATGTGGTAAATATTACCACATGTTTACAAAACTAAATATGTAATAATTTTTATTAAAGCTGAACTAGTTAAACTTTAACATATCATAAATTTTTTTGTGTTAATAATTTAATTGACTATTAGTCGCAAATTAAAGCTCTTTTCATTTTTTTCTGATTCATTTTTGTGGGTTAATTCAGAAATAATTTCTGCCGTTATAAACGCTGCAATAACACTTGGACGTTTGTCACTACTGCCATTAGCTCCAATAGGGCAGACTAAATTTTGGACGTTTTGTATATTATGATGAGCATCACACCAACGCACAAATTTAGTTCGCTTCGTGGCTGAACCAATCATTCCAATATAAGAAGTATCATCACGATCTAATGCTGCAGCAGTTAATAAAAAATCAAGAGAATGGTCATGCGTTAAAATCACGAAAGCGCTACCAGGTGGGGCATTTTTAATATCAATTTCAGGGAAAGCACTCAATCGTTTTTCAACTTGAGCATTACTCTTTGCAATTTCATCAACGCGCGTGTCAATTAATATGCATTTAACTGGCATATATTCTAATTGTTGCGCAAGAGCGCGACCAACATGGCCTGCACCCATTATATAAACATGGGGTAATTTAGTATTTTCATGTTGCATATTTATTAATGCATTTTGCTTGGTTTCTTGGTTCATTTTTTTTAATGAAGCCTTTACTCTTCCCCCACAACATTGCCCAATCTCAGGACCAAGAGGTATATTTACTGAATCAAATTCTAAGCCTGCTTCTAACATATTAAATGCACGTTTAATTAATATATACTCCAACTGCCCACCACCAACAGATCCCCATAAATTACTTTTAGAAACATACATTTTTGTTCCAACATTTCGCGGCGCCGATCCAACAACATCAATCAATTTAATTTTTATAATACAATCATCATCTTGTAAAAACTGTTGAAAAGATTTGTCATTTCCCTCCATTTATTCATCCTCTCCTTGCAATCGTTCAATAGCCATTAAAATACGTTCAGGAGTAGCTGGTGTATCTAATTGGGGACATTTTTGATAATCTTTAACACTTGCAACAGCCATAGATAGTGCTTCCAGAACAGATATTCCTAACATAAAAGGTGGCTCGCCAACTGCCTTGGATCGTTTGATTGTAAGTTCACGATTTTCTGACCAATCAGCAAGATTTACATTAAAAATGCGGGGCCGATCAGAAGCTAATGGGATTTTGTAGGTAGATGGCGCATGTGTACGCAATTGGCCAGCAGCATCCCACCAAAGTTCTTCTGTAGTAAGCCAACCCATTCCTTGAATAAATGCTCCCTCAACTTGTCCAATGTCTAAAGCTGGATTTAAAGAGCGGCCAACATCGTGTAATATATCTGCGCGTTCCACTCGATATTCACCAGTCAGAGTATCAACTGAAACTTCAGAACATGCAGCTCCGTATGCATAATAATAAAATGGTTGGCCTTTGCCAGCAACTCTATCCCAATGAATGTCAGGGGTTTTATAGAAACCTGCTGCAGATAATTGAATGCGGTCAATATATGCAAGTTTTATAAATGCATTAAACGTTAAACGTTCATCTCCAATATGAACCATATTAGAACAGAATTTTATTTGAGTTTTATCTAATTTCCAGTGCGATGCGGCAAAGTCTATTAACCGCTCTTTAATTTGTTCTGCAGCATTTAACGCAGCCATACCATTTAGATCAGTTCCTGAAGACGCGGCTGTTGCTGAAGTATTTGGTACTTTTTCAGTAGTTGTTTTTGTAATCTTAATTCGCTCAAAATCAACCTGAAAAGCATCTGCTACAATTTGCGCTACTTTTGTATGCAAACCCTGGCCCATTTCAGTACCACCATGGTTAAGATGTATAGATCCATCATTATAAATATGAATTAATGCACCCGCTTGATTGTACCAAGTCGCTGTAAACGAGATTCCAAACTTGACAGGCGTTAGAGCAATGCCCTTTTTAAGGATTTGTGAGTTTTTATTAAAATCAATAATAACTTCACGTCGTTTTCTATAATCTGCTGTACTTTCCAACTCCTCTATCAAGCGGGGCAAAATATTATCTTTTATTGTTTGATGGTATGGTGTCACATTACGATCAGTTTCACCGTAGAAGTTTATTTTACGAACATCTAAAGTATCTTGGCCTGTTGCGAATGCAATTTCTTCAATCATGCGCTCAGCAGCCAAGACACCTTGGGGTCCGCCAAACCCTCTAAACGCTGTGTTGGATACAGTATTTGTTTTCATTGGGCGGCTTATAAGGCGTACATTTGGATAAAAGTATGCATTATCAGCATGAAAAAGTGCCCGATCTGTTACGGGACCAGATAAATCAGATGAAAAGCCACATCTAGCAGCAAGCACATTATCAACTGCCTGAATACGCCCATCATCATCAAATGATACATCGTAATCAATTACGAAATCATGGCGCTTACCAGTCGCCGTCATATCCTGATCTCGATCAGGACGAAGCTTAACAGCCCTATTCCATTTTTTGGCAGCTATTGATGCTACTACACAAAATAAGTTCATCTGACTTTCTTTACCGCCAAATCCTCCACCTAATCGACGAACATTCACAGTGACTGCATTATTAGGAATTCCCATCACAAGCGCTACCATATGCTGTGCTTCGCTAGGATGTTGTGTCGAACAATGCACAATTAAGTCATCATCTTCTCCAGGAATTGCAAATGCTATTTGACCCTCTAAATACATGTGATCTTGGCCACCAACAATCATTCGTCCCTGTATCTGGTTTTGTGTGGACATCTTTGCAAGAAGAACATTACCACGCTCGAGTTTTAAGGGTGCCGTTACATAAGGATAGCCTGCATCTTGTGCTGCTATTGGATCTAATGCGTGAGGTAATTTATCATAGCTCATAACAGCAAGTTTTGCTGCACGACGCGCTATATCACGGGTTGTAGCTATAACAGCAAACAAAGGCTGTCCATAAAATTGAACTTTGTCTGTAGGGAAAACAGGTTCATCATTTTGGCCTGTTGGACTAATGTCATTTACACCTGGAATATCTTTAGCTGTCAAAACGCCCACGACACCTGGCATTTCTTTGACCGCTGTCAAATCCATGCCTTTAATATTAGCATGAGCCACATCTGAAACACCTAAATAAGCATGTAAGGTTCCAATAGGTTCGAGTATATCGTCACAGTATTCAGCCTGCCCTGTCACGTGCTTAGTAGCGCTGTCATGTTTATGGTCAGTGTAAACACCACCAGAAATTTTTACTAAATCTGTCATAATAATTTCCTTTTTATACTGGTGATAATTGAACTGGATGTGTCGTTGTCAAATTATGTTCAAGAAAAAACCGACGCAAAAGATTACGAGAAACACTCATGCGATATTCCTTAGAAGCACGCCAATCAGATAATGGAGAAAAATCATGTTCAAGAGCAACACCTGCAGCTTCAAAAGCTTTGATGTTCCACAGCTTACCAAGCAGGGCATCCTCGGCCTTTCTTGCCCGCTTCGGCGTCGCAGCCATTCCTCCATATGCAATACGGCATGCCGTAATAACTCCATCATTTAAGACAACGCTGATACCAACTGCAATGGATGAAATATCCTCTTCGCGCCGTTTGGAAACTTTATAGGCTGAATCTAATTGATTTGCTTCAGGACGTGGTATGCGAATGGAATATAGAAAATCACTTGTTTGACGGTCTTGTAATCCATAATCAATAAAAAATTCTTCCAAAGGCAAAGTACGTACAATTGGCCCATTACGTAATATTACTTCTGCTTTAAGAGCAATTAGAGCAGGTGGAGTATCACCGATTGGTGAACCACCTGCAATATTTCCTCCAATAGTACCCATATTACGAACTTGCCAGCCAGCAATTCGGTCCCAGTATTGAAGTAAGTGGGGAAACACTTTTGATAAAGTACTTTCAATTTCAGAATATGTAACACACGCACCAATTTCTAAAGCATCATCTGTTATTGTTATTGCTTTCAAACCGTCTAAATGCCCAATGAATACAGCAGGGCTAATGGGGCGGAGGAATTTTGTGACCCACAAGCCAACATCAGTAGATCCTGCAATTATTATGGCTTCTGGTTTTTCTTTTAGCACCATTGCTAAATCATCGACATCTGCTGGCAGAATTGCTTGATTATCAAGCGGGCCAACCATTACGCGCTTACAATCATGTAAAACTGAAAGCCGCGTTGTAATGCTATTTCGTTCAGAATTCAGGCAATCAAATGCAGAATTTCCAAACTGATTAATAGAAAGAGCAGCTTTAACGATAGGTTCATAGCCCGTACAGCGACAAAGGTTACCCTGAATTGCTACTTCAACTTCACGTTCAGTTGGCAACGGGTTTTCCATCCATAATGCATATAGCGACATAACAAAACCTGGCGTGCAAAAGCCACATTGGCTGCCATGATATTCAACCATCGCTTGTTGAACAGGGTGCAGTTTACCATTTGGACCAGCCAGATATTCAATTGAAACAATGTGGCATCCATCCAACGACGCTAAGAATCGGATACAAGCATTTACAACTTCATACTTTAAAATACCATTATGCAATCGACCTACTAAAACTGTACATGCACCGCAATCACCTTCAGCACATCCTTCTTTAGTTCCTGTGAGCCTTTGATCTAAACGTAAAAAATCTAGAAGTGTTTGGTTTGCTTTAACATCTTTGAGTGTGACGCTACGGCCGTTAAGAATAAAATTAATTTCATCCCGAAATAGCATTTTAAGACCCCCATAGATTAAAAATTGATAATCAAATTTATCTTACCTCGAATAAATACCTCTGAAAAGAGTTGCATTTAAAAAATACTTTCAACATATCGTTGAAAATGTTATTAAGATTAACTTCAATAATTTCTCTTCATGACATCCAGGAAAAAAATGCCTTATATAGAAAGTCTTCGTGTATTTGCACGTATTATTGAATTAGGAAGTATTACATCAGGAGGGCGGGATCTACGCCTTACACCAGCCGTGGCGAGTAAGCGTATTAAAGAGTTAGAAAAGCATCTCGGTGTTAGGTTATTTAACCGCACCACACGCTCATTAACCCCCACTGGTGTCGGTCGTGTATTTTATAAAGAAGCTAAAAAAGTTTTAGCCTCAATTGATACAGCAGAAAGTGCTATTGCAACCTTTTCAGATACCCCACGAGGTGTAATCCGCATCAATGCTCCATTGGGTTTAGGCCGTCGTATTATTGCTCCACTAGTTCCAGACTTTGTTAAAAAATTTCCTGGTACAGAAGTTAGAATGCGATTATCAGATCGCAAAGTTGATATCATTAATGAAAATTTAGACTTGGCATTTTTCATAGGTAATCCTAGAGATTCAAATCTGAAGCTACGCAAAATTGCAGATTGTGAGCGTGTATTATGTGCAGCACCCGAATATTTAGCGGCAAAAGGCACTCCCAAATCACCTGATGATCTTTTAAATGGAAAACACAATTGCCTATTGTTACGTTACCCTCGGTCACCTGAGTATTTTTGGATTATAAGGACAAATAATGGTCCAAGAAAGTTAGAGGTCACCGGAAAATATGATGCAGATGATGGTGATGTATTAACCGCATGGGCACTGTCTGGGCATGGTGTCATAAATAAGCCATATTTTGAGATTATGGAATATTTGCAAAGTGGGGCTTTAGTTGAGATTTTATCAGACACCCCACCAGTACCAACAATTTTTGGCTGTTTGTACCCACATAAAAAATTACAAGACCCTAAAATACGTTATTTTGTAGATTTTATTATAAGCCACTGTAGTAAAAGTTTTGATACATAATGTTTTTCATATGCAAATAAATGATAATTTAAAACTATTATACCATAACAAAAAATTTTATTTTTCGATTTTAAAATTTATTATTTCAAACCTAATATTAATTTGCGTTGATCCGCCCAAGTGTGAATTAAGTGATCTACAGCCAAACCAATAAAGGCTACACACAACCCCAACATAAGCCCATTTCCAATGCCATTTTTATCTGACAGCGCTTTTAAAATATACTGGCCAAGATCATCAGTTCCAATCATTGCGCCAATAATGACCATGAAAAGTGCAAATATAACAGTTTGATTAATTCCTAGCATAATATGTGGAAAGGCAAGTGGCATTTCGATTTTGAGCCATCTTTGCATTCGGTTCACCCCCGACATAGAACCTGCATCCTGCAAAGATTGCGGCACATTTCGTAATCCTTCTACGGTGTAACGCGTGGCAGGAATTGTTGAGTATACTATAACCGCAATTAAAACGGAGGTATCTGTAACTCCAAAAAGCATAATTACTGGAATTAAATAAATGAACGATGGAAACGTCTGGAAGGTATCACAAACAAGTAATATAGCTTTGCTCGTGAATGAAGTTTGGGCACATAATGATCCCACTGTGACGCCAATTATCACTGAGACGATAACCCCAAATGTAGTCATATAAGCAGTAATCAATGCTCTATCCCACCATTCAGTTAAAGCAATAAACAATAAAAATCCACCAACAGTTAATGCAGACTTTGTACCCCCAATGATGTAGCCAAGGCCCATCATCAGAACAAAGGTAGCACTTACAGGCATACCTAAAAAAGCGGCTTTCATTGGCATTAAAACCTTAACAATTAATGCAGTATTAAACCCTTGTAAGCCATGGTACCAATTATCCACCATCCAATCGACACCAGACTGCCAAAAAAGCTCTGTAGTGATACCCCTATTGTGCGGAATTAAATATAAATAATTTATCCCATCTGCAAAAATTATGCTCCCCAAATATGCACACATAATAGTAAATAATATCAACGCTAAAAAGTAAAAACCATATTTATGCTTCTGAATAAAGCTAAGATCAGCAAAGTAATCTGTTTGTTTATTAGCCCAAGCCAGAGACAATTTATCCAAAACAACTGCAATAAGAACAATACAAATTCCAAGTTCTAAAGCTTGACCAATTCGCAACTGATTTAATGCCAGTAATAAATTAAATCCAAGCCCCTTAGCACCAATGAAAGAGGCTATAACCGCCATTGCTAAACATTGCATAATTACTTGATTTATACCTATCAGAATATCACGTCGTGCAGTTGGGATAAGTACCTTAAACATCAGTTGGATGTTATTACAGCCATTCATCATTCCAGCTTCAACAACTTCAGGTGCAACACCCTTAAGACCTAAAAGTGTCAATCTTATCATGGGTGGCGTAGCAAAAATAATAGTAGCAATTGCACCCGCATGGTCACCAACACCAAAAAATACCATTACCGGTACTAAATAAGAAAAATGCGGCATCGTCTGCGCTATATTTAGCAAAGGCATTAAAGTCGCTTCAACAGTTCGGTTTTTATAGGCTAAAACACCAAACAAGAGCCCCAGAAGACATGAAGTAGGTGCCGCTATTAATACGAATGAAAGTGTTTCCATTGCTGGCTCCCACTGACCAAAAACAGCTATGTAAACAGTAGCAAACCCAGCAAATAGCGCTAATCCCTTGCCTTTTAACGCATAGCCAAGAAGCATAACTCCTGATGCAACTAAAGTCCAAGGTAACGCAGGCCAAACCGCCCATTGATTTTCCTTTACGAAATCCCAACTGGTAAACGCAACAATTGTCTTGACGCCCCCCAGTAAAATATCTCGGATAACCTCAATACAAAATAAGACACTTCTTGAAAAGCTTCTTGTAATTTCTTTTACAAGCGCAGAATCTTCATATTCCTCTAGTTCAGGATCATAAATTTCAATTAGCATCCAATCATACATTAAATATTCTGCAAAGTTATTAATTACTAAAGGAACACCCGCAAACAGCGAAGGTAACCTCCATAAAATATTTGTTTCCGAAGGAGAAACCAAAAAACAGATAGTGAAAAATATTACTAATAAAAATATAAACTGTATAAGTTTTGGATGTTTTTCAATGTAATTCATTAATAAATTCTCACTTACTCTGCTCAAATGAATCTGAGTTACCAAATAATATCTGAATAATTTTTGAGGCATGTATTGAGCCAATGACTGCCCCATTGTCATCTACAACTGCAACATTTTTTTGTTCTGTTAGAATTGCCTCAGCAACTGTTTCAATAATAGCATTTCTTGAAACTTTTAAGGAACCAAAATCTGTTATTTTTTCTATAGGGTCCATCACAGATTCAATTTTAAGAACCTTTTCTCTTGGTACTTCTTTAGTAAATTTCCGAACATATTCAGTAGCTGGATTTAGTACTATATTGGCTGGAGTGTCGAGTTGTTCAATAACGCCATCTTTCATTATAGCAATTCTGTCAGCAAGCCGTAGTGCCTCATTAAAATCATGTGTAACAAATAAAATTGTCTTATTAAGGACACCTTGTAATCGTAAAAACTCATCCTGCATTTCTTTACGAATAAGAGGGTCTAGTGCAGAAAATGGCTCATCTAAAAACCAAATGTCCGGCTCTACTGCCAAAGATCGAGCAATCCCTACACGCTGTTGCTGTCCTCCAGATAATTCTCGCGGGAAATAGTTTTCCCGCCCATTTAATCCCACAAGCTCAACCATCTCAACTGCCCGCTTTATACTATCTTCCGTGCCATAGCCTTTAACCTGAAGTGGAAATGCAATATTCTCTAAAACTGTTTTATGAGGTAACAACGCAAAATTTTGAAATACCATTCCCATCTTATTTCGGCGAAGTTCTATAAGTTGTTTTGAACTCATTGCTAACAAGTCTTGTCCATCAATAAAAATATCCCCAGCAGTAGTATCGGCCAGTCGAGAAATACAACGCAGTAAAGTTGACTTGCCTGATCCAGACAGCCCCATCACAACGAGCATTTCACCTTTATGTACTTCAAAGGAGGCGTTATTTACCCCAACTACACAACCAGCATCCTGAAAGGTTTTAGCATCAATCACTCCATTAGATTGTTTCAGCAATTTATTAGCATTTTCACCAAATATTTTACAGACAGAAACACATTTTATAACAGGCTGAGCGGTTGAATTACTTTTACTTTGAGAAATCATAGACTGGTTCCTAATAAACGGATTGGTTCACGAATTTTTTTGGATGTGTGTTAGTTTATAGGCCATCGATACAAAATTCGAATTTGTTAAAAGAGAAAGCATATTCATCTCTTATAACACTTCTACTATTGTTAGCTTATAGTGAAAAAAGTCCTGTAACGCACGCATGCGTTACAGGATATCTTATAGGATAATTTATTGTGTGAAAGGCTTCCACACATCTTCATGGGCTGCAAGCCAAGCTTTAGCAGCATCCTGATGGCTCATTTTATCTACATCTACTAAGGCAGCCATTTGGCCGATATCAGTAGAAGTGAACGAAATCTTGCTAAATGCAGTATACGCAGCTGGGTGCGTCTTTGGGAACTTATAGTTAGCAGCTTTCTTCAACCAACCTTTTGGTGAACCACAAGCACCATCTCCACCATCTCCAACTCGACATCCGTCAAAGTACTCAGGAAATTCAATAAAGACAAAACCTTCAGCATCAGTAAAATTAGGTGTCCAGTTGAACGTGATAACACCACGACCATCTTTTTTTGCAGACGCAAGCTCTGCCCATAAGGCATCAGCAGACCCAGCAAACTTAACCATATACTTATCATCAAGTCCTAAACCAGCAATTCGCTCTGGCATCTGGTCACCATGCCAACTTTGTGGACCTTCAAGCCAACGGCCTTTACCACCAGAATCTGCAGTTGCAAAAACTTCTGGACAGTTTTTCAAAGCTTCCCAATTTGGTAACCCTGGGCATAGATTGTCATCAATTACATATTGAGGAACACCCATTTCTTCTAGCGTCATAGCTGCATGAGTTCCGGCATCAATTATGCCACCCTTTGCCATCGCGTTGTAGAATGAGGCGCCAAAAGTAGACTGCCAAACTTCATGTGAAATTGTCACATCACCATTACGAATTGCCTCATATACTGCTTGAGTATCTGCAGGAACATATTCTACGCTATTACCCATCGTTTCAAAGATGCCACCAATTACATAGGCCATAACAACTTGGCTAGACCAGTTGTGCGTCGGGATAACGATCGGCTTGTTTGAGTCTTGAGCAAACACTTGACCCCCAGTAGATGCCAGTGTCATTGACAGCGCAGCGGCTGCGATATTTCTTTTTAAGATTTTCATTTTATTCTCCCCTATTGAACTCATTAGTTTTTACGCTCGTCTGTGTAATTCACTGATCTTTTAGCGCTAAATGACCCCTGCAAATGCAATGGCCTGTTGAGACAGTTTTGTGATTCTTTACAAATACTTTTCACTCAACATAAATAAGTATTGCACATTTTTCCTATCAATCAAGTTTTTTCATTCTAAAGGCTAGTTTATTTTACTATAATAAGGATAATTATTCAAAAATAGTGCATTTACTAAAAACTACATGTAAGAAAGATTATATAAAGCATTCCTTAACCATTAAAGAGGTAAAAGCTGTGAACCTTGAACAAAACCCACACCGAATAAGAGAGCCTCGTGAAAAAGTACTGGAACTCGCAATCGGTCGTGAAGTGAAGTCCCATCGCCGCCAAAGATCTATGACTGTTGCAGATCTAGCAGCGTCTACTGGCCTCTCCATTGGAATGTTATCAAAAATTGAAAATGGAAATACATCTCCATCATTAAATACATTACAAACACTAGCTGATGCTCTTATGATTCCTATAACTGCTTTTTTTAGGGGTTACGAAAGCTCGCGAACAGCCGAGCATACTAAATCAGGTGAAGGGGTTGAATTAGAACGCGCAGGCACCCGAGCAGGACATCAATATAATCTTCTTGGTCACATTGGGGCAAATTCAAGTGGAGTTATTGTTGAACCCTACTTAATTTCATTAACAAGCGAATCTGATACATTTGAAACGTTTCAACATGATGGAATCGAAACTATTTACATACTTGAAGGCGAAATTGACTACCGCCATGGTGATAAAATATATCCACTGAAGCCAGGAGATACATTATTTTTTGATGCCGATGCTCCTCATGGACCTGTAAAATTAACAAAGCTTCCTGCAAAGTATTTATCAATTATATCATATCCACAGATAACTTAATCACGTAAAGGTTCAGTCTCTCGATCAGGCCAAATACCATTTGACGTTGGTTTCCCATCATCAAATTTTGAAAGATAATCTAGCATCATTGGACGATTATCAATAAAGCCTTTATATGTTGCTAATTCTTCTGGTAGATCTCGTATAACGCGATGCAATCTACGTCCCCATTTGGGCACAGTCATCAAGTCATTAAATGATGCTAAATAGCATCGAATAGGAAATACCAAAGCATTAGAACGTGGTAATCTAAAAAAAGTTTGTAACTCAACACGTAGAAATTGTTTTTCACCAATATTATCAGCGGTGACTGTTCGCTTTTGAGTGCCCCATTTGTGATAATTTTCAGGACTAGTATCCAGCAATGGGTTAACAGTCATCGTCCAATTTAAACGTCGGGCCGGAGCGCCTTGCTGAACATTTAATAAGAACTTCAAAGCACGGACAAAAATACCCATTTCATGAGCTTTGGGTACAGGTGCATGCCACTCAAAGAAATTCATACCTATATCAAAATCTAAGGACCAATCTGCTTGTGTCGTTACCATGCCGGCATCCATCCACAGATTTTCATCACGCTGATCTAACACAACAAAATCTCCCTGTGTTTGTCTCGTAATATATTCCATTGGGCCATATGGTAATGTTGCTTCATCAAGAAAGGTAAAACTATCATCGATTTCCATCGGCTTGTTTATCCAGCGCCATTTGTCACCTTTACGCTGCAATTCAAACATATCAGGATAGTCTTCAGATTTCGAAACCATAATAAGTTCTAGCAAATCCCAACCTGCCAAAGTCATATTTGGTAAAGATTGGCAGCGGAGCGGATCTTCTTTCAAAACTTCTGCACGATCCCGCATTTCAGATAAATAATGCTCATCAACATCAAAGCGTTTTTCATAGATTGAACCTGCTGGCCCTCCTTTATGTTGCTCCATGTTAACCGAATACATGTAACTATCTTCATGAAACGGAAACGGAAATCGTTTTAGAGCCCATCCAGAATTTTTAAATGTATAATCACCACGGAATGTTTCATCGTTAAATTGAATTGTCATGATTTTTACCTATCTAATACTAGCGTTTTACCATCAAAGCGCGAAACACATGGCATTATTTTTTTCCTGGATAATTTTTCTTCATCTTCCAACCAGTGGTCCATATGAATAAACTCACCGTCAGATTCAATAACTGTAGTCTCACATTGACCACATGCACCACCACGACAAAGGTATGGTGCGTCAACACCTTCACGCTCGATTGCCTCAAGCAAACTTTCATTTTCACCAACCGAAACTAACTTATCTGATGCTAATAACATTACCTGAAATGGTTTGCCTGGCTTAGGGGCCAAAAATTCTTCATAGTGAATGGCTTCACTTGGCCACCCAAGATTTACAGCTTGGCCAACTGCCCAATCAATCATTCCTTTTGGCCCACAAATATATAAATGTGTGCCTAGTGGTTGCCCATCTAAAAGGTTTTCAAGATCTATACTTTTATTTTCAGAATCATAATACATGTGAACATTATTTGGGTGCATTGTTAGTAATTCATCAGCATAAGCGCTCAAACTTGGACTACGAGCAGAGTAATGCAGCTCCCAATTTCCCTGAGACCTATCAAGTTGCTTAATTTGTGCCATAAATGGCGTAATTCCAATACCTCCGGCAATCATCAAATGCTTTTTTGCACGAAGATCCAATGAGAAAAGATTAACAGGATAGCTTAAAACCATATCGTCACCTACCTGTAGACTGTTGTGCATAAATAATGATCCACCTCGGCCTTCATCATCACGACGAACTGAAATAGCATAGCTATGTTGATCCATAGGATCAGACATTAGAGAATATGGGTTGCGCCGTATAATTCCACCATCCTTCATTTCAACAATAGTGTGCGCACCCCCTGAAAAGGTTGGGAAAAGTTCACCATCAATACGTTTAAATTCAAAACGTGTTACCAAATTATTCAAGGGAATAATTTTTGAAACTTCTACATTAATTTTTTCTGAACCACTCATTTGTAAAGCTCCACGGCTGTTGGTATGTTCCCAGGCTCTTCAGCATCAATGCAAACGCCTTGAAATGCTGCTAAACGCCGCGAATAGTGATCACGAACAAATAGGCTTAACCCACAATGTGAACAAACAAATGGGTCAACGTCCACATCTTCAGTAATACCTTTACAATGGACACACTGCATTCGGCGCCCAACAGAACCACGATGCTCAGATTGAATAGCGGTGTGGGGGATACCTGCGGCCATCGCGTCACGTTGTGCTTGACCTATTAAACCTTCTGTTCCTGATAGAAATAATTGTAGCCCCATATGAGAGGATTCCAAAGTACGTTTTAATCTAGACTGTGCAGCTGTATAAGATGGCCCAATATAAAGCTGATTTATATCAAGCTTTTCTAACTGTGACGTATATTTTTTACCCGTATTTTTTGGTATGTAAATAACGTGAGCTTTAAACATTAAACTTTTATCATTACTTGCCAGGTCAATAATTGCCTCAGCGCCTTCAGCATCTGCTACAAATAAATATGATTTGCCAGCTCGAGCCTCTAGTTTTGCATACGTTGGACGACTTTTAATCGATTCTGGAAATGAAAAATTAGACATTGGTTATAATTACTCCCCTAAATTATAATTACTCCAATATTATATTTTGGCGCGGATCTAACCGCGCCAAAAAAAATATTATCCCTTTGCTGCGCGAATAGATTTATCAGTATCATAGAAGGGCATTTCTTCTGCGGTACATGCTATTTCCAACCCATCACCATTGCGCACGGTAAGTTTAGTCCCTGGTTTGGCAGCATCAACAGGCATACGTGCAATGCCAACGTTATGTGAATTTACGCTAGAATACATACCAAAAGTTACATCACCAACTTTAACACCATCTTGAAGCAGCTCAGCGCCTTCATCAGCAGGTGTCATTCCATCTAATAATACACCATAAATTTTGAAACGCTCTTTACCTTTTGCTGCATAATGATTTTCAGCACCAATAAATCCAATTTTCCCTGGTGAGACAACAAAGTCTAGCCCTAGCTCCCAAAGCGTGTCTCCACATACTTCATCGTCAAAAGGATAAGTTTCAGAATTATCACCAGGATAAAACAGAAGGTAACTCTCAGTTCTCAATAAATCTAATGTTGAGAACTGAACTGGGCGAATACCCATAGCCTCACCATCAGATAATATATTATCCCAAACATGAACTGCATCTTTTGATCCAACATAAATCTCATATCCACGCTCACCAGTATAACCAGTTCGTGAAATCATGACATTTTTACCAAATAATTTAGTATGCATTACGCCAAAGTATGCAAGATCACGAATGCCATCGATGTGCTTAGCTAAGAAGTCAACTGCGACAGGCCCTTGTAAGGACATATCATGTAGATCATCATCAAATAGTACTGCACAATTTTTACTAGCTGCAACTGATGTTAGCTGCTCCATACCGGTACCCGTACCGTGCACGACCATCCACTGATTTACGTTCAAATGATAAATAACACAGTCATCAATAAATTTGCCATCACTATTTAGTATGGCAGCATAAGTTGAACGACCCACACCAATTTTATCAACATTACGTGTAGTGACACGATCAATAACATATGCAGCGTCTGGGCCAACTAAGTGTACTTTTTTCAAACCTGAAACGTCCATCAGGCCTGCTTTAGTTCGAATTGCCTCATAATCAGCTTGCGCACGCTCCGCAGTATTGTCGTAGAACCATGCAGTTCCCATACCATTCCAGTCTTCCAACTCACCACCAATTGCTGCGTGGCGGCTGGCCAGAACCGAGTGTCTCCAAATAATTGCCATTTAATTTCCTTAATTTTGTTAAATAAATTTTAGTATATATATTTCATAATTTGATATTTTCCCCTCTTACCATACAGACCCGAATAAAGGCAAAAAGCAAGACTGATACTAAAAAAATATTCCTTAGAGGCAATAAATTATGTTTTTTAATAACATTCGTTGACAAATTAAACAAAAACTAGGCTTATCTCTACTACTATTAATAAATATTTACTAAGAGGCAAAATAGCCTCGTTTAAAGGGGAGACGAAAATGGATGGCAATCTTAATGCATTAACCACCATATTTACCGAGTTCTATTACTGGGTAACTGTAGTGTTTATGTTCTTAATCCATGTTGGGTTTTGTATGTATGAAGTCGGAGCGAGTCGCAGGAAAAACCATATGCACACGCTAATGAAGAACGTAATGATTATACCACTTGTAACCGTTACATTCTTTTTCTTTGGGTGGTGGATTTATTGGGCTTTCCCAAATTTCCCACTTTTTGGTGGTCTAGATATGGCAGCAGGCAGTGCAAATGCACCCTGGTCTGAAACCATGGGTACGAACGCAGGTGATCGAATCACTGGCGTATTCTGGGCAGCATTCTTGTTGTTCTCATGGACAGCCGCATCAATTGTGTCAGGCTCTGTGATTGAACGAATTCGTTCATCGGCTTTGTGGGTTCACGCAGTTTTGATCGGTTCTGTTTGGTGGATTATTGATGCGTCTTGGGGTTGGCATTATGGTGGCTGGATGGTCAAATACTTAGGCTATCACGATGCATATGCATCTGGCGTCATTCACGCAATTGCAGGTGGTTATGCCTTAGGTGTTTTATGGGTCCTTGGCCCACGCATTGGTAAATTTGCTTCAAATGGTAAGCCACGTGATATTCCTCCACATAACCCGTGGATGGTTACATTGGGTATATTCATGATCTATACAGGTTTTTGGGGTTTTTACGCCGCTTGTAATGTTCCTTTGATATCTCCAGAAGTTATTGGCGGTGAAATCGTTGGCACTACATGGACTGCAACAAACATTTACTTGGCACCAACTACTTTAGGCGCGATTACAGTTAACTTCCTTCTATCTCTATCGGGTGGATTAATGGCTACGTACATTGTATCCAAAGGCGATGCTTTCTGGACATTCTCTGGTGGCCTTGCTGGTATTATTGGCGCATCTGCAGGTAATGATCTTTACCATCCAATGCAGGCACTAATTATTGGTGCTATTGTTCCAGTAATTGCATACAAACTTCATAATTATGTTGAACGTAAGTTCAAAATTGATGATGCAGTAGGCGCAGTTGCCGTGCATGGTTATGCAGGTTTCTTAGGTGTAGTAATTGCTGGTTTTGTTCTTTGGGGCGCACCAAGCTCTCCATTCGAAGGCTATGCTGTAATCACACCTTGGGGCCAATTAGCTGGTGCGATTATCATGTTCTTAGTTCTTGGATTTATTCCAGCTTATGTTGTAGCACGCATCCAAGCCGCTCGTGGCACGTTGCGCATTCCAGCAGAGGTTGAACTTCAAGGATTAGATCTAGGTGGGCAACAAGCTTACGACGATGCGGTTGCAGAAATCACTGCTGCCAGCGCTAAACATATCAAATCTAAATAAGGGAGCACGATAAATGTCTACTATAGGATATAAAAGTTGGGCTGTTGATATGGCCGATGTGGGTGCAATATACCCGTTTCAAGGTGCCGAAGTTTTAATGGTAATTGTTGGTGTCGTATTTTGGGTTGGGTGGCATGTCATTCAATTCAATCGCGAAACTATTGAGTTAGAGGAAGCAAGAAAAGCAGCTAGCGCTGCTCAAACAAAAGCAGCTCTAGAACGTTACTAATCGGCTATAACTATTTAAAAGAGCACCTAAAACGGGTGCTCTTTTTTTGCCTCACATGAAAAAAAGTTTCGTAAGGATGTTGTTTGTACTAAAAGTTTCATATAGCATATGAATTAGACAAGCAAAGGAGCACGGCACATGTGCGGGATCGTTGGATTATTCCTAAAGGATAAAAGTTTAGAACCTGAATTAGGTGCTATGTTAAGTGATATGTTAGTCACCATGACTGATCGTGGACCAGATAGTGCTGGAATTGCCATCTATGGATCTGATGATAATAAAAATGGTAAAATTACTATTCAATCAGACACCCCAGATGAAGTTTTCCCTAATTTAGAACAAGATATTAAAGTAGCTACTGGCACGAAAGTATCAGTTAAAAGAAAAAGTACTCATGCAGTTTTGGAAATGGACGCATCTGAGGTAAATTCAGTACGCTCAGCCCTGAACAAGATCCGCCCATCTGTTCGCATAATGAGTGCTGGTGATACTATCGAGATATATAAAGAAGTTGGCTTACCAAAAGATGTTGCAGCTCGTTTTGACATATCCTCAATGTCTGGGACACATGGTATCGGCCACACTCGTATGGCAACAGAATCAGCTGTCACAACAATGGGTGCGCATCCATTTTCCACGGGAAGTGACCAGTGCCTAGTCCATAACGGATCACTTTCAAACCACAACTCATTGCGGCGAAAACTGCGCCGGGAGGGCGTGCACATAGAGACAGAAAACGATACAGAAGTTGGCGCTGCATATTTGACATACAAAATGCAACAAGGCAGTACACTAGGTGAAGCTCTTGAAAGTAGCCTTAAGGATTTGGATGGATTTTTTACTTTTTTAGTTGGAACAAAAGATGGCTTTGGTGTCGTGCGTGATCCAATTGCTTGCAAGCCTGCTGTTATGGCTGAAACAGATCAATATGTGGCATTCGGTTCTGAGTATCGCGCATTGGTAAACCTTCCTGGTATTGAAGAGGCCCGAGTATGGGAACCTGAACCCGCAACCGTTTATTTTTGGACACATTAATGCAAACTTTCGATTTAGAAGCGCTTGGATTGCGCAAACTCAACTCCACCCTGCATGAGCAGATTGAAGATACAAATCAAACAGCTTGGGAGGTAATAAACCCCAAGGGATCACATGCTATAGCTGTCGGCCTAGACTCACCAATTGAAGTGACTATCAAGGGGTCTACTGGGTATTATTGTGGTGGAATGAACCAAAAGGCGACAATTAAAGTTGTTGGTTCAGCTGGTCCAGGTACCGCGGAAAATATGATGTCAGGTAAAGTCATTATAGAAGGCGATGCCAGCCAATATGCCGGTGCTACAGGACATGGCGGGTTACTTGTTATTAAAGGTAATGCATCGTCACGTTGTGGTATTTCTATGAAAGGCATAAACATTGTAGTACATGGCAACATTGGTCATATGTCTGCTTTTATGGCGCAATCAGGTAATCTAGTTGTATGTGGGGATGCAGGCGATGCGTTGGGAGATAGTTGTTATGAGGCCCGTTTATTTGTACGAGGCTCCGTGAAGAGTCTTGGAGCGGATTGTGAAGAAAAAGAAATGCGCCCAGAACACATTCAGATTTTAAAAGAATTATTAGCTGAAGCTGAGAGTGATGCAAAGCCTGAAGAATTCAAACGCTACGGTTCAGCACGCAATTTATATAATTTTGATGTCGATAATGCGGCAGCTTACTAAGGAATTTTAAAATGAGTTCACATGATGAAAATGGCATTCCACACACAACACCTCGCCAATCAGCGACGTTTACCAGTGATGTAAACAGCGACATTCGTCGTGCAGCAGCGACAGGCATTTATGATATTCGAGGTGGTGGCGCTAAACGCAAAGTGCCCAACTTTGATGACTTGCTCTTTATGGGCGCTTCTATTTCACGTTACCCGCTCGAAGGTTACCGTGAGAAATGTGAAACATCAGTTACTATCGGCGGATTACATGCCTCTAATCCAATTGAATTAGACATTCCCATTACAATAGCTGGGATGTCATTTGGTGCGCTATCAGGCCCAGCAAAAGAGGCCTTGGGGCGTGGAGCATCAGCTGCTGGAACATCTACGACAACTGGTGATGGAGGCATGACACCTGAAGAACGTGGGCATTCTTCTAAATTAGTTTATCAATATTTACCATCACGCTATGGTATGAATCCAGATGATTTGCGTAAAGCAGACGCAATCGAAATTGTAGTTGGGCAAGGCGCAAAACCAGGTGGTGGCGGTATGTTACTTGGTCAAAAGATCTCGGACCGTGTAGCTGAGATGCGTAATCTTCCAAAAGGAATTGACCAACGTTCTGCCTGTCGCCATCCTGACTGGACAGGGCCAGATGATTTAGAAATTAAAATTCTTGAGCTTAGAGAAATTACGGGATGGAGAGTGCCTATTTATGTTAAAGTGGCTGGTGCCCGCCCATATTATGATGTGACTTTAGCTGTTAAGGCAGGCGCCGATGCCGTTGTATTAGACGGCATGCAAGGTGGTACTGCTGCTACACAAGACGTATTTATTGAACATGTTGGGCAACCTACTTTAGCAATTATTCGACCCGCCGTTCAAGCCCTCCAAGATTTGGGAATGCACCGCAAGGTACAATTAATTTTATCCGGCGGCATTCGCTCTGGGGCTGATGTTGCCAAAGCAATGGCTTTAGGTGCAGATGCTGTTGCAATTGGCTCAGCCGCATTAATCGCTTTGGGAGATAATGATCCAAAATGGGAAACTGAATACAATAAGCTTGGAACAACAGCTGGCGCGTACGATGACTGGCACGAAGGCAAAGATCCTGCCGGAATTACAACTCAAGATCCTGAATTGATGAAGCGCTTTGACCCTATTGAGGGTGGCAGGCGTTTACGTAATTATCTAAAAGTAATGACCCTAGAAGCACAAACGATTGCTCGTGCATGTGGAAAAAATCACATGCACAATCTAGAACCTGAAGATTTGGTTGCATTGACGATGGAAGCTGCTGCAATGGCTCGCGTTCCACTTTCAGGAACTGACTGGTGGCCTGGCAAACCAGGTACTGGATATTAATATTTCGAAGGCATGACCTCGTGGTCATGCTTTTTTTATAAAAAGACAATATAACGGGGAAAAATATGACAATAGATCTTGCTAAATTTGCCAAAGATAATGGCGTTGAATACTTTATGATTTCTTTCACTGACCTTTTTGGTGGCCAACGTGCAAAACTTGTTCCAGCACGAGCTATTGCGGACATGCAGGCCAATGGGGCTGGTTTCGCAGGTTTTGCAACATGGTTAGACTTAACACCTGCACACCCTGATATGCTAGCAGTTCCAGATCCAGAAGCAGTTATTATATTACCTTGGGATAAAACCATAGCGTGGGTTCCTGGTAATTGCGTCATGGAAGGTAGAGATGTTGCCCAAGCACCACGTAACGTATTACGTCGCTTAATCGCAGAAGCCGCCGATGAGGGCATGTATGTAAAGACTGGAATTGAAGCTGAGTTTTTTCTTTTAACACCAGATGGTGAGAAAATTTCTGATTCCTACGATACAGCAGCCAAACCTTGTTATGATCAGCAAGCATTTATGCGCCGCTTAGATGTTATTCGTGAAATCTCTGACTATATGTTAGAAATGGGTTGGGGAGCATATCAAAACGACCATGAAGACGCCAATGGCCAATGGGAAATGAACTGGGATTATGATGATGCCTTAAAAACAGCAGATAAACACAGCTTTTTTAAATTTATGGCTAAATGTGTTGCCGAAAAGCATGGTTATCGTGTAACTTTCATGCCTAAACCAATAGAAGGTTTAACTGGCAATGGTTGCCATGCTCATATTTCTGTATGGGATGCACCAGGATCGGCTTCAAAAGTTAATGTTTTTGCAGGTAAAGGTGAAGGACAAACGGGTGAAGTTGGCCTATCTGAACGTGGTAAACATTTCTTGGGCGGTATAATGAAGCATGCATCTGCTTTGGCCGCAATTACTAACCCTACAGTAAATAGTTATAAACGCATCAATGCACCCAGAACAATGTCAGGTGCAACATGGGCACCAAATACAGTTACTTGGACTGGCAATAATCGTACACATATGGTGCGTGTTCCTGGCCCTGGGCGTTTTGAATTACGATTACCTGATGGTGCGGTTAATCCATATTTATTACAGGCTATTATTATTGCCGCAGGTCTTTCAGGTGTTCACTCAAAGGCAGATCCTGGCAAGCGTCACGACATCGATATGTATGCTGAGGGTTATAAAATCACAGATGCACCAAAACTACCATTGAACATGTTAGATGCATTACGTGCATATGACGAAGACACAGAACTAAAAGCATCAATGGGTGCAGAATTTTCAGCAGCCTATCTAAAAATGAAACATCAAGAATGGAATGATTTCTGTTCGCATTTTTCATCTTGGGAAAAAACAAATACAATGGATATTTAATAGATATCGATTATTTCAATTAATGGGCTACAATGGTGAACACTGTTGTAGTCCTTTTAAATTAAAAAACAGTTCCATGCTAAGAGTATTAATACTGTACGTAATGATACAATCTTAAGTATAAGTAATTTCTAATTAAACTCAGAATAAAATTACTATATTTATTTAACGATTTATTCATTGTTAAATAGTAATTTTTTAGTCTGCTTACTTTTACTCTTAGAGGTCGCGCTTACGCAAAATTAAATACCTACAGATTACAACAATCTAGATCATGAGCGAGGTCGTTCTTTTTTGGGATCATAATGAGCAAATGGAACAATTTTTGCACCTAAACGTTTCTGTTGGCCATCTAGTTTACCAATTTCGAGTTCTGTACCAATTTCAGCATGTGCAATATCAACTCGAGCTAATGCAATATTTTTCTTCAGTAGCGGAGACCTCATAGAAGATGTTACCTCACCAATTTGAGCACGACCAATATGCACAGGATCGCCATGATTAACACAAACAGAAGCATCGATATCTAAACCAACTAATTTACGTGATGGCGTTTCCTTACGGCGAATTAGTGCATCACGTCCAATAAAGTCATCAGTCTTTGACTTTAAGGGAACAGTAAAGCCAATACCTGCCTCAAATGGGTCTGTTTGATCAGAAAAATCATAATCTGCAAAAATCAAACCTGCTTCAATACGAACCATATCCAAAGCTTCTAAACCCATTGGTTTGATATCATAATTTTGGCCTTCACTCCAAACTGCATCAAATACTTCTTTGCAGTGCTTAGGGTGACAAAAAATTTCATATCCCAATTCACCCGTATATCCTGTTCGAGAAACCACAATTGGCACACCATGTTCACCACCAATGCGTGCTGGTGTAAAACGAAACCACGCTAAATTCTCTAATTTTGGTTGATGTGGAGCAGTCCAAATAATGTTTTTCATCAAATCTCGACTGTTTGGGCCCTGAACTGCAATATTATGTTGCATATCAGTTGAAGAACGCACCAAAACATTTAAGCTTAGTTTTTCAGCCTGCTCACGCATCCATTCTCCTCCATAATCTGAGCCACCAATCCATCGGAAATTATCTCGGCCCAAACGGAAAATTGTGCCGTCATCAATCATACCACCATGTTCATAGCACATAGCCGTATATACTACATGACCATCCCCAAGAGTTTTCATGTTTCGAGTGAATATAAATTGACATAATGCTTCCGCATCGGGACCAGTAATTTCAAATTTTCGCAATGGTGATAGATCCAATACGACGCACTTTTGACGACATGCCATATATTCATCAATTGGGCCTGACGCTGCAAAACAATTTGCCAGCCAGTATCCATTATACTCAATAAAGTTACGAGTATGCTTTGCAAAGCTTTCATGAAAACCGGTTTGTTTTGTCATTTTAGGCTCACTATTTGGCGTGACACGACTGGCCACAGCATGTTGAAATTTTTCTTGCCCATTGTAAGTGCGTACGTGGATGTCCGTTGGGTTCCAGCCGTTGGCAGCAGTTGTATCATCTGGGCAAGCCGAAGATACACAAATTAAATCTGTTAACGCACGAAGCAAAACATAATCTCCTGGTCGAGACCATGGTTCGTCAGAATAAAGTACTCCATGCTCATCAATACTTGTATTAAAAAAGAAGTTTATTGCCATCCAACCAGCTCGATCTTTCACACCGTGCTCACGCAATACTTCATTGAAGTTATCAGAACAATTTGCATGGCCTGGGTAACCTATATCATCATAATATTTTGATGCGCATGCCAATGCAAATGCATCATGGCGACCGCATGTGTCCTGTACTACTTCTAACAATGGTAAAAAATCTTGATCATAATATTTAGCATGTAACCCTGGCATTGGGTAACTTTGAGACAGTAAGGAGCGGGTAGTCGTAACATCTAAAGCATGTTCAATTCCTTTATCAAGCTTACGAGCCGAAAAGCATTGAAAATCAGTGCACTGCCTACCATCGACGTCAATCACTTGAATATAATCACCAGCTTTTACAAAATAGCTTTCTGCAGTTCTAGTTTTAACTCTTAAATCTAAAACAGGATCAGATAAAGGATCTGGCAGAGCAAACTTATCAATAGACTTGATCGTTGCTCGATTCAGAGTGACCGTTAGTGGCGAGGATGTATTCTGGCTGGAGAAATCCATTACATCGCCAGGAGCTGAAATAATAACCACACCATCATTGGCTGCTGTAAATGATACAGTTGATTTAGCTCTAGTTTCACTATCAAAAATAGAAATTCCACCAGCAAGAGCTAAATCAATGTTCCTACTTTTTAACCCCATTAGCAATCCATGCAAACTATGATTAAAGCTACTCAATAATAGTTTGAGACCACAGGCGTCGTTATTTGTCACTTTACCAAGCAACATAGAATCTATTTTACCATTATTATCAGCAGCAACTATTTCACAAACCTGACCACCTTCATTATTAGATATAGAAAAAATATCTCCAGTATAAATGGGAATTAATATGGCCCCAGACCCCTCAACAACATATCGTTCAGTCCCAGGAACCATCGAAAACACATTTGGTTGTAGAATCACACTCGGCTGTGGAGGGCCCGCTATAACAGATGGATATGGGTCAGAATTCATTGTTAACCTATCAAAACTTGCATTGTGGGAATATTTATTTAATAACAAGAATAGCAGATAAGTTTTTTTTTGCAACTTTTTGGTGTTAGAAATTACATACTTAATCGAAATTACCCGTAACCGAGATTTAAATTTAAAACACACAACAAATTATTTGAACTAAAAGTGATTTTATAAAATGAATGAAAAAAAAATAAAAAAAATTGGCTTTATTTTAGTTGATGGTTTTTCATTAATGTCACTATCTTCTGCAGTTGAACCATTACGTGCAGCCAACCATCTTTCTGGTGAAACCCTATTTGAAATCACATTTATTCCAGCCTCAGGAACCCGGTCCAGTTCCTCTGTTGGGATAATTAGCGAAGGCAAATCAATTGAAGATAGTGGATATGATTTTGATCTTGTTTTTGTAACTGCTGCAGGAAGCCCAATTACACACGAAAGCCCAAAACTATTAAAATACATAAAAATGTTGGCCTCTAAACGTGTTCAACTTGGAGGAATTTCTGGTGGGTCTGTTTTGTTGGCGCGCGCTGGTGTTATGACAAATCATAGCTTTACAGTCCATTGGGATCACTTCGATGCCCTACAAGAAATGTCTTCACAGTTTTTATTGAAACGATCACTATATGTAATAGATAAGGGTAGATATACTTGTGCTGGAGGTGTTGCACCAATGGATATGATGAGTGCGCTCATTGCCTCACAACATGGACGAAATTTAGCAAAATCTGTTAATGATTGGTTTATCTACACCAGTGTCCGTGATGCAAACGATCCACAGCGGATGGGGCTAGTTGAAAAGTACAGCGTTCACCACCCTGCTGTAATTTGTGCTATTGAACTAATGCAAAACCATATATCAGATCCACTAACTAGTGATCAAATTGCGAGCCTAAGTAATATTGGAGAACGCCAACTAAGTCGCTTATTTCAAAAAAACTTAGGTAAAAAAGTAAATAAGTTTTACACCGAAATCCGCCTAGAACATGCACATGCTTTAGTGACACAGACATCGATGCCAATTTTGGAAATTGCAATATCTGCAGGCTATGAAAACGTTCAATACTTTTCTCAGAAATTCAAACAAGTTTTCCAATATAGCCCAGCACAACTTCGCAAGAATAAAACCAATCTTACTCTTGAAAATAGCTCCCTCAGTTCAGCAAACAAATAAATTCAACGATTAATCATATTATTATGACTGATTGTTATAGTTAAAATTAGCTAATGTTTTATTATTTGCACACTGCGTTTCAGATGACTATAATAGTTATATTCTATACCTTTAATTTTAAAGGTTACCTTGTGCTACTGTGAGCTGGAAATTACATGCAAATAATCTACGTCCTTAATGGTCCAAACTTAAACCTTTTGGGCAAGCGACAACCTGAAATTTACGGTGATACGACTTTAAACGACATCACAGCTTTATGTACTCATGCATGTTCAGATGGTTTCAAGATTAATATGTTACAATCCAATCATGAAGGTCAGATTATTGACTGGATACACGAGGCTCGTGAAGCTAGTGCTGGAATTATTATAAATCCTGGTGCATTTACACACACATCAATTGCTATTTTGGATGCCTTAAATACCTATGATCCACCAGTAATTGAGGTTCATATTAGTCAAATCCACAGGCGTGAAGAATTCCGTCATCACTCTTTTGTTTCTCATAGAGCAGATGGTGTTATTGCTGGGCTTGGTGCTGAAGGTTATGTTGCAGCCGTGCGCCACATTTGTTCGTTGGTGTCAAATGGAACTCCCTAAAAATAAGTTTAAACAAGCTCTTCGCGAAGGTCGGCAGCAAATAGGTATTTGGAACTCGATTTCTGATCCCACAGTTATAGAAATTTTAGCTGGGTGTAACTTTGACTGGATGATGCTAGATTTGGAACATTCGCCTATTGGTGCGTCAGAAGCAATCACGTACCTTCGGACTCTTGCGCCATATCCAGTTTCAGCTATAATTCGCACATCATGGAATGACCCTGTTGAAATTAAAAAGCTGTTAGATGCTGGTGCACAATCTCTTTTAATTCCATACGTCCAATCAGCTCAGGAAGCTCGAGCCGCAGTAAGTGCCGTAACATATCCTCCCAAGGGCATTCGTGGTGTTTCCGGAGTTACACGTGCCTCACGTTATGGCGCAGTAAAAAATTATGCACAGCACGCTAATGAAGAAATTTGTTTACTTGTTCAGGTGGAAACTCGTGAAGCGTTAGAGAATATTGAAGCTATTGCAAATGTAGAGGGCATAGATGGTGTTTTTATTGGTCCTGCTGACTTGGCAGCCAGCTTAGGCTACCCAGGTGAGCCGTCACATCCAGATGTGAAGGCTGCAGTAATTGGCGGGATTGCTAAATTAAAAGCACTCGGAATGCCTGTTGGTTTTTTATCTCTTGATACAGAGATGCTTCGCGAGGTTGAAAAAGCAGGTGGCCAGTTTATCGCTATAGAAATTGATAGTGCCCTAATTCGCAAGTCAGCTTTAGCCTCGCGATCAAAATGGGCATAAGCATTACTTCACATAGATTTTCCTTTGCTAATTATTTGAAAATAGCAATTAAATCAATAGAGCACATATCGTAAATCTAGGTGTTTCAGTTTTTATTTTACTAAATATTGTAATATTATTAAGCTTCCAAGTATCTAGAAATGGCCAATTTTAGTATATCAAATGTGAAGTGGTTTTTTATTATATCCAGCACTAAATCGTATGAAATTCTTTGACTTTAATTTAAATATATTTATAGATTTTTAAGTAGGTGTAAAATTTTTAAATCAAATTATTAGCTTATGTTAATATTTTAAATGGAAAGTTTAATATGGAAAATATTGGATCAATTACCACTTTAGTAATAGTTGCACTGGCAATTTTAACTTTATATCGTGGAATAAAAGTAGTTCCTCAATCAAAAGTTTTTGTTATTGAACGTTTTGGAAAATACTACAGGACACTAGATGCAGGCTTATCTATAATCATTCCATACCTAGACAGGGTTGCACATAAAGTTGACGTTTTAGAACGGCAACTTGAGGCACAAAATATATCTGTTATAACTAAAGATAACGTTGAAGTTGATTTAGAAACTAGTGTTTTTTATCGAGTTACCAATTCTTCACGATCTGTTTATAGAATATCTAATATTGATCAGGCACTTTCTACTGAAACATCTTCAGTAGTTAGATCAGCAGCAGGTAAGCTTGAATTGGATGAATTACAGTCAAGTAGAGATCAAATGAATGCTGAGATAGCGAAGAGTTTGACACCATCCACAGAGGCTTGGGGGATTGAGATAACAAGAACATCTATAACAGATGTAATTGTTGATGAGTCTACGAAAGCAGCCCAAAGACAGCAATTAAATGCTGAAAGAAATCGGAGAGCCACCGTCGCTGAAGCAGAAGGCCAAAAAGAATCCATTCAACTGAAGGCAGATGGCGACTTATACAAAGCAAAAAAAGAAGCTGAGGGCGTTAAAGTTGCAGCTGAGGCAGAAGCTTATTCAATTGAAATTAAAGCTGCTGCTGATGCCAAGCAGACTTCTCTACTAGCAAAAGCTATAGAGGAAAATGGTAAGCCAGCAGTTGATTTTGAGATAGCTAAACGACAGGTTGAAGCTATAGGGCAGCTTTCCGCTTCTCAAAATGCAAAAACTCTAATCCTACCTTCTGATATAAGTAGCATATTTAGTGCGGTTACGGCTTTGGCTGAAATGCTTCCCAAAGAGAAAAAATAGAAAATGGATAGTTTCACATATTTAGCTTTAATCTTTCAGTTTTGGATAATACTTGGTGTCATTTTTTTAGTTTTAGAACTATTTGATGGTAGTACAATTTTTTTCTTCCCGCTGAGTTTAAGTAGCTTTTTGGTAAGTGGCTATATTTTCATATCAGAAAAAATATCTATCAGTTCTTCGTCAATATTAGATACATGGTATGAACTAGTATTCTTGTGGGCTTTTTTAGGTGTATTAATATCGCTTATATTAGTAAAATTTTGGAAAAAATCTTCCGATGATGACGATATAAATAAATATTAATTTTATTATATTAAAAGACAAAAAAATTTCATGCCCCTACTAAAAGCTGAAACCCCTATTTTTCTAGTTGGCCCATTTTTTTATATGAATTCTTATGGTGCTGCCGAAGAGATTCGAACTCTCGACCTCTCCCTTACCAAGGGAGTGCTCTACCCCTGAGCTACGGCAGCAATTAGAATGAACTGCGTTTTAGCGCAGTTAGAGTCAAACGCAAGTATAATTTTGAGAACACCAACTAAAATACAACGAGACTTGCCAACCACCATTTTTGAATGCAAACCTATATTAAACTTATTAAACTCAGGCTCTCAAAAATGACTAATAACGTTACAACTCACCAAGCTAATGAAGATGCACGTAATGATAACATTTTAATCTATGTTAATGGTAATATAGTTCCAAAATCTCAAGCAGTCGTAAGTGTATATGATAGTGGGTTTATGTTAGGTGATGGCATCTGGGAAGGTTTGCGTTTGTATAACGGCAAATGGGCATTTTTAAACGAACATATTGATCGGTTATTTGAGGCATCATTAGCAATTGATTTAGATATTATGATGAACCGTGATCAAGTTATTCAAGCATTAGAGGACACTCGAGCAGCTAATAATATGACCACAGATGCGCATGCACGGTTAATGATAACCAGGGGAGTAAAAAAGCGCCCATTTCAGCATCCAAGCTTGAGCCAATCAGGACCAACTTTTGTTATTATAGTTGAACACTCAAAGCCTAAACTCCCTCGGCCAATTAATTTAGCAACAGTTCCTCACATGCGTGGGTTACCTATGACACAAGATCCAAAATTAAATTCGCATTCTAAACTAAATTGTATTCTAGCCTGTATAGCTGCTGAAAAATCAGGCGCTGACGAAGCTTTAATGTTAGACATAAATGGATTTGTGAATACAACAAATGCTTGCAACTTCTTCATAGTTCGAAAAGGAGTAGTTTGGACATCAACGGGTGACTATTGCATGAATGGTATTACACGACAAAAAGTAATTGACCTTTGTCGTGAAGATGGAATTCCAGTCTTTGAACGTAATTACTCTTTAGTGGATACATACGGCGCTGATGAAGCTTTTTTAACGGGTACCTTTGGGGCGCAGACACCCGTTGGATCAATTGATGGGCGATTGATAGGCAAAGGTGAACTTGGTCCAGTGGCAACTCGTATTCGCATGCTATATAAAAGTCTTATTATAAAAGAAACAAAATGAGGATTGCCATGTGGTCAGGCCCACGAAACCTTTCTACTGCAATGATGTATTCTTTTGGAGCACGCAACGATTTTGCAGTCAGCGATGAACCATTTTATGGTGCATACCTTAAGGCCACAGGAATTATCCATCCAATGCAAACAGAAATTTTAGCTAGCCAGAACCTAGATCCAAATGCTGTTGCAGATCATTGCAAAGGACCTTTGCCTGAGAGAAAAAAACATTGGTACCAAAAACATATGTGTCAGCACATGATTAATAGTTTTCCGTTAGATTGGGCTAGAAGTTGTCAGAATATTTTTCTAATACGCCATCCCGCTCGCGTTATAGCAAGTTATGCGGCTAAACGGGAAGAGCCCACATTAGAGGATATTGGATTTTTACAACAATGTTCAATATTTGATAAGTTTGGAGGTACTGTGATTGATAGTAGTGACATTCTTCAAAACCCAAAGCTTTTACTTTCTAAACTTTGCAAAGCTATTGATTTGCCCTTTGATGATGTCATGTTGAATTGGCCAGCTGGAGGTCATAAGTCTGATGGGGTTTGGGCGAAGCATTGGTATGGGTCGGTTTGGAAATCAACACAATTTTCCGGAGAAGACACCCCACTGCCAGTATTGAGTGATAAAATGTCTGAATTATGCCAAAAAGCTTTACCCTTTTACGAAAAATTAAGACAGCATTCTCTTTGAGGCTACATCTACGATTTACTGTCTAGAACAGAAATTAAATGTAAATTAGCTTTTGTTCCTATAAAAAATATTATCAAAATTTTTGTCTGATAAAAATATTTGCAACCATGAGATTTAACTATAAAAAATCTGCACCCAATACTGTCCCGTACTAGACGCGTCCTTAAGCTTACATTACAACCAAACTATGGACAAATCAGAAGACCCAAAAGAAATCCCAAAGTCATCAGCAACAATAAAAGCTGAAGCCCGCGAAAAGCGGCTGAAAGAACAGTTGCGTCAGAATATGCATCGGCGTAAGGCACAAAAACGGGCACGTAACACGCAAGAGTAGAGGATATTCCAACATGGATTCAATTTTAGTTCAGGGCAATGGCCCAGTATCAGGAGAAATCCCAATTTCAGGTGCAAAGAATGCGGCTTTGACACTAATGCCAGCGGCCTTACTAACCGATAAGCCTGTTACTTTTACAAATGTACCTCACTTATCCGATATTAAAACTACTAACGAATTACTAGCCTCTATTGGCACTAAAATCACAATGACAGATGATGGTCACAAAATTACACTGACTACACCCGAAATAACCAATCATTTAGCACACTACGATATTGTACGAAAAATGCGTGCCTCAATTCTTGTTTTAGGACCAATAGTTGCACGACATGGCATCGCGGCAGTATCCTTACCTGGAGGCTGTGCTATTGGCGCTCGGCCTGTTGATATTCACCTTAAAGGGCTAGAGGCATTAGGTGTCGATCTAGATTTAAGAGATGGTTATATTCATGCAAAGGCACCAAATGGTTTAAAAGGGGCAACATACGAGTTGCCTTTTGCATCAGTGGGGGCCACTGAGAACCTTTTAATGGCAGCTACTTTAGCAAAAGGGACAACGGTTCTTAAAAATGTAGCTAGAGAACCTGAAATCATTGATTTAGCTGACTTGTTACGCCTAATGGGTGCAAATGTAACCGGGGATGGCTCAAGCGTTATCAAAATTGAGGGTGTCGAGACACTCCACGGAGCTACACACCAAGTTGTGACTGATCGTATTGAATTAGGAACGTATATGATGGCCCCATTAATTGCAGGTGGGCAAGTCGAATTGTTAGGTGGCAAACGGCAAATTCTTGAAAGTTTTTGCCAAAAGTTAGAAGAAGCTGGCGCAGAAATTACTGAAACAAAACGCGGCTTATTGGTTGCCCGAAATAATGCAGATATCCGTGCCGTTAATGTCACCACTGAACCTTACCCAGGTTTTCCAACAGATTTACAGGCTCAAATGATGGCACTTTTATGCACTGCTGAGGGAAAGTCAGTCCTAAACGAAACTATCTTTGAAAATAGATTTATGCATGCTCCTGAATTAATTCGCATGGGAGCAAACATTGAAGTTCATGGAGGTACAGCAACTGTAACTGGAGTTAATGAATTACGTGGAGCACCTGTCATGGCTACAGATTTACGCGCCTCAGTTTCATTGATACTAGCTGGGCTTGCTGCCAAAGGCGAAACTAGAGTAGCCCGTGTATACCATCTTGATCGTGGCTATGAAAAAGTTGTTTCTAAATTTCGTGCTATTGGTGCCAATATTGAACGAATTAAAGAATAAGTATAACTATTTGATTAAAAGAAACCTCAGAGCACAAAAAATTTAAGTCTCTCCATATTAAGGGCATATTATGCCAATAGTTTTAAGAACTACTGATGCTGAATTTGATTTGCAATTTGAAGCATTGCTTTTAACCAAGCGTGAAGCAGATCAGGATGTTGATGATGTTGTGTCTCATATTTTGAGTGATGTTCAAGCTCGTGGAGATGATGCTGTAATCGAGCTAACTTCAAAATTTGATCGATTAGATTTAACGCCTGAAACACTGGCTTTTACATCTAAAGAAATTAATGCAGCCATTGCTACTGTTCCAACAGATGAACGCACAGCTTTGGAATTAGCCGCTAAGCGAATAAGGGACTACCATGTACGCCAGCTTCCTGAGGATGCATGGTGGATAGGGGAGCATGGTGAGGGTTTAGGCTGGAGATGGGGCGCTATAGAAACAGCCGGTTTATACGTTCCAGGTGGTCTGGCTTCTTATCCTTCTTCAGTACTTATGAACGCAATTCCAGCGTCTGTTGCAGGTGTAGATCACATGTGCATCTGCGCTCCTACGCCTGATGGAAAGTATAATCCGCTAGTTCTATTGGCAGCACATTTGGCTGGAGTAGAAACAGTTTACCGAATTGGTGGGGCTCAAGCAATTGCAGCTATGGCTTATGGAACTAAAACAATTAAAAAGGTTGATACTATTACAGGTCCAGGCAATGCATTTGTTGCTGCCGCCAAACGTCGAGTGTATGGGCGTGTGGGAATTGATATGATAGCCGGCCCTTCAGAAATTTTAGTAATAGCAGATCGTGATAATAATCCAGATTGGATTGCAATTGATCTGCTTTCACAAGCTGAACATGATGAAAACGCACAGTCTATTTTAATTACAGATGACACTGAATTTGCAAATGCTGTTATAATTGCAGTCGAAAAACGTCTAAAAACTCTTAAACGTAAACACATAGCCAGCCCATCATGGGAAAACTATGGAGCGATTATTATTACTAGTGACTTAACTGAAGCGGCCAAATTATCAGATCGCCTAGCCCCTGAACATTTAGAGCTATGCGTTGAAGATGCTGAAGAATATTCAAAAAAAATTCGGCATGCCGGTGCAATTTTCATAGGATCACTCACCCCAGAAGCAATTGGGGACTATGTCGGGGGCCCAAATCATGTTTTGCCAACAGCGCGTTCAGCAAGATTTTCATCAGGTTTATCAGTTTTAGATTTTATGAAAAGAACAACTCTGACAAAAATGACACCTAAATCAATGGCCGCTATTGGCCCTGCTGCAGAAGTACTCGCAAAATCAGAAAGCTTGGAAGCACATGGGCTGTCAGTAAGGGCACGCCTTAACCAATTAAATACAAATGGCAAAGACAACTAAGTGACTTATTTAGTAGACATCATATTGGATGATAGTGCGCTACCAGAGCCTACGCCTGAGATAGCGCAAGAAAGGCGTGTTGCAATTTTTGATTTATTGCAAGAAAATGAATTTATAGTAGTACGCGAAGGCTCACCTCAAGGTCCATATAAATTATTATTGGGTATGCAGGACCGGCGCCTAGTGTTTACAGTTAGCACCACTTTAGGTGAACCTGCGGGTCAGTTTATGTTATCTTTGTCACCATTAAAACAGGTAATCAAAGATTACTTTGCTATTTGTGAGAGCTATTTCAAAGCTGTCACTACAATGCCACCAGCACAAATTGAGGCAATTGATATGGGCCGGCGTGGTATTCACGACGAAGGCTCAGAGCAATTACAAGAGAGATTAGAAGGTAAGATTGAAACTGACAAAATGACAGCTAGGCGTTTGTTCACGTTAATCTGTGCTTTGCATTATAGGGGATAAATATGTCACTTCCATTTTCAGTTTTATTTTGTTGTAATCACAACTCTGTCAGATCCCCAATGGCTGAGGGTTTGATGAAATTACATGTAGGAAGTCGTATCTATGTACAATCGGCGGGTGTAGCATCAGATCGTGAAATAGACGGCTTTTCTATTGCTGTATGTGAGGAAGTAGGTGTCGAGCTAATTCGCCATAAAGTTAGATCCTTTAAAGAACTCGAAGAATGGGGAGAAGATTTGCATGGATACGATCTAATAGTTGCTTTGTCTCCAGCAGCTGAAAGCATAGCACGTGAAAACACATTTAACGCTGCTGTTGATGTAGAGTTTTGGGACATTACTGACCCAACATCTATTGGTGAAAGTCGGGAGGCTAAATTAATTGCCTTTCGAGATGTTCGTGATGATATATTAAACAGAATTAAAGCTAGGTTTCCATTATAATCTGAAGCATTAAAATGGAAAATCTTTATAACTAAGTTAAAAATAATATAAATATCACAAAATTATCTTTCACTTAGTACCAAACATTCGATCTCCCGCATCTCCAAGACCAGGCAAAATATAGCCTTTTTCATTTAAGCGTTCATCTAAACTAGCAGTAACTATAGGAACATCAGGGTGAAGCTCTTTCATCAATGCGACGCCTTCAGGGCTTGCTAGAAGACATAAGAACCGAATATTTTTTGCTCCTGCCTCTTTTAACATATCAATCGCAGCTGCAGATGAATTGCCTGTGGCAAGCATTGGATCAACCGCAATTACTAAGCGCTGCTCCAAATGACTTGGAACTTTAAAATAGTACTTAACAGGCTTTAAAGTTTCCTCATCACGATACAGACCAACAAATCCAACTCTTGCAGATGGTATTAAATCTAAAACACCGTCCAACAAACCATTACCCGCACGTAGAATAGAAACTAATGCAAGTTTTTTACCAGCGATTACTGGTGACTCCATTTCTTGCATAGGAGTTTGTATGGTTTTATTTTCCATTTTCAAGTTTCGTGTAACTTCATAGGCCAGTAATTGGCTCGTTTCTCGCATTAATTGTCGAAAATGATTGCTGGAGGTATTTTTATCCCGCATATGGCTTAACTTATGTTGGACCAATGGGTGGTCTACGATGGTTAAATGCTGATCCATGGCTATCTCCTATATATCATTCAACTTTGCTTTGAAACGAAGCTTATTTCAACCCTTACACCAAGTATTAGATTTATAAAATCATATAAAATAATAGTTTTTAATTCCTCAAATTGATACAAAACATAGTAATTACAGCCTTTTCACTTGATATTCTGCACAATCAAGCGCATACGCCCTTCATCGGGTGAAATAATCATCCAAGTAACATAAGACGGAGACCACATGGCTAAAGAAGAACTTCTCGAATTCGATGGTGTTGTTGTAGAGCTTTTGCCGAATGCAACATTTCGGGTAGAGCTGGAAAACAGCCATGAAATTATTGCTCACACAGCTGGAAAGATGCGTAAAAACCGCATTCGTGTTTTAGCCGGGGACAAAGTTCAAGTTGAAATGACTCCTTATGACCTATCAAAGGGCCGTATTAATTTTCGCTATAAATAATCCAATGCAACTAATCCTTGGTTCTGCGTCGCCAAGACGTCGAGAACTATTGGCTCAAATTGGCGTAACTGCTGATAAGATTATTTCTGCTGACATAGATGAAATACCATTGCGTGGCGAACGACCTCTACCTTACGCATTACGAATAGCTGCAGCCAAGTCTCAAGCAATTAGTGCTGACGAATGTGATTTAGTCCTCTCAGCGGACACTATCGTATCAGCTGGAATTCGCATCTTGGGCAAACCTAAAAATGCAGGCCAAGCATTCGAATACTTATCATTACTTTCCGGTCGGCGCCATCGTGTAACAACTGCTGTATCATTGAGAAAAGGCAGAAAAGTTTGGACACGGAGTGTTACAACTGCCGTAAAAATAAAAAATTTATCTGATACAGAAATTTCAGCTTATATTCGTTCTAATGAGTGGCAAGGAAAAGCTGGTGGTTACGCAATACAAGGGATAGGGGCCATGTTTATACCTTTTATATCTGGAAGTTATTCTAACGTCGTTGGATTACCACTCACAGAAACAGCTAATTTGTTAATTGGTGCAGGCTATCCAGTTTCATACGAAGGTTACACGTAATGAAAAAAGGTCGCATTGTCGTTTTAGACACAGTGAATGGAAAATCAGCCGCAGCTTTATTAGTAAATGGCAAATTACATGATTTGTTAATTGAAGCAGATAATAATGCTCCAAAGCCAGAAGCTATTTACCGTGCACGCACAACCATACCCATGAAGGGTCAAAACGGAATAATTTTAGATTTAGGTAATGGGCAAAAAGGTTTTTTGCGGAACGCTAAAGGCATTCCACAAGGCACTCAAATGACAGTTCAGGTGACTACACACGCTGAAATTGGCAAAGCGGCACCAGCAGTAAATAAATTAATTTTTAAGAGTCGCTATTGCATTGTTACACCTGACGCACCGGGTTTAAACATAGCAAGATCAATCAAAGACGACGATGAACGTGAACGTTTACTAGAGATTACTCATAATGCTTTAGATGATCGAGATAATAAATATGGTTTAATCATTAGGTCCTCAGCAATGGGAATTGATGAAGATTCGATAATGGACGATATAAATGCCATGCATGACTTAGCAGATGATGTGATGTCACAAACATCAGGCGAACCTGCCCTCATTATGCCCGCTCCTAGTGCTGAAATGCGTGCCTGGCGTGATTGGGTAAATCCTTACCCTGACGAAGTTGTTAATACAGCAGGTAGTTTTGAAAATATGGGAGTTTGGGACCATATTGAACGATTAAAGCAAAGCCGTGTAAGTATGCCAGATGGGGCTTCAATGATAATTGAACCTACATCTGCTCTAGTTGCAGTAGATGTAAATACCGGCAATGATTTTTCACTTCATGCAGGTTTGAAGGCCAATCTTTCTGTTGCTAAGGAATTACCAAAACAGCTGGCATTGCGCGGTTTAGGTGGCCAAGTTGTAATTGACTTTGCACCTTCACCGAAAAAGGATCGGCATACTATCGAAACAGCTCTGATATCTGCCTTCCGAAAAGGAAATATAGATACAGTAATCGTGGGCTGGACTACATTGGGAAACTTTGAGTTACAACGCAAGCGCGAACGTATCCCGCTAACAGAATTATTAACTGATTAAGCTAAGGCACTTAATAATCCTACTAAGCTAAGGCACATTAGTAAAACAAGGCAAAAGCGCTTATAAAATACCTGTAAGGCTGGAGAAAATAAACTAAACCCAATAAGAACACCTGCAAATAAAACAGGTGCAAATACTATACCTCGGATAACTGCACGCACGTCCATGATGCCATAAATTAGGTACCAAATTAAGGATGTAAAAAGTCCAATAAATAAATACATAACTAGAGCGCCACGCATAGAGCGTGGGTCAACTTTACTCGCCAACACATAAAGCGCTACAACCATTCCACCAAGTGCTGCCAACCCAGAGACTATACCAGCTATTAACCCGGTACCGTATAAACCAATGCGGGTACCAACAAATTTTGGTGCAAAATTAAACAACTGCATCACTGCAAGAATTAAGATTAATCCCAAAGCTATAATTCGCGTAAGTTCAATAGGCAAACTTATGGTTGCCATTAAGCCAATAGGCACACCAATTGCAGAACATATTGATAATACCCAAACGATAGACATATCTGCATCACGAATACCACCACGCAACATAATCAAACTGGCAAAAGCTTCTAACAAATAAACCATTGGAAGCAATTCAACTGTAGATAAAGTCCCAGCCATACTTGCTACTACAACTGCAGACAGCGCAAAGCCAGAAAAGCCCCGCACCACTCCCGCTACAAAAATAGAAACTAAGCAATATATAAATTGCATTTCTGTTAAATCGGTTAACTCTGAAAAATATACTAGCATATAATTGTCCTAATACTTTATAATGCTTAGACAAGTTAAAAACCACTTTCTTCACAATATGGATTAATCTAGACAGTTTAAAACCAAAGGATTTTTTATGCCCTGCCCAATGTGCAACAAAGACCCAGTCACAAAATACCGTCCATTTTGCTCTAATCGGTGTGCAGATTTAGATTTAGGAAAATGGCTTACAGGAGCTTATGTTATTCCTGCAACTGACACTGATGAAGAGGACAGTATTTCATCAGATTTCATCCCTAACAAAAGTAATTTGCATTAGTCTCAAAATTCCCCTTGCACCATGTGATACATAATCTTAAAACGCGACAACCTAAGATAGCTTTTACGGCTAATCTTAACCCGTGCCCGGGTAGCTCAGGGGTAGAGCAGTGGACTGAAAATCCTCGTGTCGGTGGTTCAAATCCACCCTCGGGCACCATTTTAAAAAAATTATTCGCAACAACATGGCCAATATATGTATGGAATTTTTGTATTTAAAACTAACCTAATAGTTTAAATATATTTAGCACATATCAAACAATAGATTTAGTTCCATACCCTTCGATGATATCAATTTATTTTTAATAATCCATGATATTATACGACTAACAATAATAATAATAATATTATTTATTAAAAGGACTTTATATTTAATGAGTTTCAAAACTTATGAGAGCCATACCAATGACTAATAAAATTAACCCAGCAATGCCTACAAGGCCAATATGCTGTTTAAATAAAATAACACTTACTATTACTGAACCAACTGATCCAATTCCGGTCCAAACTGGGTAAGCAATACCAAGCGGTAAAAACCGCATAGACCAATACAATGCAGCAAGACTAGTCAGCATCAAGACTAGTGTTATAGTGAGCAAACTAAAACTGAATTTCTCAGCACCAAGCTTCATGGTTGCTGCCCATGCTGTTTCAAGTAAACCCGCAATAATCAAAACTATCCAAGCCATGCTAACCTCCAAACTATTAAAACGTTTCAAAAAATATACCAAAACGCTATCAAGAATTCGGACTTCATACACTAGGCACAAAGCAAAATATAGATACAAAAATTAAGCTAGGATTCAATATCTATAAAGATAGAATAAATATAAAAAAGGCTATGAATTATAACTCTTTTTGAAATATCATATATCTTATATTAAGACATTACATTTACTAAAGCCAAGAATATAAAGCCAGAAATAATAGCAGCAGCTGGAACTGTGATTACCCATGCAGCTATAATTGTCATAAAATGAGATCGACGCACCAACTTGCGATGTTTACGCTTCTTAGATCCTTGTTTTTCTGCTTCAGCCATTTTTACAGCTGCAACTTTTTTATTACTGGTTGTAACGCGCCAATGTACTTCACGAAAGAATCCAACACCAAATACAGATCCAACAGCAATGTGTGTAGAACTTACAGGCAGTCCTAACCACGATGCAATAATCACAGTAATAGCTGCAGATAAAGCAACACAATATGCACGCAAAGGATTTAATTTTGTAATTTGTTCACCTACCATTCGGATCAGTTTTGGGCCAAATAACAACAAGCCAAACGAAATGCCGAAAGCACCAACGACCATCACCCAAATTGGAATTGTAACTTTAGAAACGACTTCTCCAGCTTCAACTGTGTGGACAATTGCAGCCAGTGGACCAACTGCATTGGCTACATCATTAGCGCCATGCGCAAATGATAACATCGCCGCTGCAAAAATTAATGGAATTGTGAACAAGCCACGTACAGTTTCTTTTGTGTTTGGCTTACCTTCAGACTGTCTACGTATTATTGGGCGAGTTACACTATAAGCCAAAGTTGCGACTATACCACCTATTATCAGGGCTGATTGTAGATCGATCTTAATAATTTTTTTAAAGCCTTTGACAGCCAAATACGTTGAAAAAGCCATTGCCATAATAGCTATTAATACAGGTACCCAGCGGCGTGCTGCTACAATTTTATCCTGCTTGTCTGATACCTGTGATTTAATGAACCATAAAAATAATGCTGCAATCAAACCACCCAAAAGAGGCGAAATTACCCAAGATGCCGCAATTTGACTCATTTTTGACCAATTCACAGCACCAAAACCAGCTGCCGCAATACCTGCACCCATTACGCCACCAACCACTGAATGTGTTGTTGATACTGGCGCACCAACCCAAGTGGCTAAATTCACCCACATAGCTGCAGAAATTAATGCGGCAAACATTGCCCAAATAAAAATTTCAGGATCGCCCACAGCAGATGGGTCAATAATTCCTTTTGAAATGGTGCCCACAACATCGCCACCAGCTAAAAGAGCCCCTGCACTCTCAAAAATAGCAGCAATAATCAGAGCACCTGTCATGGATATGGCATTGGCACCAACTGCGGGGCCTACGTTATTAGCAACATCATTCGCACCAATATTTAATGCCATATATGCACCAATAGCAGCACCAGCAATTATAATATAGCTATCAGAATTCCACCCAAGAATAAGACTTGCGATTAAGCCCGCAATAATAATAAAAGCAAATGCAATTGATGGCGCTAAAAATTGCTGCCGTGTGGCAACCGCCGCTTGCTCTAACGAAACGCGGCTCTTTAGGTCACGGTCTAAAGTTTTATTTGGGCGTGCTTTTTTAACCATTGTGTGAACTCTCACATTTACTTCCAAGAATGAAACAACTTTTGATGATGATTCTTTATTGAAGTATTAATTTAATGTAACAACTGTGTGACAAATCTAATAAACTATATCCAAATACCAATTTTTATAAATGAAAGAATACAATGCCACGCACAACTTCTAATAAAGGATTAGTTTTAATCATTGAAGATGAGCCATCACAAATGGAACTCTTGTCATTTAACCTTACAGCAGAAGGATATAATGTTCTCCGCGCTGAAGACGGCGAAGACGGATTGTTGCTGTTCCAAGAAAACAATGTTGACTTAGTTTTATTAGATTGGATGTTGCCCAATACTTCTGGATTAGAAGTTTGTCGCCAAATAAAAAGATCAAAAAATGCAAAGGATTGCCATGTAATTATGTTAACCGCTAGGGGTGAAGAAGATGATAAAATTCGTGGATTGGACATGGGAGCAGATGATTACATCGTCAAACCTTATTCAATAAAAGAACTTTTGGCGCGCGTACGTGCAGGCATACGCATTAGATCTGCCACTAAGGTAGGTGACGTGTTGACTTATGGAAACATTAAAATGAAAATAAACCATCGGTCCGTCACAATCAAAAATTCTGTTATTCTAATTGGGCCTTTAGAATTTAAATTGTTACAGGTTTTATTAGAATCTCCTAGGCGCGTATTTTCAAGGTCACAATTATTAGAGCGTGTTTGGGCTGATAATTTAGATGTTGAAACGCGAACAGTAGACGTTCACATTGGCCGCTTACGTAAAGCAATAAGAGCAGTAAGTAATGAAGATTTAGTAAAAACAGTGCGTGGATTTGGCTATTCTTTAGATAACATTTCTTAACTCGTCAGTTAATAGAGCTGCTTCATTTAAACTATTATTTAAATTTTGCAAAATACAATCTATATCATTGTTACTTATTGTCAGAGGCGGTCTGATTTTCAAAATATTGTCAAATGGCCCCTCTACCCCAATTAGTATTCGCTCCTGTTTCATTCGATTAACTATAAAGCTAGCTATTTCAGTTGCTGGTGTAAGGCATTCATCAGTAATTAGCTCCACCCCAACAAATAATCCAAAGCCTCGCACATCCCCAATCAAGGAATGGTGATTTTGAAGTTTACGCAAACCTTCAAATAAACGTTTTCCCTTTAAAAGTGCATTTTTTTGAAGATTTTCATCTTCAACAATTTTCAAAACCTCAGCACCAATGCAACAAGATAATGTAGAACCACCAAAAGTAGAAAAATATTCAATACCATTTGCAAACTTTGCTGCAATTTCATTAGTTGTTACGACAACTCCAATTGGATGCCCATTTCCTATTGGTTTGCCCAAAACAACTATATCTGGTGAAGCTCCTTGCTGCTCAAAACCATAGAAATAGTCGCCCAGTCGCCCAAGACCCGTTTGAACTTCATCTGCTATGCAAACACCTCCTGAACTACGTATTTTTTCGTAAACCGCCGAAAGGTAGCCTATTGGGGGAATAATTTGCCCCCCAACACTTGGAAATGTTTCAGCAATAAACCCAGCTAACTTACCCCCACGCATATCAATTTGAGCAATGGCATCATCGACTAGGTTTGCATATTTAATAGCTCGATCTGGATCATCCCGGCGATACTTACCTCGATAATCATCTGCAACATCTACGAGATGCACCCAAGGCTTACAGCCAATGCCATTTGGTTTATTAAATTTATAAGCTGACACTTCTAGTGCAGCGTTTGTATTCCCATGATAGCCATGATCTGGGGTTATAATATCTTCTCCACCGGTAGCAGTCCGCGCCAACCTCAAAGCAAGTTCATTAGCCTCTGAACCTGAATTAACGAAATAACATACATTAAGATCAGCAGGCATTTTAGCTAAAATAAGATTAACAAATTTATTTTGTGCAGGATGAAGGTACCTTGTATTAGAATTTAATAATTGGAGTTGCTTAGAAACTACGGCCTGAATGCGCGGATGGGAGTGACCAACATGTGGAACATTATTATAAGCATCCAAGTAAGTTCGACCCATCTGGTCAAATAAATAATTCCCCCATCCACGTAAAAACATTACAGGCTCATCATATGATAATTTTAGATTTTTACCAAAATGGTTCTGACGTCCTCGCAAGATATCAGTTTGGTTGAGTGGATGATAAGCTGTTTTAGTTTCTAACAGATTTAATAATGCTGCAGGGTTTGGGCATAATGCTCCCCACAAATCCATTTGGTCAGGATCAGCAACACCAGGCCAATTATCACCCATTTCATCAATAGATAATGCAAGTTGAAAATGTAAGTGAGGTGCCCATCCACCATTTTGATTTTGAGCACCCAAATGACAAAATACTTCCCCTTTATTAATAGTTTGGCCTATTGAAAGTGTATGTAAAATTTCTGGATCTAAGTGGCCGTAGAGTGTGTAGAATGTATCCTCATCAGGCGTTTCATGGCGTAAAATTACCACACCACCATAGTCCAAGTAATTATCACGGTTTTCAAGAGCCTCAACTACACCAATCAAGGGAGCGTAAACCTTGTGACCACTTGATGCAAAAATATCTATTCCAATATGCACTGTTCGGCGATTAGCAGTTTTATAAACCCCACCTTGAAAAGCATCAGACGTATAAATTAAACGGGGCTCGCCCCAATAGCCCAGCCAATAATCTGCATCAATTTCATCACCAATTGTAGATGCTTCATCTAAAATTAATTCAAACGGGTTTTGTGGAATTGCTGATCCTGCAACCGATAAGTCCCCCATCGGTGCATCATTTAAATCACACTTAAATATTGGTGCAAAACTACCACGTGCTTCATTCAAATATGTCAATATTTGTGTGGCATTGCTTGTTATACTAAAACCACAAGCAATACGTAGTTTGGCTAATACCATGCCTTCACTTAACTGTTGCTCCAAGAACCGCCAAGCTGGCGCTTGAGAAATGGTTACATAAGGATCTTTTGGGTTTTCTAAAGCCATCAGAGTTGAATTTATTACACTCACAGCTAACCTCATGCGTAGAAAAGTGTAAATCATTTCAAGTTCATTGATTTTGAGAGGATATATTAGATGATAGCCTTCAACTAACTTAGCTAGTGCATCCATTGGATCATCACGATCTAAAACTGCATAAGCCCCAGCAATGGCTAATTCACATATTCTTGGATTTCGCACCATATCGCCAAAATCAATTATACCTGAAACCTTAACACCGCCTAAATTGCTGGAGGTCGCGAGAACATTATAGTCATTTAAATCGTTATGAATGGCGACATGTGGCAAGTTCTGAGCGTACTCTAGGGTTATCTCATACTGCTCAATAATTTCAAATAAAATGCCTCTGCGTAATTTACATTTAATTAAATTTAAATGATCTTTGATCCAATTAGATTGCATTAAATTCCATTTAAAATCACGGTCCAAATATGGATGGTTAAAGTCTGTAAGTGCTGAACTTAAAACTCCAGATTTTATTCCTAAATCATAAATAAAATTGAGAGATTGAGGCTTAATATTTGCATAACAGATTCCATCCAAAGCAGTAATCATCCAAACCAGCCTAGGAATGCCTTTTTCATCATCAAAGACAACATAATCAGTTCCTGATAAACTAGATATAATCTTAGGTGTAGGTAATTTTTCTTTTTCTAAACTTCGAATTGCAGCGCATTGCATGTCAACCAAATCAGACGCGCAATCTGCTCGCATGACTTTTAAGATATATTTCTGTCCTGAAGTCTCCGTCACCATGAAGTTTAAATCAAATTCTCCATCTAGACATTTAAGCTTTGCATCGATACCAAACTTTTGCCTCAAGCATTCCGTCCAGTAGTTTAACATTTAATAGATCCTCAGTTTTATCACACAAAACCCTACGCCAGGCTTTTAATGGCATCAATATCAAAAAATAAAAGAAATATAATGCCCAATAAAGTATTTAGTGTATCATTATAAATTATAGAATATTTGTTAGTTAGTAAAATATATTTAATGAATGCTTTGCTTTTTTGGCAATAACTATTAATCGTATTAATCAAGGTAAAGAAAAAAGTTTTACTAGGAGAAAAAAATTAATATATTAAAAACACTAATTATGTCAGCTAGTTTAATTTTTTTGGCAAGCACAACATCCGCACAAAATAGTAAAATTTCGATAGCTGAATTACCATGGAGCGGTGCAAATGCAATAGCTCATATTATTCAAGCAATTATAATTGGTCCAATGGGTGGAGAAGCTGAAATTATCAAAGGTACCTCTGATAGCTCAATCATCTTCGCATCTATGGATAAGGGCAATGGATATGTTGATGTCCATCCAGATATCTACATGCCAATTCAAGTTCACAATTGGAATAGGTATGTAAAAGAAAATAAAACAGTTGTAGTAAACAAACCTTACAAAGGCACCCAAGGTATGTTTGTACCAAATTATTTGGCTGCAAAAATTACTTCATTCGAAGATTTAGCAGACCCTAAAATTGCAAAACTTTTTGATCAAGATGGCGATGGTAAAGGGGAGTATTGGGCTGGTGACGTTTCCTGGACATCCACTAAAGAATGGCAAATAAAATTTAAATCTTATGGTTTAGAAAAACTGTGGGAACCTCTTATTATTTCTGATCAAAAATTTCAAGAAAAATTAAGAAAAGCTTATAATGCTCAAACACCAATTTTATTTTATTACTGGACGCCAGAATGGATATTTTCTAGCTATGATTTATCTCAGTTGAATGAACCAATTATATATGAAGGCTGTCAAACTCTAGATTTAGAAAAAGAAAATTGGTTAGAAGTTTCAACATTCAGGTGTAAGCACCGCGACACAGAAATTTGGGTAGGCCACTCTAAATCACTTGAAGAGCGCAATCCAGCCGTAGCAAAAATGTTAACAAACATAGCTATTAATCCAGAAACAGTTAATGAATGGATCATGAATATTAGGTATAACGAAAAAAATGCACACAATATTGCTAAAAATTGGGTTGAAGAAAACATGAATATAGTAAATTTATGGATTAACGGCTAATTGAGGTACTATACACCTTAAAATTGCATCTTAATCTAGAAGATATTTCTATTTTGGATGGTTTATTCAAATATATTTAATAATTTAAGAATATTCTAAATCAACTTATTTTCTGCCAAATCCGCTGTAATCAGTCCACGTAAAGAATTACCTACAAACACTTCAGCTCCATCCTTTAGATCTTTTAAGAACAGAATACCTTCCTGCGCTTGCCCACTTAAAAGCATTTCCTCTCGCAATATACCTGGCAAACATCCACAACTGATAGGTGGTGTTACCAAAATATTATCTTTTTTTACAAATATATTGGTAATTGTACCTTCACAGACTTCACGATTTTCATTTAAAAATAAAACCTCATCAAAATCTATTAGTTGAGATCGAACCGTATCATAGAGAGCACGGTTAGTTGTTTTTACACCTAACCAAGGGTCGTTAGATTGTAAAAACTTATCTGAAATTCCAATAGACCAACGACTTACCTCTGTAATGCTACCAACTTTAACATTAACTATTCCATCTAGATTAATAGTTACACGTAACCGAACTGGCGTATCATCTACAGATTCACCGAGAGCCATCAAGACAGCTCCACGGTCAAACAAATAGTGCAGCCGAGAACAAGTTTTCTCCATACGGTCCATATGTAGAGCCAGACGCATGAAGCCATGTTCAGGAGTAAAACCTAAGGTTTCTATTACCTCTAATCCTTTAGGGGTAATTTTGTGTAACGCATTTTCCATAAAGCTTCCTCATATTCAGCAGCTGCAGTACTATCATAAACAATTCCTCCACCCACATTTAATCGTACTTCACCACCTTCATATAAGCTAAGTGTTCGTATACAAACGTTGAAGCTCATAGAGCCCGCAGGCGAAATCCATCCCATTGATCCGCAATACGCGTCACGTGGCTCAGGCTCTAAATTACGAATAACTTCCATAGCTCTAATTTTAGGTGCTCCCGTTATAGAGCCACATGGATACAATGCTTTAAATAAATCAAAAATGCTTAAATCATTCAGCAGAGTTGCGCGGACCTCTGAAACCATTTGATGAACAGTTTTGTAACTTTCAACAGTAAAAAGTTCTGGAACATGTACTGATCCCAAGGTAGCTACACGAGAAATATCATTGCGAAGTAGATCAACAATCATAAGGTTTTCAGCCCTATTTTTTGGATCGTTGGTTAACCAATCAATAAGCTTTGCATCTTCGCATGCATCTTTTCCTCGAGGCACAGTACCTTTCATTGGTCGAGTGGATATATTACCATTGTCATCAACTTTAAAAAATAGTTCAGGAGATCGAGAAACTAAAATAGGCCCCTCTCCAAAGTTCACCACACCACCATAACTGACAGGCTGCACGGAGCGCAGCGCCGCATATAACCCCAGAGCAGTTCCTTGATACTTAGACGAAAGTGAAAAAGTTAAGTTGGTTTGATAAAAATCGCCTGAAGAAATATATTCAGTTAAAACATTGAATGGTACAGTATATTCGGCTTCTGACCAGACAGGTTTGGGATCATCTAACTTTGCATTATCTTTTTCAGATAAAGCCTTATTCATTAGATTTTCTTTAGCAATAACGTCTGGGCCATCAAATACTCCAAAACAAATTAAAGGAGATTGCCTATTTTCTGGCATAAGATTTGCCAACTTGGGCTCTAGTGCATAGCCGAGTTCATAGCTCGCAAATCCAGCAAGCCACTTACCCGATGCGCGAGCACACTCCATTTCATCAAAAGCATTCGCAACATCATCAGAATTCCACGCACATATTAGACTTTCAGGATTAGCAAAAGCTTTCGCATCCCCATTCGGACCATCTTCTAATAAAATATATGTTTCGCCCATTATTCGAGCCTTTATCTTGATTATTACTTATTTAGTGCGATCAGGCATTAGTTTCCACAAAAATCACTTTTTACTTTATTTAATTTTTTCAATGCAACTGATACACTTTGAAATGCAAAAAAAGGGCATATAAACGCCATAATCTCAGTGCATAATTCCTTAAAATTCCCTTGCACCAACCCCTTCGAAACATTAGACGCAGAACAATTTGGAAATCACGCGTGATTGACTTCACGCGGCAGAAAAAAGGGCCATGCAATGCCAAAAAGAACCGATATTAACACAGTTATGATCATCGGTGCAGGCCCTATTATTATTGGCCAAGCATGTGAGTTCGACTATTCAGGTGCTCAGGCATGCAAAGCACTAAAAGAAGAGGGATATCGAGTAGTTCTTGTTAACTCCAATCCAGCTACAATTATGACTGATCCAGATATGGCTGATGCAACCTATATAGAACCCATCACACCAGAAGTTGTTGCTAAAATTATTGCAAAAGAAATTTCTCTATACCCAGAAGATAAAATGGTATTGTTGCCAACAATGGGCGGCCAGACAGGATTAAATACTGCATTAGCTTTAGATGAAGATGGCACCCTAAGAAAGTATGGTATTGAATTAATTGGCGCAGATCGTAAAGCAATTGAAATGGCTGAAGATCGTAAATTATTTCGTGAAGCAATGGATCGATTGGGGATCGAAAATCCTCGCGCAACAATTGCCCATACTCTTGAAGAATCCATGGCCGCCATAGAAGATATTGGTTTACCAGCAATAATTCGTCCAGCATTTACAATGGGCGGTACAGGTGGCGGTATAGCTTATAATCGTGAAGAGTTTATTCACTTCTGCACCACAGGACTTGATGCATCACCCGTGAGTCAAATCTTAATAGATGAAAGCCTATTAGGTTGGAAAGAATTTGAAATGGAAGTTGTTCGTGATAAAGCGGACAATGCCATAATTGTTTGTGCAATTGAAAACGTTGACCCAATGGGCGTCCATACCGGTGATTCAATAACTGTAGCTCCAGCATTAACGCTCACAGATAAAGAATATCAAATGATGCGAACACATTCCATCAACGTGCTGCGTGAAATAGGCGTTGAAACAGGTGGTTCAAATGTCCAATGGTCTGTAAATCCTAAAGATGGTCGAATGGTTGTAATTGAAATGAACCCACGGGTGTCACGCTCGTCAGCTTTAGCATCAAAAGCTACTGGTTTTCCAATTGCTAAAATTGCTGCGAAACTAGCAATTGGTTACACGCTGGATGAACTAGATAACGACATCACAGGTGTAACGCCTGCATCCTTTGAGCCAAGCATCGATTACGTAGTTACAAAGATACCTCGCTTTGCTTTTGAGAAGTTTCCTGGTGCAGAGCCTATTTTAGGCACTGCTATGAAATCTGTTGGCGAAGTTATGTCAATAGGGCGAACAATTCACGAATCTTTGCAAAAGGCATTAGCATCATTAGAAACTGGTTTAACTGGTTTTGATGATATAGCCATACCAGGAGCACCTGAAAAACCAGCTATCATTCAGGCTATTTCTAAACAGACACCAGATCGTATGATATTGATAGCCCAAGCCATGCGGCATGGTTTATCGAATGATGAAATCTTTGATGCAACATCATACGATCCATGGTTTTTAGATCGCATTCGCGAGATAGTTGATGTTGAAACTGATATTATCAAAAATGGCCTTCCAGATACCGCAATAAAAATGCGGAAAGTTAAGATGATGGGCTTCTCTGACGCTCGATTAGCGACCTTAACCGGAAAAAAAGAACGCGATATACGTATAACTCGAAATGCATTAGGCGTTGTTGCGGTATTTAAACGCATCGATACCTGTGCAGCAGAATTTGAAGCGCAAACCCCATATATGTATTCTACATATGAAGCTGATGCTATGGGCGAGGTCGAATGCGAAGCTTGGCCATCGGATCGCAAAAAAATTGTTATATTAGGTGGTGGACCAAATCGTATTGGCCAAGGTATTGAGTTTGATTATTGCTGTTGTCATGCATGTTATGCATTAACAAAAGCTGGTTATGAAACTATTATGATTAATTGTAATCCTGAAACAGTTTCAACAGACTATGATACGTCAGATCGTTTATATTTTGAGCCTGTAACGATGGAATCTGTAATGGAGATTTTACGTATCGAACAAGAAAATGGTACATTACATGGTGTTATTGTGCAATTAGGCGGGCAAACTCCCTTAAAATTGGCAAATGATCTAGAAGCTGAAGGAATTTCAATACTAGGAACAACACCAGATTCTATTGATTTAGCTGAAGATCGCGAACGGTTTCAAAAATTACTGGAAAAATTAGAACTAAAACAACCGTATAACGGTATCGCACACAATGATGATGAAGCATTTATCATAGCTGCCGATGTTGGTTATCCCTTAGTTATCCGACCATCTTATGTTTTAGGTGGGCGCGCCATGGAAATAATTCGCTCAGACGAGCAATTAACACGTTATATTAAAGAAGCAGTTATAGTTTCTGGAGACAGCCCAGTATTATTGGACAGTTACCTTGTGGGTGCCATCGAAGTTGATGTAGATGCCCTCTCAGATGGAAAAAACGTGCATGTTGCAGGTATAATGCAACACATTGAAGAAGCAGGTGTCCACTCGGGAGATAGCGCATGTTCATTGCCACCCTACTCACTGCCTCAAAATCAAATTGATGATATGATCAGCCAAACCAAAGCTTTGGCTTTAGGATTAAACGTAGTTGGATTAATGAACATTCAATTTGCGATTAAAGATGAAGACATTTTTATCTTAGAAGTTAATCCACGCGCATCGCGTACAGTCCCATTTGTGGCTAAAGCAATTAATTCACCAATCGCAGCAATAGCAGCACGTGTTATGGCGGGTGAACCATTAACCAATTTTGAGCTTAAATCACCCTCTCCAGATCACTTTGCAGTTAAAGAGGCAGTAATGCCATTTAACAGATTCCCCGGCGTTGATGCCATCTTAGGTCCTGAAATGCGTTCTACCGGCGAAGTGATGGGTTTAGATAAAAATTTCGAACGTGCATTTTTTAAATCACAATTAGCTGCCTCAACACCACTACCGACTTGTGGTACTGTATTTATCTCTGTAAAAGCAGGCGACAAAGGTCCATTAATTCTTGAAGCTGCAAAAATTCTTTTTGCACTTAGATTTAAGATAGTAGCCACTGGAGGTACATCAAGTTGGCTAACAGAAGGCGGCGTACTGAATACTCATGTTAAAAAAGTTTATGAGGGCCAACCAAACATCGTAGACTCATTGAAAAATAATGAAATAGATTTAATTTTCAATACGACAGATGGCAATCAAAGCTTAACTGACAGCCGCTACATTCGGGCAGCAGCTTTATCAAATAAAATATGCTATTATACTACTGCTGCAGCCTCCAACGCTGCAGCAAAAGCTATCCGTGAGGCAGAAAATAATGAGCTTGAAGTTAATGCTTTGCAAAATTATTGAAATCTAAAATAATAAAAGCCTTGCTGTATTGAGCACGGCTATAAAATACTAATATTAGTTTCCATGTAAATAAAGTTCTAATGTCTATTTTCTGACTAAAAAGATTAACTAGTAAAGAAAACTAACTTTAATAAAAATTAATTTGTATAATTGATAACACTTATACAAATGTTCATTATAAGAATTTATTAATAATGTTTTACCTCGGTCAAGATCTCACCAATAAGCCCATGAACCAAGTTTAAACAATAATCAAAATAATATTTTTCAGTATTATTTGTCAAAACGGATATTAAATGAAAAATTTTAAAAAAATTCTTATTGCTAACCGTGGTGAAATCGCAATTCGCATAATGCGAGCTGCAAATGAAATGGGGAAAAAAACAGTCGCAATTTATGCTGAGGAAGATAAACTTGGATTGCACCGTTTCAAGGCTGATGAAGCATACCGCATTGGTGAAGGCATGGGGCCAGTTGCCGCATATTTATCAATTTCAGAAATTATTCGTGTAGCAAAAATGTCTGGTGCTGACGCTATACACCCTGGCTATGGTCTTTTATCAGAGAATCCAAGTTTTGTGGATGCCTGCGAAGAGGCTGGTATAAAATTTATTGGCCCAAAAGCAAAAACAATGCGGGAGTTAGGTGACAAAGCATCAGCACGTAGAGTTGCAATGGCTGCTGGCGTTCCTGTCGTTCCTGCCACCGAAGTATTGCCAGATGACATGGACAAAGTACGTCGCATGGCAAACAAAGTTGGTTATCCTTTTATGCTAAAAGCATCATGGGGTGGCGGGGGGCGAGGTATGCGCCCAATTATGAGTGCTGATGAACTTGAAGAAAAAGTTCTCGAGGGTCGTCGTGAAGCTGAAGCTGCATTTGGTAATGGTGAAGGGTATCTTGAACGCCTTGTCCAACGTGCACGACACGTTGAAGTTCAAATTTTAGGTGATAGTTTTGGTGAAATTTATCATTTGTTTGAGCGTGATTGCTCTGTACAGCGCCGCAATCAAAAAGTCGTAGAACGTGCACCAGCTCCATATCTAACGGAAGAACAGCGTACAGAAATTTGTAACTTAGGGCGCAAGATATGTGCACATGTTGGCTATGAATGCGCAGGTACAGTTGAATTTCTTATGGATATGGATACTGAAGAATTTTTCTTTATAGAAGTTAACCCACGTGTTCAGGTGGAACACACTGTTACTGAAGAAGTTACAGGTATTGATATAGTTCGAGCGCAAATTAAAATTGCCGAGGGTAAGACACTGGCGCGCGCCACAGGAGCTCAAAGCCAAGCAGATATTAAATTAAACGGGCACGCACTTCAAACACGTATTACCACTGAAGATCCACAAAATAATTTCATTCCAGATTATGGCCGTATATCTGCATATAGGTCAGCCACCGGTCTTGGCATTCGCTTGGACGGTGGTACGGCATATTCAGGTGCTGTAATCACACGGTATTACGACAGTTTATTAGTTAAAATTACATCAAAAGCATCTAGCCCTGAAAACGCAATTGCACGTATGGATCGTGCCTTGCGTGAATTTCGAATTCGAGGCGTTTCGACTAATATTGCGTTTGTAATAAATTTGCTAAAACATCCAACCTTTTTGAACAATACCTACAGTACAATATTCATTGATAATACACCTGAACTTTTTGATTTCAAACCACGACGTGACCGAGCAACAAAGATTTTAAATTTTGTTGCAGATATTACTGTAAATGGTCACCCAGATGTTCATGGCCGACCAATGCCAGATGCAAATGCTAAACCACCTAAGCTTCCAATAAATAGTACGGCTAAACCAGCATATGGCACACGTAATTTGCTAGAAGAAAATGGCCCACAAGCTGTTGCTGATTGGATGGCTCATCAAAGCCAATTATTAATTACTGACACAACAATGCGGGATGGACACCAATCGCTATTAGCAACCCGTATGCGTAGTTTTGATATGATCAAAGTTGCTGGTTCATATGCTCACAACTTACCTCAGCTTTTTTCTATGGAATGCTGGGGTGGTGCAACGTTTGATGTAGCTTATCGCTTCTTGCAAGAATGCCCATGGCAACGTCTTAGAGATCTGCGCATTAAGATGCCAAACCTAATGACTCAGATGTTGTTACGTGCAAGTAACGGCGTTGGATATACCAACTATCCTGATAATGTAGTGCAAGAATTTGTGCGACAAGCTGCTGAAACTGGCATTGATGTATTCCGTGTATTTGACAGTCTAAACTGGGTGGAAAATATGCGTATTGCGATGGATGCTGTTGTTGAAAATGGTAAAATCTGTGAAGGAACCATTTGTTATACTGGTGATATATTAAATCCAGATCGAGCAAAATATAATCTAAACTATTATGTTAAAATGGGTAAAGAACTAAAATCAGCTGGTGCACATATTTTAGGACTTAAAGACATGGCAGGTCTATTGAAACCCGCCGCTGCTCGCATTTTAGTAAAAGCTTTAAGGAATGAAGTCGGCTTACCTATACATTTTCATACACATGATACATCAGGTATAGCTGGAGCCACAATTTTGGCGGCTGCCGATGCCGGCGTTGATGCGGTTGATGTAGCCATGGATGCATTTTCAGGTGGAACATCACAACCATGCTTGGGTTCAATTGTAGAAAGTTTACGCCATACTGAACGTGATACAGGCTTAAATATTGAAGCTGTTCGTGGAATAAATGATTACTGGGAAGGCGTTCGCAAACAATATGCAGCATTTGAAAGTGGTATATCTGCGCCAGCATCAGAAGTATATTTACATGAAATGCCCGGGGGTCAATTTACCAACCTCAAAGCACAAGCACGTTCTTTAGGACTAGAAGAGCGTTGGCCAGAAGTTGCTAATACCTATGCTGATGTAAACCAAATGTTTGGAGATATTGTCAAAGTAACGCCATCCTCAAAAGTTGTTGGCGACATGGCTTTAATGATGGTAACTCAGGATTTATCACGTGATGATGTAGAAAATCCTGCCACGGATGTCGCATTCCCTGAAAGTGTTGTTGATATGATGCGTGGCAACCTAGGGCAACCTGAAGGTGGGTTTCCTGATAAGATCGTATCAAAGGTTCTTAAGGGAAAAAAACCAGATATATCACGCCCTGGTGAGCATCTAAAACTATTAGATTTATCTGCTAAAAAAATTGAACTTTCGAACCTCTTAGAAGGTGCTACTGTCGACAGTGAAGATTTGAATGGCTACTTAATGTATCCTAAAGTATTTTTAGACTACCGAAGTCGCCATCGTGATTATGGACCTGTAAGAACTTTACCAACAAATACATTTTTCTACGGAATGAAACCACGTGATGAGATTAGCGTAGAGATTGATCCTGGGAAAACATTAGAAATCCATTTAATAGCTGTGGGTGAAGCTGACGAAGAAGGCAAAGCTCGAGTATTTTTTGAGCTAAATGGTCAACCCCGAACTGCCCGTGTCACTGATAGATCTAAAGCGGCAACAACCATTAAACGTGCCGTAGCCGAAGCAAACAATACCGCGCATATTGGCGCTCCAATGCCAGGCGTCATAAGTTCTGTAATTGTAAGCATAGGACAAAATATTAGCGCAGGGGATTTGTTATGCACCATAGAAGCTATGAAAATGGAAACAGGTATAAGTGCTGAAACTGATGGAATAATTAAAGCTATTCATGCCCCTGCAGGATCTCAGGTGGATGCTAAAGATTTGCTAATAGAATTCGAAGTGTAATATTTTTAAGTCTAGGAAAAACTTCAACACCTTATTTTTTCGCAAAAACTAGCTTCACCGCTAGAACAATAAAAATGGAACCAGCTAAACGGTTCATCCAAAGCATTGCAGTTCGTGAACCACGCAACCAATTTCCCAAAAAACCTGCTGCCAATGAGATTGATGTAAAAATAACAATAGTGGCTAAAAACATCAGCCCACCTAATTGATAAAACTGTGGCACTATTGCACCCAGCTGTGGGTCCACAAACTGTGGTAGAAACGCCAGAAAAAAAATAGTCACTTTAGGATTTGCAATATTCATTATTAAGCCACGTCTGTACAATATTACCCAAGGCTCTTTAGGTGGGTTTTCATTATCTAATTTTGGACCACCAGCACGAAATGCTTTATAGGCAAGATAAATTAAATAAATTACACCTAAATATTTTAAGGCATTAAATGCAAATCGAGAGGTTTCAAAAACTGCAGCAACACCAAATGCAACAGCAGATGTGTGAAATATTAATCCAGTTGCCAAACCTAACGTAACAAATATCCCAGATGATCGCCCATACAACGCAGATTGCGTCAATACAAATATATTATCAGGGCCAGGCAACATCGCCAATGCAACAGCAAATCCAAAAAATGTAAGAGCTGTATCTAATGGTATCATCGTGATGCACGCGCAATTACACCAACAGCTATCATTCCTACTAATATTACTACTATTGATGCACCAGATGCCCCCTGAATATCCTCCAATGATGCTGAGTTATATATTTGCGTTGATAAAGTATCAAAGCCAAAAGGACGTAATAACAATGTTGCGGGTAATTCTTTAATACTATCAACGAAGACAAGTAGTAGTGCAATTAGCATAGATGACCAAATCATTGGGACATGAACACGAGCTAACGTCTGAGTTGGGCTTAAACCTAACGACCTTGCAGCATGCCCAATATTTGGTGAAAATCGACCCATAGCACTATCAACTGATCCAAATGCAAGAGCAAAAAACCTTACACTGTAAGCAAAGATAACTGCAGCTGCAGATCCTGTAAGAAGAAGGCCAATATCTGCTCCTGTAATATTTTCAATAAAATCAGCAAGATTTCTATCAAAATATGCCAATGGTAAAAGAATTCCTAAAGCAA
>CAJWNQ010000005.1 GCA_913043905.1 uncultured Paracoccaceae bacterium | reverse complement strand
TGTTAAGGTAATAGCTATTAATGACTTAACAGACATAAATACTATTGTGCATTTACTACGCTACGATTCTATTCATGGCAGGTTTAATGGTACTGTTGAAGTAGTAGATGGTGGAATTACGGTTAATGAACAATTCATTCGAGTTACAGCGATCAGAGAGCCAGAAAAGCTACCTTGGTCAGATATACAAATAGCAATGGAGTGCACTGGGTTTTTCACTAAACGTGCTGATGCAGCAAAATTACTTGCTGCAGGTGTGGATAAGGTTTTGATCTCTGCACCAGGAGCAGACGTCGACAAGACAATAGTTTTTGGTGTTAATGATGATACCTTGGTTGCGTCAGATATTATTGTTTCTAATGGATCGTGTACAACAAATTGTTTAGCCCCAATCGCTAAAGTTTTAAATGATTTAGCCGGCATAAAAACTGGTTATATGACAACAATTCATGCTTATACTGGTGACCAGGCTTTACATGATTCAGATCACAAAGATTTATACCGTGCTCGAGCAGGCGCACTTTCAATGATCCCAACTTCAACAGGCGCTGCAAGTGCTATTTCACTGGTTTTACCAGAACTTACTGGAAAACTAGAAGGTAGTGCAATTCGTGTGCCGACACCTAATGTGTCAATGGTTGATTTGGCATATATTCCAGAAAAACCAGTTACAATTGACGAAATTGACAAAGCATTAAAGAATGCGTCTGAAGGTCGAATGAAAGATGTCTTAAGTTTTGAAACTGAGCCTAAAGTGTCAATTGATTACAATCACACGACAACTTCAAGTAACTATGCTCAACCTCAAACCTCTGTGACTAAAGGTGGATTAGTTCGCATAGTTTCGTGGTATGATAACGAATGGGGATTCTCTAACCGCATGATTGACACTGCACGCTCAATGGCAGCTTTATAAAGGAACTACACTTATGGTATCAAAAACTATTCCAGTTAAGTCATTTGACTTGGTTATATTTGGTGCAACAGGTGATCTGTCTAAGCGTAAAATAATACCTGCGCTTTTTAGACGTTTTATTGCGGGACAAGTTCCAACAACGTCCCGAATTATTGGGGTGTCTCGTAGGGATCTATCACAAAGTGATTTTAAAATTTTTGTTCGTAATTCAATATCTGCATTTGCTCCAAATGTAATATTTACAGAAAACCAAATAAATGGGTTCTGTAAAATGCTAAATTTTATAAGTATGGACCTAGTTTCAGATAAAGGTTGGGATGTATTAGCTGAATTTTTTATGAAAAGTTCACAAGAAATCCGTACGTTTTATTTATCAATTAGTCCTGCTTTAATTGAGCCTTGCACAGAAAGGCTAAACAGCTTTGAATTAATTACACCACAAACGCGTGTTGTTGTGGAAAAACCATTAGGAACAGATTTAGCATCTGCCACGATGCTAAATAAAACACTTTGTTCTGTATTTAAAGAAAAACAAATATTTAGAATTGACCATTATCTTGGAAAAGAAACTGTTCAAAACCTTATGGCTTTAAGATTTGCTAATGTATTATTAGAGCCATTATGGAATAATAATTACGTAGACCATGTACAGATTACTGTTGCTGAAACAGGTGATGTTAATGGTCGTGGTGAATATTATGACGAAGTAGGTGCCATGCGAGACATGGTACAAAACCACTTAATGCAATTACTCTGTCTAATAGCGATGGAGCCACCTGCACATTTCGATGCAGATGATATACGCAATGAAAAATTAAAAGTTATTCGTTCTATATTACCTGTAAATATAAAGGACACTGTACGTGGTCAGTATCAAGGGGCAAATGGATCTTTCCGCGATCACGTTAATAATCCTGAATCAAACACTGATAGCTTTGTTGCAATTAAAGCTCATGTATCAAACTGGCGGTGGGCTGGTGTTCCATTTTATTTACGTACTGGCAAAGCTTTATCGAGAAAAGTTTCAGAAATTGTAGTTGAGTTTAAACCTTTGCCTCACACAATATTTCCAGATTTAGGTAAGAATTATCAAAATAAATTAGTTATTCGCCTTCAACCTGAGGAAGGTATGACGCTACATATAGGGGTCAAAGAACCTGGGCCAGGTGGAATGCGTTTAATAAATGCTCCGCTTGATATGACCTTTGCACAGTTAACAGGACAAATAGAATCTATTGATGCCTATGAGCGTTTGATTATGGATACATGCAGGGGAGACCAAACTCTCTTCATGCGAGGTGATGAATTAGAGGCGGCGTGGGCTTGGGTTGATGATATCATTGCTGCATGGGATGCATCAAAAGAAGCACCTCTAGAATATGCTTCGGGCGGGTCTGGGCCTATGGAGGCCACAAACATGATGTTGCGTGATGGTCGGTCTTGGGAAAAACTATAAAAAATTAAAAAATATGTTTTTCTTTTTTAAAAATTTTAAATTTTAATATTTCAAAGTGTTAAATAAATAATATCTTATAGCAGGATACTTAATGGCAATTAACCTAGTTATTCAAAGCGTCACTAAAAAAATACAAAAACGCTCAGAAAAAAAACGTTCATCCTATTTAGATAGAATGAACGAGGCTCGCAAAGATGGTCCTAGGCGCGCGCACTTAACATGTGGAAATCAGGCACATGCATATGCCCCTGTTCTGGATGACCAAGAACGACTAATTGAAGGTGTTGGTGGGAATATTGGTATTATTACAGCATATAACGACATGCTATCTGCACACCAACCTTTCCAAAGTTATCCTGATTTAATAAAAAAAGCTGCACGAATTGCGGGTGGCACAGCCCAAGTAGCTGCTGGTGTACCTGCTATGTGTGATGGCGTAACTCAAGGACAAACAGGGATGGAGCTATCTCTGTTTAGCCGTGATGCGATTGCTATGTCTGCAGCTATAGGACTATCACATAACGTGTTTGATAGTAGTGTTTATCTAGGGGTTTGTGATAAAATTGTTCCAGGTATGGTTATAGCGGCAGCAACTTTTGGGCATTTACCAGCTATATTTCTGCCTGCAGGTCCGATGTCAACTGGCCAAAGTAATGATGAAAAAGCCAAGATTCGTCAGGATTTTTCTGAAGGGAAAGCCGATAGATCAGATCTAATGGCTTCTGAAATGGCAAGTTATCACGGGCCAGGAACTTGTACCTTTTATGGTACTGCTAATACCAATCAAATGCTTATGGAATTTATGGGATTACATTTACCTGGTTCCAGTTTTGTAAATCCAAACACTCCTTTAAGAGACGCTCTAACTGAATTTGGAGCGTGTCATGCATTAGCTATTTCTGATCTTGGATCTAATTATACCCCAGTTTCCCATATTTTAGATGAACGGGCATACGTTAATGGAATTATTGGATTAATGGCGACAGGTGGATCAACTAATTTATTAATTCATTTAGTTGCAATGGCACGTGCATCAGGTATTTTTTTACAATGGTCTGACTTTGCTGAAATTTCTCAAATAGTACCATTGTTAGCGCGAGTTTATCCGAACGGTTTAGCTGATGTTAATCATTTTCATGCTTCTGGGGGATTAGGCTTAGTAATTTCAGAATTATTAAATGCAAACCTCTTGCATGACGATACTCAAACGATTGTTGGTATTGGATTAGAAAATTATACTAAAGATCCAAAATTAATTAATGGAAAGTTGAATTGGCATTCTGGAGTGACAAGTTCCTTAAATTCGAAAATCATTTCGACTGTCAGTAAACCATTCCAAAAAAGTGGTGGTTTAGCAAATCTTGATGGCAATTTGGGTAGCGCGGTAATGAAAGTTTCAGCTGTTGCTAAAGAGCGTCGCAACATAACGGCTCCTGTTAGGGTGTTTAATGACCAGCAATCAGTCCTCAATGCTTTTAGGCTGGGAGAGTTTACTTCAGATGTTATAATTGCGGTTCGTTATCAAGGGCCTCGTGCAAATGGAATGCCTGAACTCCACAACTTGACACCTTGTTTGGCTGTTTTACAAAATCGTGGTTTGAAAGTTGCATTAATAACTGATGGGCGCATGTCTGGTGCCTCAGGAAAAGTACCTGCTGCTATTCATATGTCCCCTGAGGCTTTAGATGGTGGACCTATTGCTTATTTATGTGATGGTGATGTAGTTACTGTAAATTCTAATTTAGGTATTTTAAGTGTGGAAAATAAAGAAGTTTTCACTCGATTATTAGAACATCCAGATTTAACTTCCAATTCATATGGAGTTGGTAGAGAATTATTTGAAATATTCCGTAAAAATTCAGGCCCAGCAAAAACTGGTGCCTCTGTTTTTGATTTTTGAAGAGGTTTAATCAATGACTAAGATTTCCGGATTAGAAGCTAGTAGAAGAAATCTTGAATTATGTATGATGGCGCCTGTCATCCCAGTACTAATCATAGAAGATTTATCTACTGCAAAAAACTTGGGTGAAGCGTTAGTAGCAGGTGGATTGCCTGTGTTAGAAGTTACTTTGCGTACTGATTGTGCATTAGATGTAATTTCAGAAATGTCAAAAATTAAAGGTGGAATCGTTGGGGCTGGTACTCTTATTACATGCCAAGATGTGAAAAATGCAGTTAATGCTGGTGCAACTTTTGGAGTGTCACCAGGAGCAACTGATAAATTAATAGCCGCATGTGAAGAGGCAGGGTTACCGTTATTAGCTGGAGCGACTTCTGCAAGTGAAGCTATGAAACTACTCGAACGAGGTTACAGTGTTCAAAAGTTTTTCCCAGCCCAAGCTGCTGGAGGAGCTGCTTTTTTGAAGTCTTTATCATCTCCATTACCTCAAATTACATTTTGCCCAACTGGTGGAGTATCTTTAGAAAATGCTAAAGACTACTTGGATTCATCAAATGTTAAATGTGTTGGGGGCTCATGGGTTGCTCCCAAAGGTGCAATAAAAAATAGAGATTGGGATCAAATACAACAATTAGCAAGTGATTCAGTTCGGATATTATCATGAATGCAATGAATGATGATGTTTGGAAAAAGCTTTATGAAGATTGGGAAAGATTAAATAATACACATCTTCAAGATTTATATGTGAACAATCCGAATAGGTTTGATGAATTTTCATTTACTAAAGATGATCTTACTATTGATTTTTCGAAAGAACGCATTGATTCAATTGCGTGGAAAAACCTGTTAGATTTAGCGGTGTCTTGCAATGTTGAGGCAAAGCGTAATGCAATGTTTTCTGGTAAACATATTAACAATACTGAAGATCGTGCTGTGATGCATATTGCTTTACGTGCTGAAACTGATGATGGATATATGGTTGATGGAATAAATTCATTTGAATTGGTTGATGAAACCTTACAAAGATTTTTAACATTTGCAGATTTAATACGGAACGGTGAAATTAGAAATGCCCGTGGGGAAGTATTTACTGATGTGGTTAATATTGGCATTGGAGGATCTGATCTTGGACCTGTTATGTCAATAAAAGCGTTAAAATCTTATAGCCATAATGGTCCAAATTTACATTTTCTTTCAAATATAGATGGGAATGACTTTCAGGATACTTTTGCTAATTTAAACCCTGCATCAACATTAATTTTGATTGCTTCAAAAACTTTTACCACAATTGAGACTATGACCAATGCCAGAACTGCAAAAAAATGGTTATTATCTGAATTATCAGATGATGAAGTTGGAGCAAATATGGTTGCTTTATCTACTAATGTAACCGCCACTAGCGTATTTGGAATAAAAAAGAATTATGTATTTGGTTTTTGGGATTGGGTCGGTGGACGTTATTCTATGTGTTCTGCTATTGGGTTGCCTATTGCATTGGCAATTGGTGAAGCTAGATTTCGTGAATTATTAAACGGATTTAGAGATATGGATCAGCACTTTAGATCTGCCCCATTAGAGCAAAACCTACCAATATTAATGGCATTAGTTGGAATTTGGCGTAGAAATGTTATGAAAGCACCAACAATGGCTATTATGCCATATGATCAACGTATGGATCGCTTTCCTGCATATATTCAACAAATGGACATGGAAAGTAATGGAAAATCTACTACAGTTTCTGGTGAAAAGGTTAAGTACGAGACAGCCCCTATTATATGGGGTGAAGCCGGCACAAATGCACAACATTCATTTTTTCAATTACTCCATCAAGGTACGGATGTTGTGCCCGTTGACTTTATGATTGCAGCAAATGTTACCCATGGTTTAATTGGACATCATGAGAAATTAATAGCAAATTTTTTGGCTCAATCTGAGGCGTTGGCTTTTGGAAAGACTAAAGGAATAGCTTTAAATGAAATGTTAGATCAGGGCTTTGATCTTGAAAAAGCAACTAATCTTGCGCCACACCGCAGTTTTGAAGGTAATAAGCCGAGTACATCAATTATTTATGAATCGATGACACCATTTGTATTAGGTAGATTAATTGCTCTCTATGAACATAAGGTATTTGTACAAGGTGCTATTTGGAATGTTAATTCTTTTGACCAATGGGGAGTGGAGCTAGGCAAAGTTGCTGCTGTAGATATTGGTAAGGTACTTGAGGGTGATGCTTCTATTCAAAACCTTCATGTTGCAACTCAGAATTTATTAAAAAAATTAAATAAAATACGTAAAAAATAATATAGTTTTTTGATGTTATTAGATATTTTTAAACATAAATTTATTATTTAAGTTACTGTTATATATAATTATTATTTTTTAAATTATTTGAATTGGATTGCAAGTAAGCATAGATTTAGCTTTTAGTATTAGTAAATTTAAAAGTGGTTTTGCGACTCTGTCGTAAAAGTCTCTAAATCTGGGTGAAAGTGTTTGCAAATTTCTTATTTGAAATTGTATAAGCAAATTAGATTTACAACTTCAGCTATTTTGCTGCCCTTTAAAGGAAATCAACCATGAGAATGACAACTGAAGAAGCATTTGTGAAAGTATTACAAATGCATGGCATTGAACATGCATTTGGAATAATTGGATCTGCTATGATGCCGATCTCTGATCTGTTCCCTGCCGCTGGCATAAACTTTTGGGATGCAGCACATGAATGTAATGCTGGTATGATGGCTGATGGTTATACCCGCGCATCTGGCAAGATGTCTATGATGATTGCACAAAATGGTCCTGGAATTACTAATTTTGTAACGCCTGTTAAAACTGCTTATTGGAACCACACACCGTTGTTGTTGGTGACCCCGCAAGCTGCAAACAAAACAATAGGCCAGGGTGGGTTCCAGGAAATGGAACAAATGAACTTATTTGCAGATTGTGTAGCATATCAAGAAGAAGTTCGTGATCCATCACGCATAGCTGAAACATTAAACCGTGTGATTTTGCAAGCTAAGCGCGCTTCGGGTCCTGCACAAATTAATGTTCCACGTGATTTTTGGACACAAATAATTGATATAGAGCTACCAAAAGTAGTAGAGTTCGAACGTCCTTCTGGTGGTACCGATGCGTTAGTACATGCTGCTGAACTATTATCTAATGCAAAGTTCCCTGTAATCCTAAATGGTGCAGGTGTGGTTTTGTCTAGTGGTATTGCAGCATCTGCTGCGTTAGCCGAACGTCTTGATGCACCAGTATGTTGTGGTTACCAACACAATGATGCATTTCCTGGAAGCCATCCTTTGTTTGTGGGTCCTCTTGGATATAATGGTTCAAAAGCTGGAATGGAGCTAATTTCAAAAGCTGATGTTGTTTTGGCTCTTGGTACTCGCTTAAATCCATTTTCAACTTTACCAGGATACGGTATTGATTACTGGCCCAAAGACGCAAAAATTATTCAGGTTGATATTAATGCTGACCGTATAGGTTTGACTAAAGAAGTAACCGTTGGCATCGTTGGTGACGCTAAGAAGGTTGCTGAGCAGCTATTGTCAAACTTATCGGATCACGCTGGTGAAGCTGGCCGCTCAGATCGTAAAGCAATAATAGCAAAAACAAAATCTGCATGGGCGCAGGAGTTAACATCCATGGATCATGAAGATGATGATCCAGGAACAACTTGGAACGAACGTGCACGTTCAGATAAGCCTGATCTCATGTCACCTCGTATGGCTTGGCGCGCAATTCAAGCTGTAATGCCAAATAATGCAATTATTTCGTCTGATATTGGAAATAACTGTGCAATTGGTAATGCTTATCCATCATTTGAGGAAGGTCGTAAGTATTTAGCGCCTGGCTTATTTGGCCCATGTGGTTATGGGTTTCCAGCAATTGCAGGCGCAAAAATTGCACAACCTCAGGTGCCAGTTATTGGCTTTGCTGGCGATGGTGCATTTGGTATTTCAATGAACGAAATGACTGCTGTTGGTCGTGGTGAATGGCCAGCAATCACAATGGTTATTTTCAGAAACTATCAATGGGGTGCAGAGAAGCGAAATACTACATTGTGGTTCGATGACAATTTTGTTGGTACTGAACTTGATGAAGACGTTTCTTATGCAGGCATTGCAAACGCATGTGGTTTGATTGGTGTTCAAGCAAGTTCAATGGATGATTTAACTGATAAATTAGATACAGCTATCAAGGCACAAATGAATGAAGGTAAAACTACATTTATTGAGATAATACTAAATAAAGAATTGGGTGAACCTTTCCGTCGTGATGCGATGAAAGCACCTGTTTCAGTTGCTGGTATTTCTAAAAGTGATATGGTTCCTCAAACAGGAGCCTAATTTGTGATGAAACAAAATAAATTTATCAGTGGGGCAGATCCAATCTGTCCCGCTGATTTTTTAGAACGTGCCCGAACAGGAAATGTTCCTAGAGTAGCCATAGCAAGGGCAGGGGCTCCATTACCAATGCAAGCTGCTTATGAAGCTACTCAAGCCGGTATTATGATACCAACCTTTATTGGTGAATCTGATGCTATATATTCAGAAGCCTCTAAGCTATCTTGGGATATATCTGGATTTGAAGTTATTGATACTATTGGTGAAGCTGATGCTGGCAAAACAGCTGCAGAGCTTTGTGGGAGTGGTGACGCTGATGTTTTGATGAAGGGACAATTGCATACTGACGTATTTATGCGGGCGGCACTTAATCGAGATGCAGGATTAAGAATAGGGGCTAAATTCGTGCATTTGTTTGCAATGAGCCACCCAGATGGTGGGAGCCCTATTGTTATATCAGATGCTGCCGTAAATGTTACACCTGATGTTGAAACACGAAAAGATGCAACGCGATCTGTTGTTAAGCTATTAAAAGCACTAGGTGTTTTGCGACCAAAGATTGCTTTTTTAAGTGCAACAGAAGTTGTTATTCCTTCAGTATTAAGTTCGTTAGAAGGTGCCGAGTTAGCCAATTGGGCACGATCTGAAATAACTGATGCGGATTTCTCAGGGCCACTAGCTTTAGATTTGATAATTTCTGAAAAATCAAAAAAAATCAAAGGCTTAGAAGACGATCCTGTTGCTGGCTTTGCTGATGGAATAATAGTTCCAGAGATTGTATCTGGAAATACTTTGTTTAAATCTATGGTTTACATGACAGGTGCTTGTTCAGGTGGTTTAGTTGTTGGGGGTAAGGTTCCAATTCTTTTGACAAGTCGTGCTGATAGTTCAGCTGCACGGATGTCATCGGTTGCACTTGCTTCTATATGGACAAATGCAAAATAAATTTCAAAAAATATTCTAATCTAAAATTATAGTTATTTTGATTTTAAAGTCCGCGTGAAATAGCCGCAATACCAGTTCGAGCAACGTCGACAAGCCCAAGAGGTGTCATGAGCTCAACAAACGCATCAATTTTTTCTGGCGTGCCTGTTATCTCAAAGACAAAGCTTTCTAGAGTAGTATCAACTACGGATGCGCGAAAAATCTCGGAAGTCCGCAACGCTTCTACACGATTATCGCCCTTTGAGACAACCTTTATCATCGCTAATTCGCGTTCTATGGAAGGTCCTTCAACAGTTAAGTCGTGAACATCATGTACGGCAACCATCCTTGCTAATTGGGCTTTAATTTGTACTATTACTGAAGGTGTTCCCGTTGTAACTATTGTAATTCGGGAAAGGTTGTCTACATGATTAGTCTCTGCAACGGTTAAACTTTCAATATTATATCCACGCCCTGAAAAAAGTCCTATCACACGGGCAAGAACACCGGCTTCATTGTCTACAAGAACAGCTAGTGTATGTGTTTCTATTGTATCACCAGTTGTGTTTCTCAAGTTATAGGCGCTTTTTTTTGAAGAACCTTTTTCTAAATTTAATGAATTCATAATACTTCCTTTCAAACAGCATAAAATACTATTAATAGCTTAAGTCACTGTTATTAAATAGTTTTAATATTTAATTATTTAAACCATTACGGCACCTTTTGCATCAATGGCACCTTCAACTGAAGCATCTCCCATCAACATCTCATTGTGCGCTTTGCCAGATGGTATCATTGGAAAACAATTTTCATGTTTTTCAACTAAACAGTCAAAAATGACTGGACCATTGTAGTTCAACATTTCCATAATTGCGTCATCTAGATTTTGAGGATCAGAGCATTGGATCCCCTTTGCTCCAAAGGCTTCAGCTAATTTTACAAAATCTGGTAGACTGTCTGACCACGAGCAAGAATATCGTTCACCGTGGAGTAATTGTTGCCATTGGCGCACCATACCCAAGCGTTCATTATTTAATATAAATTGTTTTGCTGGTAAGTTGTATTGCGTACACGTGCCCATTTCCTGCATATTCATTAGCCAGGAAGCATCACCTGCTACATTGATAACCAATCCATCTGGGTGTGCTACCTGCACTCCAACTGATGCAGGAACGCCATAACCCATTGTACCCAAACCACCTGATGTCATCCAGCGGTTGGGATCTTCGAAACCTAGGTACTGAGCTGCCCACATTTGATGTTGCCCAACTTCAGTGGTAATAAATCGATTAGGATGATCCTTTGTTAAAGCTTCTAACCTTTCTAAAGCATATTGTGGCTTAATTATAGTATCAGAGTTTTTATAAGATAAGCATTTACGCGCTCGCCATTCATCTAACTGAACCCACCACGTTTTTATTGCTGCTGAATTAGTTTTGCTGCCCCGTGATTTCCAAACCTTTAATAAATCTTCCAAAACATGAGCTATGTCACCTAAGATTGGTACATCAACATGGATAACTTTATTTATGGAGGATGCATCAATGTCTATATGTGCTTTTTTTGAATTTGGGCTAAATTTTTCTAATACACCAGTTATGCGATCATCAAATCGCGCACCTATATTAATTAAAAGGTCACAACCATGCATTGCCAGGTTTGCTTCATATGTACCGTGCATTCCAAGCATGCCTAACCAGTTTTTTCCAGATGCAGGATAACATCCTAGCCCCATGAGCGTAGATGTGACAGGGAAATCTGTGGCCTTGGTTAAATCACGAAGTAACTTACTTGCTTTTATGCCAGAATTAATAACTCCACCACCGGTATAAAATACAGGACGCTCTGCTTTTTCCATAAGTTCAACTAATTCTGTAATTGCAGATAAGTCACCTTTAACTTGAGGTTGATAATGTTTGACACGGGCTTCTTCTTTTGGAGTATAAATTCCTGTTGCAAACTGAACATCTTTTGGAATGTCTATTAAAACAGGTCCAGGTCTGCCAGATGTGGCAATATGAAATGCTTGATGTATAGTTTCAGACAGTTTGTTAGTTTCTCTTACTAACCAGTTATGTTTGGTACAGGGGCGTGTGATCCCAACTGTATCTGCTTCTTGGAAAGCATCAGAGCCAATCATGAATGTTGGAACTTGACCTGTTAAAACTATCATGGGAATTGAATCCATCAAGGCATCAGTCATTCCAGTCACGGCATTTGTTGCGCCTGGTCCCGATGTTACCAAAACAACGCCTGGTTTACCTGTTGAACGCGCATATCCTTCTGCGGCGTGTGTTGCGCCTTGTTCGTGTCTAACAAGAATATGATTAATATCACTTTGCTGGTGTATTTCATCGTAAATAGGCAGTACCGCTCCACCTGGATAACCAAATACTGTATCTACACCTTGATCCTTCAGCGCTTGTATTACCATTTGTGCGCCGGTCATAGTTTTACTCATTGTCTCATTCACTCCGTATTGGGCATAAAAAAACCCCAAATGGGGCGCATAATATTTATGTTAAATATTTACCTGACAGTATTTGCATTTGATCTTATAGATCATTATATTTTTATAACTAAATTTCATAATAATTACATTATGAATCTGAGCTTCAAGGTCAAGTATAAAAGTTGTTTTTATGATTTTATTGAAATAAAATTACAAATTTTACAAAAAAACGTAATATTAATATAATATTGATATAATTTTTAGTTTTAAATTACTCAATTTTTAATATTTATAAGGAAGTGGTAACTCTGAAACTTGTTCTAATATAGTTTTGTTAACGCCTACAAGTTTGCCTATCCGGACTGATGAAATATCTTCGATAGGGCACCATTTTTCATCTAGAAATAACTCTAGTGCTGAATATTGCGATTTATAATTCATTTTGGGACTTCCTGGAACCCAGTAACCTAAGTAGAGATAGTCCAAACTCATTTCTTGGGCAATGTTGATGTGGTCTAAAATCATGAATTTTCCAGGACTATGCATTGCTAATAATGGATCAAAAAACGAATAAACCATCGATAACCCATTTTCTAAGACATCTGTTAAGCTAGCTGACTTTAATTTACGACGACCATTTTTTTCTATGACATAATATTCAATTATGCGTGTATCTACAGGAGTTTCTTCAATCATAGCAGAGAACTCTATTATACTCATTTCAGTCATGCCACCATCTGCATGGCGGTTTTTTAAATATTGAGTAAATAAATCAAACTGTTCATCAGTTGCTAATGCTGTATGAGAACCGCGAATAAGTTCATTATTTCGACGTAAAGTACGTTTTTGTGATTTTGTTGGTATGAAATCATCAACTCTAACGCGCGCAGAAATACAAGATGAGCACCCGATGCAGGCTGGCCGGTATAATACATTTTGTGATCTACGAAAACCTTCATTAGACAGAGTATTGTTTAAAGCTTTTCCATTTAAATTATTTAAACCAGTGAACAATTTCCGTTCAATACGATTCGATAGATATGGACAGGGTTGTGGTGCTGTTACATAGAATTGTGGTGCAAGGGGAAGGCTATGTTTCATTAATATAAGTTATCAAGAGAGGCGTTAATGATCAATATCGTTTAAATTATAATAATAACCTATAATTATAATTTATAATTAAACTACAATAACTAATTCCATGGATTATGAATAAATATAACTGATCGAATATTAATTCTAAATTTAGGGTGTTCATTAAATAGTATTTTACGCCTTTGCCTTGTATACTCACGTTTTTGAGCATACTAGCTTAACCATGAAAATTATTAAAACAACACAAGAACTAAGCGATTTTTGTAAAAAATGTGCATCTTTTAATTATGTAACTTTGGACACGGAGTTTTTGCGAGAACGCACTTACTATTCAAAACTATGTTTAATTCAAATGGCGTACCCAGGAATTGCTGAGGATTCAGCAGCTTTAATTGACCCTTTATCTAAAGATTTATCTCTAAGCCCTTTATATGATTTATTTCAGAACCCTGATGTAGTGAAAGTATTCCATGCCGCGCGCCAAGACCTTGAGATTTTCTTTGTAGACGAACAAATTTTGCCTAAACCATTTTTTGATACTCAAGTAGCAGCTATGGTATGTGGGTTTGGTGAACAAGTTGGATATGAAAAGTTAGTTCGTGCCATTTGTAATGAAGGCTTAGATAAATCATCACGCTTTACGGATTGGTCTGCGCGCCCCTTAAGTTCTAAACAAATGGAATATGCAATTGGCGATGTTACATATTTACGTCAAATTTATGAATTTTTGGCAAAAAAGATTGAGAAAACTGGACGTCAAGCATGGGTTGAGGAAGAGTTGGCAATTCTTATGGATCCAGAAACTTATGTAGTTGATCCAAAGCAGGCCTGGCGTAGAGTAAAAACTCGCTCTAGTTCTTGGAAAATGTTGGCGGCAGTATCTGAATTAGCAGAGTTCAGAGAAAACTATGCTCAAAATAAAAATATTCCTCGAAACCGTGTATATAAAGATGACTGCATGATGGAGCTTGCTGCAACACGTCCTCAAAATGTAGAAGATTTAAGTAAATCTCGACTATTATTGCGTGAGGCTCGTAAAGGCCAAATAGCTGATGGAATACTTGGAGCAATTAAACGTGCTAGTGAATACAATCCAAATGATGTAGAGCGCCAAGTTTCCATACACGAAAAACCTCAAGGAAAAGAAGGTTTATCTGAGCTGTTACGTGTTTTATTAAAAGCTAAAGCAGAACAGTTTGGTGTTGCCCCAAAACTAATTGCTACAAGTTCAGAGTTAGATCGAATTGCAAGCGGTGAAGATGATTTGAAGACTTTCAATGGTTGGCGTAATGATGTTTTTGGTAAAGATGCCAAACGTCTAAGAGCCGGTAAAGTAGCGTTATCTGCCAATGGAAAAAATGTAATTGTTGTTCCTATTTAATCTTAATTATTTTTAATAGATAATTATAACAATATTAAAGGTAAGTCATGTCTACAACTTTTTCTGAAGTTTCTGAAACATTTGAATTTCTTGATGATTGGGAAGATAAGTACCGTTATGTAATAGAATTAGGTCGCGAATATAAAGCATTGGAGGAGGGGCTTCGAACAGACTCAGTCAAAGTTGACGGCTGTGCATCACAAGTTTGGTTGCTACCTTATATAAAACAGGAAAAGTTTTATTTTGATGGTGCTTCCGATGCAATTATAGTGAGTGGTTTAGTTGCTATTCTTTCAATTCTTTATAACGGTAATACTATAAAACAAGCACAAGAAATCAAAGCTTTAGAAGTATTTAATACATTAGGTTTAGGTGCTAATTTATCTGCACAAAGATCAAACGGCTTAAATTCAATGATACAACGTATCGAGTCCTACCTTTCCGCAGCTTCATAATCATTATGCAGATTTTTCCAATCACTTGAATTGCTGTTATTGCATCAAACGAGTATTGTGAATGAGAGGAAAAATCAATGAATGATAAATTATCACAAATGATTGCTGAAAAGGGCTTTGTCCTAGCAGATGGTGCTACCGGTACAAGTTTGTTTAATTTAGGCCTCCAAGCTGGTGATCCTCCTGAATTTTGGAATATTGATGAACCTGAAAAAATCCGAGCTATTTATCAAGGTTCTGTAGATGCTGGAAGCGATCTATTTCTAACTAATTCATTTGGGAGTAATTCTTCACGCCTAAAACTCCATAATTCAGCGTCAAGGGCTTATGAACTATCTAAAGCTGCAGCCACTTTAGGCAGAGAAGTTGCTGATAAGTCAAAGCGTCAGGTTTTAGTTGCAGGCTCTATAGGTCCTACTGGAGAGATTATGGGAGATGCTGGCTGGCTTAGTCACAGAGATGCTGTTTCTATGTTCCAAGTAACTGCACAAGGATTAATAGATGGTGGAGCAGATGTATTATGGGTTGAAACTATATCTAGCCCAGAAGAATATAATGCGGCCGCAGAAGGGATTTCCAAAGTTGGTGCACCTTGGGTTGGAACTATGAGCTTTGATACTGCTGGGCGAACTATGATGGGTACAACTAGTAAAGATATGGTTAATATGGTGAAGGATATGGCATATGGGCCATTAGCATTTGGAGCAAATTGTGGAGTTGGCGCTTCGGATTTGTTGCGAACTGTCCTTGGTTTTTCTGAAAATTCAGATAGGCCAATTGTTGCGAAAGGCAATGCAGGAATACCTAAATATGTTGATGGTCATATACATTATGATGGCACTCCAGAAGTTATGGCTACTTATGCACTATTAGCACGTGCCTGTGGAGCATCTATAATTGGTGGATGTTGTGGCACTATGCCAGCACATTTAAAGGCAATGCGCAAAGCTTTAGATGGGAACCCATGTGGCGAAAAACCAACCTTAAAGCAGATTTCACTGGCCTTAGGTGAGTTTTCGTCAAAATCAGACGGAACTGGTGATGAAGCAAGACCAGAGCGGGTTCGCCGAGGTAAACGTAAATAGGCACAGTTTTGGTCTCTTTCGTCGGTGTGAGAGCTAGTTTTGTCGCAAATCGTAGAGACTAATAAAGAGAATATTATCAAATATAAGTAAAGAAGATTTAACCATCATATGGAAGTGTACCCCATGTCAGACGAACAAGATATCATCTTAGCCGATTTAAGTGATGAAGAGCTTACACTGCAGATGCATGACGATCTATATGATGGAATGAAAGAAGAAATTGCTGAGAGTGTTAATATTCTATTGGGCCGTGGATGGATGCCATATGATATCCTAACTAAAGCTTTAGTTGAGGGCATGCGGATAGTAGGCATTGATTTTCGTGATGGAATATTATTTGTGCCAGAAGTTTTACTTGCAGCAAATGCGATGAAGGGGGGAATGTTTATTCTAAAACCTTTGTTGGCTGAGACAGGCGCTCCACGGTTAGGAAATATGTTGATAGGGACTGTTAAAGGTGACATTCATGATATTGGCAAAAACCTAGTAACAATGATGATGGAAGGTGCTGGCTTTGAGGTTAAAGACCTGGGCATCAACAACCCTGTAGAAAATTACTTACAAGAGCTTGAGAGTGGCGAATATGATATTCTTGGAATGTCTGCCTTATTAACTACAACGATGCCTTATATGAAAGTTGTTATCGATACCATGGTTGAAAAAGGTATGCGTGATGATTATGTTGTTATGGTAGGTGGAGCTCCCTTAAATGAGGAATTTAGTAAAGCTATTGGTGCTGATGCTTATTGTCGTGATGCAGCTGTTGCTGTTGAAACTGCAAAAGAATTTATGGCTAAAAAGCATAATCAAATGGTAGCATAAAAGTCATGTATTATTGTTTATTCAAACCGTTCACACTATATGCATTCAGATGATTACATAACCGAGTTTGGGATGGTGTTGCCTCACTGCGATTATAAGCGTGTTTTAATAATAGCCTGTGGAGCCCTTGCGCGTGAAATTTTAGCTTTAATAGAATTAAATGATTGGAAGCATATAGCACTGACTTGCTTACCAGCAAAATATCATCTTTATCCAGAAAAGATTACTATTGCGGTTGAAGCCGCTGTCTTCAAATATAGTAATGATTATGATGAAATATTCATCGCATACGCAGATTGTGGAACGGGCGGATTATTAGCTAATAAGTGTAAAGACCTGGATGTTAAAATGATTGCAGGACCACATTGCTATTCTTTTTTTGAAGGGAATAATAAGTTTTCTAATTTATCTGAGAATGAAATTACGGCATTTTATTTAACAGATTTTTTAGTAAAACAATTTGATTCATTTGTTTGGAAACCGATGGGTTTGGATAAGCACCCTGAACTTCTTGATATGTATTTTGGGAATTATACGAAGTTAGTTTATCAGGCTCAAATAAATGATTCAGAATTAGACGCTAAAGCTAGAGAAATATCAGAACGAATGGGTTTACCTTTAGAGCGCCGATATACCGGATATGGTGATTTAGAAACGGCACTTTCTAAGATTTAAAATTAGCCAACATAATTGGATCTTGAAAGACGGTATTTTGCCATCTTTTCATTTAAAGTTCTTCTAGGCAGGGAAAGTTCGGCCATAACGGACTGAATTGAACCTTTGTGGCGGCGCATAGTGTTATCTATTAACATTCTTTCGAAAGCTTCCACATGCTCTTTGAGTGGCTTTGATGCGGCATCATCTTTAGCCTGCTCATCATCAGTGTCATTCGATGGTAGCATTTTAGCAATTGAATAATTTCCACGGCGGCTTTGTAATACAGTTCTTTCAGCAAGGTTAATTAATTGACGGATATTTCCCATCCAATTTGCTTGTAGTAATTGGGCAGCATCTTCTGCTGCAACTTCTGGTTTTTCGCAGCCGTATTCGTCCGCAAAATTTTCAAGATATCTATTAAATAAAAGTAATATATCTTCACCACGTGCCTTTAGTGGAGGTGGAGCTATTTGCATTGCTGCAAGCCGATAATACAAATCTTGACGTAAAGTTTCTTCAAGTGTTTGATCTGTGTTGCCAGTTTCGTTAGAAATTGCGATTATTCGAAGTTTTGATCCTTCTTTACCCAGATCAAATTTTGTAATTAATGCTAAAAGTCGAGCTTGTACAGATGCGGGAATGCTTTCAACATCTTCTAAGCATAAAGTACCTTCTAATGAGGCATCTATAAATGCAGACACGTTACCATCGTCGCCAAACAAACGGCGTGCTAGTTCATCTTCTGTATATGCTGCACAGTTAACTGTTATAAATTTCTTACCCTGCCGAGGCCCACATGCGTGTAAGGCATGTGCTATCAAACTTTTTCCTGTACCAGTTTCTCCAGAGATTAATACGTGACCATCTGCTTGAGCTAGATCAAGTATATCTTCCCTTAAGCGTGCCATTACTGAAGAGGTTCCCATTAGTTTACGCAATAAGACTGTCCCATCAGATAATTCACGCCGTAATGCACGATTTTCTAATGTTAGGTATCGTGTATGAACGGCACGCTTTGCTAATTCTGCCATTCTTTCAGGGTTAAAAGGTTTTTCTAAGAAATCATATGCACCTATTCGCATAGATTCTACAGCCATTGCGACATCACCATGACCCGTGATCAAAATAACTGGAAGTGCACTATCAATTTTTTGTAATTTTTTAAGGAATGATATTCCATCGGTTCCTGGCATCTTAATGTCTGATATAATTATACCTGGATAATCACTATCTATATCTTTCAGTGCTAAATCTGCACTAGAATATGTTTTTGTCTTATAGCCTGAAAGACTTAGCCATTGCGAAATACTTTCTCGCATATCCTGTTCGTCATCTACTATTGTAATTGTTATTTGGTCTGCCATTTAGGCTACTCCACCACTTAATTCTCTTTTTGTTCTAGCTGTGGTAGCTGGAATTCAAAGACAGCACCTCTAGGCGGTACGTTTCGAGCGAATAACCGCCCATCGAGATCCTTTGCTATTGAAGAACTAATAGCTAAACCTAATCCTACACCCTCACCAGGTTTTTTTGTTGTAAAAAATGGCTCAAACATCTCATCTAAATTTTCAATACCTGGACCATTATCTTGAATTGTTAATGTAGCCATCTCGCCAGCAGTTAGAGATATTTGTAAATATCGTTCTGATTGACCTTTCATTGCGTCTAAGGCATTTCTTAGTAGATTTACAATAACTTGTTCCAAACGAACTGGATCTGCCATAACCATTACTGGTCCATCAGGCAAAGACTTACTTATTTCCACTGCTTGTTGTCCAAGCTGAGGTGCCATCATTGATATTGATGCATTTACCGAACTTTTGAAATCAACTGGAATTAAATCATCACTTCCTTTTCTGGAATAAGATTTTAATTGTTGTGTAATGGTTCCCATCCTACCAATTAGATCATCGATGCGCTGAAAGCTTGATAATGCTTCATCTGGACGTTTTCGGCTGAGTAACAACTTTGCTCCTGCTAAGTATGTACGCATTGCTGCCAAAGGTTGATTTAATTCGTGACTTACTGCGGCAGACATCTCGCCTAATGCTGCAAGTTTTGAGGATTGTTCTAGAGATGCTTCAGCTACTTCCAAATTACGTTCTGCTCGTTCACGTTGTGTTATCTCTGTTGATAGACGGTCGTTTAGAGCACGAAGTTCTTCACTTTCTGCTTTAAACAAAAATGACTGACGTGTCGCGCGACGTGAGAGAAAATAGAAGCACAATGCCAATAGTAGTGCTAGTGCAGTAATACCTAATGCCAATACTCCATTTACTTTTTCACGAACAGATTGGAAGGGAGCCAAATATGTAAGTCGCCAACCTTGAAATGGTATAGCTGTATCTAGCCGGTAAAGTGCTTGATCTTCAATATATGCATCAACCTCTGCACCGTTCCAATCACTAGTTGCACGCAAGGCCCGTTCTAAAACGGTCAATGTAGGCTGAGATATCAATGCAGTTTCAAGTGATTGGTTCAGAAATCCTTGTTCAGTGGATAGAACAACTATACCTTCTGAATTGGTTACCATAATTGTGGCATCATTAGCAGACCATGTGGTAAATAAGTTATCTAAGCCTACCTCGACAACAATTACCCCAATTATCTTACCTTGAAATTCTAGTTTCCTAGAGTAGAAAAAACTACGCCTACCTTTTTCATTGTCTGAAATTGTGAAAACTGTTCCAGTTTGTCTAATAGCATTAAAAAAGAAATTTTGACCACGCAGGTTTCTACCTAAGTCAGCACGATCAGATGAAGCTACGATTCTACCATAGCGTTCTAAAAGAGTTATCGAATTAACGCGAATTTCATCTGAAAAAGATATTAAACGTTGGCTGGTAAGTTGATAATCTTTAGAATTTATATCAGAAATTAACCCTGTATCTCGAGAAAGTAATAAAGGCACAACTGATATACGTTGTAATTCTGAAATTAGTCGTCCTGAATATAATGAAAGTTCACGTTCAGCCTCAGTTCGTTTTTGTTGGCTATAATTTTGTGTTAGATAAAGGTTAGATAACAAAATAATTGTTATCACTGAAATTACCAGTAGCAGTATTCCTAATCTTACAACAAGATTTGACCATCGACGAGGTAATTCAGTTGAAATTCTAGTAATCATATCTTGAACTTAAAGTGCTTGGCTTCATAGGTCTATAGAATATAAAAACTTTCTAATTAGTATCAGTAATTATTATGCAGAAAATAATGAAGTTGTTATACTTTCAAAAAGTCTGTTACCATCTATACCACCTAACAGTGGGTCGTTTAATCTTTCAGGGTGGGGCATCATACCTAGAACACGACGGTTTTCTGATAATATACCTGCAATATCATCCATTGAACCATTTGGATTATTTATATAGCGAAATGCTATTCGATCATCATTGTTTAAGATATCTAATGTTTTTTGATCTGCATTGTAATTACCATCATGATGGGCGATTGGTACATTAATTATTTCGCCATTTGTATATGCTGATGTGAAGTAGCTAGAGGTTGTTTCAACTCGTAACTTTATGTTTTTACATATAAATTTTAGATCTGAATTTCTCATTAATGCTCCTGGAAGCAATCCACTTTCGGTTAAAACCTGAAACCCATTACATACTCCAAGCACATATCCGCCTTTTTTTGCAAAATCCACAACTGCATTCATAATTGGTGAGCGAGCTGCAATAGCTCCACATCTTAGATAATCTCCAAAGGAAAATCCTCCAGGAATAGCAATAATGTCTAAACCATGCGGTAAGCCACTTTCTTTATGCCAAATCATTTGGGTTTGTTTATTATTATCTGAAACTTTGTCTAACGCGACAGCCATATCGCGATCACAGTTAGAGCCTGGGAACTGAATGACTGCAGCGCGCATTATAAAATTTCCACCAAATAATTTTCGATGACTGTATTCGCAAGCAGTTTCTCACACATTTTTTCAACTTGAGCTGTTGCTTTAAGAACATCAGCTTCTTTTAAGTCTAATTCAATGACTTTTCCTTGGCGCACTTTTTCAATACCATCAAAACCTAGGGAATCCAGAGAGCGGCGCACTGCCGCACCTTGTGGATCCAAAACGCCAGGCTTCAACGTTATATGCACTCGTACTTTCATTTGATTACTCCACTAATTTAGGGCCAGTAGACCCACCATTTTTAGGTAAAATTCCTAACCTACGCGCTACTTCTGAATATGCATCTGTTAAACTGCCCAAATCGCGTCTAAATACATCTTTATCTAATTTTTGATTTGTTTCCATGTCCCATAATCTGCAGCTATCGGGACTGATTTCGTCAGCTAATATTAATCTTTGCATATCATCTTGATATTGTCGGCCAACTTCTATTTTGAAGTCAATTAACTTTATGCCAATTCCATACATTAGACCTGCTAAAAAATCATTAACACGTAGTGCGATCTCGCGCATGTCATCAATTTCATGTGAAGTTGCCCAATTCATAGCTAAAATGTGTTCTTCTGCAACAAGAGGGTCACCTAATGCATCATCTTTTAAGCAAAATTCAACTATTGTTCGGGGTAAAACTGTACCTTCCTCAATATTAAACATTTTAGAAAAAGAACCTGCTGCCACGTTTCTAACTATAATCTCTAATGGAACAATTTCTAATTTGTGGACAAGTTGTTCTCTCATATTTAAACGTCTAATAAAATGTGTAGGTAATCCTATATTGCCAAGACCAACCATAATGTGTTCGCATAATAAATTATTTAATACCCCCTTACCCTCAATTGTATCCTTTTTGACGGCATTGAAGGCAGTTGCATCATCTTTAAAGTATTGAATAATTGTGCCAGGTTCTGGTCCTTCGTATAAAGTTTTAGCCTTGCCTTCGTAGATTTTTTTGCCGCGTGCCATTTATGGCCTCCGATCTTATGGGAATCTATTAGCTTTGTTTCTCTTATATAAATAATTGTAAACAATGGGACAAGAACTCTTGCATATTGTTTGCTAATAAAAAAATTAATAAATATCTGTTTTTAATACTTATATTTAGGTCGTGGTGCCAAATACACGAGCAAAAATTGTATCAACGTGTTTTGTGTGATATTCAAGATCGAATTTGTCTTCGATTTCGTCTATGGACATCACAGCCATAACTTCTTTATCATTTTTCAATTCAGTCATGAAATCGGCTCCTTCTTCCCAAACACGCATAGCATTTCGTTGAACCATTGAATAACTGTCCTCACGCGAACAACCCTTTTGTGTTAATGCAAGTAGAACACGTTGTGAGTGTACCAATCCACGAAACTTATTCATATTAGAGATCATGTTTTCTGGATATATAACTAGTTTATCGATGACCATTGTCATGCGTGCCAATGCAAAATCTAATGTAATAGTTGCATCTGGACCAATGTTTCTTTCAACTGAACTATGTGATATGTCTCTTTCATGCCACAGTGCAACGTTTTCCATTGCAGGAACTACACACATACGAACCAAACGAGAAAGGCCCGTAAGGTTTTCAGTAAGAACAGGGTTTCGTTTGTGTGGCATTGCTGAAGAACCTTTTTGCCCTTTTGAGAAAAACTCTTCAGCCTCTAATACTTCTGTACGTTGCATATGGCGTATTTCAATTGAAATATTTTCTATGCTTGAAGCTACAACACCTAATGCTGCGAAAAATGCTGCATGTCTATCTCTTGGAATGATCTGTGTTGATATAGGTTCAATTTCCAAACCCATTTTCTTACATACATGTTCCTCAATTGACGGATCAATGTTTGCAAATGTACCAACAGCGCCAGAAATAGCTCCAGTAGCTATTTCCATGCGTGCTGTTTTCAAACGATCAAGGTTACGATCCATTTCTGCATAAAAGCGGGCAAATGTAAGACCCATAGTAGTAGGTTCAGCATGTATTCCATGTGAACGCCCAATTCGAATAGTATGTTTATGCTCTATTGCACGACGTTTTAATGCGGCTAATAAATTATCTGTACTTTTTATTAATAAATCTGATGCGCGAACTAACTGAACGTTGAAACAAGTATCTAAAACATCTGATGAAGTCATGCCTTGATGTACAAAGCGTGCTTCTTCACTACCAATTATTTCAGATAAGTGTGTTAAAAATGCTATTACATCATGTTTTGTAACGGCTTCGATTTCATCGATACGAGCAACATTAAACTCAACATCTTTTGCTTTCCATACTGCTGTTGCGGAAGCTTTAGGAATGACACCAATCTTAGCTTGAGCATCACAGGCGTGTGCCTCAATTTCATACCATATTCTGAATTTAGTTTCTGGTGACCATATAGCTACCATTTCAGGACGGGAATATCGGGATATCATTACTCAGCCTTTTGATTGGAATTGTCAAAATCGTCTTAGACTGCATTTTAAAAAAGAACAAGGATTGCATTAAATATACGTTTTTATTAAAGATGATCACTATAAATTAAATTAAAATGAATGAGCTTAATTAAAATCATTTTCATTAAAAATTTTATCTGCATGTTGTTCCATGTATATTTTTAACCATGCAGTAAATATTTCTGGAGTATTCTTGATTTCAACGTTTAAGTCCTCAGGGGTAATCCATTTAATATCCATAACTTCTTCAAAGTTTAGAGTTAAAGAATGATTAGGTTTGCATTTTCCCACAAAAATATCAGCTACTTCGTGTTCAATGAGGTCGGGTGGCACATTAGCTTTATATTCTATTGTGTCTCTTTTAATTAAAGAAATACCAGTCATTCCTAATTCTTCATTTAAACGCCTTGATGCAGCTTTTGTTGTGTCCTCTTCCCAAAGTGGGTGCGTACAGCAGGTATTTGCCCATAATCCAGGCGTGTGATATTTTGACAATGCACGACGCTGTAATAAAATTCGACCTTTTGATACTACAAAAATGGAAATTGCTAAATGTTTTAATCCTTGCCGGTGCACTAATAGTTTTTCTACTGGTACTAATATATTGTCGATGTAAGTAGGAATTAATATAGTCATTATGGCCAGTACTTTTTTTATTTATAAATATTTATAAAACAATAGCCCATCATGCAAGGCCACTGCAATCATGCTTTCAATTTGTTTCATGCCATATTAAACCTAACTGAACGAGAGGTTTAAAATATGGTTTTGGCAACTGACGCTCAAAAGAAATTAGCAGAAAATTGGTTTAAAGATTTACGAAACCAAATATGCATTGCATTCGAAGATTTAGAAAATAGTCAAATTTCTGGACCAAATTCAAATGTGGCTCCTGGAAGATTTGAAACATCTGAAACTAAACGAGATGGTGGATTAGGTGGTGGGGGCTTGATGTCTGTTTTGCGCGGTGGACGGATCTTTGAAAAAGTTGGGGTTAATATTTCTACAGTTCACGGTACTTTAAACCCTATGATGCAAAAATCTATGGCATCGCGTAAAGATATGGTGGGTATCGAAGAAAATCCAATATTTTGGGCCTCTGGCATTTCTTTAGTTGCACACATGAATAGCCCAAAAATGCCGGCTGTTCATATGAATACTCGCATGTTTTGGACCCCGGTTGCGAGTTGGTTTGGTGGAGGTACTGATCTTAATCCGATGATTGAAGTATCTGAAGAAACAGCATTTTTTCATGATATATTAAAAGCAGGCTGTGATAAACATGACCTAAGATATTATCCAAAGTTTAAAAAATGGGCAGACGAATACTTCATGATTAAGCATTGGGGAGAAACCCGTGGTGTAGGGGGTGTTTTTTTTGATGATTTAAATAGTGGCAGTTGGATAAATGACTTTAATTTTACGAAAGAGATTGGCAATGCATTTCTGGAAGCCTTCATTCCATTATGTGAAAAAAATCAAAACAAAGAATGGACAGATGCAGAACGTGAAGTTCAATTGATCAAAAGGGGCCGTTATGCAGAGTTTAATTTAGTTTATGACCGTGGCACACATTTTGGATTGCAGTCTGGCCATGATCCTAGTGCAGTATTAATGAGTTTACCGCCTATAGCTAAATGGCCTTAACTTCTGAAAAAAGCTTAGGTTTTATAATTAGTTAAGGGAACTTTAACAAGGCTGTAACCTTTATTAAAAGCCTTATTAATTTTGATAATCTGCAACTTTGTTAGAAATTTTTTGCTACAATAAAATACATAATTTTAATTTAAAGGGTGCCTGCTTTACTTTAAGGCACCCTTTGAATTTAAAAGCTTAATTATTCAGCGGCATCTAAGTATTCTTCCATAGGTGGACAAGAACATATGAGATTTTTATCGCCATATGCATTGTCGACACGGTTTACTGGCGCCCAATATTTATCTATTTTAAACGAGCCAGGTGGAAAGCAAGCTTGTTCACGAGTATATGGACGATCCCAATCGCCAACTAAGTCACTCATCGTATGAGGTGCATTAGAAAGTGGATTGTTATCTTTTGGGTATAAACCATCCGCTACATCTTGAGCTTCTTTTCTGATACCCAGCATTGCATCACAAAACCTATCTAACTCTGCTTTTGGTTCAGACTCTGTTGGCTCTATCATCAATGTACCTGATACTGGAAATGACATAGTTGGTGCATGGAAACCACAGTCTACCAATCGTTTTGCAATATCATCAACGCTTACTCCACCTATAGCTAATGGACGGGTATCGATAATGCATTCGTGTGCTACTCGACCTGATGGGCCTTTATAAAGTACATCATATGAACCTTTGAGACGAGTAGCTATATAGTTAGCATTTAAAATTGCATACTTTGTTGCATTGGTGAGACCCTCTGACCCCATCATTAGGCAATATGCCCAAGAAATAGGGAGAAGGCTTGGTGATCCATATTGTGCACCAGATACTGCACCACTTGAATCTTGGCTTGAGTGACCAGGAAGGTGGGGTATTAGATGTGACTTAACACCAATTGGACCCATTCCTGGCCCACCACCACCATGGGGAATGCAAAAAGTTTTGTGTAGATTTAAGTGTGATACATCTGATCCAATTTCACCAGGCTGTGCTAAGCCCACCATGGCATTCATATTTGCTCCATCCATGTAGACTTGTCCCCCGTGGTCATGCGATATTTGACAAATTTCACGAACACCTTCTTCAAATACGCCATGAGTTGAGGGGTATGTAATCATTACTGCAGCAAGGTTTTTACTATGTAACTCTGCCTTGGTTTTAAAATCAGCTATATCAATATCGCCATTTTCAGCTGATGCAACAGTGACAACTTTGTATCCAACCATTTGAGCACTTGCAGGGTTTGTACCATGTGCTGACATTGGTATCAGACATATGTTTCTGTCTTCATCACCGTTAGATTTATGATATGCACGAATTGTCATCAGTCCGGCATATTCACCCTGTGCACCAGAGTTAGGTTGCATTGATATTGCATCATAACCCGTTATTTCACATAGCTTTTTTGATAAATCTTTGATCATTAAATCATATCCACTCATTTGCCTTTTAGGTGCAAATGGGTGGATTTTTGAAAAGCCATCCCATGTTATAGGCATCATTTCTGCTGTAGAATTTAATTTCATAGTGCAGGAACCCAATGGTATCATTGTTCGGTCTAATGCTAAGTCTCGATCGGCTAAACGACGCATATAACGTGTCATTTCGGCTTCTGAGCGGTTCATATGAAAAATTGAGTGTTTCATATATTCTGTTTTACGAGCCATTCCATTAGGAAGGCGGTAATCTACTTTAGTTGGAAACTTGTCTGGAGATAGTCCAAATGCACGCCAAACAGAAATCAGTGTTTCATCAGTTGTCATTTCGTCAAGTGAAATTCCAATTCTAGTAGTTCCAACTGCACGTAAGTTAATATTTTCATTTAACGCAGATTTTATTACTACAGATTGTAACCCACCAACATCTATCGTTATTGTGTCAAAGAATTCTTTTGGATCAATTATAAATCCTAACTTTTCTAATCCCAATGCCAATTTGGCAGTCTTTAAATGAATACGTTGTGCAATTGCCTTAAGACCTAATGGTCCATGGAATACAGCATACATTGAAGCCATAACTGCTAATAAAGCCTGAGCCGTACAAACATTTGATGTAGCCTTCTCACGACGTATATGTTGTTCACGGGTTTGCAAGGCAAGACGATATGCTTTGTTGCCATGACTATCGATTGATACACCTACTATTCGCCCGGGCATACTACGTTTGAATGCATCACGAGTAGCCATGTAAGCTGCATGAGGGCCACCATTGCCGAGTGGGACCCCAAAGCGTTGTGTGTTACCGACAACAACGTCTGCTCCCATTGCACCAGGCTCTTTTAGTAAAGTAAGTGCCATTAGGTCTGCAGACATAATGGCAATGGCTTTTGATAAATGTAATTTCTCTATTATCAAAGAAAAGTCTTGAACATGGCCATGGGTGCCAGGATATTGGAATATTGCCCCAAAAACATCATCTGAATTTAGCTCATTTGGATTACCAATTAATAATTTAATCCCTAATGGTTCTGCGCGTGTTCGCATTAAGTCTATGTTTTGCGGGTGACAGGCCTCATCAATAAAAAATGTAGTAGCTTTAGATTTAGAGACACGTTGCGCCATTGTCATAGCCTCTGCACATGCAGTTGCTTCATCTAATAAAGAAGCATTGGCGACTTCTAACCCTGTTAGATCAATGATCATTGTCTGAAAATTTAATAAAGCTTCTAAACGGCCTTGTGAAATCTCAGGCTGATATGGAGTATAAGCTGTATACCATGCTGGATTTTCAAGAATATTTCTTTGAATTGCTGGGGGGGTAAAAGTATCGTGATAACCTTGTCCTATCAATGATGTTACCACACGGTTCATTTTACTAACATCTTTCATATAGCTTAACAGCTCAGATTCAGACATTCCTACGGCATGTTCTAGTGGTTTCTTTTGACGAATATTTTTTGGTAAAGTTTGTGCAATGAGATCATCCAGATCTTTTGCTCCCACAGCCTTTAACATTTCAGCTGTTTCAGCTGGCGAAGGTCCTATATGACGGCGATTAGCAAAATCATATGGTTTGTAGTCAGTTAAGTTGTAACTCATATTTTAAGCTCCGTTGTTTAGCCAATTAACTCTTTGTAAGCATCTTCATCCATTAGATTATCCATCTCAGATGGGTCAGTTAATTTCATCTTAAAAAACCATGCTGCACCCAATGGATCTTCATTAACTAACTCAGGTTTATCGGTCAAAGCTGTGTTTACCTCAATAATTTCACCATCCAAAGGTGCTGTTATATCTGATGCAGCTTTTACGCTTTCAATGACTACAATTTCGTCACCTTTTGAAACAGCGATACCTACCTCTGGAAGTTCAACAAAAACTAAGTCACCTAAAGCCTCAGCTGCGTGTTCCGTAATGCCGACAATAACATGATCATCTTCAATTAATAACCATTCGTGCTCTTCAGTAAATTTCATTTTTTTTCCCTGTTCATTAACGTTTAAAGTTTGATGGTGTGAAAGGTAGAGCCGTTACAGTCGCTTCCATTCGTTTACCACGAATTTCAGCGAAAACAGTTGAACCAATTTTTGAAAATTCTGTATTTATATAACCCATCGAAATTGCATGCTGCACTGTTGGCCCATATCCACCTGATGTAATTACTCCAATTGAAGTTTCTGCCGTGTCAGTTGAAAATATTTTTATTCCTTCTCGCATTGGAGCGCGTCCTGAGGGGCGCAAACCAATACGTTTACGGCTTACACCTTTTTCAATTTCGTCAAGAATATAATCAGCTCCAATAAATTCACCTGCACGTTCACCATCACGACGACGCACTTTCTGAATTGCCCACGTTAATGCACTTTCGGATGGTGTAGTTGTTGTGTCAATATCATGACCATAAAGGCATAAACCTGCCTCAAGACGTAAACTATCTCGAGCTCCTAAACCGATAGGCTCTACTCCATCGAGTGCAATTAATCCATTTACTAGCTTCACAACACTTTCGTTTGGAACTGACATTTCGTAGCCATCTTCACCGGTATAACCTGAACGTGACACCCAAATAGAAGCACCTAATATATTTGCTTTAATTGTATCCATAAAGCGCATTCCTGCAACATCAGGCGAAAAAGTAGATAGTGCGGCTTCAGCAAAAGGACCTTGAAGCGCAATTAATGAACGATCAGTAACTGTTTCAATAATGCAATCATTTTCTAGATTTTTCAGCAGATGGTTAATATCATTTTCTTTGCATCCAGCGTTAACAACCATAAATAAGTGATCACCTTGGTTTGCAATCATTAAGTCATCTAAAATTCCGCCGCTATCGGTTGTAAAAAAACCATATCTTTGGCGATTTTCTTTTAGTCCAACAATGTCGATAGGAATTAACTTTTCTAAAGCCAAAGCCGCATCTATAATATTACCTGATTTAGGGCGTATGATTACTTGTCCCATATGACTTACATCAAATAAGCCAGCCAATTTACGTGTTTGAATATGTTCTTTCATTACCCCTAGTGGATATTGCACTGGCATTTCATAACCAGCGAAAGGTACCATTTTAGCGCCTAAAGCAATGTGGATGTCATAAAGTGGAGTTCGCTTCAATTCAGCCATTTTAACCTCATTTTCTGGCTGATAAATCAGCACCGTGAAGGCAGAGTTATCTACCGTTGGTGCCTCCTCTGTCACGGGTGCCTGAGATCGCTATCCCTTCGGCGGGCACAAGCGTGCCTCTCTCCAGAGTTTTTTACCGAATTCGGTCCTTTTGCCTGAGAGTTTCCGAGGCGGTTGCTCCTTCGGCCCTGAAAGTCAGTGTCTCCCAGATTCGATAAACTATTGTTAAATGTCTTTTTTGACTAAAGCAACTTTTTTATAAATTGAAAATGTATACATTTTTTAGAATGAATTTTTTCATAGAATTAATACCTAAAAAATTTAATAACTGAAGGTTACATTCTCCCATTTTTCATTTATTAAAGAGAAGGTATTGACGTTAACCATATTTTTGGGACTAAGTTAATCAATTACTTAAGGGAATGTTGTGAAAAAGACTAATTACACATTGATAGCAGAAAATATTCATAAAAGTTTTGGCTCTTTATATGTTCTTAAAGGTATTTCACTTAAAGCAAAAAAAGGTGATGTCGTTTCTATAATTGGAAGTTCTGGATCAGGGAAAAGTACCTTTCTACGGTGCATAAATTTTTTAGAAACACCTGATAAAGGCCGCATCATATTAGATGGTGAAGAAGTTATGGTATCGACTAATAGCAAGGGTAAGTCTTTAGGCGCTGATCCAAAACAAATACAGCGATTACGTAGTCAGCTTGGAATGGTATTTCAGGGGTTTAATCTTTGGTCACATATGACAGTTTTGCAAAATGTCACTGAGGGTCCAATTCAGGTACAAAAGATAGATCGTGAAGAAGCAGAATCTCGTGCTATTAGTTACCTTACCAAAGTTGGAATTGGTGATAAAATAAATTCATATCCAAGCCAATTATCAGGTGGTCAACAACAACGAGTTGCGATAGCTCGCGCTTTAGCAATGGAGCCAAAAGCATTACTGTTTGATGAGCCAACAAGTGCACTAGACCCTGAATTGGTTGGTGAAGTTTTGCGCGTAATGAAAGATTTGGCCCAAGAGGGTCGAACGATGATTGTGGTGACACATGAAATGGGATTTGCCCGAGAGGTAAGTGATCGGATTATGTTTTTGCATCATGGTCTGGTAGAAGAAGAGGGGACACCTACCGAGGTGTTTGAAAATGCAAAATCTGAACGTTGTCAGGAGTTCTTGGCAAGTTCATTATAGTCAGAATAAGGAGAAAATGATGACTTTTACTAAACTACTAACAGGTGCAACTTTAATTGCTGCCTTTGCGACATCTGCTGTTGCTGAAAATAAAACTATCCGCATGGGTACTGAAGGCGCATATGCACCATACAACTTTATAAACGATAGTGGTGAAGTTGATGGCTTTGAGAAGGATGTTGGTGATGAGTTATGTAAACGTGCAAACTTAACATGTACTTGGGTTGTAAACGAATGGGATTCGATTATTCCAAATCTTATTTCTAGCAACTATGATACGATTATTGCTGGTATGTCTATCACTGATGAACGTGATGAAGTAATTGATTTTACTGCAGAATACTTTCCAGCAGACCCTTCTACATATGTAGCACTAGCTGGCGCATCTGATGATGCCATAAATGGTATTGTTGCTGCTCAAACATCAACAATCCAAGCGGCTTATGTTGCTGGTACAAGTGCAACAGTTGTTGAATTTGCAACACCTGAAGAGACAGTTGCGGCAGTACGAAACGGTGAAGCTGATGCCGTTTTAGCAGATGCAGCGTACTTATCTGATATTGTTAAAGCATCAAATGGGGCTTTAGCTGTTGTTGGTAAACCTGTTGCTATCGGCGGTGGTATTGGAATGGGTATTCGTGAAAGTGATGGAGAGCTAAAAGCTACAATGAATAAAGCTATTGCATCTATGAAAGCTGATGGATCACTAGCAAAATTAATTGCTAAGTGGTTTGATGGTCGTTCAGTCGAGTACTAAATTTTTAAGGCGCCCTAAATGGGCGCCTTTTTATTTTAAGGGAACATAAATGTTTGATTTCTGTATGGATCCTAATGCATTAGAAAGCTTCAGTTGGTGGAGTTGCTACTTAACAACTGGTAAACATATTAATTTCTATATTAGCTTTTTCGTCGTTTTTGCATTGTTAATAGTTACTGTTCCCCTCATCTTAATATTTGCCTTTGCTGGAGCTATTTCCCGGCAATCCAAAATTTTACCTCTTAGATGGATTGGAGTAATTTATACTTCAATGGTTCGTGGGGTGCCTGATATCATATTTTTCTTATTTGTTCCTATAGCGTTAGATCAGGGAATAGAATATTTGCGCCACAAAGCTAAATGTTCTGACTGGACTGAAACTATCCGACAAGGAAATGATTTTGTGGTTTGCCAGGCTGCTAAAATGCCTATTGGCTCATCTGCCCAATGGATACACGAAACCTATGGATTTTTTCTTGCTGCATTAGCATTTTCGATAGTTTTTGGAGCTTTTGCTGCTAACACTATTTATGGAGCATTAAACTCAGTTCCAATTGCGCAGTTAGAAACTGGTTCTGCATATGGAATGACACAGCATCAAATATTTATGCGAATACAATTACCTCAAATGTGGGCCTATGCTTTACCAGGCTTATCAAACTTATGGATGATATTAGTTAAAGCAACGCCATTATTGTTTTTACTGGGGGTTGAAGATATTGTTTATTATGCAAGAGAATTAGGTGGGACTAAAACTGCAAGATTTACATATCCTCATTCTGATTGGCGGTTAGGATATTTCATAGTATTATTAGTTTTTTATCTTGGATTATCTTGGGTTAGTGAAAAGTTTTTTGATCACTTAACCTCAAAGGTTTCTAAGGGACAGGCAACGTTAGGTGGGTCTTCATGAATTGCTGGCAAACACTAACAGATTATGGTCTCCGTTCGATTGGTATTGGTGAACGCAGTTTACCTAAAACAGATATTAATATTTGTGATCAAATTGTTTTAATTGGCTCTGGGATGATTTGGAATGTATATTTTGCAGCCATAGCACTAATTCTTGGTTTTTTTGCGGCTACTAGCTTGGCATTCGCTCGAAATAGTTCATTTTCATGGTTTCGTATTCCTGCGTCAATTTTTATTTTTATTATGAGGGGGTCACCATTATTTATTCAATTTTTTATTGTTTATGAAAGCTTTGTATTACTGCCAAAAGTTGGATGGGATTTAAATTTTGGAATTATTGAAATTACACTTGAGACAAGGTGGCTAACGCGAGCTTGGCTTGGCGCTCTACTTGTTTTGTTTCTCAATACAACTGCGTATAGTGCACAAATATTCTATGGAGCTTTAAAGTCTGTTCCTCTTGGAGACATTGAGGCAGGGCGTGCACTAGGTTTATCTGAACGCCAAATTAATAAACGTATTATATGGCCCACAATGTTACGACTTGCATGGTCGTCGTATACAAACGAAGCCATATTTTTATTTCATGCAACAGCATTAGTATTTTTCTCAAGTTTTCCGGCATGGCAACAAAAGGGAGATGCACTGTATTATGCTAGTTATTTTGCTGATAAAACGTTTAACCCGTTTGTGCCATACCCAATAATTGCTGGTTACTTTATATTATTCACACTTTGTATTATACTCATATTTGGACTTATTAATAAAAAATTAAATCGCCATATAACTAAAAATTAAATACTTTTAGTACTTTCACGACTTTTTACTTCAACGGACACTTTTATACGAGTTGGGTATGCTTCTCTATCACCATTGATACGATCTAATAAAACTAATGCTGCTTTTGTGCCAACTTTGTTGGGACGCATTCTCACAGTTGTAATGCTTGGGAAGGATGATGCAGAATTTGAAAAGTCTCCAATTCCAGTGACTGATATATCATTTGGAACATTTAAACCTTTTGCCTGAGCTGCATAAATAACTCCCTGAGCAATTACATCATTACCAGTAATGACAGCTGTTGGACGTGGGTGGTTTTCAAACATTTTAGCAGCGCTTTTTCTTGCATCTTGTACTGAATATGCTGTTTCAATCTGCCAATAATCTGGTACCTCAATAAAATTTTCTGATAAATATTTAAGTACTCCATTTTTTCTATCTCTTGCTCGATCATTTTCTTCTACATTTGGAAAAGCGACAGCAATTTGACTGTGCCCAATATTGATTATATGTTTTGCAATAGCACGTCCTGCTTGATCATTTTCACCACCTACACAAGAAATCTTCGAATTTCGCTTGTAACTCCACATTGACACTACAGGCACATTCCGCCTTTCTAAGAGATTGTATGTATCTTCAGAATGATCGTGGCCAATTAATGCTACACCTTCCACTCGATGCTCTAATAAGCTACGAAGCAGTGCATACTCATCATTTAAATCGTAGCCATGTGTTGTAACCAACATAGTAAAGCCATGTTTCCTCATTTCATCTGAAAATGCCTGAATAAGATTGGAAAAAATAGCATTATCTAGTGTGGGAACAATTAATCCAACGGTACCACTTCGCTTTCCTTGAATGGCTTGTGCCGCTCTATTCCTAATATAGCCAGTCTGTAAAATAGCTTTTTCTATTCGCTTGCGCGTACTTGCTAGGACTTTCTTAGGATGATTAAATGAACGCGAAACTGTTGCTGGAGAAACTCCCGCATGTATGGCTACATCAATAATATCAACATTTGTTTTATGTTTCATAGTTAAACCATACATTAAATGAAAACGTTTGCATTACTATTTTCATTATATAAAAGAGAATTATAAGAGGAGTATATTTTATGGATTTCATTTTTTATTTTGGTGAAGTTTTTACACTTACGTCAATGTTATTGCTTATAGGTGGAACCATTGGTGGATTAATAATGGGTGCTACCCCAGGCCTATCGCCAACAATGACTGTGGCTTTATTAATTCCATTCACTTTTAATATGACCCCAGTACATGGTCTCATTTTATTAGGCGCTGCATATACTTCTACTGTTGCTGGTGGTGCTGTTAGTGCCATCTTACTAAAGATACCTGGTGCACCTGCAAATATTGCAACTACATTAGACGGAAATGCTATGGCTCGAAAAGGTGAGGGAGCTAAAGCATTACAACTTTCTTTTATTTCTTCACTTATAGGCGGGCTATTTGGTGTCTTTCTATTAATTTTTTTAACGCCTGTATTAGCTAAAATGGCTAATTCTTTTGGTTATTCACATACATTTTGGCTCGCAATTATTGGTGTGACAGTTATAGGTTCTCTTGAAGCTGGATCTGTTGTGAAGGGTTTATTATCTGGATGTATTGGAATGTGGTTGGCCACAATTGGTTTCGATGACATTCAAGGTGTTAAAAGATTTGTTTTTCATCCAGCACTTGGTGGTGGAGTTAATATAATACCAGCTTTAATTGGTTTATTTGCTATCCCACAAGTTATTACAATGTTTGCAAAAGGGCGGTTTCAAACTGATGTTGAACAAATCATTGTCAAGAAACATCCAGTATCTGCAGCATTCCGTGAAGTATTTTCTCGTAAAAGAGCATTAGCAATCGGCACAAGTGTAGGTTCAGTTATAGGCTTAATTCCAGGTGTAGGAGGACAGATAGCCGGACTATTAGCGTACGACCAAGCAAAAAAGTTCTCTCCTGAAAAGGCAAAGTTCGGAACTGGTCATTCAGAAGGTGTTATTGCTGCAGAATCTGCAAATAACGCAATGGTAGGCCCGTCTTTAGTTCCTTTACTTACACTATCGATACCTGGCAGTCCGACCGCTGCAGTTTTATTGGGTGGATTAATTATTCATGGAATATTTCCTGGGCCAAATCTATTTCAACAACATCCAGAGGTAATTTGGCCATTTATTAACTCAATGCTTATTGGTCAGATACTAATGTGTATTTTTGGTATTTATATTGCATCAATGGCCGCAAGGGTGGCGCAAGTTCCACAATCAATTATGGCGGCAATTGTATTAGGTTTGGCTGCTTTTGGATCTTTTGCAGTTCAACAATCAATGGGTGATGTTTATGTTATGGCAGTACTGGGAACCATGATGTACTTTCTTGAGCGGTTTGGTTTCTCTGCAGCACCTTTAGTTTTGGGTCTAATTCTCGGACCAATTGCTGAAAGCAATTTTGTTACTGGTTCTTTAATTTCAACTGCGCAAAACGGACCATTTGTTTACTTTTTCACTGGGGGTCTCAACATAGTCTTGGTATCAATTGTAGTTTTGTCTGTTGGGTTTTCATTTTGGTCTGAAATTACGGCAAAGAGGACAGAGCATTGAATATATTCCAACATAAAATATCTTCAGGCCTTGTAGCATTGGTTGCTGTTACGGTTTGTTATGTAAGTTTCACAAGACAACCAGCAGATGCTTATTTATTTCCACGTGTTGTTTCTATCTTTTTTCTGGGTCTCGCTTTGTGGACATTTGTAAAAGCTTTGATGGGTCGATCGAAAGCTGGCAATGGACTTTCAATAAATATGTTTAAAAATATGGCACCAGGAGTTTTAATCTCTGCTATTTATATTTTCTGGGCAGCTAAATCACTTGGTTTTTACACTGCAACATCAGTTGCGTTTTTCCTATTGCTTACAAGCTATGATCCAGCTTCACATTCTGAATATAAATCATGGTTTAAACGTATAATAATAACGGCAGGTTTTGTCGCCATAATGTATGCACTCTTCGCGAAGATCCTTGTGGTCTATACTCCGCGTGGAATGTTTATTTAGCTGTATAAAACAGTAAAACTCTCGGGAGGAGAATTAAATGAAAAAGATTATAGTAGCCTTAGCAATTTCGCTAATTGGTATATCAGGAGCAGTAAAAGCAGAATATCCTGAACGTCCAGTATTATTGATGATACCTTATGGTGCAGGGGGAGCAACAGATTTCCAAGCTCGTATTGCAACTATTCCAGCAGGTAATGATGATATGCTTGGCATGCCCATTGCGATTATAAATAAACCTGGTGCGGGTGGCCGTGTGGGATGGAATTGGTTTGCCAACGATGCTGAAAAAAATGGATATACTATGGGTGGGTACAATGTCCCACACTTTATAGCACAGTCCATTAAGGGCGGTGTCGATTATTCAACTGATAGCTTTGAGCCTATAGCAAATTGGGGGTCAGATCCTGCTGTATTTGTTGTTGGAAAAGATAGTAAATTTAACTCAATGGCAGATGTTGTTGCTTTTGCAAAAGCTAACCCAGGAAAATTAACCTTTTCTGGTGCCGGCCTTTTTGTTGGGCATCATATAGCAGCTCTTCAAATCGAAAAAGCTGCTGGTGTGAAAATGTTATACATTCCCAACAAATCTGGTGGAGCTGGTGCAATGAAAGCTGTCATTAGTGGTGAAGTTCTTGGGGGAGTAAATAATTTGTCTGATGCATTTCGTGCAAAGGCAGCTGGCACAATCAAAATTTTGGGAGTAGCAGATTTAGAACGTAATGCATTTTTACCTGATGTCCCAACTATGTTGGAACAGGGTTTAGATGTAGATAATACATCCGTGAATTTCCGTGGAGTTATGGTCCCAAAGGGAACGCCACAAGCTATAATAGATAAGTTAGCAAAAGTTGTTCCGGTGATGTTTGCACATAAAAGAGTTGCACAAAAAATGAAGGCTGGTGGTTCTCCAATGAAAATTATGAACCGTGCTGAAGTTTTAGATATGTGGGCAAAACGTCAGACTACTTTAGAAGAACTTTTAAAAGGTCTTTGATAGAAATTAGAGGCAGGCTTTGGCCTGCCTCGTTTTAAATGATAGGTTATTCATGCCGTTAGAAACAGATATTAATCAAGTAGACCAAATAATAAGCAGTGCTCGCAAAGCACAATCTGAGTTTGAGAAAAATGGGTCACAAAGGCTTTATGATAAAGCTGCACATGCAGTAGGCTGGGCCATCATGGAACCTGCTAGAAATAAAGAGCTTTCCGAGTTAGCTGTTTCAAGCACTGGCTTGGGAAACGTTGCCGATAAAATAACAAAAAATCATAGGAAAACTTTAGGATTACTTCGAGATATAGAAAAAATAAAAACTTTTGGTGTCATAGAGGAAGATCCTGATAAAGGTTTAACAAAGATTGCGCGTGCTATTGGTGTTGTTGGTGCTGTTGTTCCTTCAACAAACCCAATTGCTACACCTGCAAATAATATTATTAATGCAGTCAAATGTGGAAATGCTATTATCCTATCTCCATCACCCAAAGGGATTGTTGGATGTGAGAGACTTCTTGGCTACATACATACAGAATTTTCTAAGGCTGGCATCAATTCAGACTTAGTTCAAATGATAACAGCGCCTGGAACCAAAGATAAAACTCAACGTATGCTAGAGAAAACAGATTTAGTTATTGTCACCGGTTCACAAAATAATGTTCGCCGTGCTTACACTTCTGGCACTCCAGCAATTGGTGTTGGTGCTGGAAATGTAACTGTAATTATAGACGAAACCTCTGACTTAATAGCCGCAGCTAAAAAAATTGCTTCATCTAAAACATTTGATAATGCAACATCTTGTTCATCTGAGAATTCACTAATTATTGTTGATGCAATTTATGATGAATTCATTAAAGCATTAGCTTTAGTAGGTGGGACAACTTTGCCTCAATCAATGGAAAATCACATAATAGGGCGTCTTTGGGAAAAAGGAAATTTAAGTCGTCATGCAATAGCCCAAGACGCGGATACTTTAATTAATGCACTAGATTTAGAAGACCACGTACCAAAAAATACAAAATTTATCTGTATTGAGACTCAAGGTATTGGTGCATCATTCCCCTTATCAGGTGAAAAATTATCTCGAGTAATTGCACTATACCGAGCGAGAAATTTTGATGATGCAATGATAAAATCAAAAAAAATGTTAGAGCATTATGGTGCAGGGCATTCTATTGGTATTCACACAAATAATACAGATCGTGCTAAAAAAATGGCTATGACATTACCCACTTGCCGCGTGATAGTTAATCAAGCGCATTGTTTTGCTACTGGTGGTTCTTTTAATAATGGATTGCCGTTTTCATTATCGATGGGTTGTGGCAGCTGGGGTGGAAATTCAATTGATGAAAATTTACATTGGAAACATTTTCTGAACATTACAAATGTAGTTCATGAAATTCCAGCAGTGGAACCTTTGGTTGACGATATATTTGCTGATTATTGGAGTTCAGTTGGGAAATGAACTACAGTGAAACATTGCCACCCAAAGGAACTGTCCGCGAATGGTTAGACTATCATGCAGAAAAGACACCAAATGGGATCTGTTATCTTTTTTCTGATGGGGCGGAGGACCTTACTTGGCTAACATTACGTAATTGCGCAAAAAATATTACATTTGGCCTAACACATTTAGGAATAGCTAAAGGTGAGAGTATAGCCATTTGTATGTCTAATGGGCGTCCGGCTTTGCTAACTTTTTATGCTATATTATATGGTGGTTTCCGTGCTACACCACTAAATTTAGCGGCAGGGCCTGCTGCTTTAGGGCATGCTATTTCACATAGTAAATGTAGATACGTTTGTAGTTCACCAGAACAATCAAAGATATTATCAGATGCGCTTGATGAAACTGATGCAAGGCCACAGATCATAAATGCTGCAGAACAGTTTTTAAATAAAAATGTTCCAGAAATAAATTTACATGAACTTAATGAAACTGATCATGCTCTCTTAATGTATACTTCTGGTACTACTGGAGTACCAAAAGGAGTTGTCCATAGTCATTCTAGTTTACTGTCTGGTGGGTGGACGACTTCAGTGGCACACGAATTAAAATCAACTGATCGTGCGCTTTGTGTTCTACCCCTTTATCATATTAATGGTCTTTGTGTGACCGTAATTGCACCTTTAATATCTGGTGGATCAAGCGTAATTTGTCCTAAATTTTCTAATTCAGCATTTTGGGAACATTGTGAAAAATTTCATATAACTTGGTTCTCTGTTGTTCCTACAATAATTTCACATTTGCTACATGGAAAAGCTGACCCAAGTGATGCTGTTAAAGAAAATTTACGTTTTGGTCGGTCTGCATCTGCTCCATTGGCTATAGATACTCAATCTAATTTTGAAAATCGATTTGGATTGTCTATTATTGAAACTATGGGGTTAACTGAAACTGCAGCACAAATCCTATCAAACCCATTGCCACCAGGAAAACGTAAGATCGGTTCACCGGGAATTGCTTTTGGTAACGAAGTAAAGATTTTAACATTAGATGGAACCGATCAGATAACTGGCCATACTGGTGAAATAGCAGTTCGTGGACCAAATGTTATGCTTGAATATCTTAACAATGAGAGTGCCACACAGAAGTCTAAAACTATTGATGGATGGTTGTTAACAGGTGATTTGGGTTACATAGATGTTGAGGGTTATGTTTTTGTATCTGGAAGATTAAAAGAATTAATAATTAAGGGTGGTGAAAATATTTCTCCGCGAGAAATCGATGATGCCCTTTATTCGCACAAAGATGTTGTAGAAGCTGCAGCATTTGCAATTCCTTGTGCTGTATATGGCCAACGTATTGAAGCTGCCGTAAAATTAGTTGACTACAGTAATGCATCTGAAGCTGATATGTTAAATATTTGCTTTTCTAAATTAGGCAATTTTAAGTCCCCAGATCGTATTCATTTTTTAAATGATTTGCCGAAGGGACCATCAGGAAAAATTCAGCGTATTAAATTAAGAGAATTAATGCACAAAACTGCTTAACAGTATATTTATTATCAATAGAAATTTATATAATTTTAAAATATTAATAAAAATAAAACTTGGTAAATTATATATTTTGATAAATCGATAGGTTTATTTCTTAATTTATTTTTTTAATAAATATCTTAATAATTCAGAAATTATTTATATTTTGTATTTAATAGTCAAAGAAAAAACTATTTGCCTATAAAATTAACACTTTTATAGAGTTTAGATGCGTAATTTCCTAGACACCAAGTTAAATCTGTTCAACATTATATATACGAATAATTTTGGGTACCAATGGAATCACATATTGGGCCTATATTTAAATAAATTTTTGGGAGACAAAAAATGAAAAAATTTCTTTTAGCGACTGTAGCTTCTGCTGCTATGGTAACTGCTGCACATGCTGATGATGTAAAGATAGGTGTATTCTTAGGCTTTACTGGCCCAATTGAGAGCTTGGTTGCCGAAATGGGTCCAGGAGCTGAACTTGCAATAGCGGAAATTTCCGCATCTGGAAAATTCATGAATGGTTCGACAGTCACCGCTGTGCGCGCTGACACAACTTGTGTAGACGCTGGTGCTGCAACTGCTGCGGCAGAACGTTTAATTACTTCTGATAAAGTTTCTGGTATTGTTGGTGGAGACTGTTCAGGCGTTACCACTGCAACATTAACAAATGTTGCACTTCCAAATGGTATGGTAATGATCTCACCATCTGCAACATCACCTGCTTTATCAACCATTGAAGATAATGGTTTATTTTTCCGCACTGCTCCATCTGATGCACGCCAAGGCGTAGTTATGACTAACATCATAATGGAAAAAGGTATTAAATCTGTTGCTCTAACCTACACAAATAATGACTACGGCAAAGGTCTTGCCGATGCGTTTGCAGCGGCATACGAGGCTGCTGGTGGTGAAGTAACAATTAATGCATCTCATGAAGATGGTAAGGCTGACTATTCTTCTGAAGTCGGCGCTTTAGCTGCAGCTGGAGGTGATGTCTTAGTTGTTGCGGGTTATCTCGATCAAGGTGGTAAAGGTATTATTCAAGCTTCTTTAGATACAGGTGCATTTGATACTTTTGTTCTACCTGATGGAATGGTTGGTGGATCACTACCTGAAGCAATTGGGTCAGATTTAAATGGTTCATTTGGACAAGCACCAGGAGTTGACGCAGCAGCATTTATCGCACACGTTGACGGCAAATTTAATGCAGAGTCTCCATTTGCAGCAGAAAGTTACGATGCTGCAGCTTTGATCCTATTAGCAATGCAGGCGGCTGGTTCAAAAAGTCCTTCTGATTACAAGGGTAAAGTATTTGATGTTGCTAATGCGCCAGGTGAAAAAATTCAGGTAGGTGAATTAGCAAAAGGTATGGAGATCTTGGCCTCAGGTGGAGAAATCGATTATGTTGGTGCATCAAACGTTGAATTAATCGGTGCTGGTGAAAGTAAAGGTAACTACCGCCAAATTGAAATTAAAGACGGTAAAGTTTCTACTGTAAAATATCGTTAAATTAATAACTCAAAGTTTTAAGCGGCTCCATATTTATGGGGCCGCTTTTACATATGGAATTTTCTTATGATTACAGTAAAAAATCTTACAAAAAAATTTGGCGGCTTTACTGCTGTAAACAATGCCTCAATTACAATTGAGAAGGGTTCTATTACAGGTTTAGTAGGGCCCAATGGTGCAGGTAAAACTACATTATTTAATGTCATAGCCGGTATATATGAACCTTCAGAAGGCTCCGTCACTTTAGATGGTAAAGACATAACAGGATTGCCTCCACATAAACTCTTTAATAAAGGACTATTACGTACGTTTCAGATTGCCCATGAATTCAAGACAATGACTGTGCGTGAAAACCTTATGATGGTGCCTGGTGGCCAATCAGGAGAGAATTTAGTGGACGTCTGGCTGAAGCCAGGAAAAATACGTGAAGAGGAAGAGTTATTACGGATAAAGGCTAATGAGGTAATTGAATTTCTCGAAATAGCTCATGTTGCCAATGAATTAGCTGGAAACTTATCTGGTGGACAAAAAAAACTTCTTGAATTGGGGCGAACAATGATGGTTGATGCCAAAATTGTATTTCTAGATGAAGTTGGGGCAGGCGTTAATCGTACACTTTTAAATACAATTGGTGATGCTATTATTAGATTAAATAAGGAGCGTGGCTATACATTCTGTGTTATTGAACATGATATGAATTTTATAGGGCGGCTTTGTGATCCTGTTATTGTTATGGCTGAAGGCGGTGTGCTTGCCGAGGGAACAATTGATGAAATTAAAGCAAACGATCAAGTGATTGAAGCATATTTGGGTACTGGATTAAAAAATAAGGTTTCATCATGAGCTACTTAATTGCTGAAGGTATGACTGGTGGGTATGGTGGCGCTGATATACTTCACAGTTGTAATATTAATGCTGAAAAAGGCGAAATTGCTGTAATCGTAGGGCCTAATGGTGCAGGAAAATCTACAGCAATGAAGGCTATTTTTGGAATGTTAAATATTCATTCTGGCCAAGTTATATTAGATGGAGAAGATATTACCAAACTAACGCCTCAAGCTCGTGTGGCAAAAGGAATGGCATTTGTGCCTCAAACAGCTAATGTATTTCCAACTATGAGTGTAGAAGAAAACTTAGAAATGGGGGCCTTCTTACGTAGAGACGATATTAGTGTAACTATGAAACAAGTTTTTGATTTATTTCCAATTTTAAAAGATAAACGCAACCAAAAGGCTGGAGAGCTATCTGGTGGCCAGCGCCAACAGGTAGCAGTTGGGCGTGCACTAATGACAAAGCCAAAATTATTGATGTTAGATGAGCCAACAGCTGGTGTTTCTCCTATAGTAATGGATGAGTTATTTGATAATATTATCGAAGTTGCCCGTACAGGAATTTCTATTTTGATGGTTGAGCAGAATGCGCGCCAAGCTTTAAATATTGCAGATAAAGGATACGTAATGGTCCAAGGTTCCAATAGATTTACAGACACTGGAGAAGTTCTTCTGAACAATCCAGAGGTCCGCAAAAGTTTTCTTGGGGGTTAAATGAAATTGACCTTTTTTAGATACACTAAAACAGACTTTAGTAATGTAACAGTAAATAGACTTTCTAAATTCATTAGTTACATGCGTAATCAGAATAAGGCACCGATTGATAGATGCCACCCTTTGGAGATCTAACATGGAAGACCTTTTAAACGCATTTTTGTTAATGTCTAATTTCGTATTTGTGCCTGCAATAGCATATGGTTCTCAACTTGCCCTTGGTGCAGTTGGTGTAACGTTAGTTTATGGCGTTTTGCGCTTTTCCAATTTTGCACATGGTGACACCATGGCATTTGGTACAATGGTTGTTATTTTGTTTACTTGGTGGCTTCAATCTATGGGAATAAATATTGGCCCATTACCAACTGCTTTGTTAGCATTACCCTTTGGAATTATAGTCACTGCAGTTTTTTTATTAAGTTCAGATAAATTAATTTATAGATTTTACCGTGAGCAAAAAGCAGCACCTGTAATTTATTTAATTGCATCTGTAGGGATTATGTTTGTCTTAAACGGAGTTGTTCGATTTATAATTGGGCCTAATGATCAAAATTTTAATGATGGGGAGCGTTTTATTGTAAAGGCCCGAGCAATGAAACAATATCTAGGAACTGCTGAGGGAGTTTCAATTAAGGTTTCTCAAGGTTTGACTGTGATTACTGCTATAATAGTTGTCCTAGCATTATTCTGGTTTTTAAATAAGACTAGGACAGGTAAATCAATGAGAGCATTTTCTGATAATGAAGATCTAGCACTATTGTCTGGAATTAGTCCTGATAAAGTAGTTGCTGTCACTTGGATATTAGTTGCCATACTCGCAACTGTTGCTGGAACATTATATGGTTTGGATAAATCTTTCAAACCTTTCACTTATTTTCAATTATTGCTGCCAATTTTTGCTTCAGCTATTGTGGGAGGTCTTGGCAATCCATTGGGTGCTATTGCTGGTGGATTTGTTATAGCATTTTCAGAAATAATGATTACTTATCCATATAAGAAATTTGTAGCTTACATAGTTCCAGGAGATTGGAAGCCTGAAGGTTTGGTTCAGTTATTAGCTACAGATTATAAATTTGCAGTTAGCTTTATTATTTTAGTTTTGGTTTTACTTTTCAGGCCAACAGGAATTTTTGCAGGAAAATCAGTTTAATGTTGATAAATCGAAATACCATTTACTTCACAATAATGGCACTCTTATTAATTGGTGTTGGTTTATTTCAAAGTTGGAATGTATCGTTATCTATTCTTAATCTATGTTTGATTAGTGCAATTATGGCCTTAGGGGTTAATATCCAATGGGGCTATGCAGGTTTATTTAACGTTGGCATTATGGGTTTTGCGGCACTTGGTGGATTAGCAGCTGTTTTAGTAGCTATGCCGCCAGTTGAAGGTGCTTGGTCTGCTGGAGGTTGGGGCGCTATTGGTGGCTTATTTTTGGCCTTTATATCGATTACTTTAGCGGTAATTACCTATCAGCGAATGTCGGCTGGTCGTACTCGATCTATTTTAATTATTGCAATATGCGTAATTGGTTTTTTCATAACCAGATCAGTATTTGGTCCAGCAACCCATGCAATTGAAGACATCAATCCAGCTAAATCAGGATACCTTGGTGGCTTTGGCTTGCCTATTGTTTTATCATGGCCCGTTGGAGGTGTTTTCGCAGGTATTGCTGCATGGGTAATTGGTAAAATTACATTAGGATTAAGGTCAGACTATTTAGCAATAGCAACTCTTGGTATTTCTGAGATTATTATTGCTGTCTTAAAACATGAAGATTGGATGACACGTGGAGTGAAAAATGTAGTTGGCATGCCAAGACCAGTTCCATTTGAAATTAATTTACAAACAACAGAATGGTTTCTTAACTTGTCTTCTACACTTGGTGCTGATCCTATTGGATTTTCTAGTATTTTTGTTAAAATTTGCTATGCATGTTTGTTCGTTACAATGCTGTTGATCGTATTATGGTTATCGGAAACAGCGCTAAAGTCGCCTTGGGGGCGTATGATGCGCGCAATTCGTGATAATGAAGTTTCTGCAAATGCAATGGGCAAGAATGTAACAAAACGGCATTTACAAGTTTTTGTATTAGGATCTGTAGTAGTTGGTTTAGCTGGTGCAATGCTCACGACATTAGATGGTCAATTAACCCCAACATCTTACCAGCCATTACGCTTTACTTTTTTAATCTGGGTTATGGTAATTGTTGGTGGTTCTGGAAATAACTGGGGCGCAGTATTGGGTGGCTTTGTTATATGGTTCTTCTGGATTGAAGCAGAGCCATTAGGTCTAATCCTAATGAATGCAATCACATCAGGTATGGCAGATGACAATAGCCTCAAATTGCATCTTATAGATTCTGCAGCTCATATGCGTTTGATGACAATGGGTTTGATTTTACTACTGGTTTTACGGTTTAGTCCGCGTGGATTATTACCAGAAAAGTAATTATAATATAGTTAAACCTCTTAAAATAATGTTTAACTATGTTACATAAAATTACCCACCTGATGCTAATAGGGCAATATTTCCTCCCGCAGCTGTAGTATCAATGCAGACATGACGTTCTAGAATGCAACGTTCAACAATATTTCTGTCTGTAATTAACGGAATTAAAACTCCATTACGTACAGCTAAGTAGGTTCGGGCTTTTTGTATTTCTGTGATTTCAGCCCAAAATATTACAACATCAAAACCCTTTAAATTAGTTAATTCACTCAGATCCATGTTTAAAACTATACAAGTGTTACAACCTGCGTCATGCGCAAGTTTGGCCTGTTGTTGTGCTTGTGTAGACGTTGGGCCTAAACATAAAACCACACCTTTTGGGTAACTTGAAAGTATATTTAGTTCACCAGTTGGACCAGGAAGCGTAGATATATTTAATGCTTTACGCTCTGGTGTAATTACTTCGTTCAGTATTTCTTGTGCGTTAGTTGTTACAGCTGGTGTATCATATTTTTCCCTGACTGGATCAGATACATTTAAAAAGTGTTTTAAATAATTTGGTCCACCTGCTTTAGGCCCAGTTCCTGATAAACCTTCTCCGCCAAAAGGTTGGGATCCAACAACGGCACCTATCTGGTTTCGATTAACATAAATATTACCAACATTTAAAGAAGAACATAAATTATGAATCCGTGCTTCAATACGAGAATGTATTCCGAATGTAAGACCATACTCTGTTTTATTAATATTTTCTATTATTGAGGGAATTTCTCTTGCCTCGAAAGTTGTGACATGAAGTACAGGGCCAAATATTTCTTTTTCCATATCCTTAATTGAAGTAACACTTATTACAGTTGGTTTAACGAATGTTTCTATATTAGGCGCTGCGGATTGATGAAGTATACGACCATCATCCATAGCTATCTTAATGTAGTCGTTTATGTATTTAGCAGCAGTCTTAGTAATGATGGGTCCTACATCTGTATTGGCATCCCAAGGGTTGCCCGAGATCAATTCATCCATTGCACCATATAGCATATCTAAAAATTTATCTGCTATATCCCTTTGAACATATAACATTCTCAGTGCAGAACAGCGCTGTCCAGCAGACTGAAATGAACTGGCAATAATATCTTGTATAGCTTGCTCTGGAAGTGCTGTGCTATCTACAATCATTGCGTTTAATCCTCCAGTTTCAGCAATTAGAGGAGCATAGGGATTACCTATTTTAGCTAAGTCTATGTTAATTGACTGTGCAGTTTTTGTTGATCCCGTAAAGCAAACGCCGTCTATTGATTTGTGTTTAATTAAATTTGCACCAATAACACTTCCTGAACCTACTAATAATTGTAATGCAGTAGCAGGGACACCCGCTTCAAGAATTAAGCTTACAGCGCGGCTTGCAATTATAGGTGTTGGCTCAGCGGGTTTTGCTAACACAGCGTTACCAACAGATAGTGCTGCTATGATTTGGCCTGTAAAAATAGCTAATGGGAAATTCCAAGGTGAAATACAGGCAAAGTTTCCACGTGGATTATGATCAATAAAATCTTTAGATTTAGCAGCATAATATCTTATAAAATCAACAGATTCACGAATTTCAGCAACTGAATCTTTAAGTGTTTTACCTGCTTCTCTAGATAGAATTGCAAAAAGTTCACCAAAATTACTTTCATATAAATCAGCAATTTTATTTAATATTTCAGCCCTCTGATCATGCGGTATATTCCAAGGTCTAGCATTTTCTATTGCGCGAATAACATCATTTTTACTTACATTTATAACAGTGCCTACAATGTCATTAGTATCAGCAGGGTTAATAATTGTTTGTATGAATCCTGTTGGGTTTCCTGATACTAAATGGGATGAAACTGCCCATTTTTTTTGTGCGAAATTATTGCGAGCTAGATTAATTCGCTCTAATTCATTTACACTTGTTATATCATATCCTAATGAATTCTTACGTTCTGGTTGATATAGATCTGCTGGCTTAGTCAACCATTTCTGCTTTTTTGAAAATGTATTCCAATCTATTATTGGATCAAATACAACCTCTTCAGATGGCACATCTTTATCTAATATTTTATTAACAAATGAAGAATTAGCCCCATTTTCTAATAATCGTCGGACTAAGTATGCCAATAAGTTATCATGTATTCCAACTGGCGCATAAATACGGCAGCGCATTTTATTTAAAGCTATTGCATGGTCGTAAAGAGCACCACCCATCCCGTGAAGCCGTTGAAACTCGTACTTTTCATTGATTTTAGCCATTCTCAAAACAGCGTGTACAGAATGAGCATTATGTGTAGCAAATTGCGGGTATATGCGATCAGAAAAATCTAATAGTTTTCTCGCACATGCTAAGTAAGAGACGTCGGTTGCGCATTTTTTGGTAAATACAGGGTAATTATCGAAAGCATTTGTTTGTGTTTTTTTGATTTCAGTATCCCAATAAGCACCTTTTACTAGCCGTACCATAATTTTACGATCTAGTTTTTCTGATAATGCATAAAGCCAATCTATTATTGCAATTGCACGTTTCCCATAAGCTTGAACAACAACACCAAATCCGTCCCATCCTTTTAGGCGTGGATCAGATAAAGCTTGTTCAATTACATCAAGAGATAAATCTAATCGATCAGCTTCTTCTGCATCTATATTGAGCCCCATATTTGCATTTCGAGCCATTAGTATAAGATTACTTAACCTTTTTCCCATTGTTTCTAAAACTGCAGATTTATGAGTTAGTTCATATCGAGGGAACAATGCTGAAAGTTTTATAGATATGCCTGGATTATTACGCACATCTGGATCTTTGCTATGCTTTGCTAAATAAGAAATAGTATCAGCGTAAGCTTTAGTGAATTTAATAGCGTCACTATTAGTTATAGCAGCTTCTCCAAGCATATCATAAGAATACGTATAATCATTTTTTTGACGTTTTTGACCACGTTTCACAGCTTTTTCAATTGTTTCTCCGAGTACAAATTGATTACCCATTTCTTTCATTGCAGCTTTTACAGCACGACGAATAACAGGCTCCCCAACACGTTTTATCAATCGTTGCATTGCTGAATGAATTCTAGATTCTTTTGCTTTATCCAGAACCTTTCCTGTCAGCATTAATGCCCAAGTTGATGCATTCACTAGTGAGCTTGAAGAATTGCCAATATGCTTAGACCACCCCTTATCAGTTAATTTATCTTTTATTAATTCATCTATAGTGTATGCATCAGGCACTCTGAGTAGTGCCTCTGCGAGACACATTAATGCAATTCCTTCTGAATTGGATAGGCCATATTCTGATAGAAAAACTTCCATTAATCCTGGTTTTTTATCGGAACGAATTCGTTCAACCAAATGTGCAGCATTTTTAACAATTTCTGATCGATCTATTTCTGACAGATTGGCTATCTTTATCAGCTTTGTAACTAATGTAACCTCATCTGTTATATGTAGATCACGAATATGAGTGCGGATTTCACTTATATACTTCATTGTTTTATTCCTAGGTTCGCCTATCATACTAGATTATATATTATAAGTTTAATGACTAATATCTTTTATTATTTAGGATAATTGACTTTAAAAATACTCTATGTTAATAAATTATATCTTAATATGAGAAATAAATAGATAATATGGATTCATTCGATTTAAAGATTTTAAAAATACTAGAAATTAATGGACGAATAACTAACTCGGAATTATCTAATCGAGTAGGGCTATCAAAAACGCCCTGTCAGATACGTGTGAAAAACATGATCGAAAAAGGCATAATTAAAGGTTTTAAAGCCGTCTTAGACAATCATGCTTTAGATCGTAATCATATAGCTTTTACTGAGGTAAAACTGAGTGATACGCGAGATAGTGCCTTAAATGCATTTAATAAAGCAGTTCAAGGAATCACCGAGATAGAGCAATGCCATATGATTGCTGGTAAATTTGACTATTTACTTAAAGTGCGAACAAAAAATATTGCAGATTATAGGCATGCTTTGGGAGAGAAAATCTCATCACTTCCATGCGTTTCTAATACTTCAACTCATGTAGTTATGGAAGCTATTAAAGATTAACTTGTTATTTAAGCATTCAATTTGTTAAATTTTAATCTATTTAACTTTAAATAGTTTTGAAGCCTAGTTATTAATAATATTAAAATAACGATAATTGATTATCTTTTTTTAGATGTTTAGTTTTTTTGGCAGTAATTTTTCTACTACCATGTTTGTTATAAACTGCTTTAGATATTAATCTATATTGATCACTTTTACGAATATTAGCTATTTTATCCTTAGCTTCTTTTGCAGATGATGCGTGCTCAACAATTGGTTTTGGGTAGTCAGTGCCCAGAGAAAAAGAAATATTATCTATTAAGTTTTTATCCCATTTCCAAGGTTCGTGTATGAATTCATTTGGAAGCTGTTTTAATTCTGGTATCCATTTTCGAATATAATTACCATACGGGTCATGTTCAATTGATTGTTTGATTGGATTGTATACTCTCATCGCGTTTATACCAGTAACTCCAGATTGCATTTGTAACTGACTATAATGAATCCCAGGCTCATAATCTGTAAACAATCTAGCTAAATGATCACCCGTAATTCGCCAATCTAGCCAAAGTTGGTAACTTGCAAAGCTTACAAGCATAGCGCGCATTCTGAATGTTATCCACCCTTCAACAATTAGATTACGCATGCATGCGTCAATAAATGGGTATCCAGTAGATCCAGTTGCCCATGCTTGATATTTTTCCTCATCATACTCACCATCTCGTAAACCTTCAAAAGCGGGATGCATACAATGTGTTTCTATTTCTGGCTGGTCTTCTATTTTTTGTATAAAGTGGCAACGCCAAGCTAACCTAGAATTGAATGCTGTTAGATGTTTTGTAAAATATTTTTTATCTTCTAAACTTAGTTGCTGTTTTCTTTTTTTGATTGACTGTACTACTTCCCTCACGGAAAGACTTCCCCATGCAAGATGTGCTGATAACCGTGAGCAATATATTGATGATAATCCAGGTGCTGAAATATGGTATAAATACTTTCTTGATCTAGTATTTAAAAACCCTCTTAGATCACCTATAGCCGCTTTACGTCCACCATTTTGAACTATTCCAATCAATTTTTTACCAAATATTAGACTATTTTTTTCCGGTAATTCATCTGAGTAATAATTAGGAAGTGGTATTAAATTAATAGGTTTAGGCAGAATTTTTTCTGCCATTCTTTGGTTTCTAATTATCGACCAATTATTACGTGATGACAACTTCCGAATGATACCATTTGATGGATACTCATGCATTGGAATATTATTTAGTCTACATATCCTTTTAACGCTTACATCTCTTTTATATGTCCATAGATTGCCGGTCTCTTCATGAGAATATATCCCATTGATATTGTATTCTGATTGGATGTTTCCAATTATATCACAAACATCACCAACTTTGATTATTAGAGGCTGACCTAAACTGGACAGTGAAATATTAAGATCCGTTAAACAATCATAAATAAAATGCCAGTGCCGCCTAGAACTAAATTTTTTTTGCCAATATTCAGGCTCAACTACATATAGCGGCAATATAGGTATTTTAAGTTTAGATGCTGCCAGTAACGGTGCGTGGTCGTTTATTCTCAGATCTCGCTTAAACCAAACAATATTTATATCTTTTTTCATTTTATTTATTACTTTTAGACGAACGTCGACAACGTTCAGAACAGTATTTAACTTCTTCCCAAACACTTTTCCATTTTTTACGCCACGTAAAAGGAAGCTTGCAAACTTGACAATATTTTTGAGGTAATTCAGACTTTTTCATGTTGTTCCAGTTTATTGAAAAAATGATTGCTGTCTGATTTGATATTTATATATTTTTCATTATCCATACGATCAAGGTTTTTATAGATTAGACCCATGCGCGGATTAGAACGAAGTTTTTTTTCATTCTCTATAATAAAATTCCAATATAAATAATTAAAAGGGCATGCATCAGGGCCAGTCTTTTCACTTACTTTATATTTACACTTTTTACAGTAGTTGGACATTCTATTGATGTAAGCACCACTTGCAGCGTATGGTTTTGACCCTAAAATTCCACCATCTGCAAATAATATCATTCCAGTTACATTTGGAAGTTCAACCCATTCATACGCATCAGCATAAACTAATAAATACCATTCATTCACTTCGTCTGGGTGGATACCTGCAAGTAAAACAAAATTACCAAGAACCATTAATCTTTGTATATGATGTGCATATGCATTTTCACGTGTTTCGCTGACACATTGATGCAAGCAATTCATGTCCGTTTCCCCCGTCCAATAAAATGAGGGTAATTTTCGGGCAGCTTCTAAATAGTTCATTGATTTGTATTCAGGCATTTTTAACCAATAAACACCTCTGACATATTCTCGCCATCCAAGAATTTGTCGGATGAAACCCTCAACAGCATTAATTGGTGCGGTACCATTGTGGTATGCTTCTTCAACTCGTTTAATACATTCCAAAGGGTTTAATAAGCCAGAGTTTATATAGAAGCTAATATGGCTATGGAACATCCATGGCTCACCTTCTATCATTGCATCTTGATATGTACCAAAATTTTGCAAACGTCGGCTAATAAACTCTTCTAAGGCTTCTAGAGCCTGTAAGCGTGTTACAGCAAAACTAAAAGGATGTAGATCGCCAAAATGCTCAGGAAAATTTTGATCGACTAGCTTTATAACATCATTAGTTATCTGGTCTGGCTTGCTTAAATAAGTTTTAGGAACATCTAAACCAGCTTTAGGAGGTTTTCTATTATCATTATCGAAGTTCCATTGATCATCAATAGGCTGATCTCCGTTCATTAAAATTGAATATTTACGACGCATATTGCGGTAAAAGAATTCCATTCGAAGCTGTTTACGTTCATTTGCCCAAAGATTAAATTCTTCAGTTGAACATAGAAACCTGTCATCATCTTTAATTTCAATGGGGGGTTCAAGTACTTTTGACCACTTTGATATTTCAGAAAATAAACGATATTCATTTGGCTTAGTTAAAACTATTTTTTTAATTTTATGGGTGCTTAATACTCGCCTCACTTCACCGAATAAGGATCCAGTATTAACTGGATCATCATATTTAGTATATAAAACATTATAACCTTGATTTGTTAAATCTTTTGCAAAATGTCGCATTGCTGAAAAAAGAAAAGCAATTTTCTTTTTATGGTGTTTTACATATGTCGCTTCTGAGTGTACTTCGCAAAGTAATATTATATCATTAATCTTATCGATATCATGTAAACATGAAACAGTCTTACTTAATTGATCGCCTAATATTAGCCTTAGTATCATGAATTTTTTACCTAATTAAATGGTATGCTTATTTTGATTTATAGAAAATTCTTATGCACGATTATCATTTTAAATAATATGCAATAGAATAATATCACTTAGTTTATTACTAACTGTGCAGAACAAATAACCTGCATCTTATATATGGCTCATATTATGTCTATTTCTAGATAAATCATCATTTTAATATTACATTTTATAAATTAAATTATCTTTTATAAAATCTAAATATTAAATAATTTTCTACATTCGATAAATCTATTACCTGTCCTGCGAGTATACTTTTTGCATTGCTAAGCCAATAGCTACTGCTTTCAAAAAAATCCATAAGAAACACTTCAGGTTGGTTTGTTTTCCTATTACTAAATATTATGGACGTAATAAAACATAATTAGGTTTAATTCCGGATGATATAATTGATGAATGAACGTCTTGGCCCGCAAAAAAACCATAGTTTGCAATTAAGGCTGTTTTTATACCTGCAGTATGTCCTCCTAAAATATCAGTATGAAGACTGTCTCCAACCATCACAGTGCGTTCAAGGTTAAGGTTATCAATTTGTGCAAAAGCCAAATCAAAGATGTTTTTAAAAGGTTTACCAAAGAATTGTAATTTTATACCAGTCTGATCTGCTAGGCGGTGTGCATAATGACCAGGCTCTACAGAAAATCCTATCTCGCGAGGTGCCACAATATCAGGATTTCCAACGTATACTGGACGTGGCATTTTCTTAAGGCTGGCCTCTAGTAATAATTGACGTGATTCAGTCCAAACGGCACTACCCAAAAGTACAAAAGCCTCAACTTCATCGTAATCTGCAGCATTCTCAGTAAGATAAACCATATCAAACGTCTCTATATCTCCACGCCCTAAAGTTTCTGTTGCCATAAGGCCCCATTTTTGTGGTGGAGCATTGTTAAGAGCATGAAGAGTAGCTTTTCGGCTAGTTATTACATCCTCTGGTGCAAAATTATAACCAAGGGTTTTGTATTTTTCCATGAGCATTTCATGAGGGAAACCAGCTGCATTTGAAACAATCATGACGCGTTTGCCTGCGCTTTGTAGGCCAGCTATTCTCTCGGGCACACCTTTGATAGCTGTATTGCCAATATTAAGAACACCAAACGCATCTAATAAAAACACATCTATATGTTCGGCTAGCGCATCAAGGTTTGGTAGGTTTGTATAAGAGTTTATTAACTTAGTTGATGGTAGCCGATGGCGCACCTGTTCATAACTTGTAAATGCTTCTTCAAAATTCAAATGATTGCGCCTCGAACTTTTGCTGAGACCCATTCAGAAATAATAACTGCCACTAGAATTACGAGAAGAATCAATGAAACCTGTGGCCAAGCTAAAACATTTAAAGATGATGAAAGTTGTAATCCAATTCCACCTGCTCCTACTAAACCTAATACCGTTGATTCACGAATATTGATATCCCAGCGAAAGACTGCAATTCCTGCAAAAGCAGGTAGTATCTGTGGAACAATCCCATATGCCATTACCTGCCACCTTGAAGCTCCAGTCGCTGTTATTGCTTCTACCTGTGTTTGATCAATTTCTTCAATAGCTTCATATAAAAGTTTAGCGCAAAAACCTATAGACCGAATGGCAATTGCAATAACTCCTGCAAAAACACCAGGGCCGATAATGGCTATCAATAGTAAGGCCCATATCAACGAATTGATTGAACGGGATGAAACAATAATGAGAAGCGCAATAGGGCGTATAAAAAACCGCGATGGAGTTGTATTATGTGCAGCTAGAAAAGCAATTGGTACAGCAAGTATCAATGAGAATATTGTACCTAGTGTCGCTATATTTAGAGTATCCCAAATCGGTTCACCTAATTGCGTAATGTATTCCCAGCGAGGAGGCGTAGCACGTGTCCAAATATCGTCTGCTATACGTGGGGCATCCCAAACAAAAAACCATGTCGTTGAATTTGATATTTTTTGCCAGCAATAAGCAAATATTGCTACACCAATCAACCATATTATCCAATGAGAAATACTTTCGCGACCAGTATTTCTTTGCCATATTTGTTTACCTTGAAGATCCTTAACTGGCATTATTGCACACGCGCCCTTATCACGCCGGACATGTATTCTAAAGCCATAACGATCATTATAATAATTAATAAAATAGCAGCTGCAGTATCATACTCATAACGGTCAAAGGCAGTATTTAGTGTGGCCCCTATACCTCCTGCACCAACCAACCCAAGGATAGCACTTTCACGAAAGTTTATATCAAGACGATAAATACTTAATCCAATAAGACGAGGCATTACTTGTGGTTGAACTCCATAGTTGATCCATTGCATCCACTTCGCACCGGAAGCTTCAATGGCTTCAGCCTGTACTTTATCCATGCTCTCAATGTCTTCTGCCAACAACTTAGATAAGAAACCTATGGTGGCAAAACTTAGAGTAAGGAATCCAGCTAGTGGACCAAAGCCAAAGATAGCAACTAAAAGTATGGCTACAATTATTTCTTGAAGTGCGCGACTGATTGCAATTATTGAGCGACATATAAGGTAAACAGGTAAGGGAGCAATATTGCGTGCGGCTCCTAAGGCAATTGGAATGGAAATTGCAATACCCACAACTGATGACGTAATTGTCATAATTATACTCTCGAACATTCCTTCGTAAATGTCAGACGAGCGAGTAGTAAAGTCAGGATTTGTAAATGCCAAAACGAATTTTTTACCACGTTCTAATCCCTCATAAACACGAGACCAATTTACATCAATAGTTGCATAAGCAGCTAATAGATAAGTAAGAAAAAATATTATTAACGTCCACCTTAACCAGGGTCGTTTGATGAATGAAGGTTTGCTCCAAGGTTTACTTATAAAGCTATTTATTTCGCTCATTTGGTAACCTTTATATCACCGTCGTCATCAACGGCTTCAATGGTAGCTTCCCAGTCTTCTTCACCATAAATAGTAGTCAATACTTCAGGAGTTAAACCCTCAGGAGGACCATCAAATTCGATAGCACCAAATCGAAGGCCAATGACCCGTTGTACAAACATTTGTGCTAAGGCAACGTCGTGGATGTTAATTATTGCAGCCAGTCCGCGCTCTTTGCACAATTCACAAATTAGTCGCATGATTTGGCGAGATGTTTTAGGATCAAGCGATGCTGTAGGCTCATCTACGAGCAATAATGCTGGATTTTGAATAAGTGCACGGCAAATTCCAACACGCTGTCGTTGACCACCAGACAATTCATCTGCTCGCTTATCAGCCATATGTGCAAGACCCACTCTTTCAAGCAAGCGGAATGCTTCATCTACATCTGATTGTGGAAAACGTCTCAAAAAGCTTCGCCAGAAACCAACATAACCTAAACGACCAGATAAAACATTTTCCATAACACTTAATCTTTCAACTAGTGCATATTCCTGAAAAATCATTCCCATCCGGCGGCGTTCACGACGCAAATTATTTGATGATAAGCCAGTTAATTCAACTTCGCCAAGGTAAACTTTACCTGAAGTGGGTTCTACAAGTCTATTTATGCAACGAATAAGTGTAGATTTACCAGCTCCAGATGGCCCAATTAAAGCTAAAACTTGGCCTTCGGGTACTTGTAGCTGAACAGATTTTAATGCTTGATCGCCAGTTTTGTAAGTTTTTTCAAGTTTCTCAAGCCGCAGCATGAAGTATTCCTATTTCAAAATTTTAATTAAAAAGGCGGATTAAAAATCCGCCTTTTGATATTTATTCGCAGGCGTAACTTACGCCATTTGCAGTATCTATTTTTCGGATAACATCCCAGAATTTCTGGTATGTCATTGGAAGGAACTGACCTTCATTTGACTTTTCAAATTCAGCTTGAAGGGACGTACCTTCCCACTCAAAGTTAAAAAATGCGTTACTTATTTTTTCTTTTAATTCGGGTGTCAGATTATGGGCAGTACCAAAACCCGTAGTGGGGAAGGTCTGTGATTTGTAGATCACCTTAACATCTTCAGCTTTGATCACGTCACGACTAATCATACGCGCTTTAACTGAGTTAGCGATAGAGGCTGCCATATAATCTTTGTTAGCTACACCTAAGATTGAGTTATCATGTTTACCAGAGTAAACAGGCTCAAAATCACGGTCAGGCAACATATCGAAGTCACCTTTAAGTATAGCACTTGGAGCTTTAAAACCCGAGTTTGATGTAGGTGAAGTGAAGGCTAGCTGCTTGCCTCTAATGTCTTCAACTTTATTAATGCCAGAACCGGGATAAGTAATGATTTCCATTTCATAGCCAAAATTGCCATCCTTAGATGCCATAATTGTAAACGGGTTAAATCCTGCACAGTTTACAGCCAAAGGATTTGATCCGGTGTTAAAGCCAGCAATATGCAGGCGACCTGAACGCATAGCTTCGATTTGAGCTGCATTGTTTTGAACTGGGAAAAACATAACTGACTTGCCAGTTTCTGCTTCAAGATGCGTTAAAAAATCTGACCAAGCTGCTTTATAAACGGCTGGATCTTCAACTGGTGTATATGCAAATATTAGCGTATCAGGATCAACTTGATCTGCTGGATCTGTCGGTGTGTCGGCAATTAAATCACCGTTGACGTCACAAAAACGTTTGTCGAGATCGCCGCGAGGGCAATCTTGGGCCGCAACTGGACCTGCAAGTGAAAGAGCAAAAGTCAAAGCTACGCCAGATAATAGTGAGTTCATTAGTTTCATAAAAATATCCTCCTTGTTTGATAAAACTACCTTTTAAAAATATAATAGCAAGAACGAATGTTCGATATTTTTCGTTAATTAATTTTTAATAGCTAAAGTTGATTAAGAAATTAAAATACCGTGAGTTTTCCAATCATGAAAAATATCGTTCTCAGACAGGTTTGGCAAAGGTTCATTTAAGTATCCTTTCGAAAATAGACGAAAGGGAACTGTAGCGTTGAGTGCGGTGTTAAAATCAATAGAACTATCTCCCACATAAAGTGCTTGTGCCTCTAAAACACCTAGCTTTTTGATACAGCCTAGTAGTGATGTCGGATTTGGTTTTTTAGCTTGGCCATTTTCCGCACCATTTATAATATTGAAAAAACGTGTTAAATCTAACCTGTCACATATTTCTTGTGCTGGTTTTGTCGGTTTATTAGTACAAATACCGAGTGGAATTCCTGCATTTTGAAAAGATTCTAGAGCAGAAATAACATTGGGGTAGGGACGTGTTAGTGTCGTCATATTTTGGCTATAGAATGCCATAAATGAAATTAAAGCTTTTTGTTTAAGCAATGAATTATATCCACCACTTTTGTTTAAGCTTCGTTCAACCAATTTTTCAACGCCATCACCAATAAAGGAAATTACAGTATCTATGCAAATTGGTGCACGCTTTAATCCATCAAGCATGGCATTTATTGCTGTGTGCAGGTCAGGTGCACTATGAATTAGTGTCCCATCTAAATCAAATATGATCGCTTTTGGATTTATCATTAAATTTTCATATCACTGCATTAGTTAATAGGCAAAGCGCTAATCTTATTTTTGTATAATTATATTTTAGATATAGAGGGTATCAATATCCGATAATATATATTATGTTAACTTTTATATATTCTTAAATATACAATATTTTCAAGAAAGTATTTCATAACAGAAACTTAGAGCATCAACCAATTTATCAATTTCTTCTGTAGTGTTGTACATTGCCAAAGAAGCTCGTGCAGTTGAAGAAACTCCCAGGTGATTCATCAAAGGCTGTGCGCAATGATGACCAGCTCTAACTGCTATACCACGTTGATCTATAATTGTCGAAATATCATGCGGATGACCTGCACCTTCTAAAGTAAAAGAAAAAATCGCACCTTTAGTGGCTGTATTTCCATAAACATTTAACCAGTTTAATTTTGAGAGTTTCTCAACTGCGTAATTGCGTAACTTAGTCTCGTGTTCTGCAATGTTTTCTAATCCAACACTTTGCATATAATCAATGGCTGCTCCTAAGCCAATCATTTGCACAATACCTGGAGTTCCTGCTTCAAATTTAAATGGCGATACATTATATGAAACAAAATCGCGCTCTACGATTTTAATCATATCGCCACCGCCCATGAAATGTTGCATTTCATCCTGGCGGTCTTTGCGGATATAAATAGCGCCTGATGATGACGGACCATATAACTTATGTCCAGTTATAACAAAAAAATCACAGCCCATATCTAACACATTTATAGGCATATGAACACTCGATTGTGATCCATCTACCAATACAGCAACGCCTTTTTCCCGTGCTGCTGTACATATTGCCTTTACATCAACTACTGTTCCTAAAACATTAGACATTTGCGTAATGGCAATCAATTTTGTTTTTGGTGTTATTGCGTCAATAACAGCCTGAGCATCTAAGGCACCATCAGCATCAGTATCAATCCACTTGATAATTACACCTTGTCGTTCACGTAGGAAGTGCCAAGGAATAATATTTGCATGGTGCTCCATTATAGAAAGAATAATTTCATCACCTGCCCGCAAATTTGGTGATGCCCAGGCATAAGATATCATATTAATGCCCTCTGTTGCTCCAGAGTTAAAAATGATTTCTTCTGGATGCTCCGCCCCAAGAAAACCTTGGATCTTTCCACGGACGGCTTCATAGTTATCTGTTGATATATTCGAAAGCGTATGTAAGCCCCTGTGAACATTTGAATATTCTTCAGAGTATGCTTTTGTTATTGCATCTATGACTGCTTTCGGTTTTTGTGCAGATGACCCGTTATCCAAGTAAACTAATGGCTTGTTATTTACAGTACGTGACAATATTGGAAAGTCTTTACGGATTTCGTCCACATCATACATTACTAAATTCCAATTCTTTTAAGTTCGAAGTCCACTGCCAAATAAATATAAGAGTAGTTAAAATATCTAAGGCTATTTTAACTACGGGTAAATAAATTGATAATACTGAAGATGCTAGTATTATAGGAGAAGTGACCACTGCTGCCCAAAATAAAGCACGTCTTGCCCCTACATGATCGCCCTGCCCTCCAAATCTTCCTAAAATTATATGAGATAGAGCCGCTATGCCATACATTAGCAATGGCATCATAAATACCGATGCTATAAATTGGGCTGCTGCTAAGGCTGATAAACTATCATCCATTATATATGCGTGTTTTGCAATTTCAGGTAATAAAGAAAGGAAACTGAGTAGGCCAAATAGCAAAGCAAAAAATAATGTTTGCTCTTCCCTTATGCCATCTTTTATATGACGACGCATTTCCATCTTTGGAGCTCTATAAGAAGCATTAATCTCAGATATTAAGGTCATTAAGCTTATCGGTGCTCCATCCATGCAGTCAACCGGTCTCTAATATCATCCACTAAATCATTATTATCAATTTCGTCGATAGCTTCAGCAAGGAATGCAAGTACTAACATATCTTGGGCTTGCTTACGAGGAACACCCCGGGAAGCTAGATAAAATAATGCAGCTTCATCTATAGCTCCAACCGTTGAACCGTGAGAACATGCCACATCATCAGCATATATTTCTAATTCAGGTTTTGCTAAAAAATTAGAATTTTCATCTAATAATAAACCCTGAGATATTTGGTAACCGTCAGTTTTTTGTGCATCTGCTTTTACTAAGATTTTACCTTGGAAAACTCCTGTGGCACCATTACGTAAGACTTTTTTGAAGACTTGGCGGCTTTCGCAATTAATTGAATCATGTGTAACAAAAACTGTGTCATCATGATGAAAATCATTACCATCACCGGCGCATGCTCCAGCAACTGTTGCTTTTGCATCATCACCAGTAAATTCTAAAACGGCGTCATTTCTAGTAAATATTCCATTCATAGTCATAGTAAAAGAACGAAAAATACTTCTATGTCCAAGGCGACCAAACAAATGAGTTACAGTTTTACGCTCATGGTCGCGACCCTGTGTACGAACATGGTGAAATTCAGCATCATCAGATACGTCAACTTCAAGAACAGAGTTAAAACGGGCGGCACCGGCACCACTCTCAAGCAATGTAAATTCTGCGCCTTCATCTATTTTGATAATATGATGAATCATTACATCTGAAGTTTCAGAATTTTGAACATAGCTAATGGCTAAAGGTTTATCACATTTACTAGTAACGTGTATCACCAAACCGTGCCCTGCTACGGCTGTATTTAAAGCTGCTAGCGGACGATGAACAGGGTTTTGACCATTCCCTTCTAGTTTACCATATAAATCTTTAGCCCAGTGTATATCTGTTGATGTAACATCTGTTAGCACTTCAATACTGGCACCACTTAAAGATAAATCATCTGATCTATCTGTATCAATGATACCGTCAACAAAAACAATACGAATGCAGTCTACTAAGTCAAACATTGGGCTTTCATCATTAGAAAACAATGCGGCAGGTTTTGTTGGGACAACTGTAAGTTCAGAAGGATCAGTATACCTCCAGTACTCATCACGCTTGTGGGGTGCGCCTTGTATATTAAATACAGTAATTGCATTTATGCGGATATCATTAGCCCATTTAGCACCAGATGGCATCGGGTAATTAGCAACTAAATTCGCTGCTCCTGATAGTTTAGGATGGATTATAGCCATATTTAAGCAACCTCTGCCAAAATATCTGCATATCCATTTTCTTCAACTTCTAAAGCTAATTCTGGACCACCTGATTTGATAATGCGACCGTCTGCCATTATGTGTACAACATCAGGTTTTATATGATCTAAAAGTCTTTGATAGTGAGTAATTACCAAAAATGATCGCTTCCCATCACGAAGAGCATTAACGCCTTCCGCAACTAATTTCATTGCGTCAACGTCTAAACCAGAGTCTGTTTCGTCTAAAACGCACATTTTAGGTTCTAGCATTGCCATCTGTAAAATTTCATTACGTTTTTTCTCACCACCAGAAAACCCAACATTTACTGGGCGCTTTAACATATCAGCATCAATTTTCAATGATTTAGCTTTTTCACGAACAATCTTAAGAAATTGACCAGCAGATAGTTCTTCTTCACCACGTGCTTTTCGTTGTGCATTAACCGCTGTACGCAAAAATGTCATATTTCCAACGCCTGGGATTTCTACCGGGTATTGGAATGCTAAAAATAAACCAGCAGCTGCACGCTCTTCAGGATTCATATCCAATAAATCATTTCCATATAATTCAGCAGACCCTGCAGTAACTTTATATCCGTCCTTACCGGCTAAAACATATGAAGTAGTAGATTTTCCGGATCCATTTGGACCCATTATTGCGTGTACTTCGCCTTCACCAATTTCTAAATTTATTCCTTTAAGAATTTGCTTATCTTCTTCTTCAAGTCCAACTTGTAAATTTTTAATACTAAGCATTTTTTTACCCTACTGAGCCTTCAAGGCTGATTGCTACTAATGCCTGTGCTTCCATGGCGAACTCCATGGGTAAGGCTTGTAATACTTCTTTGCAAAACCCATTGACCACTAAGGCAACAGCTTCTTCTTCGTCCATACCGCGTTGGCGGCAGTAAAATAATTGATCATCATCAACTTTAGATGTAGTTGCTTCATGTTCCACTCGTGCTGTGTTGTTTTTAACTTCTATGTAAGGAACAGTATGGGCTCCACATTTATCACCAATTAATAAAGAGTCACACTGTGTGTAATTTCGTGCATTAGATGCTTTTGGATGCATAGAAACCAAACCACGGTAAGTATTTTGTGCTTTTCCCGCTGAGATACCTTTTGATACAATTCGAGATTTTGTATTTTTACCGAGGTGAATCATTTTAGTCCCAGTATCTGCTTGTTGCATATTATTTGCGATAGCTATTGAGTAAAATTCACCTTGGCTATAATCGCCCCGTAAAATACAAGACGGGTACTTCCAAGTAACAGCAGAACCAGTTTCAACCTGTGTCCACATAACTTTTGCACGATCCCCCCGGCAATCTGCTCGTTTGGTTACAAAGTTATAGATGCCACCTTTGCCATTTTCATCGCCTGGGTACCAATTTTGAACTGTAGAATACTTAATCTCAGCATCTTCCAAAATAACCAATTCAACTACAGCTGCATGCAATTGAGCAACATCACGTTGTGGGGCCGTACAGCCTTCTAAATATGAAACTGAAGAACCTTTTTCGGCTATTATCAATGTACGTTCAAACTGCCCAGTATTTTCTGCATTAATACGGAAATAAGTAGATAATTCCATAGGGCATTTTACCCCCTCTGGAATATAAACAAACGATCCATCAGAAAATACAGCAGAATTTAGCGTAGCATAAAAGTTATCAGATTGTGGGACTACAGAACCAATATATTTTTTAACTAACTCTGGGTGCTCTTTTAATGCTTCTGATATAGACATGAAAATTACGCCAGCTTGTTTAAGCTCTTTTTGAAAAGTTGTTCCAACTGAAACTGAATCAAAAACTGCATCTACCGCAACTTTACGTTCACCTTCAGGAGCCTCAACGCCAGCTAATAAAGCTTGCTCTTTTAAAGGAATTCCTAATTTTGCGTAAGTTTCCAGTAGCTTAGGATCAACATCATCAAGCGATTTTGGCTTCTCTTCTGACATAGATTTTGGACGCGCGTAGTAATAAATATCTTGGAAGTTAATTTTTGGATAATCAACCATTGCCCACTCTGGTTCTTTCATTTGCTTCCATCGCTCAAATGCCTGCAATCGCCATTCTAACATCCACTCAGGCTCTTCATTTTTATCAGAGATAAGCCGGACTATGTTCTCATTTAGACCTAGAGGAGCATATTCTATTTCTACATCAGTGGAAAAGCCATATTTATACTTTCCACTTAAGGATTTTACCGCAGCAACGGTTTCAGCTTCAACACCATCTTTTGCAATCATATCAGTCATATAACTCGTCCTTTACGCAGCTTTAGCCACAAATTTCTTATAAGCTTTGATCCATGCATCAGCAAAGTTCATCACATCTTGTTCTGTTGTAGTTGGGCCAATGGAAACCCTAATAGCGCTTGATGCGGTAGTGTCATCATACCCCATTGCCTTCAAGACCTGACTTACTTTTACTTTACCACTTGAACAGGCTGAACCAGCAGAAATTGCAAAACCAGATAAATCCATTTTCATTACTTGTGTCTCACCTTTCCACCCAGGTACCGCAAAATTACTCGTATTAGGTAATCGATCAACGTCCTTACCAAAGAAGATAGCGTCAGTTGCCGTATCGGCAATTCGTATTTCCATTTTATCACGTAATTCAGCAACTTGCTCCCAAACCCCGTTAGCTAAGTCTTGAGCTGCTATTTTTGCTGCTGCTCCAAATCCAACTATACCAAGTAAGTTTTCAGTCCCCGAACGGCGCCCCTGTTCTTGCCCGCCACCTTTGATTTGAGCGCTTACATCTATACCATCAGATAAAACTAGAGCTCCAACGCCTTTAGGGCCACCAATTTTATGTGCTGATAATAATGCACTTTTTACATCTAACCAATTAAAGGATATTGGCAATTTACCAAATGTTTGCACCTGATCACTCATTACTGCGCCACGAACTTGATCTCCTTGGCAAATACCCGTTTCACTATTGGCGCCTTGTAAGGCAAAATTTCCTGCCGCTTTTACAATACCATTGGCATTTATAAACAAATCTGTAGTTCCATGCGCCTTGACACAATCATGTTCAATTTTAGCACAATTCAAATTATTAGACTGCATCATAAGTCCAGCAGCTTCGGTTGCGCTACTTGTCCATATAATTCCATTTGGGTCACAACCAAATGATTCTGCTAATTGCAATCGCGCACGTTCAATCAATCCTTTAGCTATTCGGCCCTCACCATGAACACTCGAAGGGTTACCTGTAACGTCCATAGCGTTAATAATTGCTGCACGAACTTCCAGTCTTAGTGGTGCCGTAGCATTCCAATCAAGATAAACCCTACTCATAATGCTTTGATCATAATGTATATTATTATGTTTATCATGATATTCAGCCTTCATCTATCAATTGAAATAATGATGGCACAGCTGGACATGGAGCTATTTGGTTTTCAATTAAATCTGATAGTCGGGTTGCATGCAAATAAACAAAAACTTGAGCTGATAGACTTTCCCATAAGCGATTACTTAATGATTGTGCCCGAGTACCAGACGATGCGCCAGAAACTCCTGCACCCTTGGATAAAGCATTCATGTCTTCATCTACAGCAGTTAAAATTTCTGATATACGTATAGTATCTGTTGGTTTTGCTAATTTATAACCGCCACCAGGACCACGAACAGATGCTATAATTTCAGCACGCCGCAATTTTAAAAATAATTGCTCTAAATAATTTAATGAAATGTTTTGTCTGTCTGAAATTTCACCTAAAGAAACTAGACCTTTTTTACCCTCAATAGCTAAATCTACCAAGGCTATCATTGCATATCTGCCTTTTGTACTCAATTTCATGCGTCTATGGGTCCTATTTAGTTGACGAAAGCTTACCAAATCCTTATTCAAAAAGATCAGCGAGGATATTAACCTTGATTTAGAACCATTCTAAAGTTACTGACCATTTTCGTCAACTAATGAAATGGACTTTAACTGATAAAAACGAGAGTAGCAGTAAAACGATGCCAGAAGTAATTTTCCCCGGTCCAGATGGTCGCCTAGAAGGTCGTTATCACCCACAAAAAGCAAAGGACGCACCTATTGCTATCTTATTGCATCCGCATCCACAATTTGGCGGTACTATGAACAATAAGGTTGTATATAACCTTCATTATGCATTTTATAACATGGGCTTCACGGTCTTGCGTTTCAATTTTAGAGGCGTTGGTAGATCACAAGGTGAATATGATCAGGGTATTGGAGAATTATCAGATGCGGCCGCAGCATTAGATTACTTACAGGCAATGAACCCGAATGCTAAACATTGTTGGGTTGCAGGTTTTAGTTTTGGTGCTTGGATTGGTATGCAATTGTTGATGCGTCGGCCTGAGATTTCAGGCTTTATTTCGGCAGCTCCTCCAGCAAATACATATGATTTTAGCTTTTTAGCACCTTGCCCCGCTTCTGGCTTAATAATTAATGGGTCATCAGATCGAGTAGTTCCACCAGTAGATGTCGAAGGTTTGGTTAATAAATTACATGAGCAAAAGGGTATTACTATCACACATGAAGTAATTGAAGGATCTGGACATTTCTTTGAGAACGATCACATGGATACCATGATAGGTTCAGTAGATAGTTATGTTCGTAGAAGGCTTACCGAAACAACTCGTTAATTTTATAGTCATCACTGTCAGCCCTATGGATCCGATATAACCCCCCCTCTCATGGGCTTAGAGCATCCAGTAGTTGTTGGGCTTGATAACGGTAGATTATTTACAACCCTAGCTGCTAGATATCCAAATGCTTGAGCTTCAAGCATATCACCATTTAGCCCAACAGATTCTACTGGATCTACAGGTTGATCCAAACGTTGCCGCAAACCCGTCATAATAGCAATGTTATGACGGCCTCCACCACATATTAGCCATCGATATGGTTTATATTTTAAATGTGATTGAGCGGCATATACACTTTCTACACAAATTGCTGTTAAAGTTGCAGCTCCGTCTGCATCTGAAAGAGTCGATACTAAATCTTGAATCGCCGAAAAAGAATTTCTATCGAGTGACTTAGGTGGTTTTTTATTGAAAAAATTAAACTTCATAAAATTACTTAAAATGTCTTGGTCTACATTTCCTGATAGGGCTAAAGATCCTTTTAAATCATATAGTTGACCTGTTCGTTCTAGTATAAAATCATTTAATGGTGCATTTGCTGGACCAGTATCAAATGCTATGACTGCATTAATCATATCTGGTGTAGTAATATTCGTATCAATTAAACTAATATTACCTACTCCACCCAAATTAACAAAAGCTAATTTTTTTTCAGAAATATTTAAAGTTTTTGCACATGCAAAATGAAAAAATGGAGCTAGAGGAGCTCCCTCTCCTCCAGCGGCTACATCCGCTGTTCTAAAATCCCAAATAACACGCTTATTACTTAACTTAGCTAAAGTAGCACCATTACCTAATTGAAATGTGCGTAAATTTTTTGGGTCATGATTTAAGGTTTGCCCATGAAATCCAATTAGCTCTGCATCTGGAAAAGCTTTAATTACATCAAGGTGCGCACTATGAATTATATCTATTGCATCTTCAAATCCACCATTCTCTGGCCAAGAACCAAATTTAGAACGTAAAATTGATTGCTCTGTTTTTGTATATGGCCGAAAATAAGAATTTTCAAAACCTATAATTTTGCTACCATCTGTAATACAAATAGCCCCATCAACACCATCAAGTGATGTTCCAGACATTAAACCAAGACATCTGTAAATCATAAATTTTGATCTCCTACTTGCCACTCGCTAGATTGGCGCTAAAAGGTATTTAATTACTCTTAAATGAAAGCAAACTGATATGACTTACAAGCCCAAATCAGAATTTTTGCATGAAATGCAAACACGTGGCTTCTTGCAAGACTGTACAGATCTTCAGGGACTTGATGAGCGGTTACTTCAAGGCTGTATGCCAGCATATATAGGTTTTGATGCTACTGCTGATAGTTTACACATTGGTTCTTTAATTCAAATAATGATGTTACGATGGTTGCAAAAGACAGGTCATAAACCACTTCCCTTGATGGGTGGGGGAACCACTAAGATTGGTGACCCCTCTGGCAAGGACGAAAGCCGTCAGTTAATTACTGCTGAGTTAATTGCTGAAAATATAAATGGAATTCAAAAGGTTTTTGCTAAATATCTATCATTTGGTGATGGTGACAACGATGCCATGATGATTAATAATGCTGAGTGGTTGGATAAGCTCAATTATATTGAATTTCTACGCGATATAGGCAAACATTTCACAATAAATAGAATGATAGCCATGGAAAGTGTAAAGTTAAGATTAGACCGTGAACAACCCCTAACTTTTTTAGAATTCAATTATATGTTACTTCAAGCATATGATTTTATGGAGTTAAACAATCGCTATGGTGTAGCAATGCAAATGGGTGGGTCAGATCAATGGGGCAATATAGTTAATGGTATTGACCTAACTCGTCGACTAAATAAAAATACAGTATATGGCCTGACTACTCCATTGTTAACAAAAGCTGATGGCTCAAAAATGGGTAAGTCAGCAAATGGTGCAATATGGCTAAATTCTGACAAACTATCACCGTATGAGTTTTGGCAATTTTGGCGTAACACTTTAGATGCTGACGTCGGTAAGTTTCTTAAACTATTTACTGAACTACCTGTTTCTGAGTGTAACCGCTTAGGATCTTTAACAGGACAAGAAATAAATGAAGCAAAAATAGTTCTAGCAAACGAAGTAACTAAACTTTGTCATGGAGCTGAAGCATCTTTGAATGCAGCTAACACTGCACGTAAGGTTTTTGAGGAAGATAGTTCTGATGAAAACCTCCCAACCCTTAAGTTAACTGCCAATGAAGCTTTGGATGGTCTTAGCTTTACGCAAGCATTAGTTAGAACTGGCTTAGTTCCATCGGGCAAAGAAGCAAAACGCATTATTGCAGGAGGTGGTGCCCGGCTTAATGATGAACCCATAATTGATGCTGGTTTCATGTTAAGTGAAACTGATTTAATTCAGACTCCTAAAATTAGTGCATCAAAAAAGAAACATGCACTAATAAAAGTTACTTAAATATAAGATAATAAGGCTAGCCTTCAGTTTGATGAAGATTAGCCTTATTATAAATAATAATAATCTCAAACTTAAGTTAAATTTTATTATTTATCAACTTTAATCCAAACCCGCTTCATTACGTCAGGGTTTTCAACTGATCCGTTATTACTACGGGTACCACGTTTGATTTGATTAACAATATCTTGACCTTTTATGACACGGCCAAAAACTGTGTATTTATTATCGAGATTAGGACTTCTATTGAACATAATAAAAAATTGTGAATTTGCCGAGTTAGGACTTTGGGCTCTTGCCATACCAACTGTACCCTCTTCAAACATAACATTAGAAAACTCAGCTTCTAAATCAGGATAGTTTGAGCCACCTTGACCTGCATAACTTTGCTTGTAGCCCTCAATTTTTCCAAATTTCACATCACCGGTTTGCGCCATGAAGCCTTCGATAACCCTATGAAAAGCAACATTATTATAAACACCATCACGAGCCAAAATTTTTATACGTTCGACATGGGATGGTGCAAATTCAGGCAATAATTCAATTTCAATTATGCCATTTGCACTACCTTGAACTTCTATCATAAGTATGTTTTCCGGTTCTGCAGCAAATGCAAAACCAGCAATGCAAAGAAACCCAGTACTTAAAATATTTTTTAGAAATTTAATCATAAATCAGCAGCAACTTTTACTGAGATCATACGATCAGGAGCGTGGGGCGGCTCTCCGCGAACTATGGCGTCAACAAGTTCCATTCCGGATGTAACGCGCCCATAAACTGTATATTGGCCGTTTAAGAAATTATTGTCGCCAAAATTAATGAAAAATTGTGAGTTAGCTGAATCTGGGCTTGCTGATCTTGCGGCACCTATTGTTCCACGATCATGTGGCAATTTTGAAAATTCAGCAGCTACATTTGGCAAATCAGATCCGCCAGTGCCTGCTGAAGCAAGATTGAATCCGTCTTCCATGTCACCGTTCTGAACATCTCCAGTTTGAGCCATAAATCCATCTATTACCCTATGAAAACAAACGTTATCATATTGGCCAGATCTGGCTAATTCTTTCATGCGAGCACAGTGCAGTGGCGCTACATCTGGTAATAATGAAATATGAACTGGTCCATCTTTTAATTCAATGATGATAGTGTTTTCGAGATCTTGGTTATCTGACATAATTTAGCCTTATAATGTTAAAAGTTAATTTGATTTAAGATGTGTAAATAAAAAATGAAAGCCAAAAATTATATATTTATATAAACTTTTGCTTTAATGCCTCTTGTACGCCAGGTGTTACAAACTTTGATACATCACCACCTAATCGTGATATTTCTTTTACCAATCTTGATGCAATGGCTTGATGCTTTGCTTCTGCCATTAAAAATGTGGTTTCAATATTATCATTCATAGCACGATTCATTCCAACTAGTTGGTACTCATATTCAAAGTCAGAAACTGCTCTCAGACCTCTAATTACAATTTGAGCGCCAATCTCTTGCGCTTTATCAATTAGTAAATTTTCAAATGGCTCAACTACGATTTCCGTATTTATATGTTCAAACTTTGTAAGGTTACGTTCGATCATTTCTACACGCTCTTTTAGTGAGAAAAGTGGTAGTTTGTCACGGTTTATTGCAACACCAATAACTAATTTATCAACCAATACACATGCACGCTTGATTATATCAAGATGACCCAATGTTATTGGGTCAAAAGTTCCGGGATATAATCCTGTGCGCATCTTTATACCCTACCTATATTCATTACCACGCAACAGAAAACTATCTGTTTGGATAAGTTTTAAATCTTTTATGAATTTTTTTAATTACATCCACGTTGCATTTAATTTTAAATAGATATTATTGAAAAAAACATAAATTATCTCATAAATTAACATATTAAAATCAGTCACTTAAATATTAAATCATATCTTTTAAATAGAAACCTGTATAACTTTCTTTAATTTTTATAACTTCTTCTGGTGTTCCTAAAGCAACTATTTTACCACCTTGGTCACCACCTTCAGGTCCAATATCAATAATATAGTCAGCAGTCTTAACTACATCAAGGTTATGTTCTATGACAATTACTGTATTTCCTTGATCAACTAATTCATGTAATACTTCCAGTAACTTACGCACGTCTTCGAAGTGTAACCCAGTTGTTGGTTCATCTAGTATATATAAAGTTTTACCAGTAGATCGTTTGGCTAATTCTTTTGAAAGTTTGACACGTTGCGCCTCACCACCAGATAACGTCGTTGCAGATTGACCAACTTTTATATATCCCAAACCTACTCGCATTAGTGCGGTCATCTTATCGCGAATGCTTGGAACGGCTTTAAAAAATCCTTCAGCATCCTCTACGGTCATATCAAGAACGTCGGCTATACTTTTTCCCTTAAATAATACTTCTAATGTTTCTCTATTATACCTTTTACCCTTACAGGTTTCACATTCTACATAAACATCAGGTAGAAAATGCATTTCTATTTTAATCAAACCGTCACCTTGGCATGACTCACATCGTCCACCTTTTACATTAAAACTAAAGCGTCCAGGCTTATAACCCCGAGTTTTTGCTTCAGGAAGTCCTGCAAACCAATCTCTAATAGGAGTAAATGCACCAGTATAAGTAGCTGGATTTGATCTTGGTGTCCTCCCGATAGCGCGCTGATCGATATCTATAACTTTATCAAGATAATGTAGACCCCTGACTTCATCACATTGTGCAGGTGTTTGTTTTGCACCATTTAAACGCATAGAAGCTGTTTTGAAGAGTGTTTCAATTGTTAAAGTAGATTTACCTCCCCCCGAAACACCGGTCACACAAGTGAAGGTTCCAAGTGGGAAATTTGCATCTATACCTTTTAAATTATTGCCTGTCGCATTTGTAATAACTATTTCTTTACCGTTACCACTTCGTCTTTCAGCAGGTACTGGAATACGTTTTTTACCGCTAAGGTATTGGCCTGTAATTGATTTTTTATTTTTAATAATTTGTGCAGGTGTGCCTTTAGCAATTATTTGGCCACCATGAACACCTGCTCCAGGACCTATATCAAGCACGTAATCTGCACTACGAACTGCCTCTTCATCATGCTCTACTACTATTACAGTATTTCCCTGATCACGTAAGTTTTTTAGAGTTTCAAGTAATCTACCATTATCACGCTGGTGTAATCCAATAGATGGCTCATCTAATACATATAAAACTCCTGTAAGACCTGAACCAATTTGACTTGCCAATCGAATGCGTTGACTTTCCCCACCCGACAAAGTTCCTGAAAAACGGGATAATGTAAGGTAATTCAAACCTACATTAACAAGAAAGCCTAATCTTTCACGGATTTCTTTTAAAATAGCCAATGCAATAGTGTTTTTTTGTTTGGTTAGGCTTTCTGGAACAGACCTAATCCATTCTAGGGCCTCTTTAATAGACATCTGTACGACCTGACCTACATGCAAGTCATTAATTTTAACTGCTAATGCTTCAGGTCGCAAACGGTAGCCTTTGCATGAACCACAATGACGGTTATTTTGGTACCTTTCAAATTCTTCACGAACCCAGTTACTATCAGTTTCACGATATCTACGTTCCATATTTGGAATAATGCCCTCAAAGTTACGAGTGACCTCATAAACAC
>CAJWNQ010000004.1 GCA_913043905.1 uncultured Paracoccaceae bacterium | reverse complement strand
TAAGTAGTTTTTTCATTTTTTAAATCCTCATAGAGTTTATTCAAATATATATATCCCCGGAGATTCCAGAGATTAGAATGATATTTGCTATTTTATGGAGGTTTGGTCAAGAATATCAAAACACTTAAAGGACTCATAGTAATAAATTGATGCAAACTTGTCACAGTTAAGGGGGCGTAGGTTTTAAAAATTATGAAATTTTATATATACAGCAATGGACTTTGGTGAAAACTAGCTTGAGATCAAAGTATATGGGTGTTAGCATAAATAGACTTTAAGAATTTTGGAAAAAACATGAGTATTACCCTTAAATATATAACTATATGTATAACAGCCAGCGCTTTTTTGACTGCTTGCGGCAACTCAGATGTTCTAGAGCTGCCTGACGCTGCATCAACTACAGGCAACACTTCAGCCAAGCCTGAAAGCAAGAAAAATAATGAAGATCACATTGCTGATCGTGGGACACTCACAGATTTACTTGCGAATCAGGGTACGGAAGAGATTGGGGCGGTAAACAAATACCTTTGGCAAGCTTCCCTAGATGTATTGAGTTTTCTTCCAATCAATTCAGCTGACCCTTTTACTGGTTTAATAGTGTTTGGCAAAGGGCGCGCGCCTGGGTCATCACAAACTTACAGCGCTAGTGTTTTTATCTCTGATCCTGCTCTAGATGCGCGTGCATTGCGCGTGGTTGTGAGGGCATCAGGTGGCTTAGCTAGCGCAGAAACGCAGCGTGAAATAGAAAATGCAATTTTAAGCCGTGCGCGTGAGTTGCGCATTGCACAAGCTAAATTATAAAAATTGTAAATAACTACTCAAATTTTTAGACAATAGTCTGATTTCCCATGTCAAAAGGTATTTAAATTATGCGTTATAATGCTAAAGTAACTGAGCCAAAATGGCAATTTGCATGGGACGCTGCACAAAGCTTTAAGGCTACGCCTGATGCACGTGAAAAATATTATGTTTTAGAAATGTTCCCTTACCCGTCTGGGCGAATTCACATGGGTCATGTGCGTAATTATACCATGGGTGATGTAGTTGCTCGGTATAAATCTGCTGTTGGGTTTAATGTATTACACCCAATGGGGTGGGACGCTTTTGGTATGCCTGCAGAAAATGCTGCCATGGAAAAAAAGGTTCACCCTGGTGATTGGACATATCAAAATATTGCGGACATGCGTGCGCAGTTGAAGCCAATGGGCTTATCTATTGATTGGACACGTGAATTTGCAACATGTGATCCTGAATATTATGGCCAGCAACAAGCCATGTTTCTTGATATGATGGCCAAAGGTTTAGTCTACAGAAAAAATGCTGTTGTAAACTGGGACCCTGTAGATATGACAGTTTTGGCTAATGAGCAGGTTGAAAATGGCCGTGGCTGGCGTTCAGGTGCGCTAGTAGAACGTAAAGAATTAACGCAGTGGTTCTTTAAAATTTCTGAATATTCAGATGAATTACTAAGTGCCCTAGATAATCTAGAAAGCTGGCCGGAAAAAGTACGGACTATGCAGAAGAACTGGATAGGTAAATCCCAAGGGATGCAATTTAAATTTAAATCTAAAGATGCACCTAAGGGCTTTGAGGAATTAGAAGTATATACCACTCGCCCTGATACATTGTTTGGCGCATCCTTTGCTGCGATCTCCTGTGATCATCCGTTGGCTAGAGAGCTGGAAAAAACCAATCCAGAGCTTGCCACATTTAATGTTGAATGTCGCCAAATAGGAACTACTGAGGAGGCCTTGGAAACAACTGAAAAAAGGGGCTTTGATACCGGTATTACCGTAACGCACCCCTTTAACGATGCTTGGGAAATGCCTATCTATATTGCTAACTTTATCCTTATGGGATATGGTACTGGTGCAATTTTTGGTTGCCCAGCACACGATCAACGTGACCTAGATTTTGCTCGGAAGTATGGCCTAATAGTTACGCCTGTAGTTTGTCCAGTAGGCCAAGATCCAGATACATTTAAAATTGGTGATGACGCTTTTGTAGGGCCTGGTAATTTAATTAATTCCCGGTTCTTGGATGGGATGACAATTGAGGAAGGCAAAGCTGAAGTTGTTAAACGTATTTCAAAAAAAGGCATTGGAGAGGCAACAACTAATTATCGCCTTCGTGATTGGGGTGTATCCAGGCAACGTTATTGGGGGTGCCCAATTCCAATTGTGCATTGTGAAGATTGTGGCGTGGTTCCAGAAAAAAAAGAAAATTTACCAGTTGTATTGCCTAAGGACGTAACATTCGACAAACCAGGTAATCCATTAGATCGACATGATGTATGGCGCAATTGTAAGTGTCCACTATGTGGAGGGCCTGCGCATCGTGAAACGGATACGATGGATACTTTCGTAGATTCATCTTGGTATTATGCACGCTTTACAGCCCCCACGTCTCTCACACCAACTGACGCAATAGAGGCAAATTACTGGATGAATGTGGACCAATATATTGGAGGTGTGGAGCATGCGATATTACATCTTCTTTACTCTAGATTTTTTGCACGTGCGATGAATGCGACGGGACACTTACCACAAAAATCAATTGAACCTTTTAATGCTTTGTTCACGCAGGGGATGGTGTGTCATGCAACATACCAAGATCCTGATGGAAAGTGGTTAAACCCTGATGACATTAAACTAAAGAATGGCAATTCATTTGAAACATTTGATGGCCGTGAAGTTACGGTTGGGCAATCTATAAAGATGTCTAAATCAAAAAAGAATGTTGTCGATCCTGATGATATTATTGATCAGTACGGTGCGGACACTGCGCGTTGGTTTGTTATGTCAGATAGTCCACCAGAGCGTGATGTTGAGTGGACAGCTTCTGGTGCTGAGGCCGCATGGAAACATCTTCAGCGGGTTTGGCGGCTAACTGTGGAATTGTCAGAACAGGACAATATAGATTTCTCAGAAGATGCTGCACTCGATAAGGCTAGAAATATCGCAATAAATGCTGTCACGGCAGGTATTGAAGGTTTTGCATTTAATAAGTCTGTTGCTGCGCTATACCAATTTACTAATGTACTAGCTAAGTCAAAGGCCAGTAGGGTGGCGAAGACTACGGCTATGCTCACTATGGCTCAATTGATGCAACCAATGACACCACACTTATCTGAAGAAATTTGGGCAACCTTAGGCGGTGTTGGAATGGTTACAGGCACAAAGTGGCCTGTTGTGAATAAATCTATTTTAGTTAATGATACAGTGATTATACCCATTCAAGTTAACGGGAAGCGTCGTGATGAAATTGAAGTAAGTGTTGATCTATCAAAAAGTGAAATTGAGAAAATAGTCCTTGATCGACCAGCTGTTATTCGAATTTTAGATGGAAAAGTACATAAAAAATTAATTATAGTTCCTGGAAAGATTGTGAATGTCGTTATTTAGTAAAGGGTGTTTTATAGCATGTATTTTGCCTTTAGCTGCGTGTGGTTTTGAAGCTGTTTATGGGCCAAATAAAGCGGCAAACAAAATTTTTGGTAAAATTAATGTAAGTGTATTAGAGGGCCGAAATTCCTTTGAGTTTCGTGATCGCTTAATTGATCGACTAGGCCTACCAAGTGGGGATGCACTTTATTCACTTAATTATTTATCGACTGTAAACGTAGATAATTTAACAATTTCTGAAGATAATGATGTTACGCGCTATACATTGCAGGGTGAAACTAAATTCAGTTTAATAGATATTTCCACTAAAGCTGTTGTCTATAAAAATATTGTAATATCTAATACTGCCTATAGTGCAACTTCTGGCACTTACCCAACTGCAGTTGCAGAACTTGATGCCAATGTACGTTTATCACGTGATATGGCTGATAAAATTGTTATACTTTTAAACATTACAGCTAAGGATTGGTTGGAATGAAATTAACAGGTGCTAAGGCCGTTAGTTACTTTTCTAAACCTGATTTAAGTCACTGTGCTATTCTCATCTATGGTGCTGACGCAATGCGTGTTGGATTGCGTAGGCAAGAACTACTTAAATCACTTGTTGGCACCAAAGCAGAAGAAGAAATGCGTTTAACGCGTATTTCTGGTGCTGACCTGCGAAAAGAGCCATCTCTTATTTTAGACAGCTTAAAGTCTATTGGGTTTTTCCCAGGCCCACGCGCAGTATTTGTTGAAACCGCTGCAGATGGAGTGTCTTCAATTATTGAAGGTGCAATTAAAGAGTGGCGAGAGGGTGATGCGTGTTTAGTTGTGACTGCAGGACAATTAAATGCACGATCTAAATTGCGCAAGGTATTTGAGGGGCCACAAAATACTGTTGCTATCGGTATATTTAATGATCCCGTTAGCGACGACGAAATTATTTCATTAGCTGTAAAAAGCAAACTCACTAATTTTTTTGGCGAAGCAAAAAAGGACTTACTATCTTTAGGGCGTAGCCTTGATCCAGGTGACTTAAACCAAATGTTGGAAAAACTTAGTCTCTATAAATATAACGATGATACCCCAATTACATCTGAAGATATTGAAGCTTGTACGCCTGCTACAATTGATGTGGGTCTTGATGAGGTTATACATATTATGGCAGACGCAAAGTCTGCGGAAGTAAGCCCAATTTTGAACCGCTTATTTGGCCAAGGCGTTAACCCAACAACGATGTGTATTTCTGCAACGCGGCACTTTCGTAACTTACATTTAGCAGCCACTCACCCATCTGGAGCTGATATTGCTTTGTCGCGTGCACGCCCACCTGTTTTTGGCTTCCGCAAAGACCGCATGGTAAGGCAAGCTCGAAGTTGGGGTTCATCACGGTTGGAAAAAGCGCTTAGTGTCTTGATGGATACTGACTTATCTCTGCGATCTTCTTCTAAGATACCTGAACAAGCAATGCTGGAGCGGGCTTTTATACGTATATCAATGATGCGGCCTAAATAGGAGAGAATTTGTGTATAAAGTTATTGGAAGTATAAAAACACGGGCGATGCGAGTCCTATGGGCAATGCATGAAATTGGACTTGAATATGAACATATAAAAGCAAGTGCCCAATCTGAAGAAGCTAAGCTAGTGAACCCATCTGGCAAAGTACCTAGTCTGAATGTGGATGGCACTATTATTAATGATTCTACAGCGATTATTACTTACCTAGCAGATAAACATGGTCAACTTACTTACCCAGCGGGAACAATTGAGCGTGCGAAGCAGGATAGCCTAACTCAATTCATTCTTGATGAATTGGATGCTGTACTGTGGACTGCGGCAAGACATACCTTTGTACTTCCTGAAGATAAGCGCGTGAAAGGTATTAAAGAAACTCTACGGTGGGAATTTTCTAAATCGCTAAAGACTTTAGATGATCGAATGATTGAGGGTCCAAATTTGATGGGAGAAAAATTTACTATTCCTGATATAATCTTGACACATATTGGTGGCTGGGCGCGAGTAGCAAAATTTGACCTGCCAGATGGAAGGCTCCGTGATTATTTCCGCCACCAAATTAAACGCCCTGCTTATGTAACCGTATCTGCACTTTATTAAAGTAAAATAAAATCTGATGCACCAGACCCTGCACATTTTCCTGTAGCTAAGCAGCCAGTAATTAAATATCCCCCTGTTGGGGCTTCCCAATCTAACATTTCACCAGCACAAAAAATACCTGGCTTAGATTTTAACATCAGCTGATTGTTTAAAGCTAACCGCGGTACGCCTCCCGCTGTGGAAATTGCCTCTTCTATTGGGCGCGGTCCTAAATGTGAGATAAGAAGCGCTTTAGCTATTGTAATAATGTTTTTGAGTTGTGCGCCTTGCGAAAATTCATTAAATATTGCGGTTTTGGCTTTATCAAGGCGCAATACCTTTCTAACTATTGTACTTCGCGAAGCTTTTTTAGGTAATTTTTCAAAACGGCTAATAAGCGTTCTGAGATCTAAGTCAGGCAATAAGTCCAGCATTAGTGGGTTCCCCTCACGCATTGATTTACTGGCTGCATAAATACCGCTGCCCTCTAAGCCTTTGGATGAGATAACACATTCCCCAAGTGAGGAAAAACTTCCTGATGTAAGGCGAATAGATTTTATAGGTGAACCAAAATGTGGCAGCATGTGTTTAGACCAGTTTACTGAAAACCCCATATTGCTAGGCTTAAAGGGTGTAATTGGAATGTCTTGATCTGCTAAAATATTTGCCCACTCTCCATCTGACCCCAAACGTGACCAGCTGGCTCCCCCTAAAGCTAAAACTGTTGTGCGAGATTTTATAAACTTTTTCCCTCCACTGGTCTGAAAAACAGCATCTTCATTTTCCCACCCTAACCAGCGCCACCCTTGGTTAAATTTAACGCCTTTATCAGAAAGCCTTATTAGCCAAGCTCTTAATAAGGGTGATGCTTTCATATTTGTTGGAAATACACGATTGGATGACCCAGTGAAAATAGTTTGACCTAAGTTTTGTGCCCAATTTATAGCTGACTGATTATCAAATTCTTTAATTATTGGGGAGAGCCACTCTGTTGCATCATTATAAGAGCGGAGAAAGTTTTCGAAGGGTTCATTTTTGGTTAGATTTAAGCCAGACTTCCCTGCCATTAAAAATTTTCGTCCAAAAGATGGCTTGGCGTCAATAATTAAAACTGAAAGACCTCGATCAACTGCAGTTTCGGCAGCCATTAACCCTGCAGGTCCCGCCCCAATGACGCATAAATCAATCATGCCATAAAGTTAAATAATAGTATTGTAATATCTTGAAGGATTTGAGTTTCATATAAATAAGTTTTCTTATCTCAAATTAGGAAATTTTTATCAGATAGCTAATCTATGTTTATTCAATAAGAGTTTTAAATTCGCGAATTACTTTTTCATATGTATTCCGTTTAAATGGAACGATTTTATCTAAAAGTTCTTCGGGGTTAAGCCAACACCAACGCGAAAATTCAGGAATTTCAGTTTGGATATTGACCATGGAATCATCACCTATAAACTTCATCAAAAACCAGCGTTGCTTTTGCCCACGGTAGCGGCCATTCCATAGGCGGTGAACTAAGTGATGTGGTAAATCATAGGGTATCCAATTTTCGGTTTCCGCTATAATTTCTACAGCGTGGGCTGTAATGCCTGTCTCTTCCTCTAATTCACGTAATGCCGCGCAACGAGGATCTTCATCTTTTTCAACACCACCTTGAGGCATTTGCCAGGCGTCCTGCGCACTGTCTAACCGTTGAGCTGCAAAAACGCTACCTTGAGAATTGTAAAGCATGATACCAACACAAGGGCGGTAGGGTAAAAGTAAGATCTCTTCTTCAGTCATATTTATTTCTGCGACAATGTCGCAAGCCCTTTCAATAAGTCTAACGCATAAGACAATTGATAATCCTCATTACGTAACTCTGCTGTTGCCTCTTGTTCTGCACGCTCTGTTTCTAGAAGTTTACGTTCGTCTTCTGTCAAACTGTCGTTTGATAATGATCCTTTGAGGTCTGCCTCAAATCGTTGAGAGCGTTCTGCTGTCTTTGTATCGTCATCAAGTAAGGAGCGCTGCTCAACTAGGATATCTGGTGAAACACCTAATGACTGAATGGAGCGACCTGATGGTGTGTAGTAGCGCGCAGTCGTTAATCTTATTGCAGCGCCGTCAGATGATAATGGCATGATTGTTTGAACAGAACCCTTACCAAACGATTTTGTACCTACAATAATAGCTCGATGATGATCCTGTAATGCTCCAGCTACAATTTCTGATGCTGAAGCAGAGCCACCATTAATCAATACAACAACTGGTTTTCCATTAGTTAAATCCCCTGGCGTTGCATTATATCTTTCTGCATTACGCGCGCCACGTCCACGTGTTGAAACAATCTCGCCACTTTCTAAAAATGCATCTGATACACGGATTGCTTGGTTTAACAGCCCACCTGGATTATTACGCAGATCAATAATAACACCTGTCACAGAATCTATACCGCCGGCTAATTCAATTTCTTTTTTCAAGCTATCTTCTAGGTTTGGATATGTTTTACTTGTAAATGAGGATACACGTAAAACGATTGTTTTACCTTCTGAACGCGCCTTAACTGCCTTAATTTCTATGATGTCTCGTATAATGCTAATGTCAAAAGGTTCATCAACACCCTCACGGGCAATGGTTATAATAATTTCTGAACCAACAGGGCCACGCATTTGGTCAACAGCTTCATTTAAAGTTTTTCCCAGCGTACTTTCACCATCAACTTTAGTGATAAAATCACCTGATTGGACACCTGCATTTGCGGCAGGTGTGTCATCAATGGGTGATACTACTTTAATATAGCCCTTCTCTTGTGTCACCTCTATGCCCAACCCACCAAATTCGCCACGGGTTTGCACTTGCATAGAACTAAAGTCTTCTGGAGCCATATAGCTTGAATGTGGGTCAAGCGATGACAACATCCCGCTGATAGCACTTTCAATTAATTTTTCTTCATCAACTTCCTCTACATAAGAGGATCTTATCCGTTCAAAAATGTCACCAAACAAATCTAAATTCTCATATGTTGACTTTACGCTCTTAGATTCTTGTGCAATTAGAGGGCCAGTAAGTTGAACTGTTAGGAAGACGCCAGTTAAGGCACCAAATATTGCAGCCATAAAAAATTTGTTCATCGTTAGTTTAACCTCTGTCTAAGTGGTGCCAATCAATGCAATTAATCAGTTTTTATATTTTTCTATATTATAATATATAGTGCTTATTCAGTTAATACGTTGCTTTTTTAACTTCTATTAATAAGTTACTAAGTTCCAGTTCTTTTCTACATTAAATCTTATTTACATATACTTTCGCTGAAATATAAACTCCAGTCGAGTAATCATTTAGGGTAGACGCTTATTTAATTAATGTATTACCTGACATTTCAATTGGTTGTGGTAAACCCATTAATTCTAATAGGGTTGGGGCTAAATCCGCAAGCTTACCATTGCTGCGGAGCTTTGTTGTTTCTTGTCCACCCACTAAGATGACTGGCACAGGATTTGTTGTGTGGGCAGTATGTGGATTACCTGTTTCTAAGTTTATCATAGTTTCACAGTTCCCATGATCTGAACAGATAAGCATTGCTCCACCTGTAGACTTTATGGCTTTGGTTATTTCAATTAATGCAATATCTACAGACTCGCATGCTTTAATTGCAGCTTGTAAATCACCGGTGTGTCCGACCATGTCTGGATTGGCATAATTTGCAATAATCAGATTATAATCACCTGTCTGGATTGCGTTAACTAGATTTACTGTAACTTCTTTTGATGACATTTCTGGCTGCTCATCATAAGTTGCTACTTTAGGGCTTTGCGCTAAATACCGGACTTCTTTTTCTGCAGGAACTTCAACGCCACCATTCATGAAAAAGGTTACATGTGGATATTTTTCTGTCTCAGCGATACGGTATTGTTTTAGGCCATGAGCTGATACCCACTCACCTAATGTATTTTTAATTTTATCACTTAAAAATACGCAATCCATGTAAGTGTTGTGGCTATCTGAATATTCTGCAAAACCAGTTAATACAGACAGCTTTGGGCGTTGGCTAACATCAAAGCTATTAAATTTAGGATCACCCACTGCAGCCATAAGTTGACGAGCTCTATCTGCTCGAAAATTCATACACATCAAGCCATCGCCATGCTTAATACCATCATAGTTTCCAATAACTGAGGCAGGGATAAATTCATCAGTAAGCCCTGTGCTGTAAGCTGCTAAAACTGCAGATTGCGCATCTTTAAAACGATTACCCTTTGAATTTACCATGGCATCATAGCCCTTAGCTACGCGCTCCCAACGATTGTCACGATCTAATGAATAATATCGTCCTGTAACACTACCAATTGAAGTATTTTGTCCAATTGATATAATTAGCTTCGCCAGGTATTTTTCAATAGATCTTGGTGCGACGTCGCGGCCGTCAGCAAAGAGGTGTAAGATAACAGTTAGGCCATAATTTTCCAACACATGTGCTGTTTTAATCATGTGATCAATGTGACTATGCACACCTCCGTCCGACAAAACTCCACATAAATGCGCTTTTCCATCAGCTAACTTAATTGAATCAGCAAATCTTGTAATGCCTGGGAGTTGTCCAAATGTACCTTGTTCAATGCTATGTTCAATTTTGCGTAGGTCCATGTTTAGAACGCGGCCAGCCCCTATGTTCATATGTCCAACTTCTGAATTCCCCATCTGGCCTACTGGCAATCCAACATCAGGCCCATGGGTTACTAATGTGGATGAAGGGAAGTTCTCCATAAGATTATCAAAGCAAGGAGTATTGGCTAATGAAACAGCATTACCTTCAATTATTTCAGATAAGCCCCACCCATCTAAGATGCATAAAACAACAGGCTTTTTTTTTGTCATGATGGTGTCCACTAAAATGTTCCATTTACTTACTCGGATCAAACTCTGTTTTCAACTACAACACTGTTTCTTTACTTTTGTCTTTTACCAAATCCTAAATTCGATGATATGGACTATTAGCTAAAATAGACGCCCCGCGGTAGAGCTGTTCTGCAAGCATTACGCGAACCAAGGCATGTGGCCACACCATCTTTCCAAAAGAAATTGAAAAATCTGATTCTGCACGTAAGCTAGGATCAATCCCATCAGCACCCCCAATAACTATTGCTAAATCAGATGTGCCCTCGTCTGCCCATGTGCGTATTTTTGCAGAAAAATCTGGACTTGAAATAACGCTACCGCGCTCGTCCATAATTACAATAAAAGCACCTTTAGGAATGGCGCGGCGCAACAAATTTGCTTCATTAAGCATGCCGCCACTTTTTTTATCTTCGACTTCTATAACATTAGCGGGCCCGAGCCCAAAGGCACGACCCGTTTTGTTAAATCTATCTAAATAATCGTCTATGAGATCTCTTTCAGGCCCTTTTCGTAACCGTCCAACAACACATAGGTGAACTCGCATTACACGTCTTGAGGTTCAGCTGGATCAGTTAGCCACATTTTTTCCAATTGATAGAATTCGCGTACTTCGGGGCGGAATACGTGCACAATAATATCACCCGCGTCTAATAAAACCCAGTCGCCAGCACCCTTGCCTTCAATTTTGGCAATATAACCAGTCGTATCTTTAATTCGTGTGTGCAATTTTTCGGTTATTGCTGCAACCTGTCGAGTTGAACGACCAGAGGCCACAACCATATGGTCTGCGATAGTTGACTTGCCTTTTAAGTCAATTGTCACAATCTCTTCAGCTTTATTATCTTGTAATGAGTTGAGTACTAAATCCAGCAAGCTCATGCTTGGGATATTTGTAGTGTTAGCAGTTTCGTCTGCATCAACAGTTCTAGTCAGAACCGTATCCTCCAAATAACGCACCGATCCTTGGTGCTAAGGTAATTGTCTATTAGCACCAAGGATCGGTGGCGGCAAGTAGCGCTAATAGCTCGATTATTATAGTTTTATTCATAATTTATAAATAAATATTACTTTTAGAGAAAGTTTTTAAGTTATTCGTACAAGTTTTTCGTATGATTCTGCTATATCACGAACCATTGTACCTACTTCAAAGTTGTAATCTCCAATTTGGCTGACGGGTGTGACCTCGGCGGCTGTGCCTGTTAACCAGCATTGTTCAAAACTTTCTAACTCTTCAGGCATTATGTGACGTTCATGAACCGTAATACCTTTTACCTTCAACATTTCCAGAACGGTTTGTCTCGTGATGCCGTTTAGGAAACAATCAGGCTTAGGAGTATGAACCTCACCATTTTTTACAAAGAATATGTTAGCGCCAGTCGCTTCGGCAACATATCCACGATAATCATACATCATTGCGTCTGAACAGCCTTTCGCTTCAGCGGCATGTTTTGCCATTGTACAGATCATATATAAACCGGATGCCTTCGCAAAGCATGGGATAGTTTCAGGTGATGGTCGTTTCCATTTAGATATATCTAATTTCGCGCCTTTTAATTTCGCGTCACCGTAGTAGGCACCCCAAGTCCATGCAGCCACTGCCATGCGAACTGGGTTTGATTGAGCTGCAACACCCATGTCATCACCTGATCCACGCCACGCTAAAACACGAACGTAAGCGTCAGATAAGTTATTTGCTTTCATTACTGCATATTTTGCTGCTTCTATTTCTTCTACAGAATAGGGAACTGGAATATCAACGTCTTTACCAGATTGAATTAAACGCTCAGAGTGACGAACACTTTCGAAGATTTTACCATTGTAGGCTCGCTCACCTTCAAAGACAGACGATGCGTAATGCATGGCGTGTGTTAATACGTGTATGTTTGCGTCGCGCCATTCAACCAACTCACCATCAAACCAAATTTTGCCATCACGATCATCATATGCACCAATCATGTAATTCCTCCTTAAAACGTTATCTACTTTTTCCACTAATAGTTCCGAAGTGGACATATTTTTAGCCTAAAGTTAAAAAGGGCTATCATTCGATTTTTATAAAGTCAATAATGCTGACATAGTTTATGGATAAGTAAAAGTAGGAGTTAATATGGTAGGCCATAATATGACAATACCTAACAGTATGGATGCAATGCTATTTTTAACAGATGACCAATTACTTCAAGGCATAGAGCTCATGTATTTTGCTTATAAAGGCTTTACATCTGATCCTGATTTGATTTTGCAAAATTATACCTATGGCAGAGCGCATCACCGCGCAGTTCACTTTATTAATCGGCGCAAAGGCTTAAAAGTAAGTGATTTACTTGATATATTAGGCATAACAAAACAATCTTTAAATAGAGTTTTGCGCCAATTAATTAATGATGGTTTAGTAGAAAGTAGAATGGGTCGGAAAGATAAGCGAGAGCGAAATCTGTTCTTAACAGATGATGGGGAAAAATTAGAGCGCCAACTTTCAGACGCACAACGTAAACGTATGCGGTCTGCATATCGTGCAGCTGGTCCCGATGCTGTTATGGGATTTCGTTTAGTTTTAGAAAAAATAATGGATGGTGAAATTCTGTCTGGATCTACTAAAATTAAAGAAAAACTAACATGAAGCCAGATTTAAGTATTGCTCATATTTTAATTGTTGATGATGACGAACGTATACGTGATTTGTTGCAAAAGTTCCTTGTAAGGAATGGCTTCTTTGTTTCTATTGCTCGAGATGCAGCTCATGCTAGACGTCTGTTGAAGGGCTTAGAATTTGATATGATTGTATTGGACGTCATGATGCCTGGTGAAGATGGTTTGAGTTTAACAATAGATCTTCGAAAAACACTTGATACACCCATATTGTTGTTGACAGCTAAGAGTGAAAGTAATGAACGAATTATGGGGTTTGAAGCGGGAGCAGATGATTATTTGACTAAACCATTTGAACCTAAGGAACTCGTTTTACGTATTAATTCAATTTTACGCCGTGTGCCAAAAGAAGAAACGGCAGTTGCTATTCCAAAAACTTTGCAAATGGGGGATGTTTGGTATGATGTCACACGAGGAGAATTATGGAGTAATAATTCACTGGTGAAGCTAACTTCAACTGAAGCGGCACTTATGCGTATTTTTTCTGCAAATGTTTATAACCCAGTTAGCCGGCCAAAGCTTGTGGAAGATTTGGCACGTGATGGCGTTCAAAGCCAAGAGCGGTCAGTGGATGTTCAAATTACACGATTACGCCGAAAATTAGAGGTTGATCCAAAAGTGCCTCGTTATTTGCAAACAGCTCGGGGCGCGGGCTATATGTTGGCTCCAGATTAATTATGCCGACAGCATATATTACTCACTCTGATTTCTATAAGCATTTAACGCCTACGGGACATCCAGAACAAGTTGATCGATTAAGGGTGATTGAAGACGCCTTGGCAAAACCAAATTTTGACACTTTATTACGTATTTCTGCTCCAGTTGGAACTATGGACCAAGTTGAATTGTGCCACCCACAAGAATATGTATTAAAAATAAAAAACGCCTGCCCAAGTCATGGGTATGTGAATTTAGATGGTGATACCCATGTAAGTGTGGGTAGTTTTGACGCCGCTATGCGGGCTGTTGGTGGCGTTTGTTCCGCTATCGACTTGGTCATGGGGGGAGAGGCTTACAATGCTTTTTGTGCTACCCGCCCACCAGGACATCATGCAGAAACAAATAAATCTATGGGGTTCTGTCTGTTTGGAACAGTTTCTATTGGTGCAAAATATGCAATTAGAAAATATGGATTATCTCGTATTGCTATCATAGACTTTGACGTTCACCACGGAAATGGTACCCAAGATTTAGTTTGGAATGACCCCAATATTATGTTTGTGACATCACAACAGATACCGTTATGGCCCGGCACTGGTGAAGTTTCTGAAATAGGCGCACATAATAATGTTATTAACTTACCATTAAAGCCATACTCTTCAGGTGCTGAACTGATGGCGGCTTATCAACATTCTATTTTCCCCAAACTTGCAGTTTATAAACCTGAAATATTACTAATTTCTGCAGGATTTGATGCGCACATTAATGATCCCCTTGCTAATCTAAATTTTAGCACTGAAGATTTTAAAGATATTACAAAAATGTTGTGTGAATTTGCTGATAATCATTGTCATGGACGCGTTGTCTCGACACTGGAAGGGGGATATGATTTACCTTCATTAGCGGATAGTGTTGCCGCTCACGTGAACGTATTAATGGAGCATGCAAAATGAGCGAAATACCAATTACAGAGATGAGCTTTGAGCAAGCTATGGCAGAGCTTGAAACAGTAGTAACTAGTCTAGAAGGTAGTCAAGTTGCTTTAGATGATAGTATATCCATGTATGAGCGTGGAGCTAAATTAAAAGCGCATTGTGAAGCTAAATTAAAATCTGCAGAAGAAAAGGTTGCCAAAATTACTTTTGGATCAGACGGTCAGCCTGATGTCTTAAAACCTTTTGATGGTTGATTTGATGTCTGCTGATTTCAAATCAATTTTAGCTGAAACGGTGGTTACAGTTGAAACTGCATTAAAAGACATGCTTGATACTCAAGGCAATGGTTTAATGGCAGATCCAATGCGCCATGCAGTTTTAAATGGTGGAAAGCGATTACGAGCATTTTTGACTATTTACTCTAGTAATATTTTTGATGTCCCAAAAGATGCTGCTTTGCAAGCAAGTATGGCCATTGAATGTTTACACGCTTATTCGCTAGTTCATGATGATCTACCTTGTATGGATGATGACGATTTGCGTCGGGGCAAGCCGACTATTCATGTTAAGTGGAACGAAGCAACTGCGACATTGACCGGTGATGCACTACAAGCTTTGGCTTTTGAGATTTTAGCTAAATTACCAAATACTGAAGCTGCTAAAATTGTAAAACTTTCTTATTCTTTAGCGCAAGCTTCTGGAATGCAAGGGATGGTTCTCGGCCAAGCTCAAGATATCGATGCAGAAACATCAAAAAAATTATTAAATCTAGAAGATATTACTATTTTACAACAGAATAAAACTGGTGCTCTAATTGAGTGGGCGGCTACTGCAGGTGCTATTTTGGCCGGCCGGGACCAAAAGCCTTTGATGGACTACTCAAAATCTATTGGGCTAGCTTTTCAGATCCAGGATGATATTTTAGACATAGAAGGAGATGCTAAAGTTGCAGGTAAACGCTTACAAAAAGATGCTAATGCCGGCAAAGTTACTTTCGTATCAATTTTAGGTATGGATAAAGCAAAGCTGCGTGCAAAAGAGTTGGTAGAGCAGTCAATCGAAGCATTAGAAGTTTATGGTAATAAGGCAGACCCTATGAGGCAGGTTGCACAGTTTATTATTCACCGAAATTTATGATAGTAAAAATTAACTAAGGGTATTAAAGCAAGTATTATGAGTGAAAAGCGCCCACATACACCAATCTTAGATCGTGTAAATACGCCGGAAGATATGAAAAAATTATCTGACCCGCAATTATTTCAGTTGGCTGAAGAATTGCGCGCGGAAACTATTTCTGTAGTTTCTGAAACCGGTGGTCATCTGGGTGCAGGGCTAGGTGTAATTGAATTAACAACTGCTATTCATGCTGTTTTTGATACGCCTAAAGACCGTTTGATTTGGGATGTTAGCCATCAATGCTATCCACATAAAATTCTAACTGGCAGGCGTGAACTTATGCGTACGATCCGTAAGGGTGGTGGTCTGTCTGGCTTTACCAAACGTACAGAAAGTCCCTTTGATCCTTTTGGCGCTGCACACAGCTCTACGTCTATTTCTGCTGCTCTTGGGTTTGCTGTTGCACGTGACTTGGGTGGTGCTCCTGAACATGGATTAGGTGACGCAATTGCAGTGATTGGTGATGGCGCAATGTCTGCAGGCATGGCTTACGAAGCTATGAACAACGCTGGGCATTTAGGAAAACGTTTGATCGTCATTTTAAATGATAACAAAATGTCCATAGCTCCTCCCGTTGGTGCTATGTCGACATATTTGTCACGTTTATATGCAGGTGAACCGTTTCAAGAATTAAAGGCTGCAGCAAGAGGCGCTGTTTCATTATTGCCTTCAACACTTCAGGATGGCGCAAAACGTGCGCGTGATATGTTAAAACATATGACTATCGGTGGGACATTGTTTGAGCAGTTAGGTTTTTCTTATGTTGGTCCGATTGATGGGCATAATATGGAGCAATTATTGAACGTTCTGCGTACTGTAAAAGATCGAGCAACTGGACCGATTTTAATTCATGCGATTACCCAAAAAGGTAAAGGATATGCACCTGCTGAGGCATCATCTGATAAATATCATGGTGTAGCCAAGTTTAATGTTACTTCAGGTAAACAACATAAAACACCATCTAATGCTCCTAGTTACACTAAAGTATTTGCAAATGCTTTAATTGCTGAAGCCAGTGAAGATGATAAAATTGTAGCTGTTACAGCTGCAATGCCTGATGGAACAGGTCTAGACTTATTTGCAGAGCATTACCCCAATCGAACATTTGATGTTGGTATTGCTGAGCAGCATGCTGTTACATTTTGCGCAGGCATGGCTGCTGGCGGAATGAAGCCATTTTGTGCACTTTACTCTACATTTTTACAACGAGGGTATGACCAAGTAGTTCATGACGTAGCTTTGCAACGCTTACCTGTGCGGTTTGCAATTGATCGTGCGGGATTGGTTGGTGCAGATGGTGCTACACATGCCGGAAGTTTTGATATTGGTTTTTTAGCTAATTTGCCAGATTTTGTTGTAATGGCTGCTGCTGATGAAGCTGAATTAATGCATATGGTTGCTACTGCACGTTCTATTGATGATCGACCTAGTGCGTTCCGCTTTCCACGCGGTGAAGGTATTGGTATTGATCTTCCAGAAAAAGGAAGTGTTTTAGAAATTGGCAAAGGCCGGATTATCCAAAAAGGATCGAAAGTCGCAATTTTGTCATTTGGCGCTCGATTACAGGAAGTATTAAAAGCATCTGACTCCTTATCATTAAAAGGTATTACGCCAACAATTGCAGATGCACGCTTTGCTAAACCGTTAGATCGTGAGATGATACTTGAATTGGCTTCAAGCCATGATGTGCTAATTACAATTGAAGAAGGCGCTGTAGGTGGCTTTGGTAGCCATGTTTTGCAATTATTATCTGATGAAGGCGTATTTGATCTTGGGCTCAGATTCCGCGCCATGGTTTTCCCCGATACGTTTTTAGACCAAGATTCACCAACAAAAATGTATGAAACAGCAGCTATGAATGCGCCTGAAATCGAAGCAAAAGTTTTTGAAGCTTTAGGTGTAGCCACAATAAAAAAACGAGTTTAGCGTTCTAATTTATTTAACCGATTAGATATTTCTTTTAGCTGTTTCAAAACATCATCACGATATGCATCTGTTGCTTCGGTGGCTTCTTCGGAATGTGCGTTGTGCATAGAATTTACGATCAAACCAACTAATACATTTACTACGGCAAAGCTTGTTATCAGGATAAATGGAACAAAGAACATCCAAGCATGACTGTAAATCTCCATAACTGGGCGAACGATACCCATAGACCAGCTTTCCAATGTCATAATCTGGAATAATGTATAGGCAGACTTTCCAAGGGAACCAAACCACATTGGAAATTCTGAAGCAAATAGCTTTGTTGAAATTACGGACCCTATGTAAAAAATGATAGCCATCAAAATAAAGACTGATGACATTCCAGGCAACGAAGAAACAAATCCTTCAATTGTTCGACGTAAGCGAGGTGCAAATGATAGTGCACGTAGAACTCGTAATATTCTTAGAGCGCGTAATACTGAAAAACCTTCAGATATGGGTGCTAAAGATATTCCTATTATAAAAAAATCAAATAAATTCCATGGATCCTGAAAGAAAAGAAAGCCTCTAGAAAATAGTTTTAATGCCAATTCAATTACGAAAATAGTTAAGCAAATACTGTCTAATGTGTGTAATAAAAAACCATAGCGAAGCATTATAGTAGGCGATGTTTCTAGGCCCAATAAAATTGCGTTCACAAGAATTATAGCTAGAATACTATATCGAATTGTTGGGGTGTTTAGCCAGTCAAACAAGTTTTTTCTAAAAGATGATATTATCATGTGTATCTGTCTGTATTTTAAATAGTTTAGTTAGATTTAGTGAATTTTGCTACAAGTTCGACATGTGGATTCCATAGGAATTGATCGATAACTTGTACCCAGTCTAAACTGTAACCACTATTACATAAAATAGAGGCATCTCTGGCAAAGGTGGATGGGTTGCATGATACAAAAGCAATACGCGCAACATTAGTTTTTGCTATCTCTGCCACCTGTGACGCGGCGCCTGCGCGAGGTGGATCAATAACAATTGCGTCAACTTTTTTAAATTCATCCGGCATTAATGGGCGCCGAAAGAGATCACGAGTTTCTGCGCGTACATCGTGAAGGCCTCCTGTGGTACGCCAACCAGCATCTAATGCTAAAATCATATTTGCTTCGCCCTCAACAGCATGAACAGCGGATCTGCTTGCAATAGGTAGCGCAAAGGTCCCACATCCAGCAAACAAATCTACAACACGCTTCGCCGAGCTAACTATTTCCAAAACAGTTTCCACCAAAGCGGCCTCACCTGTGTGTGTTGCTTGCAAAAATGCACCACTTGGTGGCACTACATTTGCCGCTCCCATGGGTTGGCTGGGTGGATGTGATTGTGAAATTACATCGTCATTCCACATAAGTCTTAATATCTTATATTGTGAACAAATCTGTGCAAATTGTGAAATTTCAGTTGGTGATAGTTTTTTTCCATTATCAATTTTGACATCTAAGCCACTGCCAGAAACAGTTGCATTAATACGTAATATTGCTTTGCGGGAAGTTCCCAAAGTGGCAAATTTAGCAAAGGCTGGCATACCATTTAATAAAGCAGGGTCAGATACGGGACATTCGCTAATTTCGACAATTATATCTGAGGCTCGCCCACGAAAGCCTACCATTGAACCTTTTTTTGTACGCTTTGCAGCAAATGTTGCACGACGACGTGATCCAGTACCAGAATTAATTATTGGACGAAATTCTGGAGTGAGACCAACTTGTGACAAAGCTTCTTTGGTTTTTGAAATCTTCCAATCTGCAAGCAATTCATCTGAAGCATGCTGCATTGAACAGCCTCCACAAATTTTAAAATGCTTGCATGCAGGTTTTATTCGATTTGCAACTGGTTTAATAATTTTAGATACAAATATTCTTCCTTTTTCAACGATACCTTCAATTCGTTCACCAGGCAGTGTGAAGGGTGCAAAAATTTCCCCACCTGGGCTATCAATTATGCCATCACCAAGTTGGCCTAATCTATCAACAGTATATTCAGTCATGATTTAAATACCAATATCATTACGGGTAGGATTAAAAATAATCATCACTTTGGAAAATTTTTATATGTTAAAAGTGAACTTAATACGTCAGATAACAGATGGCTGGAACTTGTCCAGAAAAAGCGAATAAAAATAAATAGCCCTTTATCAAATTGATTTGTATATGTGTAAAAAATTACGTGTTTAACCTACTGGATGCTATCATAAGAACTGAGAGCAATAATAAAGCTGCCATTGTCCAGTTAAACGTGTTTGCTCTACGATCAGTAGTAAGCCAACGTTGCATTCCTTTGCCAAACAAAGTCCACCCACTTGCAGATGTAAATCCAACAAAGAAAAATACACCTGCTATTATAGCCGATGAAATCATAGGTTTTGATGGGTCTGCAAATTGACTTGATATGCTCATTGCCATTATCCATCCCTTAGGGTTAATCCATTGGAATGCCGCGCTTTCAAAAAATGTAAATGGGCGACTTTTACCACTTTGAGAATTTGGCTTCCCTGATGTAGCAACTTTCCATGCAAACCACAGTAGTACTATTATGCCAATTATGCGTAAACTCTCTCGTATTAGCATACTTTGTTGGAAAACAGCACCTAAACCTAATGAAATACAAAATGCCATAAATGGAAACCCAATACCAATTCCAGCTACGTGTGGAAGTGTCCGCCAAAATCCAAATTGTGCCCCGCTAGTCGCAACTAATGCATTGTTTGGACCAGGGGTCCAACCGGCCACTAATGCAATGCCCAATAAGGATAAAAGGGTTGTTGGTGTCATTATAATAAATCCTGTTTTTTTAGCGTAAAATCTGATGCTACCCAAAGTTTTTGTAACTTTTTCAGGGTTTCACCCAATTGCTTGCCGTGAAGGCCACCTAAATCTTTTGCAGTAATGGGAAATATAGCTGAAGTGCCTTGGGTAATTTGTGCTTCTAAATTAATTGGTGGTTTGGTTTCTGTTAATGCAGCTAATGCTAAAGAAGTTGAAATTGCAATATTTTTGCCAAACTCAAAAGCAATAGCGGTTGGCTTATACCCTAATTCAATTGCTTTTAAAGTATGCCTTAGTTCACGCGCTTCGGCATTTGTTAAACGTAATGCGGCTGTCTGGTTTGAGCCTCCCAAAACAACTAGCCGAGTAAGCCAATTAATTTGATCAGCCTGCTCTAGATGTACAAGAATTGCCATATATTTTGCGCTTGCTCCAGTTAGAATTTTTGCCAATATACCAGATATATCCATGGCGGCTAAAACTAGTGAAGGATTTTTTGAGCCTAAAATTTTGCGCATTTCATTACCAATGCGCTCCTTTGGAAGTAAACTAATACCATCAACTCCAGCGGCACAGGCAGCTAGACCATCTGCATCGATGCCGAGTGCTGGATCACCATACTGTGCTGTAAATCTGAAAAATCTCAAAATACGTAGATAATCTTCTGTAATACGGTTTGTAGCATTTTCAATAAAACGAACGTGTCTTTTTTTTAGATCGATCAATCCGTTCAGAGGGTCTACTATGGTCCCATCAGCTAATGCATAAATTGCATTCATAGTGAAGTCTCGGCGCTTTGCATCATCATAAATGTCATCGGCGAAAGCCACTACAGCATGACGTCCATCTGTCTCAATATCTTTTCGAAAACAAGTAACTTCAAAAGAGTTGCTATTGACCACTACAGTGACTGTGCCATGATCAATACCTGTAGGTATAAACTTTAGCCCAGCTATTTTTGCCAATGCAATTATTTGTTCTGGCCTAGCATCTGTTGAAATATCTATGTCTGCTGTTGAAACACCCAACAACCCATTTCGAACACAACCGCCAACAAAAAATACTTGATTATTTTTTGCTTGTAATGCTTTCATTACTGCAATTGTGTCAGGATTTTGCAACCAGTCAGAGGTTAATTTCATTATGGCCTCCAATTACATCACAAAACATTCTTAAAATACGTGCTGTAGCACCCCAAATATAATAAGGTCCATAAGGCACAACAAAATATTGGCGTTCAATTCCATTCCACATACGATCATGAATGTTAAAATTTTTTGAATCGGTGAATATACTTAAAGGAACCTCAAAGACTTCATCTACTTCATTGCGATCAAGTTTTGGCTTAAAGGTAGTATTAACTAGCCCAACAACTGGTGTTACGCAAAATGAAGTAACAGTCTCATGGTCTGGTAAGGTGCCTAGAATATTAACAATGCTCTGAGACAAACCGATCTCTTCTTCAGCCTCACGCAACGCTGTATCTATAAAGTTTTTGTCATCTCCATCAAACTTTCCACCAGGTAGGGCTATCTGTCCAGGATGATTTTTCAAGTGATTAGATCGTTTGGTTAAAATAATATTTATACCTGATGGGCGTAAAATTAATGGTAATAAAACTGCTGCTCTGCGTAACTGATGTGAACTGGGCCGTGAGGCTTCATTTAAGTCAAAGTCTGAAGTTTTTTGATTTCCGCAATATTGCCCTAAGGCACTTTTTATTTGATCTATACTGATGTCTGTTTTACTCATGAATAAATCATGGCGTAGCAAGCGAAGTAGCGCAAGGGTAGGCTAGTTTTTGACACTTTCAAATCCTAAAGATTTTGGATCTAATTCATAATGTGAACCACAAAACTGACAGTCAGCAGTAACCATTCCGGTTTCATTGATCATATGTGAAATGTCTTTTTGTGAATAAATAGACATTGTATTGCGAACTTTTTCTTCTCCACAAGAGCAGCCAAATCTTACGGTCTGAGGATCAAATAAGCGTGGAGTTTCTTCGTGAAAAAGGCGATTTAATAATTCTGGTGATGAAATATTTGGACCAATTAATTCGATTTCTTCAACAGTATCTAGAAGAATATTTACTCTATTCCAATCTTCGGCACTTTCGTCACCCGAAAGTAAATCATCTGCTGTAAGTAAACCATCGGGAGAACTTGGTAGGTCCTTAGCCATAAGAGGCGATGCTTTTGGCAAATGTTGCAACATAACTCCCCCTGCTCGCCACGATTTTGTTTCCCCAGGCAAAGAAGATTCACCGACAACTACTTCAAACCTGGTTGGTAATTGTTCAGATTGTGCAAAGTAAGTCTCAGCACAACGTGACAGCGAACCTTGTGATAGTGGCGTAATCCCTTGGTAAGGCTTCATATGTTCACCTTGATCCATTAGAACAGCAAACATACCTTTGCCGATATTTTTAAATCCGGTTTCATTTGATTCTGCCAAACGCTTTTTATCATAACTAGCGTAAGCACGGATCTTTGCAGGTTCACCATTTTTACCTGGCCCATAATAGTCAGTTGCTATTATACGAATAGGTCCATCGCCACGGATTTGTAAACTTAATTTCCAACGCAATTCAACAGTTTGGCCAATAAGTGCTGTCAACATTACTGCTTCAGCCACAAGCGCTGATACTTGCGTAGGATAATTATGTTGCATCAAGACATCGTCTAAAAGAGTGTCTAAACGAGCAATACGCCCACGAATGTTTGATGCGTCTAATTGAAATGGAAGGACCTGTTCATCCCATTTTTTGATAAGAGTGTCAGATGTCATTGTGTCAATCCGTTTTTAAACTTAGTTTCCAATAAGCCCGTTTTTATAAAAGCGCAATTCAATGCTGTCCTTTAAACAATTATTTGATATGGACAGATAATGAGACGATATGGCGAACCAAAAGATTCTAAACAAACATACCTGGACCGCCCGGGTGCGTATGGGATCATCCTATCTAATCAGGAAATATTATTGACACTCCAATCAAAGCCTTACGTAGAGTTGCAGTTACCTGGTGGTGGAATTGATTTAGGAGAAAGCCCAATTATAGCACTTCATCGAGAAGTACTGGAGGAAACTGGCTGGCGGATTTGTATCACGCGCCGGTTGGGTGCATACCAGAGATATACCTATATGCCAGAGTACAACCTATTCGCTCGTAAAGTATGCCACATATATTTAGCACGAGCAGTCCGTAAGCTAGCTGAGCCCACTGAGATTAATCATACAGCCCATTGGACCAAGCCAGATTTAGCGGTCGGTCATTTAGCATCAGAAGGTGATGCAGCATATTTGAAAGCATATTTGTAATATTAGTTACAACTTTCATTATTTTCTAACAAAGAAATCCTTAACAGCTAATAAAAAAGCTCTAGTTGCGTCCACATGCAGCCAATGGCCAGCACTTTCAATTGTTGTCAAATTATAGTTAGGAAATAGGGTTTTTATGTCTGCTAAGTGGCTGTTTAAAATATATTGTGATCTGCCACCTCGTACAAATAAAGTTTCACCGCTAAATTCGCTATTAATAATAGGAAAGCCAATTATTTTATCCATGTTTGTGCTTAATGCATTTAGATTCAATTGCCATGAATTCCCAGTTTCAGAAATTTTAAGACTTTGTAAAAAAAAAGCACGTATATTTTTGTCAGGTAAAGTTTCAGCAAGAATAACATCTGCTTCAGATCGCCGAGTAAAACTATTAAGTGGTAGCAATTGCATGGCGGCTACATTGAAGCTTTGATCATGGGCATACTTTGCTGGCGCAATATCTGCCACTAATAGTCGATTAACTAATTCAGGATAGGTTAAAGCTAGAACCATTCCAGCTTTGCCACCCATCGAATGTCCTAAAATATCTAAAGTAACCCCTAGAGATTGAATAACTTTTGCAAGGTCGTTTGCCATAGCTTCGTAGGAGTTATCAGCATCCCAAAAACTATCCCCATGATTTCGCATATCTACGACATGGACTTGACGATCTGTTGATAAATTTCGAGCGATTGCACGCCAGTTCCGTGCTGACCCAAATAATCCATGAACAATTAATAAATCAGGAATATTTGATTGATCACCTAAAGATTGAATATTTAACATGGGTACTCTTAAGGTAAAGTTATACTAAAAAAACTGTGCTAAAAGTTCATCGTTTGTGATGTCTTCAAATGTGAAACCGTTGTCTGTCATTCGCTTACATAGATCTTTAAATCCTTCAGCTGAACCACTTTCTATACCAAGTAGCACTGAGCCAAAATTACGGGCAGATTTTTTAAGGTATTCAAAGCGTGCAATATCGTCATTGGGTCCCAGCAAGTTTAAGAAATCTTTTAAAGCGCCTGGTCGCTGAGGCATCCGAAGAATAAAATATTTTTTTAGTCCTTCAAACCGTAATGCACGTTCTTTGATATCAGGTAATCTTTCAAAATCAAAATTACCGCCAGAAGCTATACACACAACTTTTTTTCCTCTAATTTGATCTTTTAGATCTTTTAGAGCATCAATTGCTAATGCGCCTGCAGGCTCTAAAACAATACCTTCTATATTCAACATATCTATGATTGTTGTGCAAATACGTCCCTCAGGTATGCCTAAAACATCATTAACCTTTTGATGTTTTAAGATTGCAAAATTGTTATCGCCTATTCTCGCCACAGCTGCGCCATCAACAAAATTATCTACGTGATTAAGTGTTACTAATTTATTAGCTAGCAAAGCCTCATAAAGGCTACGTCCACCCAGTGGTTCACAAAATTTAAAATCAATTGTATGATTTTCAAAGTACTTTACTAATCCAGAGGATAGACCTCCACCACCAACCGGTGTAATTATCATATCGGGAGCTTGCCCCAATTGATTTAGGATTTCGACACCTACAGTTGCTTGACCTTCAATAACGTCTGGATGATCGTAAGGTGGTAACATTGATGCACCTGTTTCATCTGCGTATTTTAAAGCAGCTTGCAGAGTTTCATCAAAATAGTCACCCTGCATAATAATTTTGATTGCTTTTCCACCAAAACTCGCAGTTTTTATTATCTTTTGCTGCGGTGTTGTTACGGGCATATAGATTCTACCTTTGACACCAAAGTGTTGGCAAGCAAATGCAAAACCTTGGGCGTGGTTACCTGCTGATGCGCAAACAAATTTAGCAGAACTCCCGGCTTTGAGTGCCTTGCTCATTGCATTGAACGCACCGCGAATTTTATATGATCTAACGGGTGATAAATCTTCTCTTTTTAAATATATCTCTGCCCCATAAATATTAGAAAGATATTCATTTTTTTGTAAAGGTGTTTCAGGAAATAAATTCCGTATTTTGAAACATGTTGATTGGGCTAATTCTTGAAAAGATGTCATTATAAAACCTCGTATTAATTTATCAGTTTAAATAGCTTTATTTTAAGGTGCAATGGGCATCAAAATAGATTGATGATTTAAAATATATATAAAGCTTATTTGTAAAAATTGTTAATGGTTCAAATGCATTTAATTGGAATTAAGATATTTGTATGGCGTATTGAGTTTCATACGCTGGCTGTTTAGCTCTAGATCTTCATCCAGGACTTGCCCGCAATGGGCAAACCACATAAACGATGATCAATATTAATAGTAAATGTGGAGTAAAAAAATGATAGCGCCAAAGAAGGTTGTTTTAGCCTATTCAGGAGGTCTCGATACCTCAATTATTCTGAAGTGGTTGGAAATTGAATATGGCTGTGAAATTGTAACATTTACTGCTGATTTAGGCCAAGGTGAAGAACTAGACCCTGCACGTAAGAAAGCTGAATTGCTGGGTGTAAAGCCAGGAAATATTTTTATTGAAGATGTACGTGAAGAGTTTGTTCGGGATTTTGTCTTTCCAATGTTTCGAGCAAATGCTGTTTATGAAGGTCTCTATTTGCTGGGCACATCAATTGCGCGCCCATTAATCTCAAAGCGGTTAGTTGAAATTGCTGCTGAGGTGGGAGCTGATGCTGTTGCACATGGCGCAACAGGTAAAGGAAATGATCAAGTTCGCTTTGAGTTATCTGCATATGCATTAAATCCAGATATTAAAGTAATAGCACCTTGGCGAGAATGGGATTTATCCAGTCGCACAAAATTATTAGAATTTGCAGAAGAACATCAAATTCCCATTGCTAAGGATAAGCGTGGTGAAGCACCGTTTTCTGTGGATGCAAATTTATTGCACACATCCTCTGAAGGTAAAGTATTGGAAGACCCTGCTGTTGAAGCACCTGAATATGTTTACCAGCGAACAGTTCATCCTGAAGATGCACCAGATTTAGCAGAACATATTGAAATTGGGTATTTTAAGGGAGATCCCATTTCGCTGAATAGTAAGTCATTAACGCCGGCTGAAATGCTTACAGCATTAAATGAGCTAGGAGGTAAACATGGAATTGGACGGCTGGACTTAGTTGAGGGTCGATTTGTTGGAATGAAATCGCGTGGAATTTATGAAACGCCTGGTGGAACAATTATGCTTGAGGCGCATCGTGGAATTGAATCAATTACCTTGGATCGTGGTGCAGCGCACTTAAAAGATGAATTAATGCCAAAATATGCAGAATTGATTTATAATGGTTTCTGGTACAGTCCTGAACGTGAAATGTTGCAAGCCCTAATTGATGCAAGTCAAGAACATGTAAATGGTACTGTTAGATTAAAACTTTATAAAGGGTCTGTTCAAACAGTTGGCCGCTGGTCGGATGATAGTTTGTACTCAGAAGCTCATGTTACATTTGAAGACGATGCTGGTGCATATAATCAAGCGGATGCTGCAGGGTTTATTAAAATTAATGCATTAAGATTGAAACTTTTGGCTGCCCGTAAAAGCCGTGGTTAATTATATTTTAATTGAGCATAAATTAATATTATGTAGACTAATTTTGGCTTTTTCAATTCAGCGTAACAATAGAAAAGCCCACATTTAATATGTGGGCTTTTAATATTTAGAATGGATTTTTGTATAATAATACTTGTAACGCACGGATTCCAAAAATTACGATGATCGGTGTGAAGTCAATACCGCCTATAGACGGAACAATCTGGCGTAATTTGTCATAGATAGGCGACGTTATGCGATTAATACCTGACCAAGCTTGGGCAACAATAGGTTGGCGTAAATTTAAGACATCAAATTGAATAAGCCAGCTCATAATAAATTGAATAATAACAACCCACCAAGCTAGATCTAACGCCATTATCAGAATTTCACTGATACCTGTGCCATTTGTTGTCATGCTATTTTCCTTTTTTGGGATGTTGCTAACTGTGTTAGTGTTGTTATGCAAGATGAAGTATTATTATTAAATACTGCTTTTTGTGGTTCATTAACCTAGGCATCTTGGAAGCTATTATGGAAAAGTATAACAAAGAAATCTGGGGGTGGATGTCCTATGATTGGGCAGCGCAGCCATATAATACTTTATTGATTACCTTTATTTTTGCGCCTTACTTTACTTCTACTGTAGTGGGAGACCAAGTAATGGGGCAATCCTTATGGGGAATGATGACAGCAATTGTTGGAGTAACTTTGGCGGTGTTAGGCCCAATTTTTGGTGCTATTGCTGATACTACAGGGCGCCACAAACCTTGGCTAATAATTTTTTCAATTCTTTATGTTGTAGGTGCATTTGGTATCTGGTGGGCTATCCCGGGAATGTATTCTGTGACGTGGATTATGATTTTATTTGGCATTGGTATGCTTGGAATGGAGTTGTCACAGGTTTTTGTTAACTCCATGCTACCTCAGATATCTACAAATTATAATCTGGGACGTATTTCTGGAAACGGGTGGGCGCTGGGCTATGTCGGTGGGTTATTATCATTATTTGTGGTGCTGTTGTTTTTAGCTGAAAACAAAGCTGGTGAAACGATGCTTGGTAATCCCCCACTATTTAATTTAGACGTAGAATCCCGAGAAGGTACTCGCTCTGTTGGCCCTCTAACGGCAATTTGGTACATAATTTTTATGGTTCCGTTTTTTTTATGGGTTCCTGATGGAAAAATAAAAATACAAACTGGTGTAATATGTAAGGCTATGAAAGAATTGGGTGCAACAATTAAACGATTGCCCAAAAATATTAGTTTTGCATCTTATTTGGTGTCTTCAATGTTTTACCGTGATGCATTACTTGGAATTTATACTTTTGGTGGCATCTACGCTAGTGGTGTGCTGGGCTGGTCTATAATCCAGATTGGAATTTTTGGGATTATCAGTGGATTTGCAGCTGCTATTTTTACATATTTAGGTGGTTTTGCTGATAAAAAATATGGCCCAAAACTGGTTATAATTTTGTGTGTGTTAATTCTAATTATAGTCTGCACATTGATTGTTGGGACATCACGGCATCAATTTTTTAATGCTGTCTTAACGGAAGGAAGTACGCTCCCAGATAATTTATTTTTAATTTGTGGTGTTTGTATTGGCGGTGCGGGTGGTGCTTTGCAGTCAGCGTCTCGCACTATGTTAGTTTTACAAGCTGACGACAATCGTATGACAGAGGCATTTGGACTATATGCATTGTCAGGGCGTGCAACGTCTTGGATGGCGCCTAGTTTAATTGCTTCAGTTACTTTCTTTACGCAGAATCAGCGTATGGGAATTTTACCAGTCATTATATTATTCCTTATTGGCCTATTTCCTTTGATTTGGGTAAAGACACATGAAACTTAAATTAATAATACTTATATTGGTGTTTGGCGGATACGCTCAAACTACAACAGCTCAAATTGAGGCAAGATATCTTTTAGGCTATAAATCTGAAGCTTCAAAGCAAACTCCAAAAGCATATGGTTCTTATGCAAGAGGTTGTTTAGCTGGTGGAGAGGAATTAGAAATTAATGGCCCAACATGGCAAGTAATGCGTTTGTCGCGGGGTCGTAATTGGGGACATCCCAATATGATTGCTTACCTTAAACGGATAAGCAAAAAAGTAGCCAAAGAAACAAATTGGAATGGTTTATATATTGGAGATATTTCACAACCCCGAGGTGGACCGATGATTTCTGGACATGCTTCACATCAACTTGGTTTAGATGCTGATATTTGGATGCTTCCTGCAAAAAAATTAAACCTTAGTCGATTAAAACGGGAAAAATTATCTTCAATAAACATACGCTCAGATAATAAAAAATTAACCAGCTCTAATTGGACTAATGATCATATGAAGGTAATGAAAATAGCTGCTTCTGATCAAAATGTTGATCGCATATTTGTGAGTGCTCCTGCAAAAATTTATATGTGCGAAAATGCAAGTGGAGATAAAAAATGGTTGCAAAAAATTAGGCCTTTCTGGGGTCATAATTTTCATTTCCATGTACGGCTGAAGTGTCCAGTCGGATCAAAGGTATGTAAAATACAAAAGCCAACTGTTAATTCTTTATCGAGCGGTGGCAATGGCTGTGACAAAACGTTAATTTGGTGGATTACGGCTGCATTAAAGCCAAAAAAGGTAGATCCAGATACACTTAAATTAAAGGCACGTAAGCACCCACGCCACTTTACAATGGCTGAATTACCTCAACAATGTACTGGTGTTTTAAATAGTAAATAATTGGTACTTATTTGATTTTATACGTGGTTTTTTAACAGCGTTCTCATATATTTACTTACAGCATGTTACATTGCAGGTATTCACTGTTTTCTCTATAGGAGCTAATTAGTTAATTATATTAAGTTTTGGAGAACTAATTATGTCAAACGCTCAATTAGAAATATCAATTGAATCTGCATGGGAAGCCCGTGATGAAATTACATCAGAAACAAAGGGTGAAGCTCGTGATGCTATTGAAGCTACCCTGGCTGCGCTAGATAGTGGTAAACTGCGAGTTGCAGAACCACGTGAAAATGGACAGTGGCATGTAAATCAGTGGGCTAAAAAAGCCGTTTTACTGGGTTTCCGAATTCAAGATATGGAAATTCAAGAAGGTGGCCCACAAGGTGGTACTTGGTGGGATAAGGTTGATAGCAAGTTCAAAGGTTGGGGTGCAGATGATTTTCAAGCCGCTGGTTTTAGGGCTGTTCCAAACTGTATAGTGCGCAAATCAGCTTACATTGCTCCGGGTGCGGTATTGATGCCATCATTTGTGAACCTTGGTGCGCATGTTGGAGAAGGTACCATGGTTGATACATGGGCAACAGTTGGTTCTTGTGCACAAATAGGTTCAAACGTTCACTTGTCAGGTGGTGTAGGCATCGGTGGTGTTTTGGAGCCAATGCAGGCTGGCCCAACTATCATAGAAGATAATTGTTTTATAGGTGCTCGATCTGAAGTGGTTGAAGGCTGTATTGTGCGTGAAGGTGCAGTTTTGGGAATGGGAGTCTTTATAGGGCAATCTACTAAAATATTTGATCGTGAATCAGGAGAAATTACTTATGGTGAAGTTCCTTCTGGTTCAGTTGTTGTTGCAGGGTCACTTCCATCTAAGGGTGTGAATTTATATTGTGCTGTAATTGTTAAAAAAGTAGATGCACAAACACGATCAAAAACATCCATAAATGAACTATTACGTGACTAAAAAGTTAGGACGTTTTTAAATAAAAGGGCGTGTAAATAACTACACGCCTTTTTTGTGACAAATAACAATTACTTTTGATATGGTCATATTGTTTTTAATTCTTATAAATTTCTAATATCTTAAGACTTCCCTCATGGGTGCAGGTCATCTATACCCGCGCGCATGGCAGATGAAAAACAAAAGCGGCCCCAGTTAGTATTTACTCTTCTGGTTGAAGTAGGGCGTAATCCAAATGACGGCCTCCCTAAGGGTGCAACAGGTGGAGCACTTATGTGTTTTGCTTCTGGAGTAGATGAGCCTGAAGCTGTTCGAGAGACTGTGGCTATTTTAAAACAGGCTGATTTAGCACCATTGGATGTGACGGGATATGGGACACTAGAAGAACGACTTGATCAAGGTCATGATATCAACGATGAAGAAAGAGCATTAATGCAGCAGGCCTTGGATGAGAATTCTGTGGTTGTATACCAACTTACTCCATTTTTTGAAGAAAAGAAAAATCAACCCACTAGCACTCACCACTAAATTTTTTATGTGTATTTAAAATTAGTGTTTTTGCAAAGCTATCTAGATGTAATACTAAAATAGGAAATATCGTTAATGCTTAACATTTTCTTCGACCTTGACGGCACTTTATTAGATAGCCAATCAGGTATCATACAATCATTGCAACATGCATTAACTGAGACCAGTGATATTGAGCCTAGCAGTGAAGAATTGCGTGGCATGATCGGCTCAGGCCTACCACATATTTTGTCAAATTTCCTTGGTCCATACGGCGAAGTTTCTAAGGCTATAAACTCTTACCGTGATTTCTATCAGGAAGAGGCTATGTTTGATGCGGAGGTTTATGATGGAGTATTTCAGATGTTCGATACGCTAATGACGTCTGAAGTTGGCTTGTTTATTGCCACAACAAAACCACACGTATACGCCAATCAAATTGTAGAACATTTTGGTCTTACTGAAGCTATTACGCATGTTTTTGGTGCTGAATTAGATGGCACAAATTCAGATACAACTTCATTATTACAATACGCTTTGGATGAAACAGGGTTTGATCCAAGTAAATGCATAATGGTAGGTGACCGGCAGGTAGATATTTTTGGAGCAAAAAATAACGATATTAATAATATTGGAATTCTTTGGGGATATGGGGAAGCTGATGAGTTGCGAACATCAGAAGCTGATATGCTAGCGGGGCATCCAGAAGAACTTGCTGAAATTGCTTTTGATATGATGGGATTAAATTTAGAATAAATTTAAAAGATAAATAGGTGACCCAGTTGGATCACCTATGAACTGGTATTGTTTTTAAACTTCAAAACGCAGTGCACTGACAGTTTGAAACATTCCTGTTTTGCGCAAACTTTCCATGGCGTTAACGTTTGGTGTATCGTCTAAATACAACAAGGCGATGGCATCACCACCAGTAGCTTTTCTGCCTAGTGTAAAGTTTGCAATATTAACGCCATGTTCGCCCATTGTTTGACCTAATGTACCAATAATTCCTGGCACATCTTCGTTCGTAGTATATAACATGTATGGCCCAACTTCAGCATCGATGTTAATACCTTTGATCTGAATAAATCTTGGTTTTCCATCACTAAACACTGTACCAGCTATAGAACGTTCGCGCTTTTTTGTCTTAACGGTTAGTTTGATATAGCTATCAAATACACCTGATTTTTCTTGGGTTGTATTGGATACTTTTATCCCGCGATCCATTGCAATAACAGGAGCAGATACCATATTTACATCAGGGTTCTGAGCTTGCATTACACCGGCAATAGCTGCCGAAGCTAAGGCTTTTGTATTCATTTTAGCAACTTTACCATCATATTTAATATTAATTTCTGTAATGGGCTCATCTGTCAGTTGGCCAGCAAAAGCTCCAAGATGTTGTGCTAACTTTACGAATGGTCCAAGAATTGGAGCCTCTTCAGCAGTGATTGATGGCATATTTATGGCATTAGATACTGCACCATTATTTAAATAGTCACTTATTTGCTCTGCAACTTGTAAAGCTACATTTTCTTGTGCTTCTGTTGTTGCTGCACCTAGGTGAGGAGTGACCACTACATTTGGTAAATTAAATAATGGGCTATTTGTTGCGGGTTCTTCTGAAAATACATCAAAAGCTGCTCCGGCTACGTGACCAGACTTTAGTGCGGAAGCTAATGCGCCTTCATCAACTAAACCGCCACGGGCACAATTAATTATACGGACACCACGTTTCATTGTTTTGATAGCCTCAGCAGAAATCATATTGACCGTTGCATCTGTTTTTGGGACGTGTAGCGTTATGAAATCAGACTTTCTAAATAATTCATCTAACTCAACTTTAGTAACACCAAGTTCTTTTGCTCGATCTTCTGACAGGAATGGGTCATATGCTAAAATCTTCATTTTTAGTCCAAGGGCACGAGAGGCAACAATAGAACCAATATTTCCAGCTCCAACTAAACCAAGAATTTTGCTAGTTAATTCAACACCCATAAATTTAGACTTTTCCCACTTTCCTGCATGTGTTGAGGCAGAAGCTTCTGGGATTTGACGCGCGACAGCAAACATCATTGCAATCGCATGTTCAGCGGTTGTAATCATATTTCCATAAGGAGTGTTCATAACGATTACACCCTTTTTTGATGCTGCTTTAAGGTCAACGTTATCCACACCAATTCCTGCACGGCCAATAACCTTTAAGTTATCTGCGGCGGCTAATAACTTCTCTGTTACTTTAGTTGCTGATCTAATGGCCAAGCCATCATATTCGCTAATTTTAGCTAGAAGAGCATCTTTATCTTTGCCTAATGCAGGAAGAAAATCTACGTCAATGTTGTTATCACGAAAAATTTGAACAGCAGTTTCAGATAAGCTGTCAGATACAAGTACTTTAGGCATTTAAGCCTCCTTTGATTTATATGAAAAATGGTTAGCCTTTGGCTTCCCGTACTATATTTTTTTGATTTGTGTCTCAAACGCCCAGCTTAACCAGGGTATAAGTGCAACCAAATCAGCTTTTTCAACTGTACATCCAGTCCAAATACGCAAACCAGCAGGTGCGTCGCGATAGGACCCAATGTCATAGGCAACAGCCTCGTCGTCCAATAGTTTTGCTAAACTTTTGGCAAATTCTATTTGGGCCACTGCGTCTAAATCAGTTACGCGAGGATCTACTATTTTCAAGCAAACAGAAGTATTTGATCGTGTGTTGGGATCAATCGCAAGAAAATCAAGCCAGTTAACTTTAGCAACAAAATTAGCCAGCACTTTTAAATTTGAATTTGCTTTTGATATTAAGCCGGATGCGCCGCCTTGGGCAGCAGCCCAATCTAGTGCAAAAAGATAATCTTCAACTGCTAACATTGACGGAGTATTTATTGTGGCACCTTTGAAAATTCCATCAATTAATTTGCCGCCTTTTGTTAAGCGAAAGATTTTGGGTAAAGGCCATGGCGGTGTGTAGCTTTCTAAACGCTCTACAGCCTTTGGTGATAAAACTAACATTCCGTGTGCTGCCTCCCCACCTAAAGCTTTTTGCCAGCTAAACGTTGTAACGTCTAACTTATCCCAATCTAAGTCTTGAGCGAAGGCTGCAGACGTTGCATCGCATATTGTAAGGCCTGTACGATTTCTGGGAATAAAATCTCCATTTGGTACTTTTACACCTGAGGTTGTTCCGTTCCATGTAAAAATTACATCGTTATTAAAATTTAGAGCGGTCAAATCTGGTAGTTGGCCATAAGCCGCTTCGTGGTGTGTTACATTTTCCAATTTTAATTGTTTTACAACATCAGTTACCCATCCAGCGCCAAAGCTTTCCCATGAACATATATCGATGGGACGTTCACCTAACATAGACCACATGGCTGCCTCTATAGCGCCAGTGTCTGATGCAGGTAGTATGCCAATTTTATAGCTAGTGGGGATGTTTAAAACGGTACGTGTATTTTCGATTGCTGCCAAAAGTTTTTTTTTGCCAACGCTTGCTCGATGAGAGCGCCCAAGGGAAGCATCAGACAAAACATCCAAAGTCCATGTAGACGGTTTGGTGCAGGGGCCAGAAGAAAATTGTGGATTGTTCGGACGAATGTCCGGTTTTTTTATGCTCATAATATCTATCCTTACAGATAATTGCCCTTCGTTGGGGAAGGGTGTCCCAATGACTAAAATATGTAGAAAAGGTCTGTTTTGCAAGTGTTAATTCTGGTATTTTAGGAAAATGCCGCATAACAAAATAAACATTATGTAGTTTTTACGATTGGAAATTTGAAAATGTATGTTGCTACTTTAATAGCGGGCAGAAAAAAACAAAATTTATCAGTATCAATTATTAAGAAAGTTTTTGATGAGCTAGAGGGATATGAATGCTCTTGTTTGGCTAAAGGTGTAGCTGCAGATATTTTCTTTAAAGAGATGCCTGTTGATTTTGAATTAGTTTGGGAAGGTCTTCAGAAGCAAAAAATTGATCTAGTTACCCAGCCTATAAAAGGTAGAAAAAAAAAGATCCTATTAGCTGATATGGACAGTACTATGATACAACAAGAATGTATTGATGAATTGGCCGATGAGGGTGGCTTTGGCAATCGTGTTGCAGAAATTACTGCATTAGCAATGAATGGTGAACTAGCTTTTGAAGAGGCACTTATTGAACGTGTTGCCTTATTAAAAGGATTGCCTAGTGAAATTATAGAACATGTTCTAGCAACTCGTATTACACTTATGCCAGGTGCAAAAACATTAGTTAAAACAATGAAACAAAATGGTTCTTATTGTGCTTTAGTATCGGGAGGCTTTACCGATTTTACTACCGCTATAGCTGACGCCCTTGGATTTGATGAACATCGTGCAAATACACTGTTGCATTATAATAAAAAACTAACTGGCATCGTAGAAATGCCTATACTTGGCAAACAGGCTAAGGTTGAGGCGCTTTGGAGTATTGCTGAGATGCTGAAACTAAGTGTTGATGATGTAATTGCAGTTGGTGATGGAGCTAATGATCTGGGTATGTTGACTAAAGCGGGTTGTGGGGTTGCATTGCATGCAAAACCTATAGTTTCTGCGCAATGTAATGCGCGCTTAAATTTTGCAGATCTTACAGGTTTACTTTTTTTGCAAGGCTACAATGAAGCTGAATTTTATTCCTAAATTTATATAATTTCTACTCCATTTAAAAAAGCTATAGCTATGCAGAATATTTTAAAGAATTCACTTGTCACTATCCAAGGAAATAAGATAGACCCGCCAGCGGAGACGTGGCCGAGTGGTCGAAGGCGCTCCCCTGCTAAGGGAGTAACGGGGTGACTCGTTCGAGGGTTCGAATCCCTTCGTCTCCGCCACTACCTTTGTGGCATTGTAAGTACTTAATAGTTAATAATAATTAGAGCACTCTGAACACTAAATCCCTACGCTTTAGTACTTATTCCACTTTCCTTCTTTTAAGTGATAAAGTTCTTCATTCTAGTTATTTTAATTTATTATTTATTAATAAAACTCTAAACTTTTAACTGAAATATCAGCAGTGTGATCTTTGCCATATGCGACTACGCCTATAGTTTTAATTGTATGGATATTCATCTTCCCACGCATTATTGAAGATGACTTCTTGAATAGCTCAAATGGTAATTTGAGTTCCTGCCATGTATTTTCTGTATCAAAACTTTGTTGGTAATAATGCCAAGGAAGTCTAGTGCTAGTATTTCTAATATGAATATAATAGCGCTCACCATTTCCTTTTATTTTTATTTTTATGCCTATTTTGTCTGTAGTAAGGCCTTTAGCTATTGGTAATCTTATTTGAATGAAGCCACCATTATTAGCTGTGGATACTTGGCCACTTAGCCGTATTTCTGTGCCAGAAGAAGTATTTTTGTACTGGGCTTGCCCTTCAGATACGCCACCCATAACTGTATCAGCCAAATATGACCATTCGCCAGATTTAACAAAGTTTTCAGAAATAGCAATTCCAGATGATAAAGCTAATGCAATATTTGCTGTTAATATTGTTTTTAGTATTTTTTTATTATGCATTTAATAATCCGTTGTGGTGGACCAATATTATTTATAGATTTAGTATTTATTTACTTTTATTCCACTAGGTAATACAAAGTTGGGCTTTTCAAGAATTTGTTTCTAGAGCATTTATGATTTATTTTTCATATTATTGACTAAAGGCTCTCGTGTGTTTTGACGAATAACTTTTGGATCATATGGTGTGCGCGCAAATACTTCCCTCACTTTTGGAATAAAAAATTCAATTGGTTTTGTATCGTATTGTGGATCAAAACTTTTTTGATCCCACCGGTCACAAAAATCAGAACAATCCTGAAAGTATACGTTTCCATTATGTTTATCGCGCTTATGTGGGTCTGCACCAACATGCTTTCCATAATAAATCATTTGAAAATCACCATGCTTCTCAACAACCCATGAACATTGTTCCCGCACAAATGGGCGCAATATACTAGCGGCATATTCGTCATGATTATATGGAGCGTAAATATCACCAATATCGTGCAATAATGCAGACACTACCCAATCAATGTCCGCGCCATCATGCCATGCTCTCGTGGCCGACTGCAGTGAGTGCCCAAGGCGCGTGACCTTATACCCTGACAGACCTTCATCTAATTCGACTAGAGCTTTTAGCAACCTATCGGCTGTACCTTTTGTGAATTCAATTTCGTGATGCGCTAAGAATTCATAATCTTCCTTGTCGCCATCTTTCATTTGGGTGAATTTGACTTGTTCCATTATAGATAAATCCTTTTAGAGTAGTTACGCCAATAGCATTCCCCTTAAGCTATAACTAAAATCCCCTCATTGTCTGCTATTAGATTCACTTTGGCGGCCTTCTGCTCTAGGCATTGTTTCGTCTGCTATGTTTTGATAATTCAATTTCGAAGTCTGTTGAGCTCATTCCAATGCTTAATGCACGCCTAAAAAGATCTGCTTGTGTCTCTGGTGCTAATCCACCTTGAGGCGGCGCAGTATCTAGATTTGTAGGGAATGAATACCCTTCTGAGCAAGCTGTAATTGCTACATCAATTTCTGCTTTATTAAGGCTATGGTGGCCTTTTGCTAAGATTGGGTAAAGTTTACGTGTCATTTTTATACGATCTACATTTTCCATGGCTCTTCCGAAAGCTGATGAAACTTGTAAAAGATTGGCCATGCGTTGAACTTTATTACTAATATTAGCTCCACCAGCGTGATAAAGTGCTGGATTGAAGAATATTATATCGCCTTTTTTTAATGGTAATTGAACATGATTATTTTCAAAAAATTCACGGAATTCTGGCTTGCTGAATGCTAAATAACCATATCTGTAAATTTGGCTGAAAGGTAACAGTTTGGTTGGTCCGCTCTCAAGTGGCATGTCTACATGAGCTACAGCACCTTGTAGCGTTAGAACTGGTGATAAGTCATGTACGTGTGCTGGATAGCTTGCAGCTATTTCATTAGATTGAAATCCCAAATGATAGTCGCGATGTGGGCTTTGTGCGGCGCCACCCGGGCGAACTAGGTTAATTTGTGATGTCATTTGGTAGCTTGGCCCTAGCCAGGCTTGGCAGGCAGTATTAATAGCAAGATTTCCAAAGTATTGAGCAAACACAAGTGGATCAAATTCGCAAAGCTTTTGCGCAGAATTCCAAATTCGATCATTTGCACCAGAGGCTGCAAAATGATCTTCCTTGCCTTCGCTTGAAGTCTTTTCATCTACGATAATTTTATTATAGATCTTTGTTGCAGCGTCGATACAAGAAGTATCAAAGTAAGCATTTTTTAGTATTAATACACCAGAAGTATTTAGCAAGACATTAGCCCATTCAGAGCGCAATGCATCAGTACTTTCTGTTAAGTTAATTTTATTTATATCATAAATTGGTATATTTTTCTGAATATCATGAGCTCGCGGCACATCGCTTTGCTGCAAATTGCGCTCTAGGCTTTTAGTGAACTTTTTTAAACTGCAATCGTCTGGTGATAAATAGGCTTGCATTTAATAATCCTGATTTATTTGAAGTTTTGAATTATAGATAATCACTATTTTTACTTGTAAGATGTATGAAAACACCTCAATGGTAAATAAGTTCCTTCATAAAAAAATTGCACAGCAAGCTGGCTTCAGCCTAGCTGCGGTAGACCGGGCGCTGCATGGGCGTGCAAATGTAAGTACTCGGACAATTCAACGTGTTAAATTAGCTTTAGAAGAGTTAGTGGAACAAGAGGACCAGTTGGCGGTACGCAGTCAGCGAATTTTTGTAGATATTGTAATTGAAGCACCCAAGCGCTTTTCTAATGAGGTGCCTAGTGCTGTGCAATATATTTTTAACTATTCTTTTAGTGATCGTATTGCAATTATAGTGCCTGCACTTGCAATGAGCGCAATGCCTAAAAATTGAATTATACTCACTTGCTGCCCTATTAATAACCATGCAAAAAATGGGCCAAAAATGAGAGCAGAATATTCAAAGACTGCTACCTGTGATGCTTGACCAATTTGATATGCCTTAAAAATTAAACCAATTCCTAAAATTGCCCCCAAGGCTTGTATTATAATCCAGGGGAGTACAGAACCAATTGGCCACACCCAGCCACGCAAAACAAATCCAGAAGTCCCAACAGGAATTTCGGGGTCTAATAAAGCTATAAGAGTTAATGCAAAAGCGCCAACAACACTTTGAACAATCATTAACATTGCTAGTAAAGATAAAGTAGTTTCACCTTCACATAATTGACGTGTTGCAATTGCAGCCATTGCATAAAAAAGACCCCCCAACACTGGTAAAAAGCTAAAAAAAGTAAGGTCAATTAACTTAGTATCAACAACTAAAATAATTCCAATAAAGCCAATGGAAACAGCTACAATCCTGAATAAACCAATTTTTTGACGGAGGATTAAACCAGAGATTAATAAAATAAAAATTGGTGAAGTAAACAATCCAGCTAAAGCTTGAGCTAATGGTATAAAGGCAAGTGACCAAAAGTAAAAAACCATTGAGACTGATAAGAAAATACTTCGTAATCCTACAGCCCAGAAGCGTTTAGGCCGTAGTGAGATGCTCCAAACCCAAGCAATTAAAGCAATCAAGGGTAAAGCAATTGCAGCTCGAAGCATTTGAAATTGCCATAGGCTTATTACTTCAGAAATAAAAACAATGAAGTTATCTGTAAACCCAAGAATAAACATGGCTGCAATCATGCAAATTGCAGCTCCGCGATTATTTACTGCAAAGTTTTTATCCATGCTGCAATTAATTAATTATATTACTTTTGTTATCTATCTTGAAACCGACGTAAATGTAGTAATTTGAAGCTATATGAAAACCAAATACACGCCACCTTTTTGCGTTTTTCATAATTGACTTTATAGAGGAAAAATAAATAATTATTACCCCCTCTCAAAGAAGCCATCATGTGCTTTATTAATCCCGTAGGTTACTGTGCTGGAGCCAAACCTACGATTAATCGTATCAATAGTTTTTGATAGGTGTTCGCGTTGGTTCTGTTTTGCAAATCTGTTTCAATGTTCACTATATGTTTTATCATGGAATTTAAAAAGAAAATATCAAATGTTGCCTTTGGAGGTAATTGGTCCGAAGAACTACTTACACAATATGAGCTGGCTCAAGCACTCCTATTATTGCAATGGGCAGTCGATAATTGTCGTGAGAAAGATGTAAATACTTCTGAAGTACAGATGGCTTTACATACATTAACAAATGATCTTGAAAAAGGAAAAATGTTGTCTGACGCTTTAAGAGAGGCCATTTAATATCTGACCAATTTGCACGTGAAATGCATTTTCGTGAATGTTTTCGATTAATTAAAGCATGGCTCAAGCCATAAGATAACTATGCCATATGCTATAAATTAAATTTGCCTTGAAGCTTAATCTATTATTAATCATGAGATAGAATTTTCACTTTATTTTTTTTAATTATTGAAATTATTTCAAACATAATAATAGGTGTTGTTAGGGCTGTAATATTTTTAGGGTTATCTTTGTGGAAATTATACAAACTAGATCACGGCTAATAATGTTTAAATCCAGTGCTGCTCTTAAATGACTAATAGCCTAGTCGATATCAAAGTTTTATTCAGCAGGTTCAATATTAGAAACTTAAGTTGCTATAGTTGAATAAAGTAATCAAGACCGTAAGTAATATAAACAGACCTATTACCTAAGACGAACTGAGCTTGCGCTATAGCATCAGTGAATCCGTGCTGTCTGAACTCTTACACGGTAATAATATTATAGCCGTAATTATATGCAGGTTGTAGCAAACCTAATGTTAATGGGTTTGCTAATTTAAATATGACCTTATACCTAAAGAAAGTTTTTACACGTATGGATGAAATTAATGCATGATTTTATTTTTTTAGATCTAACTAGCGCAACAGTGATTACATTAGCGGTGTTTCTTGTCGGATTATCAAAGGGAGGGTTCGGTGGAGCATTTGGATTGTTGGGTGTGCCAATCCTTGCCTTTATTATGCCGCCTTTAGAGGCAGCAGCACTTTTATTGCCTATTTATTTATTTATGGATGCTGTGAGCTTATGGGCTTGGCGTGGGCATTGGAGCAAACCGCTTATTTGGGCTATTTTGCCAATGGCAATGGTAGGAATCGGTATTGGATGGATGACTGCGTCTATTGTATCTGATGAAATAGTTGGATTAATTATTGGTAGCACAGCCCTTTTATTTGTATTTCAGAGTTTAATACTAAAAGTTAAATCAAATTCTAAAGCCTTTAGTAGGACTAACATTTGGTCAGGGCGATTTTGGGGCCTGGTTTCAGGATTTTCCAGTTTTATAGCACATGCAGGTGGTCCGCCTTTTCAAATATATGCAATGCCTTTACGTTTAGATCCTAAGATATTTGCAGGCTCAAGTGTCTTAATCTTTTCTGTACTTAACTTCATTAAAATTGGACCATATTTAGTCCTTGGGCGGCTAAACACTGAGATGGCTATGTCCTCAGTTATTTTTATTCCTGTAGCAGTCGGCGCAACTCTATTAGGTGCGTTCATAGTGCGAAGAATGGAAGCAGATTTATTTTATCCAATAATGTATGCAATACTTATTTTAGTATCTGTTAGATTAATTATAGTAGGTATTTTTTAAAAATAAAAATTGCTAAATTGACAGATTAAAAAATTTGAACGTAATATATGATATGCTAATATTTAAAAAATTTTCTAAATAAATGAGGCTATAAATGAATCGATTGGATGAAAAAATCGCAGTAATAACTGGTGGTACACAGGGATTAGGTGCTGCAATCGCACGGCAATTTTCTCAAGTAGGCGTGAAGGGTATCATAATATGTGGGCGAAACACAGATAAAGGCCAGGCTGTGGCTGAAACTATTATAAAAGATACAGGTGTGCAGGTTCATTTTGAAACTGCAGATTTAGCAAAGGTTGATGATTGTCGAAATGTTATAGCATCAGCTGATAGGCGATTTGGGCGAGTGGATATTTTAGTTAATGCAGCTGGGTTAACTGATAGGGGAAACCTGTTAAATACTTCAGAAGAATTATTTGATAATATGTTTGCTGTTAATGTCAGGGCACCATTTTTTTTAATGCAAGATAGTGCCAAGATTATGATACGTGATGGCATAGCGGGGGCAATGGTCAATATTGGTTCAGCTTCAGCGCATACTGGACAACCTTTTATTGCGCCTTATTGCGCATCGAAAGGTGCATTGGCCACACTCACTAGAAACTCTGGGTATGCCCTAATGCGCAACAGAATTAGAGTGAATCAACTTAACATAGGTTGGATGGCTTCTGAAGGAGAGGATCGTATTCAACGAGAATACCATGGAGCTGACGAAAACTGGTTAGAAACTGCTGCATCTGAACAACCGTTTGGCCGATTAATTGATCCTAAGGAGGTGGCACGCTCGGTAGCTTTTTTAGCTTCTGAAGATAGTGGCATGATGACGGGCTCCGTGATCCATTTTGATCAGTCCGTTTGGGGCGGTTATAGCTTTGCTCCGCCAACACCAGGAGAGCCGTTAGCTGAGTAAGTATTAAACCAACTAATGAGTCGGTGTAGGTGAACTATTGTGAGTTAAGTAAACCTGGTTCAATTTCTTCGTCTATGTAGTTTTGAATTATTTGGGTGAAACTATCATCAGCAATAAATCCTAATGATGTAGCTCGCTCAGGTATAAAACTTTGAGGCCAGCGGGTAACTATACTTTCAATTACTGGATCAGCTTGACGTTTTATCAACTTGCTTATTTTTGTTCCTGCAAGTGCTTCTAATGACATGATTTGATCTGCAATCGAACATGAAACTCCAGGCAAATTTAATGCCCGACGTTTTCCAAGTTTAGTTAGGTCTAGGATTGCTGCGTGGCGTAGAAAACCAATGGCACTTCGGGGGCTTGCAAACCAATGGCGCAAAGTATCACTAACAGGTAAAATGGCTTCATTACCGTTCAAAGGTTCCCTAATAATACTAGAATAAAACGAAGACGCAGCTTTGTTGGGTATTCCAGGGCGAACAACAATTGTTGGAAAACGTAAAGCAACACCATTCACAAATCCTTTGCGAGTGTAGTCGTTAATTAAAACTTCACCTACTAACTTTTGTGCGCCGTATGACGTCTCTGGATTAGGGGCAAAGTCGTCATCAACTGCATTAGGGTAAGGACCACTAAAGATGGCAATAGAAGAAGTGTAAATAAATTTTGGTGTATAAAAACCATCCGAAGCGATATGAAATTTACGAATTTCTTCTAAGAGATGCCACGTACCCTGTGCGTTTATATTCCACCCTTTTTCAAATTCTGCTTCTGCGTCACCTGACACAATTGCAGCGAGGTGAAAGATAATATCAGGCTTATTGGCGATCAATTTTTTGGCTACCATAGGGTCAGCAATATTGCCTGTTTTGATAGTGATTAAGTTAATGTCACTACCCAAGGTAGGCGTAATAACATCAAACAATATTATATCATGTGCCGTTTGGCTAAATCCATTTCTTAATATGGATTTAGCCAAACGGTTTCCAATCATTCCAGCGGCACCAATAATCAAAATTTTCATAATAGCCCTTTTTTTCCATCTCTTTGAATAAAAAAAGGATGAATATAATACAATAAGATTATATTATAATCGTTAAATAATATTATCAAATAAAACCACTATGGGCGTTTATTATATTGTTAGTATAGAAAATTAGACTACGCACTCATGCGAGTAGCTATTAAGTTAATTAGTTTTTTATGATCTGCATCAAAGTTTCGAATGCCTTCTGCTAATTTCTCAGAAGCCATAGCATCGGCATTCATTTCCCACCGAAAGCTTGCTTCATCCATTAAAATTGGAGCAACCCCACTTATTTTTTCTGGAGATAAAGCGCGGGTTAGTGGTGAGTTATCATTACCCATTTCATCTAATAAGCTTGGTGCTATTGTCAGGTTATCACATCCGGCAAGCGCTTTAATTTGATCACTACTACGAAAGGATGCACCCATTACAATAGTGTTGATTCCATTTGATTTATAATAATCATAGATTTTGCGAACTGACATTACCCCAGGGTCTTCATGAGGCGCATAAGTTACACGGCCTTCTGCCTTTTTATACCAATCTGTGATCCGCCCAACAAATGGTGAGATTAAAAATGAATTAGCATCTGCACATGCAACAGCCTGTGCCATAGAAAATAAAAGTGTTAAATTACAATCAATCCCGTCATCCTGAAGAATTTCTGCAGCGCGGATTCCTTCCCAAGTTGATGCGAGTTTAATGAGAATCTGTTTTTTTTCTATACCTCGCTTTGAATATTCATCAATAATTGCACGACCTCTTGTTACAGATTTTTCTGTATCAAAAGATAAACATGCATCAACTTCTGTAGATACGCGACCTGGTACAAGCGGCGCCAATTCAGCTCCCATTGCTACTGTTAGAATTTCAGTTACCTGTTCTGGAGTTCGGCCTGTTTTGCGACCAGCTTCTATTTCTAACGCAACCAACTCTTCGGATGCGGGATCTTTTAATGCTTTTAATACCAAAGAAGGATTAGTAGTACAGTCAACTGGTTTATATTCTTTAACAGCGGCCACTTCGCCAGTATCTGCTACGACTACAGTCATTTCTCTAAGTTGGTCTAATACAGTTTTCATATTTAACATCCTTGCTTTTGTTAATGCCTTAGCGCACGCAGTCGTTACTTTGCAGCTGTTTAAAACACTTATACAGGTCACTAAGCAGACAAAAAGCACTAAAATAATTTATTAAAAAACACTTTTAATTTTTACACATATAAAACCAATTACTATAAAATTTTAGATTTTTATAATTCCTTTTGACAAATAAATGATATTCTATTTTCAAATTTTTACGAATATTCTATTTTCTAATGTATGTCTTGGCTTAGATGTCAAAGTATATGATATTAACAAAAAATGAACTGGATTAATTTATGGCTAAAAATAAGTATTTCTCCGAACTAGGTGGCCACCCAGATCAAAATACATTGTTGACTGACCGTGCAGTTTTTACTGATGCTTATGCCGTCATTCCAAAAGGTACAATGCGTGATATTGTGACGAGCTTTTTACCATTTTGGGAGAAAACACGGCTATGGGTTATTGCCCGCCCCCTTAGTGGGTTTGCAGAAACTTTTTCGCAATATATTATGGAGGTTCAGCCAGGTGGTGGGAGTGATAGACCTGAGCTAGACCCTCAGGCTCAAGGTGTTCTATTTATTGTTGAGGGATCTGTAAGTATAAGTTTTGGCGGTAATACGCATATCCTTAAAGAGGGTGGGTATGCCTATTTACCCGCTGGCTTAAAGTGGAGCATTCATAACGTTTCAAATAATTTAGCTAAATTTCACTGGATACGAAAAGCTTATGAAGCAGTTGATGGTTTAAATGCGCCAGATCCTATTATTGCCAATGAGAATAATGTTGAGCCAACTGTGATGCCTAATACTGAGGGCAAATGGACCACAACACGGTTTGTGGAGCCATCAGATTTACGTCATGATATGCATGTTACTATAGTTACATTACAGCCTGGTGCGGTAATTCCGTTTTGTGAAACGCATGTTATGGAGCACGGACTTTACGTGCTTGAGGGAAAAGCAGTTTATCGCTTAAATCAAGACTGGGTAGAGGTTGAGGGTGGAGATTATATGTGGCTACGCGCTTTTTGCCCACAAGCTTGTTACGCTGGCGGATCAAATGCATTCCGTTATCTATTATACAAAGATGTTAACCGGCACATGAAACTAAGATTATCAGGGCTATAGAGCTATTCAATATTAGCACCCATAGCTGCTGATATGTTAAACGCAGCATTAATTACAGATTTTGCAAATGTCTGGACTTTGTTGCTAGCTACCCGACTGGTTGGGCCGGATACAGAAATACCAGCAATAACTTCACCAAATGCATTTTTTATTGGAGCAGCAATACATCGCATTCCCAAATTACGTTCTTGATCATCTACGGCATAGCCTCGAGCTAAAGTGATTTGTATATCACTTTTTAAAAGCTTTAATGTTGCTTTGGTTTGGGGTGTAAAAGACTCTAGATCTGTTTTTATAAATTGCTCTAATTTTGTATCACTATATTGCGCCAATAGGGCTTTTCCTATGCCGGATGCATGTAGTGGGGAAAGCGTTCCAGGAGCAAAAAATGCACGGATTGGTGCGTAGGTTTCCACTTGACTTAAAAATAAAACATTACCGTCTTTTTCAATTCCAAGGTTTGCAGTTTCTCCAGTTTCTTCCATTAAACTGCGTAAAAATGGGCGACTTGTTTCTATCAAACTTGTACGGTGAAGAAATGATGATCCAATTTGAAATGCACCTGATCCAATATGCCAGGTTTGGGAATTATCATCACATTCAACAATTTGGTGTTGAGCCATTGTTGTAAGTACTCGGTAAATAGTTGATGGGGACTCTCCAAGTTTTTGTGATAAATCTGTTAGGGTTATGTTTTGATTTTTTGAAAGCTTAGTTAAAACAGTGAGTGCACGGTCTAATGATTTTATTGTGTTTTGTTCAGTTTTTTCGTTGAAGGCGCGAGGCCGCCCACGCGCTCTTTTATTCAGTTTATTAGTATCATCTTTTAAATTCATAAGGTTTTCCAATAATAAATGAAAATCTCTTTCACCTTATGAAAAAAGTAACTTACTGACAATACAGTATTTTTTTACAAAAATAATAAAAAATATTAATTTTCAAAAAAATTGTTCTGCAAACAACAATATTTTATAATGGTAATGAGAATTCTAGGGGAAAACTAATGAGCTTTCAAAATCCAGTCTTTATTCCCGGCCCAACGAATATACCAGAAAAAATTCGCCAAGCATGTTCTATGGAGCTGGTGTTGGCTTGCAAGATCTTGCAGTTGCTTCGAGCTTTGTTGAGTTAGCAATTGAGCGTGGTGTTGCAAACCAAGTTTAATTTTAATATTTGGAGTATAACTCACAGTATTTATACTTATCATAAATGTAATTGAATACTTTTATCAATTAAAAATTTAGCGATATAAATAAACTATTTAAATAATTTATGGGTTATTTTACCTGTATCTGACCCAAGGAGAATAAATTGACTAAAGACACAAAAAAATCGATCGAAAAACAAGCTGCCTTGGATTATCATGAGTTCCCGCGCCCTGGTAAATTAGAAATCCGAGCAACAAAGCCAATGGCAACAGGCCGCGATTTGAGCCGTGCATATTCACCTGGTGTGGCTGACGCTTGTTTAGAGATTGAAAAAAACCCAGAAGATGCAAAACGTTATACTGCTCGTGGTAATCTGGTAGCTGTTATATCAAATGGAACAGCCGTATTGGGTTTGGGGAATATTGGTGCCTTAGCCTCAAAGCCTGTAATGGAGGGAAAGGCAGTTTTATTTAAAAAGTTCGCTGGTATTGACTGCTTTGATATCGAAGTCAATGAAACAGATCCAGAGAAATTAGCAGAGATCGTATGTAGTTTGGAGCCAACATTTGGTGCAGTAAATCTAGAAGATATTAAGGCACCAGATTGTTTTATTGTAGAACGTATTTGCCGCGAACGTATGGGCATTCCAGTATTTCACGATGATCAACATGGAACAGCTATTGTTGCTGCAGCAGCTGCATCAAACGCATTGCTTGTTGCTAAAAAATCTTTTGTAGACATTAAAATTGTTGCTTTAGGGGCAGGTGCTGCAGGTATCGCTTGTTTGAAGATGATGATGGTGATGGGTGCTAAAAAAGAAAACATCACAATGATAGATAGTAAGGGTGTTGTTCATACTCAGCGTAATGATTTAAATACTGAAAAATCTGAGTTTGCTAAAAATACCACAATGCGTACCACCATGGAGGCAATGGAAGGAGCTGACTTGTTCTTAGGCGTATCGGGTCCTGGTTTATTGACGCAAGAAATGGTTAAAAAAATGGCCTCACATCCTATTATTTTTGCATTAGCAAACCCTATACCAGAGATAATGCCAGAAGATGCTCGTGAAGCATCTCCAGATGCTTTGATTGCCACTGGCCGCTCTGATTATCCAAATCAAGTGAACAATGTGTTATGTTTCCCATTTATATTTCGAGGGGCATTGGATGCAGGTGCAACAACAATTAATGACGAAATGAAAGTAGCATGTGTAGAAGCGATCGCTGGCCTAGCTCGCGAACCAGCGAGTGCTGAATTGGGTGCAGCATATCAAGGAGAACGTTTAACATTTGGCCCAGAGTATCTAATTCCAAAACCGTTTGATCCTCGGTTATTACCAACAATTGCGGTAGCGGTCGCTAGGGCTGCAATTAAGAGTGGGGTGGCAAAAAATAAGTTAGACCTAGACGCTTACCATACTCAATTACAAACACAGGTTTACCGTTCTGCCATTACAATGCGTCCTATTTTTGAAGCAGCTAAAACTGATAACCGTCGTGTTGTTTTTCCAGAAGGAGAAGAAATAAAGGTTCTTCGAACTGTTCAGGCAATGTCAGAGGAATTATCAGGTTCAGCAATATTAATTGGTCGCCCAAAAGTTATTGAAGCTCGGATTGAGCGTGAAGGTCTGTCCATAAAAGCAGGCGTAGATTTCGAACTGGTTAATCCAGAAAGTGATGTGCGGTATCGCGATTATTGGCAGTCATATCATGAAATAATGGCACGTAAGAGTGTTACACCTGATTTGGCTAAGGCTATTTTACGAACTAATACGACCGCTATTGCTGCAGTTATGGTTCATAGGGGTGAAGCAGACAGCATGATCTGTGGAACCTTTGGTCAGTACCAATGGCATTTAAATTATATTAAACAAGTTTTAGCCAATAAAGATCTTAATCCAGTTGGTGCACTCTCCTTAGTGATCTTGGATCAAGGCCCATTATTTATTGCAGATACCCATGTGAATATTGAGCCAACAGCGCAGCAGATAGCAGATACTATGATTGCCGCTGCGCGCCATACGCGTCGTTTTGGGATTGAGCCTAAACTTGCATTATGTTCCAGCTCTCAGTTTGGAAATGCAGATTCTCATTCTGGGCGTGTTACACGCGAAGCGTTGTCTATACTGGACGCTCAAGAAGTAGACTTTGAATATGAAGGTGAAATGCACACAGATGCTGCTTTAGACGAAAGTTTGCGTGAAACTATGATGCCGGGTAATCGCTTAACCGGTAAGGCTAACATCTTGGTTTATGCAAATTCAGATGCTGCTGGTGCAACTCGTAACATTTTAAAATCAGTTGCTGGTGGCCTAGAGGTTGGACCGATTTTAATGGGAATGGGAAATCGTGCGCATATAGTAACACCAGGGGTTACAGTCCGCGGCTTATTAAATATTGCCGCATTGGCTAGCTCGCCAGTATCAAGTTATGGCTAGTTTAAAAAGCTTTTTAGATGATGGTCCAAGCTTTTTCGAACCAATGTTCTTCTAAGTTTGTACCATCTCCAATTCTATCAATGGCGGCAAATAAACCTGGCGCATGAAGTGGGCATAATACGCCGTGCCAAATATTACGGTGAAAATTGATAGCTTGCCCAGCCCCACTCAAAAATGCAATTGGGGTACCCGGCTTACCTTCTTTATCCTTAGCAACAATTATAAGAAATGGATTTTGGTGCATTGGAATAAAAGCTTGGCTACCACATGGGTGACGTTCCATCATTTCCAACATAAAGGGTAAGCTACGGGCTTTAGAATTAAACAGGCTGATACCTGCTTGCCCAGTGCTGAAGTCCATATTTGCTAGATCATGATGCCGATCACACATGCCTTGGTTAATTATGTTATCTGGCTTGCCAGTTATTTCTAATACATCGCCAAAAATTGCAAATTCGTTTTGTATTAGTGGGCGCGTAGCGATTGTGCGTGTCATGGTAATAAGTCCATTAAGCGAAGTTTAGCGATTCGCTCGACTTGGCGGCATGCTTCTAAGAATTCAGTGTCGCAGTCATTATTTGTGCGCCGCGTGAATGCATCAAGAATACTTGCTTTGGTGTGATCCCTTACAGCAATAATAAATGGAAAGCTGTGTTTTTTAACATATTCAGTGTTCATGATAGTAAATGTTGTACGTTCGTTGTCGGTCAAGTTGTCCATCCCCGCTGAAGCTTGTTCTGAAGTGCTTTCTGTTGTCAAACGTTTTGCTAGTGCTAATTTACCAGCCAAATCAGGGTGTGCAGTTAGAACGCCTAAGCGCTGCTTTTGTGATGCTGAACGAAAAACGCGAGATAGAGCATTATGTAAACCAGTGGCCGTATCATGTGAATAGCCTAATTCTAAATCAAATGCTGCATCAGCAATCCATTCTGAATGTTCAAAAATACCACCATATTTTTTAATAAACATAGCGCGATCCATTTCACTAGGCCGCTCATAACGTTCATGAGGGTGTGTCTTAGCCCAATGATCAGCAATTTGTTCTCGCGTAGCTAACCAAACACCTTCATGTTCTTTTACAAACTCTAAAAATTTACGAATGGATTCAATGCGCCCTGGCCGCCCAACGAGGCGGCAATGTAATCCAATTGACATCATTTTAGGTACACCGTTTAAACCTTCGTTATATAAAGCTGTAAAACTATCTTTGAGATAATCTAAAAACTGTGTTCCAGAATTAAAGCCTTGTGGAGTTGCAAAACGCATATCGTTTACATCTAATGTATACGGAATCATTAATTGATCATTACCTTCAACTTCTATCCAATAAGGTAGATCATCAGCATATGTATCAGAAACATATGAAAAGGCACCAGTCTCAGAAGCAAGGCGAATAGTATTTTCAGAAGAGCGTCCAGTATACCAGCCACGTGGTGCAGTACCTGTTACTTCGGTGTGTAGTCGAATTGCTTCTACCATATCTGCAGCCTCTACTGCTGGTTTAATATTTTTATAATCTATCCATTTTAAGCCATGACTTGCGATTTCCCAGCCGGCTGCCATCATTGCATGGACTTGATTTGGAGAGCGAGCTAAAGCAGAAGCAACACCATAAACCGTTACTGGTACATTTTTTAATAATTCGTGTAAGCGCCAGAAACCAGCACGCGCACCATATTCATAAATAGATTCCATGTTTGCATGGCGCTGATTTGGCCATGCTTCGGCACCTACAATTTCTGATAAAAATGCTTCTGATGCAGAATCTCCATGGAGGATGTTATTTTCCCCGCCCTCTTCGTAATTTACTACAATTTGTAATGCAATTTTGGCATTATTTGGCCACTTAGCAATGGGCGGAGTACTTCCATGGCCATGCATATCTCGTGGGTAGCGTTTCATACTTAAAGATCTCCTATTTAAGAATTATAATAAACTATTTAATAAAAATCTGTATCAAATAATATTTGAAGGAGTATTGTTTAATTAACTCTTCTATATTGTAAAAACCACATTAAAAATAGATTTTAAACGGAGATAAATCTTATGGCTGGATATTTAACTACACACGTTTTGGATACTGCACGCGGATGCCCTGCAGAAGGTTTAGAGATTGAACTCTTCCGAATCGTAAATGATAAACCAGAACTTTTACGAAAAGTTGTAACAAATGCAGATGGTAGGACAAACGAACAGATACTAAGTGCTTCAGAGTTTCAAATAGGTGAATATGAATTAGTATTTCATTGTGGTGAATATATTTCACAATACAATAAAGTTTCAGATGGGATACAGTTTTTAAATATTGTTCCACTAAGGTTTGGTATGTCTGAAGATGTCCATTATCACGTACCTTTACTGCTATCTCCATTTGGGTATTCTACATATCGTGGAAGCTAATTAACGTTTTGGATAAGTTCCAGAAATTGCATGATTAATACGTTCAATCATGAATTCCATAAACAAACGTGCCTTGGGATCTTGATGGCGTCTATGGGTGTAAAGGCATGCCATTTGAACATATGAAGGCTTTGTCTTTTCTGCCACTATTATTAATTTTCCACTTTGAAGGTATTCATAAACCTCAAAAACGGGTTTCATTGCAATACCTGCACCTGATAATGCCCAGTCAGTTAATACATCTCCATCATCACTTTCTAGGCGTCCTTTTACGTCAAATTTTCGAGGACCATCCGATGTATTTAATTCCCATTGAAATTCAGTAGCTCCAGGGAATCGTAACATCAAACAGTTATGTTTGCCACGTTGCAATTCGAAGCCATCATGTGGATGGCCGTTTTCAGAAATGTACTCTGGACTAGCGCATAAAACACGTGGGCAATCTGCAATTTTACGAATTCTTAGGTTTGAGTCAGTGGGATGTCCTAAAAAAAATGCGATATCTAAACCTTCAGCTGTTAAATCTACTTTGCGATCACTTAATCGCAATCGAATATCAACTAATGGATACTGTTCTGTAAATGCTGGAGAGTTTGGAGCAATTAAACTTCGCCCAACACCTAAGGGTGCAGCAACATGTAATACACCACGAGGATTGTCGGTAACATCACCAATATCGGCTTCAGCACTTTCAACTGATTCTAGGATTACGCAAGCGCCACGGTAAAAAATTCGACCTTGTTCTGTTGGCGCTAAACTACGTGTTGTGCGTTGAAATAATCTAACGCCTAAATGGGATTCAAGTTGAGAAATTCGTGCAGAGGCAACAGCTGGCGATATCCGCTGGTCTCTAGCAGCTGCTGACATGCTGCCTAATTCATAGATGCGCGTAAACGTACGTATATTTTCGAAATAGGACATTGTTGTCTTTTTTTTGATACTCTCTTATTAATAACAAACCTAGCAAGATAATGATAGCCCATATAAGAATGTAAAAAATTGTAAGGATAAACCGATGAATGATTTAGCAATTATGTGGGAATGGATTGCTTTTGCTGTCCGTTGGCTTCACGTTATTACAGCAATTGCTTGGATTGGCTCATCTTTTTATTTCATAGCTTTAGATTTAGGCTTAAAAAAAGTACCGCATTTACCTGTAGGAGCCCACGGAGAAGAATGGCAAGTTCATGGTGGTGGCTTTTATCATATCCAGAAATACTTGATCGCTCCTAAAAATATGCCCGACCATTTAGTTTGGTTTAAGTGGGAGAGCTATGCTACGTGGCTATCTGGAGCAGCCATGCTTATGATAGTTTATTGGCTTGGTGCAGAGTTGTATTTAATTGATCCAGCCAAAGCCGATTTATCTGTTTGGCAGGCAATTGGAATTTCAGCGGGCTCTTTAGCTGTTGGTTGGATTTTATATGACTTTCTATGTAAGTCAAAGTTAGGCAATAATCCAACAGGTTTAATGTTATTATTATTTATATTACTGATTGCAATGTCGTGGGGCTATAATCAAATTTTCACAGGCCGTGCTGCTATGCTGCATCTTGGTGCATTTACAGCAACAATTATGACAGCAAATGTGTTTTTTATTATCATGCCAAATCAACGCATTGTAGTAAAAGATCTTCAAGAAAATAGAATACCTGATCCAAAATATGGTAAAATTGCAAAGTTACGAAGTACACACAATAATTATTTAACCTTACCGGTCTTATTTTTAATGTTATCCAATCACTATCCTTTAGCGTTTGCTACTGAATACAGTTGGATTATTGCTTCGCTGGTATTTTTGACAGGTGTAACAATACGTCACTATTTTAATACAATGCACGCCACAGGAAAAGGTCCAACATGGACATGGATGGCAACAATTGTATTATTCTTGATTATTGCGGCGCTTTCAACAGCGTCGTCATGGGATGGTGATTATGAAAGTTTAGAAAAGCAATCTCTAACAAAATTTGAAGAAAAGTTTACTTCAGCTAGTGGCTTTAGCGATGTTCATGATATAGTTATGGGTAGGTGTTCTATGTGCCACGCGCGTGAGCCAGTTTGGGATGGTATGCTGTGGGCACCTAAAGGTTTTGTGCTTGAAACACCAAAGGATATAGCACGTGCAGCAAAAGAAATTTATTTGCAATCAGGTGTATCGCAAGCTATGCCACCTGCAAATATAACTAATATTTCCAAAGAAGATCGAATAAAAATCGTCCAATGGTATCGTGGTGCAACGTCAAATAAAATAATTAATTAATTATTTTATTTGGTTAGTTAAAAACTCTCTTGATCTTGTTAACGTTGTTGTGTCTTCCAATGTGGGTGGTTCCAAGGTTTTACATTAGATTTAGGTAAAACTTGTTTTCCTAAAATATGATCTGAGGCCTTTTCACCTGTCATAATGGAGGGTCCATTTAAGTTACCATTTGTAATACGAGGAAAAATAGAACTATCTGCTAATCTTAATCTATTTACTCCAATTACACGACACTCTGGGTCAACAACAGCCATTGGGTCATTAATTGCACCCATCTTACACGTCCCACAAGGGTGGTATGCGCTTTCAACATTTTCGCTTAGAAAGGCATCTAATTCAGCGTCGGTTTCTATAGTTTTGCCTGGTTGAATTTCTTTACCTACATATTCTTTAAATGCCTCTTGCCCAAAGATTTCACGAGTTAATCGAATGCAATTCCTGAAATCTTCCCAATCTTTGGGTGTGCTCATATAATTAAATAATATCTTTGGAGGGTCCTTAGGGTCACTAGATGTTAAGGTTACAGACCCGCGTGAATCTGACCGCATTGGGCCAACATGGGCCTGAAAACCATGACCTTCAGCGGCGGCTTGGCCATCATAACGCACTGCAATCGGCAAAAAGTGATATTGAATATCTGGGTATTCTACACCTGCTTTGGATCGAATGAATGCGGCACTTTCAAACTGGTTTGATGACCCTAAACCTGTTTTTGTAAAAAGCCATTGTGCTCCAATTATTGCTTTGGATATAAAATTCCAATGCCGATACAATGTGATTGGCTTTAAGGATGCTATTTGAAGATATATTTCTAAATGATCTTGCAGGTTTTGCCCAACACCTGGGCGGTCAGCTATCATGTCTATCCCATGTTCTTTTAGTTGTTTGGCTGGCCCAATACCTGAAAGCATAAGTAATTTTGGTGAATTTATTGAAGATGCAGATATAATAACTTCACGATTTGCGGATATAATTTCAATATTTCCATTGCGCTCAATTTCAACTCCGGTGGCTTGACCATTTTCTATTATGATTTTACGAGCAAAAGCGCGTACTATATTGCAATTTTTCCGTTTTAATGCGGAGTGTAAATAAGCGTTAGCTGCTGACCAACGGCGACCTTTATAAACTGTTTGCTCCATTGGGCCAAAGCCTTCTTGCTTTTCTCCGTTATAATCGTCGGTTGTTTCGTAACCAGCTTGACGCCCAGCATCCACAAACGCTTTAAATAAAGGATTTTTACGAGGTCCTCGTGAAATGTGTAATCGACCTTTACGACCGCGCCAACTTGGATCACCACCATGCCCACCGCTACGCCAATTTTCCATCCGCTTAAAATAAGGTAATACGTCTGCGTATGACCAACCGTTAGCTCCAGATTGCTCCCAATAGTCATAATCTTTAGAATGTCCACGCACATAGACCATGCCGTTAATAGAGGATGATCCACCTATAACTTTGCCACGTGGCGTAGCAAGCTTACGATTTTTTAAGTGTGGTTCGGGCTCTGATTGAAAGCCCCAGTCATAATTTTTCATATTCATTGGATATGACAAAGCTGCAGGCATTTGAATAAGTGGACCCATATCTGAGCCACCATACTCAATAACTAGTACAGAATTTTTACTATCTTCTGAGAGCCGATATGCCATGGCACACCCTGCTGAGCCAGCTCCTATTATTACAAAATCGGCTTTCATGTTAAGTTATCCTTAGTAGGGTGAATCAACTTTTCCCATACGAACATAAACTGTCTTTAACTGACTGAAGTGTTCAATGGCGGCTTTGGAATTTTCACGGCCTACACCTGACCCCTTTACCCCGCCAAAGGGAGCTTCTACAGGAGCATCGTTATATGAATTAATAAAGCAAGTACCTGCTTCTAATTCGTCAACTACACGATGGGCACGTTGAATGTTATTTGTAAAAACGCCACCAGCTAATCCAAGGTCAGTATTGTTGGCGCGAGTTATTACTTCGGCCTCAGTTTCAAACTCAAAAACGGACATTACGGGGCCAAAAATTTCTTCTTTGGCTATAGTCATGTCATCAGTAACATCTGAAAATACTGTAGGTTCAATGAACCATCCTTTACCTTCAATAGCGTTGCCACCACAAATTAAAGTAGCACCTTCAGCTCTACCTTGTTCAATAAAACCTATGACAATATCGCGCTGCCGTTCAGAAATCATAGGACCAAACTGTGTTTCCTCATCCATTGGGTCGCCTATTTTAATTTTAGCAGCTCGTTCTAAAAAGCGTTTTAAAAATGCATCTTTAATGCCCTTTTGCACAAATACTCGGGTTCCATTTGAGCAAACTTGGCCTGTTGAGTACATGTTTGCCAACATTGCACCTCCAACTGCGTTTTCTATATCTGCATCATCAAAAATGATTAATGGAGATTTACCACCTAACTCCATGGTTACATGTTTCATCCCTGCCGCTGCCGCTGCATAAACTTTTTTTCCTGTCTCAGCGGAACCGGTTAATGATACTTTGTTTACACGAGTGTCAGCAACAAGTGTAGCGCCTACATCACTATATCCCTGCACAACATTGAAAATACCTGGTGGTGCGCCTGCCTCAATAAGAATTTCAGCTACTTTTAAAGCGCATAATGGGGTCATTTCGGATGGCTTGAAAATCATAGAATTACCACATGCCAATGCAGGTGCACTTTTCCAGCAAGCTATTTGTGTTGGATAATTCCATGCGCCAATACCAATGCAAACGCCTAAAGGAATTCTCTTAGTATACACCCAGTCTTCCCCTAACGGAATGTGCTCCCCTGTAACAGCACCTGCTAATCCCCCAAAATACTCTAAGGCGTCTGCACCTGAAGTGGCATCTACGTATAAGGTCTCCTGAAGTGGCTTTCCTGTGTCGTATGTTTCAAGAATAGATAGTTCACGATTGCGTTTACGAATAATATCAGAGGCCCTCCGTAATACGCGCCCACGCTCAGTTCCCGATAATTTCCCCCATGATTTTTGTGCTGATTTAGCTGCACTTAACGCAATCTCAATTATTTCAGGAGTTGCAGAATAGATTTTAGCTACGGTTTCACCTGTTGCTGGATAAATACATTCAATTATTTTGCCATTGGTGTCTTCTACATACTCACCGTTAATAAAGTGGCTGGCTATGGGTTGGCATTTGTATTGCATGTTTATGTCTCCAAAGTTTGCATTATATAAATCTATTTGTGGATTTATTTATTACGAGGGAAGCGGGTGTCATTTTCCAAATTATCTAAATTCATATGGTTTCGCATATAGCGTTCGGATGCATCTTGAAGCGGTTGATAGTCCCAAGGAAAATAATTACCGTTACGTAGTGCTGCGTAAACAATCGAACGCCGAGCTTGGCTTTCTCGTACGGTTTCATCAAATTTTTCCAAATCCCAACGAGCTTCAGACTTTGCTTGGAGTTGACATAAGGTTCCTTGGTATTTTGGTTCATTAGCTAAATTAATTAATTCGTGTGGGTCGTCATGAAGGTTGAAAAGCTGATCTGGATCTAATGTGCACCGATTATATTTCCAAGGCCCATAGCGCAAAGATACCATTGGTGCGTATGATCCCTCAGCAGCGTATTCCATTGCAACAGGACTTGTTCTTTCACCACCTTGGCCTAAATGCACTAAACTCTCGCCTTCACACCACGGGGCAATTTCTTCTATTGATACACCTGCTAAATCACATAATGTTGGTGTTAGGTCAATATTTGAGACTGGACTGGTTACTAAAATAGAAGCCATGTTAGTTGAACTAATCATCAAAGGAACTCGTGCAGAACCTTCAAAGAAAGACATTTTAAACCATAAACCACGTTCACCCAACATATCTCCATGATCAGATAAGAATAAAATTGTAGCTTCTTGATTAGTAGCTTCTAATGCATTTATCACTTCACCAATTTTATCATCTAAATAACTAATATTTGCAAAATATGCACGCCTAGATCGTTTGATGTCTTCATCAGAAATATCAAAATCTCGCCAGTTATTCGCATCAAAAATACGCTTTGAATGGTTGTCGTGGTTATTATAATCCATTTTAGGAACTGTTGGCATCAAGTGTTCGCAATTATCGTATAAATCCCAATATTTTTTTCGGGCTACGTAGGGATCATGAGGATGAGTAAAGCTTACCGTTAGGCACCATGGGCGGTTATCGTTTCCCCTTGCAAGATCATAAACTTTGCGAGTGGCAGTATAAGCCACTTCGTCATCATACTCCATTTGATTAGAAATTTCAGCAACACCTGCTCCTGTGACTGATCCCATATTATGATACCACCAATCTATGCGCTCACCGGGTTTACGATAATCTGGTGTCCAGCCAAAATCAGCAGGATATATGTCTGTTGTTAAGCGCTCTTCAAAACCATGCATTTGGTCGGGACCAACAAAATGCATTTTTCCAGATAGGCAAGTTTGATATCCAGCACGCCTTAAATGATGAGCATACGTGGGAATGTCTGAAGCAAATTCAGCAGCATTATCGTATACGCGCGATTTTGATGGTAATAACCCAGACATAAATGAGGCTCTTCCTGGAGCACAGAGCGGTGATGCTGTATAACAGTTTTGAAAGCGTGTTGATTTTGCTGCTAGCTTTTTTAAGTTTGGCGCATGCAACCAGTCTGCAGGCCCGTCAGGGAAAAGGGTTCCATTTAATTGGTCAACCATAAAAATTAATAGATTAGGTTTTGACATTGGAATGCTTCCGTTTAAGTACTTTGTAACTGTAGGCATAATATTTATCAGGTAAATATAAAGCTTAGCTTTAAAAAGTGATGCATAATTATTTTATTAAAGTAGCAGTTGCATATAATCCGCCTGAAAAAACTAAACCTTCCTGTTTGCTATCTTCAAAAGTCAAAACTTCCCCCAATATGATCCAATGATCACCACCATCATGAACAGCATATTTTTTACAGTCAAACCGACTGGTGCAATCTGAGATCAGGGGAACATTATTTTCATTTATTATGTGATCTGTATTTTTAAATTTATCGGCTCCTGACGTTGCAAAGCGATTAGATATTTCTATTTGATTTGAAGAAAGTACGTGAACTGAAAAGTATTTTGCATCTTTAAAAGCAGACGCTGATTTTGCATTTTTACCTACACTCCATAAGATTAGGGGCGGGGACATTGAAACAGAATTAAAACTAGATGCAGTCATGCCAACCGATTCCCCGTCACCATCTCGGGTAGTTACAACTGTAACTCCTGTGGCAAAAGTAGAAAGAGCCTCACGAAATTTCTTAGCGTCCAAAAACATACTATACCTTACAAATTAGATATTCTACATTCTAGCATGAAACGAAAACCATGCAGCGAAAATTTTGATAATTAAAAAACTTAAAATTAAATAATAAGCTTTTACCTAGATAATTGTGTGAATTTACATCTATGAAACCTTAGATATGAGATATTTAAAGTAAATCACCACTTTACCAAGTTTTTAGATTGGAAAAGTGGTGAGCCGGTCGGGATCCGAACCCGAGACCTACTGATTAAAAGTCAGTTGCTCTACCAACTGAGCTACCGGCCCACTGTGGCGCGTATTATGATGCTGGCTCGAAAGGGTCAAGTCTTATTCTTCTTAATTTCAAACCTATCTGGAATGATTGTTTCGGTTGGGCTATATCATCCAAATGAAAAAAACACTTTTATACCCAAACGGACTGCCGTTTTTGAAAATGCATGGGCTTGGTAATGATTTTGTAATCATTGATGCACGGCACGCAGAATCACCTGTGACTACAAAAATGGCCTGTGCAATTGGGGAAAGGCACTTTGGTGTGGGTTATGACCAGTTAGTTGTTATGACTAAATCTGATGGCGCTAATGTTGATTTAATATTTTGGAATTCAGATGGAACTTTATCAGATGCGTGTGGTAACGCCAGTCGATGTATTGCACGGCTAGTCATGGCTGAAATTGATAAGTGTGAGATTATAATACGTACTGGAAGTGGATTATTGGTAGCAAAAATGGCTGATAACGGTCTGATAAGTGTCAATATGGGCCAGCCACAATTAGTATGGAATATGGTACCATTGAAAAAAAATGTTGACCTGATATCGTTGCCTATTGAGGGTGATCCTGGTGCCGTGGGAATGGGTAATCCACATTGTGTTTTTGTGGTTGATAATGTTGATTCGATTAATTTAATTGAATGGGGTTCTAAAATTGAAAATCACGAATTATTTCCAGAACGTACTAATGTTGAGTTTATTCAAATAATTAATAAAAAAACCATTCGCCAACGTACTTTTGAGCGTGGGGCTGGTGTAACTTTGGCTTGTGGATCTGGTGCATGTGCGGTGGCTGTTGTAGCTCATCGTAAGGGTTTGACTGACCGCAAGGTCGAGATACAGTTGGACGGTGGTTCACTGCAAGTTGACTGGCGTGATGATGGGGTTTGGATGACTGGCCCAACGACAATTGTTTTTGAGGGTAATTTAAGCCCGGAATTCTTGGAAAGTGTGAGATGAGTGCACCAAAATTTATGACCCAAGGATGTCGCTTGAATGCATATGAAACTGAAGCAATGAAAGAACTAGCTCATGCTGCTGGTCTGAATAATGTTGTGGTAGTTAATACTTGTGCCGTGACTGCAGAAGCGGTGAGAAAATCCAAACAAGAAATACGTAAATTGCGCCGAGACAATCCTAAAGCCCAGATGATTGTTACTGGATGTGCTGCTCAGATTGAGCCAAAAACATTTTCAGAGATGACAGAAGTGGATCTAGTCGTCGGGAACACAGAAAAGATGAAGGCAAATACTTGGAAAAATATATCTAAAAGCCCAGATTTTGTGGGTGTTACTGAAAAAGTCTTAGTTGATGATATAATGTCTGTCCAAGATACTGCAGGCCATTTAATTGATGGATTTGGGACTCGCAGCCGCGCATATGTTCAAGTTCAAAATGGTTGTGACCATCGTTGTACATTTTGCATAATACCATATGGGCGCGGAAACTCACGTTCGGTGCCCGCTGGTGTAGTTGTAGATCAAATTCAACGGTTAGTCGGTAAAGGTTATAATGAAATTGTTTTGACTGGAGTGGATATTACAAGTTGGGGTGCTGATTTACCAATGCTGCCTAAGTTAGGCGATTTAGTTCAACGTATTTTGAAACTTGTTCCAGATTTGCCAAGGCTACGAATAAGTTCAATTGATAGTGTTGAAGCTGACTCAGCTTTAATTGATGCGATAGCTTCTGAGATGCGTTTAATGCCTCATTTGCATCTTTCTCTGCAGGCTGGCGATGATATGATTTTAAAGCGTATGAAACGCCGTCATCTGCGTGCTGATGCAATTGAATTTTGCACAAAAATGCGGATGGCTAGGCCTGATATTATTTATGGGGCAGATATTATTGCTGGCTTTCCAACTGAAACAGAAGAAATGTTTGAAAATAGTTTAAAATTGATTGAAGATTGCAATTTGACATGGCTACATATTTTCCCATTTTCGCCACGACAAGGCACGCCTGCTGCACGCATGCCTCAGATGGATAGATCTATTATTAAAGAGCGTGCAGGACGATTGCGTGCATGTGGCAATATAGCTGTTCAAAAACATTTAGAAATGCAGATTGGAATAAAGCATAAAATATTAATGGAAAATAATCGTATGGGCCGTACTGAAGGTTTTACGGAAGTGTTATTTAGTTCTGATAAACTTAAAGGTGCAATTGTAGATGCCATAATTACAGAAAAAACACAAACTCAATTAATAGCGGAATGAAGCTGCCAATTCTATATTCTTTTCGACGTTGCCCATATGCAATGCGAGGGCGTCTGGCTATTGCCCATGCAGGAATTCAAGTTGAATTGCGAGAAGTTTTATTACGAGATAAACCTCTTGAAATGTTAGAAGTATCCCCAAAGGGAACTGTACCTGTTTTAGTCTTGCCAAATGGGAAAATAATAGAAGAAAGCTTTGATATTATGAACTGGGCCCTGAGCGCTAAAACAATAACTCATAATGAGTGTAAGTTAGTATTTTTGTGTGATACAGATTTCAAACCATGGTTAGACCAGTATAAATATCCGAATAAAAATAAGAATTATAACCGTGAAATTACTTTAGAGCAGGCTGGAAAATATTTAGATTTGTTAGAGGCACATCTTCACAAAAATATATTTTTGTTTGGCGGTGCGCGTGGTTTTGCCGATATTGGAATTGCGCCTTTTATTCGACAGTTTGCTAATGTTGATATTGAGTGGTTTTTAGAATCTAATCGGCCAAATTTAATAGCCTGGTATAAAGAGTTTATTGAATGGGATGGATTTGAATCTATAATGATTAAACATCCTAGATGGTTTTTTGGTGATCCTATCACTTTTTTTCCTTAAATTTATAAAGTAATTTTTCAAAAATTCTATTTATGTTATTGGTGAAAGCTAAATATTGTGATTATCAGCTACGTGTTTGTCTGAGTGCTTCTGATATTGCCATACCGGCTGTCATAGCAACATTAAGTGACCTCGCTTGTCCGAACATTGGTAATTTTATATGGGCATCACATGCATTATGCACTTCTTTAGGAACGCCTGCACTTTCGCGACCCATAATTAATATATCTGTAGTTTTAAATTTAAAATCCCATAGTGTATCTTCTGCTTTTGTTGTTAATAGAATAAGTCTTCCTATTGGGCGACACTTTTGAAATACTTCCCATGAATCATGTCGTACCATGTCTGTTATATCTGCATAGTCCATAGCAGTTCGGCGCAATGCTTTTAATGACAGTGGAAAACCACAGGGCTCGATTATGTCTAATGAGACACCAAAGCATGCGCAAAGACGAATCATTGACCCCAAATTAGGTGCAATATCTGGTTGATAAGTGGCTAAGCGCATTTTTTTACCTTTGTTTTGCTGGTGCGTCCAAAAGGCCGCTAGACGAATGTAACATGTGTGTGTAGACCGCAAGAATATAGTTGAATACCATATGATTTTTCATGTTTATTACGCCCTGTAAGTAGGGCAAGGCAAGGGAGACACTAATCGTGTCCAAAGACAAAGAGAACCGTCGCGACTTTTTGTACGTGGCTACTGCGGGTACTGGTGCAGTTATTGGTGCTGCTGCCATATGGCCAATGATTAATCAGATGAATCCAAGTGCTGATGTTCAAGCTCTTTCATCTATTGAAGTTGATGTTTCGGGCGTGGAGCCTGGTACGCAAATTACTATTAAGTGGCTGGGCAAACCAGTATTCATTCGGCGTCGAACAATGGAAGAAATTGAAGCTGCACGGGCCGTGCTTTTGGAAGATTTGCCAGACATAGATGCTCGCAATGCAAACGCTTCACCGAGTGTAGGTGAAACAGAAGCTTTTGCAAATGATGCAAACCGCACCTTGGATGAAATTGGTGAGTGGTTGGTTATGATGGGTGTATGTACACATTTAGGCTGTGTTCCATTAGGCGATGCAGGTGATTTTGGTGGCTGGTTCTGCCCATGCCATGGTTCACACTATGATACGGCTGGTCGTATTCGTAAGGGTCCAGCGCCAGAGAATTTACCTGTACCAGTAGCATCATTCATTGATGCAAATACAATTAAATTGGGTTAGGGAGAAAAATCATGGCTGGAATTCCACACGATCATTATAAGCCAAAAACTGGCATGCAAAAATGGTTCCACGAGCGTTTACCTATTGCCTCTCTTATTTATGATACGATGACTTTTCCTACTCCAAAAAATTTAAATTGGATGTGGATATGGGGTATTATCTTAACATTTTGTTTGGGGCTGCAAATTATAACTGGGATTATTCTAGTTATGCATTACACGCCGCACGTTGATCTTGCCTTTGACTCTGTTGAACACATCATGAGGGATGTAAATGGTGGTTGGGCTTTCCGTTATTTGCATGCAAACGGAGCGTCTTTATTTTTTATTGCTGTTTATGCGCATATTTTTCGAGGCCTATACTATGGTTCATACAAGGCGCCACGTGAAATCACATGGATTCTGGGTATGCTAATCTATCTTATGATGATGGCTACAGGTTTCTTAGGTTATGTTTTACCTTGGGGCCAAATGTCATTTTGGGGAGCAACAGTTATAACTGGCTTATTTGGAGCTATACCTGGTGTTGGCAGTATATTGCAGGAATGGTTACTTGGTGGGCCCGCTGTAGATAATGCAACTTTAAATCGATTTTTCTCCCTTCATTATCTTTTACCTTTCGTAATTGTGGGCCTAGTTGCTTTACACATTTGGGCATTTCACACTACTGGTAATAATAATCCAACAGGTGTTGAAGTTCGTCGCAAATCAAAAGCTGAAGCAAAAAAAGATACAGTGCCATTTTATCCTTATTATGTGATGAAAGATTTGTTTGCATTGGTTATGATTTTAATCGTGTTCATGGCAATTGTGGGCTTTATGCCTAATTATTTGGGCCATCCTGATAATTATATTCCAGCAAATCCGCTATCAACACCTGCACATATTGTGCCTGAATGGTATTATTTACCTTTTTATGCAATCTTGCGAGCTATCACCTTTGACGTTTTATTTTTAGATGCAAAATTTCTGGGTGTTCTGGCAATGTTTGGTTCAATTGCTGTTATGGCGCTAGCGCCTTGGACAGATACTTCACCAGTTAGATCTGGTCGTTATAGGCCAACATTTAAAATTGCATTTTGGATTTTAGGGTTTGATTTTATGCTACTCATGTGGTGTGGGGCTCAGCCAGCAGAAGGTTTGGTACCTCTTGTTTCATTGATTGGTGCTGTTTATTGGTTTGCATACTTTTTGGTTATTCTCCCAATATTAGGTTGGACAGAAAAAACATTGCCAATTCCTGAAACAATTGAAGCTGATTTTGATGCGCATTATCCGCCAAAACCTAATGCAACTAAATAATTGAAAGAGGATACTAGGCGATGAAAAAAATACTTCTTTCAGCAGTACTTACATTTGGGATGGCAACAGCTGCCATCGCAGAGGTTGGTGAAACACATATTGAAGATTTTGATTTTTCTTTCGAGGGCCCGTTTGGAAAGTTTGATCAATACCAATTACAACGTGGCTTGCAGGTATACACTGAAGTTTGTTCAGCCTGTCATGGCTTACGTCATGTTGCATTCCGTACATTAGGTGATGAGGGTGGACCACATCTAGATGCAGAAACAGTTAAAGCTTATGCTGCGTCTAATTTTGATATATATGATGCAGAGTATGATGAAGATCGCCCTGCTATTCCTTCTGATAAATTTCCTAGGTCAGGGCTTGAAAATGCACCTGACTTATCATTGATGGCAAAAGCACGTGCAGGCTTCCATGGACCCAATGGTTTGGGTATTAATCAAATTGTAAAAGGAATGGGTGGACCTGAGTACATTGCTTCAATCTTGACAGGTTATACTGGTAAAGAAAAAGAGCAGGCTGGCGCTACTTTTTATGAAAATACTGCCTTCCCTGGTGGTTGGATAGCAATGTCACCGCCATTGTCTGATGAATTAGTTGAATTTGCAGATGGGCACAGTAATGACTCGCACCATTTGGCTCAAGATGTTGCTGCTTTTTTAATGTGGACAGCTGAACCAAAAATGATGGCACGTCAGCGTGTAGGCCTAATTTCGGTTGGTATGCTAATGCTTCTTGGAGTCTTGCTATACCTATCAAATAAAAAATTATGGCGTGATATAAAACGTAAATCTTAGCTAAATTATTAAAAATCTTTAGGGTGCTGATAATATTAGCACCCTTTTTAATAAGGTTTGGTTAAAAAATTTATTAAAAACTATACTCAATAAATGATTTAAAATATTGTGACTAAGTCCCCAAATATTGCGCTAATGCAATAGGTGGATTTGCTAATAATTTAGTTGTTTCAATTGGTGAGTGAGCCTGACCGTCTGCTATTAAAACTGTTTGATCTGTAATATAAGAAGCATCTTCAGGTTGATGTGTAACCATCAATAAGGTTGCTTTGGTACTATCAACAATTTCTTTAACTAAATCTAACATTTCTCTTTTTAATGCAGGTCCAAGTGCAGCAAACGGCTCATCTAGGCAAAGTATAGGCTGTTTGCGGAGAAGACATCGGGCTAACGCTACACGCTGTTGTTGTCCGCCAGACAGTTCAAAAGGCATTTTTTGACCTTGGCCATCTAATCCAACGCGATATAAAGCGTCTTTTACAACCTTAATATCCAGTGCTGACAATCGTAATGTCGGATTGATGCCTAAAGCTACATTTTTTTCAACAGAAAGGTGGGGAAATAGATTATGTTCTTGAAATAACAGAGCTATTGGCCGTTTGGCTGGAGGCATATTGGTAATATCGATTTCATTATATAAAACTCGCCCAATATCAGGAATTTTAAATCCAGCAATTGTTGATAGTAAAGTGGATTTTCCGCCACCAGATGGCCCAAGAAGTGCAACTTTTTGGCCTTCCTTAATCTTAAAGTCTGCTGTAAGTGTAAATTCCCCATGGCTTAGCTTGATTTTATCTAAGGTTATGCTCAAGACGACCTCCCTTATCGAAAATCCAAAATAACGAGAGGCTTAATGATACTAATAGCAAGGCAACGCCAGCGGCCGCTTCTAATTGATAGCTGGACATCATACGATACATTATCAATGGAAGTGTGGCTACATCTGGTGGGGCAAATAAAGTTATAACGCCAAGATCACCCATAGACAAGGCGGCTGCAAGTCCTGCAGAGAAGCCTACAGGCTGACGTAATCTAGGCCATATAGCTATATAAAACCTTGTCCAAGTTTGCATCCCAAGGCTGTCAGCTAGACGCCCATTGTGACTCTCAGCGCGGATCATTGCTGGCAAAATCATTCTTAAGGAAAAAGGCAATGACATGGCAGCATTTACTAGTGCTGTTACAGGTAAAGCGATAGTAAACGGAGAAATAAAAGGAAATGTTATAACAAAGAGCCCAGTTCCTATTACAAACGGTGATGCTGCAAGAGTTAAGAAACTGACTATCTCCATTGCTTGTGAAGCAGTCTGATATTTGTGTGCTAAGCGAATTATTAATGCTGACATCGTTAGGGCCATTGCAACTGATATTATTGCCGAAAGCAATGCAACAGTAATAGAATTAAGTGCAGCAACCCAAACTGTAGCTGGTAAAGTAAATAGTGGGATAATGCCACGTATGAGCACGGAGTAAAGTGGGAGAAATAAAAATAGACAAACAATAGTGAGAATAAAAACATCAAAAATACGATACTGAATTTCGTGAGCGTCCCACCTCTCAACTTTTCTATCTAAACCCTGTGAAAAATGAATTGGTTTTGATAGCAATATAGTCAACCCACCCAAAACAACACATAGAGCGAATTGTATCATTGCTAACTGTGATGCTTTTGCAAGATTAAAATCAAAGCGCAAAGCCTGATAAATGGCTAGTTCTATTGTTGTTGCTTTTGGCCCACCCCCCAATGCAAGTGCTACGGTAAAGCTTGAAACACAAAGTAGGAATATCAAAAGAAAAGCACCAGGAACAGCTGCGTGTAGCATTGGCCGTTCAAGGTGGCGAGTAATACCTGCAGTGTTAATGCCTAATTGAGCTGATAAACGAAAATGCTCGATAGGTATTGCTGACCAACCTTGAAGGAATATGCGTGTAGCTAAAGGAATATTGAAAAATACATGAGCTAAAACTACCCCCCCAAAGCCATAGATATTTATTGGGCCTACACCAAAATTAGCTATAAGGTCTGATATATACCCTGATCTTCCCCAAACAGCTAAAATGCCTAAAATAGCAACAATTGATGGTAGGATAAAAGGAGCACCCATTATAGTTAGAATGATTTGGCGACCTCTGAAATTACGCCGAGAAAGTGCTCTTGCAGTAGGAATTGCAATTATAATTGAAATAGATGCTGAAGCCAAAGCTTGAACAATAGTAAACTGAATTATTGACCAATCTGAGGGAGTTAACGCAACGCTAGTCTCGGCATGCCACCAAAGGGCAATAACTGTACCAAGCGTAAGTAATAGCAGCAGCGCAAAAGCGCTACCACCAAGGATAAAATGTATTGGTCTTATTGGCTGAGTGCTGTGAGCCATTCTGCAAGCGCCTCATCGCGGACCATTTGAGCTTTATCTGCTGAGATAATCAAACTTTTTGAAGGTGTAATAAGTTTTTCAAATCCTTTGGGTAGACCATTAGTAGGAATTACCGCAGGATACATCCAATTAGTGGTTGGAATAATGGATTGAAATTCATTTGACGTCATGAACTCTAAAAACTGATCTGCTAACTTTGGTTGGTCAGTAGATGCAAGCTTAGCGGCTACTTCTATCTGCATGTAGTGACCTTCATCAAATTTTGCTGCTGATTTTGTTTCATCGCCTTCTGCAATAATGTGGTATGCAGGTGATGTTGTATATGATAAAACCATATCTGCTTCACCGTCTGTGAACATGCCGTAGGCCTCAGACCAGCCAGCAGTTACAGTCAAGATTTTTGGTGCTAATCCTGCCCAGATTTCTGGAGCACGATCACCATATGCTTCTTTTACCCACAATAATAGACCAAGACCTGGTGTGGACGAACGAGGATCTTGAATAACAATTTTAAAGTCATCTGGCATTGCAATTAATGCCTCAAAGTTATTTGGTACGTTAGAAATTTTAGTATTATCATACACAAAAGCAAAATAGCCCCAATCGTATGGCAAGAATGTGTCGTCTGTCCAGGTTATGGGAACGTCCAACCTCTCTGGTCGGTTTGCATAGTTTGTAAATAAGCCAGTTGCATTAGCGCGAGCTATTAAATTAGTATCTAAGCCTAATGCAATATCAGCTTCGGTACGAGTGCCTTCTAATTGAAGTCGTGTTAGCAGAGCCGCCCCATCGCCTGCGCCAACTAAGTCTAAATCGCATTCGCAAGTTGCTTCAAATGCTTTTTCAATTGAAGGGCCAGGTCCCCAATCAGAAACAAAGCTATCATAGGTGTAAACAGTAAGTTTTGGTAAATCTTGTGCATGAGCTGGTATGGCAAGTGCCAATGTAAGGCCCGCAGCAAGGATGGTAAGTTTATTCATTTCAATACTCCAATTGCTACAAGCGTAAGGGGGCCGTTTGAAACGAAACCTTCCCTACGCCGGTATGATCCGGTTCAGGTTCGACGGGTTCGCGCAAGCGCATCTCAGCCATAATGGCCCCCCGAGGTACAGTTACCTTTAGGAAGGAATTAAAAAATAAGCAAGGGTGGGTTTTCTTTTATGTAATTCGTAGGCTATTAGTTTACAAAGTATTGGAGTAGAGCTTATGGCAACGAATTCATTTGGACGTATGTTCACGGTTACAACTTGGGGTGAAAGTCATGGACCTGCATTGGGTGCAACGATTGATGGATGTCCACCTAACATTGAATTGAATGCTAATGATTTACAACATTGGCTCAATAAGCGAAAGCCAGGTCAAAATAAATATACTACCCAACGCCGTGAACCTGATGAAGTAAAAATCTTATCAGGGATGTTTGAAGGCAAAACTACTGGCCATCCAATTCAATTAATAATTGAGAATACTGATCAACGATCTAAAGACTATTCTGAGATTATGGAAAAGTTTAGGCCAGGCCACGCAGATATTACCTATTGGCAAAAATATGGAATTCGTGATTATCGGGGTGGTGGACGTTCGTCTGCACGTGAGACTGCTGCGCGAGTTGCGGCTGGAGGCGTAGCGCGTGAAGTACTAAAATCTCTTGCACCTGAAATTGAGATTACTGGCTATATGGTCCAGATGGGGCCACATAAGATCGACCGAACTAAAATTGATTTGGCTGAAGTAGAAAATAATCCTTTTTGGACACCTGATAAGGATGCAGCTAAATTATGGGCTGATTATTTAGATGATCTACGTAAATCGGGAAATTCAGTAGGGGCAGTTATCGAGGTTATTGCAAGTGGGGTACCAGCTGGCCTAGGCGCACCTATCTACGGTAAAATTGATACTGACATTGCAACTGCAATGATGACTATTAATGCTGTAAAGGGAGTTGAAATAGGAGCTGGTTTTGGTTCTGCTGAACTGACTGGTGAAGACAATGCAGACGAGATAAGTTTTGTTGATGGCACGCCTACATATAATTCAAATCATTCTGGTGGTGCATTGGGTGGCATCTCAACTGGTCAGGACATAGTGTGTCGATTTGCAGTGAAACCAACGTCTTCAATATTAAAAGAGCGTGCAACAATAACTAAATTTGGAGAAGAAACATCTATAATTACTAAGGGCCGCCATGATCCATGCGTTGGTATTCGCGCAGTCCCAGTTGGTGAAGCTATGATGGCTTGCGTTATCTTAGATCACTTAATGCTGCACAGAGGACAAGTTGGTGAAAATCAAGGAAGCATTGGTTAATTAAATATTTCAAGTAGGCACATTAAAGTTTCCTAAAATAAGATTCTATTTATGTTTAGATTTTTGGACTGTGAGTATGCCGACCATAATTATGGCAACACCTATTATATCAAGTATAGTTAAACTTTCACCTAATAATACTGCAGCTATCGCTACTCCAAAAAACGGGTTTAAAAAATGAAACGTAGCCGCTTTTGTCGCGCCAATGCGGCCTACTAAAAGAAACCATATATATGTGGCAATGATACCTGGCACTATAAGTGTATAAGTGAACGCTAATATAACTTTGGGGGTCCACGTCATACTCCATGTTTCAAAAGTTAAAGCTGGAATAGTTAAAGCTGCTGCTCCCACTAACATTTGCATTCCCACAACCATGAACAAATTTCCACCTGTAGACGCAGATTTTACAGATAAAGTTGCTATAGTTAAAGCAATAACCCCTATAGTACACTGAAGAACTCCAACAAAGTCGACCCCACTTGTAAGGCGTGAACTCATTATTAATGTTACGCCTGAAAAGCCAATAATTAAACCAATTATTCCGATTTTAGATAGTTTTTCACTAAATACTGTTACTAAAGAAAATGCGACCAGAAGGGGCATACTAGATGCAAGAATAGAAGCAAGGGACGCTTCTATTCGTGTCATAGCCATAAAAAATAAACCTAAGTAAATTGCATTTTGACAAATACCAAATATGATAATGCCATACCATTGTTTACGTGTAAAACTTGCACGTTCTCCCAATACATATGCAATAAATATTGCAACCAAACCTGCGAGCAAAAATCTCAATGCTGAGATTGATAATGGTGGGGCCACTTGGACTATTATATGGGCAGAAGTGAAAGCGCTTGACCATATAAGCGCAAAAGTTAATCCCATTAATGTTGACTTAATGTCCATTAGTGCTCCAATGGAAAAGGCCGCCTTAGAAAGGCGACCTTAAACATATTCCTTTATACGCCGAGAAGAAAATTCTCTGTAATAACTATTAATTATTAATAACGTCTTTTAGTGCTTTTGCTATTGTCACTTTTGCAACACGGTCAGCGGGTTTCATAAACTGTTCGCCTGTAGCTGGGTTGCGAACCATGCGCTCTGGACGTGCGCGGCATTGGAATTTACCCAAGCCAGGTAAAGTAACTGCTCCGCCTGCTGCAACTTCTTTTGATACTATTCCAGCTAAAGCTTCTAGTGCTTGGTTGGCTGTCGCTTTGTCGCTACCAGTTGCTTCTGCAAGATTGGCAACCAATTGGGTTTTTGTCATTGGTTTCTGAGTCATTTGCTGCTCCTTCATTTGAAATTTGTATAACATATTATATTTTATAATAATATTATAACTACATATTGTGTGTAAAAAGGAAATAGTCCAAGTAAAAAATGCACTAATTCCTTATTTTTATGGCTTTTGGCAATAATTAGCCGAAATTTGTATGTATTTTGTTAATTTATCCCATATTTTGAATATAAATTAGGCGTAAATTATCATGATGATTTTTTTTAAATTTAAATTTTATGTAATATTTTATGTTTGTAACATATAAGAATGAAAAAATAGTACTTTATTAGTTACAGAAAATAATTATTTTATATCAAAATAATATAAAATAGACATAGGTAGTTTGGCTTAAAAATTGTCCAGTTCTATAGATAATAAAAAGCTATCAAATTGGAATTCTTTAACTGAAGATAATTTAAATTATTAATATTAAAAAATCCATGTAAAAAAAACTAAAGTTGCTATAAAAAAGGTGAAGGCAAACCATGAACGATTTAGTACCATAATAGCCTTTTTAATATCATTTGATGTCATATTATGACGGCCAGCTGAGTTTAAAAAAGGGTCGTTTGTTAATTTACCATTATAAATACGAGGCCCAGACAATGCTACATTGAGAAGCGCGGCCATTGCTGACTCTGGCCAGCCCGCATTAGGAGAGCTGTGTAGTTTTGCATCCCTTATCATTATGCCAAAGCTATGTTGCGATCTGTAAACAATGCACATTAATATGCCACATATTCGGGATGGTATTAAATTTAAAAGATCGTCAAGCTTGGCAGCACCAAATCCATATTGCAAATATTTCTCGGTTCGATAGCCAACCATACTATCTGCAGTATTAGTCATTTTATATAATATTAAGCCTGGTAATCCAAAAATTATATACCAAAATGCGGGGGCAATAACAGCATCGGAGAAGTTCTCTGCTGCACTTTCAACTGCTGCTCGAGATACATTGGATTCATCTAAATCTTTTGTTTCTCGGCCAACAATGCAAGCAACTGCTTTGCGCCCTGCTGAAAGGCTTTGATTTAGGCTATCACCCACATCTTTTACATGTTTGATCAATGAGTTATGTGCTAGAAGAATAGTTACCGATATTAATTCTAATATATTAAAATCTGGAAGCCACTTGATAAACCATCCAATAAAAATTGCTGAAAAAGATAGCAAAATAGTAGAAGCTATCCCTTTGATCTTTAGCACAGATCCGTTGTTTAAATGTGCATCAAACAAAGAAACCATTTTTCCCATTAATACAGCAGGGTGGGGCAATTTTCTCCAAAGCTTTTGGGGATCCCCAACTACATAATCTAAAACCAAAGCAAAAAGTAAAATTTGTAAATTTCCCATTTATGCCTCTAAAGCATTTATTAGTTGAGCCCATTGAGCTTCAGTGCCTGGAATTCCAAGCCTTAACCAATTTCTTGAATATGGGAAAATACGTGTCCAAATAAACTTTTTTGCTAAGGTGTTTTGGATTTTAGTAGCATTCTTGACTTCATAAAGACGAAATAAATCTGTACCACCTAAAGGTTTGTTTCCATACTCTATCATAAGATTATCTAATCTTAAACTATCTTCTCTTAACCGAGAGCGGGTTTTAATTATCCAACTATTGTCAGTTAACGCTGCCTGTCCAATAAATTGTGCTGGTCCTGAAATTGCCCATGGACCAACTCGATCAGTTATTTTTTTTATTAATTCAGGTGCTGCCACTGCAAACCCAAGCCGTAATCCAGCTAGCCCCCAAAATTTACCAAGTCCCTTCAGGACTATTACATTATTTTGATCTGTTAGATTGATAAGTGTCTCATCTGGTGTGACGTCACAAAAGCTTTCATCAATTATCATAAGGTCTGTATTTTTTGCATCCTGTTTTGAAATTACATGTTGATTTCCATCAGGGTTATTTGGGTGAACAATAACGCGGACACTACCTGTTTGACCAACTGTCCATCCAGATGATTGGAAAGCTGCGGCGTGTTCGTTGTAAGTAGGACCTATTATTTCAACGCAATTAACCGGTAGTAGGCTGGGAAGCATAGCAATTAATTGTGAGACACCTGATGAAGCAATGATATTTGCGCCATTAGGAACTTTCCAAAATTTGCGTGCAGCGCTTAAAAGTGCTGACTGTGCCTGGCTGTCTGGAAGTGAATGCCAAAAGTGATTTGGGACTTTGGGTATAGGATAAGGTATGGGGTTAATGCCAGTAGATAAATCAAGCCAATTTGTACGATTACCGCCATACTTTAAAATTGCGTCATCGAGGCCACCTCCGTGATCACGAGTATTTGGCATTAGCTGTTATCCAGTGTTGGTAAGCGCGCGCGGAAATGACCTTTTATTGACTGTGGCCATTCTCGAAAAGGGACCTGGCCTTTATCACTGGCTGCATGAAGTTTCGCGTAATCAACAATACCTTGAGCGCTTTCAATGTTGGGAGAAAAGTTTCCCAAAACATAGTTTAGCTTTCCACTTGCTTGAATTGCTACGTTGCAGGCAAAATCACACCCCATTAAGCAAGCATGGCGGCGAAAAGTTATATCGGAAGAGTTCGCAACAATTTCTTGAATTAAATCAGCTAAAGTTTCGCCATCTGTTTTGTTTGCTGTTTCAGCACCCCAGCCGGCGCATTTACAAGTTTCGCATACAGTAATCGTTGTCGTCATACGACTCTCCTTATTTCATGAGAACGTGATTGCATAAAAATTTGATAAAACGCAATTATTATTGCTTAAATCTAATAATACTACTTTTAATAAAATAATAGTGAGATAAAAAGTATGTTTTTTTATGTCTATTTATTTTTATAATAAAGGTTATTCAGGTATTTATTTTGCGTTCTCTCGTTACCATTTTAAGATGCTCTATGATGGGGTTCAGCCCAGTTAATGATGGGGTTAATTGGAATAATTCTATTTGGACTTATAGTCTCATGGCTGTAATGGTAATGGCGAATTATATGATCAAAATTTGTTGTTTTAGAGATACCATGATGTTGAAATAATTCACGTGCATATCCCCAAATGTTAGGATAATCAATGATCCGTTTTCGATTACATTTAAAATGAAGTACGTAGACGTTGTCAAATCGAACTAAAGTAGTAAATAGGCGCCAATCTGCTTCAGTTAATTGATCTCCTAATAAATAACGGTTTTTTGATAATATCTCTTCCACCCAATCAAGTGAATCAAATAAGCTCTCTACAGCGATATCATAAGCGGGTTGGGTCGTTGCAAACCCAGATTTATAAACACCATTATTTATATCGGAGTATATGCGCGCATTTATTTTTTCAATATTATCACGCATCTCAACGGGCCAGTAATCAACAGCATTCCCTGTAATTTTGTTAAAAGCAGAGTTAAACATACGGATAATTTCAGAAGATTCATTTGATACAATTGAATCTGTCTTTTTATCCCATAAAATAGGAACAGTTACGCGTGTAGTTGCGCCAGGATCTGCTCGAGTATAGATCTCGTGTGCGAATTTTGATTCAAATAAACTGTCACCCTTTGCTTCACCTCTTTGTTCGAAGGTCCAGCCTTTATCCATCATGTCGGGATGTACAATATCTACTGTTATGTGATCCTGTAAATCTTTTAGCTCCCTAAAAATTAATGTTCTGTGTGCCCATGGGCAAGCTAAAGACACATATAAGTGGTAACGGCCACTTTCAGCTTTAAATCCACTTATTCCAGTGGGTCCAGCTAACCCATCAGGAGTAATCCAATTGCGAAAGCTAGATTGTTGGCGCACAAACTTTCCATCATTGGATTTTGTATCATACCACTGATCTATCCATTTTCCGTTTACTAATAAACCCATAATCAGCTCCTAAAAATTTTAAATATATTTAATAGTAATTTTGAATTTCAGCAATATGAGAACTTGCAACATATTGTATGCTTTTAAGAAACAGTTTTAAGGTCGGTTTTAGGTGTTGCTCCGCCGCGAATCTGTTGCGCTATTTTAGAGCTTGATCTATATGTACTTTAAGACGAAGCCCCAGGGGCCGGAGAGGTGTGTTGCAGATAGTCGACCCAAATGGGGACTAAAGCTAACATCGTCAAGCAAGTTGCTAACTTTTCGTTCATCTGTAATTGAGGAAATGATATGCGGGTAATTACTATTTTTTTACTTTTGGTACCAATGCCAGCTTTTGCCCATTGGGGGCATTTACCTGAATTGGTTGGGCACAGCCATTGGATTGGATTGGCCGCTGCCGCTGCTGCTGCTGCTGCTGCTTGGGGGCTGCGAGGGAATTCAGAAGATAAAGAAATCGAAGAAGAAATTTCTGAAGAAATAGAAGAAGAATTGCAGGGAGCTTGAGATGAGCAAAATTGGTATAATGATTTGTGGCCACGGAAGTCGGGCAAAATCGGCTGAAGAGGAATTTGGGCTTTTGGCTAAAGGTATCCGCGCGCGGTTTCCTGACACGCCGGTTGAACACGGATTTCTGGAGTATTCTGCACCCAACATCCACATGGGCCTGAACAGACTTGTTGACGCTGGTGTGACTGAAATTATCGCTGTGCCGGGCATGTTGTTTGCCGCAACGCATGCAAAAAACGACATCCCGTCTGTTCTTACGACGTTTCAGGAAAAGACATCTGGTGTCACCGTCAAATACGGTCGCGAATTAGGCTTGCATCCGCAGATGATCGCCGCATTTGAGGCGCGGATTTTGCAGGCTTTGGGCAAACACCACGTTCATGCGGGCGATTTGTACGATACGATGCTCGTTGTTGTGGGGCGTGGTACATCAGACACGATGGCCAACGCTGAAGCTGCGCGCTTGACCCGCATTGTGACCGAAAACATGGGCTTTGGGTGGGCTGAAACAGTGTATTCTGGTGTGACATATCCGTCGGTGGGTCGGGGCCTCGAGATGGCAATGAAGCTGGGGTTCAAAAAAATCGTTGTAGCACCCTATTTCCTGTTTACTGGAAAATTGATTGATCGCATCTACGCTTATGTTGATCGCGTTGCGCAGGCCAATCCTGATGTGACCCTGTTAAAGGCTGGATACCTCAAGGATCAAGATCACGTGATTGATACGTTTCTGGAACGCATCGAAGAAGCGCGATTATCGACCCTGACTGACAGCACCGATTTAATGGCATCGTTTAAGGAACGTCTGGCCAAGGGCGAAGTTGACGTACATCACCACCACGCTGAATTTCATGATCCGCTGGATGACGAGTTGTCGGACACGCCGGATC
>CAJWNQ010000003.1 GCA_913043905.1 uncultured Paracoccaceae bacterium | reverse complement strand
ATTAAATGTGCCATTTGTGCCATCACCAAATGGTATTTCACACGCGTAGTTAGTAACAAAATTATCAGCATCAAAGCGAGTAATAGTGCCTGCTGCATTATCACCAGCTATTAAGCGACTCCAGGTTTCTTCAACTCCACTAGCAAGCGGGGAAACCATTCCCAAGCCCGTTATAACTACTCGACGCATCGTTAAGCCCTCTTTAATCATTCTTTTATAAACTTTTACCTAAAACTCCCAATCATCGCAAGCAACACAACCTTTTTTGTATATGAAGCAACAAAAAACGGCACACCGTATGATGCGCCGTTTTTTACTTAAATTATTTTAAAGCTTAGGAAGCTTCAGTTATGAATTTTACTGCGTCACCAAAAGACTGGATAGTCTCAGCTGCATCGTCAGGAATTTCAATACCAAACTCTTCTTCAAAGGCCATTACTAGCTCAACAGTATCCAAGCTATCAGCACCAAGATCATCAATAAATGATGCGCCTTCAAGTACTTTGTCTTCGTCAACGCTCAAGTGCTCGACAACAATTTTCTTAACGCGATTTGCGATGTCGCTCATGATATATTCCTCTTGATATGGCACTTGTGCCGTTTAGAAAGTCGCATAATGCAACAATATTTTTATATTTTATTTGGCTATAATCAACATATGATTTTAATTACAACTGAGCCGCCTAATATCATAGAAAATTGATATGGCAAATGAATTCGGTTAAAAATGTTACCTAGAGTAACTTTTCGCCTATTACGTATCAAATAATATTAATACCTAAAACTAAAATGTTGTTTTACGCCATTCACCATTAGGAATATCATCAATAGTGAAGTTTCCGACACTATATCTAATTAAACGTAGAGTTGGAAAACCTATTGCTGCTGTCATACGACGTACTTGTCTATTACGGCCCTCAGTAATTGTAATCATCAACCAACTATCTGGAACAGACTTACGAAACCTTACAGGAGGCACACGTTCCCATATTCCTTCTGGCGCATCAATAATTTCCACTTCAGCTGGGCGTGTAATTCCGTCTTTTAAATTCACGCCCCTGCTTAAAAGTTCGGCGTCAGCTTTTGTTGCGGTTCCCTCAACTTGAACAACATACGTCTTTGGCCATTTATGTTTCGGGTTTGAAATTTCTTGCTGCAATACACCATCATCAGTTAATACTAATAAACCTTCACTATCTTTATCCAAGCGTCCTGCTGCATAGACACCCGCCACATCAATAAATTCCGATAAGGTTTGGCGGTTTGAAGCAACAGTACCTTTGTCGGTAAATTGAGACAAAACATTAAAGGGTTTGTTAAATAGTATAACTTTACTCATAATAATAAGTTAACAATGTTAAACTTTGACATTAAATCATTGCCATTCCACCATTCACATGGAGGGTTTGGCCTGTTATGTAACTTGCCTCATTAGATGCCAAGAAAGCCACAGTAGCAGCAATTTCATCTGGATTACCCATTCGACCCTGAGGAATTGACCCTAACATACTAGCCACTACAGCTTCGGGCAACGCCGCTGTCATCGCAGTTTCAATGAATCCTGGTGCAATACAATTAGCCGTTATCCCACGTGTTGCAATTTCTTGGGCATAAGATTTAGTCATCCCAATCATACCAGCTTTAGAAGCCGCATAATTGACCTGACCTGCGTTTCCCGTCACACCAACAATAGATGCAATATTTATAATTCGACCAAATCTTTGCTTCATCATTGGGCGCATAACTGATTTCATTAAATGCATGGTCGAAGTTAAATTTACGTCAATTACTTGCTGCCAATTTTCATCGGACATTCTCATAAATAAACTATCTCGAGTAATACCAGCGTTATTCACCAAAATATCAAGGCCACCCATTACTTCCAAAGCTTGATTGGCCAAACCCTTTACTGCGTTTGTGTCACTTAAATTACACGGAGTAACAAAAGCCCTATCACCCAGCTCAGAGGCTAATGCTCTCAATGGCTCCACTCGAGTACCAGATAGTGTAACTTTTGCACCTTGCGCACATAATGCACGAGCAATAGATCCACCAATTCCACCAGAGGCACCAGTTACCAAAGCACATTTTCCATTTAAATCGAACATATAAATACCTTTATTTAAGTTTTAATACCGCAGAAGATACACCCAATGTATCACTCACTGAATGTACATTTAACTCACGATTAATGCGACGCACCATACCAGATAATGCTTTTCCTGCACCGATTTCATAGAAATCTGTTACTCCTTGTTTGCTCATAAATTCTACACCCTCACGCCAACGGACAGATCCAGTTACTTGCTGAATTAATAATTCTTTTATAATTGCTCCATCCACTGCCACATCTGCACTTACATTGGCAACTAAAGGTACATTTGGAGACTTAATATCTACATTATTTAAAGCTTCTGCCATTGCATCTGCTGCTGGCTGCATCAAAGAACAATGAAAAGGTGCCGAAACAGGAAGTAATATTGCACGCTTAGCTCCAGCGGCTTTTGCTAATTCAATTGCGTGTTCTACCGCAGCTTTGTGACCTGATATAACTACCTGACCAGGATCATTATCATTTGCTGCCTGGCAAACTTCTCCACCGGTAACAGATTTGGCAATCATTTTTACAGTAAAAAAGTCCAGGCCAAGTATAGCGGCCATAGCACCAAGACCCACAGGAACTGCTTTCTGCATCGCTCTGCCACGTATACGCAACAAACGAGCAGTATCAGCAACGCTAATCGAACCCGCAGCACATAACGCAGAATATTCACCTAATGAATGCCCCGCCACGAATGATGCCTTACTTAAATCAATACCCTCAAACTCTAAAGCCTTAAGGGCCGCAATTGATGTTGCCATTAGCGCAGGTTGGGCATTTTCGGTTAATGTTAGTGTTTCAATATTACCATCCCAAATAAGCGCAGACAAATTTTGACCTAAGGCGTCATTAACTTCTTCGAACACATCCCGAGCAACCGAATAGGAATCAACTAAGTCTTTACCCATACCAATTGTCTGTGCCCCCTGTCCTGGAAATAAAAAAGCATGTGTCATTGTTTTCTCCTAAGTTACCAATTTAATAGTAATTAAATCTGGAAGTTTAAACATCAAAATTAAAACTAATGGTGCCTTGCGTGCCTGTCTATCTTTATTTAAATCAAATTATGCATTAAATATTTTCATGTAATAACTGTTGCATTTACCAGCTTTAACAATATAAGCATGTTACTTCTGCAAAATTTTTCATCGCGGTCGCCTCTCGTATACGGGCGCAGAAGTTTTACTCGTATTTTGAAGCTCGCTTAAATCGAGGTACTGGTATGGCGCTCTACGAGCACGTATTTATTTCGCGGCAGGATTTATCCAACGCGCAAGCTGAAGGTCTTATAGAACACTTCAGCGCAGTTCTTTCTGACAATGATGGCAAAGTTATTGACCAGGAATACTGGGGCCTAAAAACAATGGCCTACAAAATAAACAAAAACCGCAAGGGACACTACGCATTCTTAAAATCAGATGCACCTTCCTCTGCTGTACAGGAAATGGAACGCTTAATGCGTTTACATGAAGACGTCATGCGGGTTATGACAATCCGAGTAGATGAGCATGAAGAAGGCCCATCTGTAGTTATTCAAGCGAAATCGGCGAAAGAAGAACGTCGTCGCGAACGTGAACGTTAAGGAGAGGACATTAATCATGGCAAACAAACCATTTTTCCGCCGTCGTAAGTCCTGTCCGTTCTCTGGTGATAATGCACCAAAGATCGACTATAAGGACACTAAATTATTGCAACGCTACGTTTCTGAGCGTGGCAAGATTGTGCCATCACGTATTACAGCAGTATCTGCAAAAAAACAACGCGAGCTTGCAAGAGCTATCAAACGCGCACGTTTCTTGGCACTTCTGCCTTATGCAGTGAAGTAAGGGAGACATCATGCACGTTATCTTACTAGAACGCGTAGCTAAGCTAGGCCAAATGGGCGATATAGTTTCTGTGAAACAAGGTTTTGCACGTAACTTTTTATTACCACAAGGCAAAGCATTACGAGCAACAGATGCAAATAAAGCATCCTTTGAATCGCAAAAAGTGACGCTAGAAGCAAAAAATTTAGAGACAAAATCTGAAGCAGAAGCAGTTTCTAATAAATTAGGTGGCCAACAGTTCACTATAATCCGTTCAGCGTCTGACGCTGGTGCGCTTTATGGCTCAGTAACAAACAGAGATGCTGCTGATGTAGCATCAGCTGAAGGTTTTGAAGTTGATAAGAAACAAGTCATCTTACAAGCACCGATCAAAGAATTGGGTTTGCACAAAGTTGGCGTTTCTCTTCATCCAGAAGTGCAGTGTTCAATTGAGTTGAACGTTGCTAGATCTGAAGAAGAAGCAGAATTACAGGCATCAGGTCAATCAATCAAAGACTTGGCAGCAGCAGCAGAAGCTGAGGCCGAATTTGAGATTGCAGAATTATTTGATGATATGGGTTCAGCAGCAGCACTCGATGAAGATGGCAATGAGCTTATCAAAAGTGAGCATAAATCAGACACTGAAGTTAAATCTGAAGAATAATCTTTATATACATTAAGTTTAAGGGCTCATGGTAACATGGGCCCTTATTTATTTATAATATTTACTTCTAGATGAAAGGCTTAATATGAAAGAGACCGTCCCTATGAATGTCTTAGGTGAACCCTTAAAGCCTTGCTCAAAAGATCCCTTAACAGGATTTTATCGTGATGGCTGCTGTAATACTGGCCCTGAAGACCATGGATGCCATACAGTATGTGTGGTTCTCACTGAAACATTTTTAAACTTTTCAAAATCACGTGGTAATGATCTGTCATCTCCACGTCCTGAATTTGGATTCCCAGGGTTAAACCCTGGCGACCGATGGTGTTTATGCGCTGACCGGTGGCAAGAAGCCCATTCATTTGATGCCGCTCCAAATGTTATTTTAGAGAGCACGCATCAAAAAACCTTAAATAATATTCCATTTGCAAACCTTTGCCAAAGGGCGTTTGATGTAAATTAGTAATAATTAAACTAAATAGATTTAAAATAGACAATACTTAATGATTTAAACCCTAATTCTGAAATAATTATAAATTTTATACTTAAACATTTAATATACTCGTAAAACCGACAATATTAGTCGGAAAAATCTGTGACGGCGCTAAAAAAAATTGTCACCATAATATTAAATAAACATAAACTAGGAGTGTAGCCATGGATTACGCAACAACAAACGACATCCAAGAAATAGTTGAAGCCGACCGCAAAAATGTTTGGCACCACCTATCTCAACATAAACAATTTGAAAGCAAGGTTGATCCTCGAATCATAGTTGAAGGCAAAGGCATGCGTGTCTGGGATCAACATGGAAAAGAACACTTAGATGGTGTTTCAGGTGGTGTATGGACAGTAAATGTTGGTTATGGTCGTGTGCGTATAGCTGATGCAGTACGAGACCAGCTCGTGAAAATGAATTACTTTGCAGGTTCTGCTGGATCAATTCCTGGATCAATTTTTTCTGAAATGTTATTAGATAAAATGCCGGGTCTATCACGTGTTTATTACTCAAACTCGGGCTCTGAAGCGAACGAAAAAGTTTATAAAATGGTTCGTCAAATTAGTCACAAACATCACAATGGCAAAAAATTTAAGATTATTTACCGCGAACGCGATTACCACGGTACAACTATCACAAACCTAGCTGCTGGTGGCCAACAGGAAAGAAACGCGCAATATGGCCCATATACACCTGGTTTTGTAGAAATTCCTCATTGCTTAGAATATCATAAACAATATGGTGAAGGTGATTATACTAGGCAGTCACTTGACGCAATTGAAGCTGTTATTTTACGTGAAGGAGCCGATACTATCGGAGCCATGGTCCTTGAGCCTGTCACTGCTGGTGGGGGTGTTATTACTCCTCCACAAGGATACTGGGAAGGTATCCAGTCACTCTGCCAAAAATATGAGATTCTACTGCATATTGACGAAGTTGTTTGTGGACTTGGCAGAACAGGAACATGGTTTGGATACCAACAGTACGGCATTAAACCTGATTTTGTAACAATGGCTAAGGGTGTTGCCTCTGGTTACGCAGCTATTTCCTGCACAGTTACAACAGAAGCAATATTCGATATGTTCAAAGATGCTGATGATCATATGAGCTATTTTAGAGACATATCTACTTTTGGTGGATGCACGGCAGGTCCTGCAGCAGCAATTGAAAATATGAAAATTATTGAAGAAGAAAATCTTTTAGAAAATACAACATCCATGGGTAAATACCTCATGGGTAAATTAGAAGAACTTAAAGATAAGCATAAATGTGTCGGTCAAGCTCGAGGAAAAGGTTTGTTTTGTGGTCTTGAGCTTGTTTCAGATCGTATCTCACACGCTCCAGCAGACGAAAAAATGGTTCAAGCAGTAGTAGGTAATTGTATGGCTCAAGGCATAATAATTGGCGCTACAAACCGTTCAATACCAGGTTTCAACAACACGCTATGCCTCTCACCAGCGCTAATCTCAACAAAAGATGATCTGGATCAAATTACATCTGCAATGGATAAAGCAATGACTGACGTTTTTGGTTGAAAATAGCATTTTAATAATTATTTAATAATAATGTTATAATTGAATTTAAAAAAGCCCCTTATGGGGCTTTTTATTTTATAAAAAGTAATCATTATAATCATTTAATATTATCGTTAGAAAATGCATAAATATAAATTACAAGACGTATGGTAATTAGAAGCGTAGCTTCGCTACTTTAGTAAATTTAGTGTGAGTTAGTTTAAGTGATAACCGATTTGGGTTCTGCTAATCTAATTATAGCTAGTGGAATTAACGCGCTAGGCTCTGTTTAACCACTGATGATCTAACGTTACGATCGCTTCATATATCTTAACGAAGCTTAAACCCTAATAATTCTTGCCTATTGTCACCTGACCTAAAAATATCCAGTCCAACTCATTTTTTTAAATGACACTACTGTCAGAACAGACATGAGAGTGTGGCAATAGTACTTGAAATTCTTGTTTAAACACATAATCAATTGAGAACAATTCCAAATCAGTAAATACTACCATGAGGTAAAATATTTGACTATATTATAAGCGTTTACAAGTCCGTGTGGTACCCAAGGCCGGACTTGAACCGGCACTCCGTGAGGAAACGGATTTTGAATCCGTCGCGTCTACCATTCCGCCACTCAGGCATAACACACGAAATATTATTTAGCTAAAGTCATTAAGTTCGTCAACGACAATCATAAGTGATTTTTGTTGATAATGCTTTTTAATAAACATTTATAATATCTAAAAAAATTTAATCTAAAGCAGATGATTATTTAAAGTCTAAATGAGATTTCTAGTATAGAAACTAAAAAAATAGTCGATTAAAATTCTTTGGCAGCAGGTTTTGATGCTTGACCTAGAAAGCTTTCCCTGCTTTTTAGGTCAAAATTAGGGAAAGCTAATGCTCCATAAACTATATAACTGGACATTGTCCTTTGCAGATAGTCGTTATTCTCTATGGATATTGTGCTTCATTGCTTTTATTGAAAGTTCAGTATTTCCTATTCCTCCACATGTTTTAATGATCCCTATCATTATAGCGGCACCAAATCGAGCGTTTTTAGTTGCAACGGTTGTAACAATTGGATCTGTTTTAGGTGGAGTATTAGGTTATTATATTGGAGCTCAACTTTTTGAAAATATTGGGCAGCCTATTCTAGAATTTTATCATAAGACAGATAATTTCCAAACTTTTAAAACACAATTCAATGCACAGGGGCATTGGGCCGTTCTAATTTCAGGCCTAACGCCCTTTCCATATAAGGTAATAACAATAACAGCAGGCGTAACTGGGATGTCCTTTATTGCATTCATGCTTTGGTCACTGGTTGCTCGCGCAACAATATTTTTTGTGATAGCAACATTATTATGGAAATATGGTTTGCCCATTAGAAATTTTATAGAAAAACGCCTGGGGCTTATGTTTATAATATTTTGTGTGATTTTTATAATAGGAATAACATTGATGAAATTTTTATGAACTTTTACCGCCTCATTGGTATAGTCACTTTGGGATCTTTTATAATGTTGGGGGGAGCTTATTTTTTTCAATATGTATTAGGATATGCACCTTGCAAAATGTGCCTTTGGCAAAGGTGGCCACATGGGTTTGCAATTTTAATTGGATTAATAATTCTTTATACCAAAAATATTAAAATTTCAATTTTAGGGGCTCTTGCCGCTTTGACTACGTCTATTATTGGCTTTTACCATGCAGGTATTGAGAAAGAGTGGTGGGAAGGCCCCACAACATGTACATCAAATTCTATAGAAGGATTATCTGCAAATGATTTACTAAATCAAATTTTGGCAGCACCTATAGCACGATGTGATGAAATCGCTTGGGATCTTTTGGGTATATCAATGGCAGGTTGGAACGGACTTATTAGTTTATTTCTAGCAATTATTTGGATGATTGCGTTTTTTCGTAATTAAACTGTCCTATTATTTGACATAAGATTTTCCACCAAAGTATCAACAGTTTAAAAATACTATAATTTTATTTTTAAAATATAAAATTTTTATTCCTCTAATTCAGCATCCCAGTATAAGTAATCACTCCAACTATCGTGTAAATAGTTTGGTGGAAATTTTCTTCCAGAGTTCATTAGATGACCTATACTAGGCTGAATAGCTGATCGTAGCAATTGTAAGCCAGACTCTTTAATCGGGCGGGCAGCTTTACGTAAGTTGCAAGGGCTACAAGCGGCAACAACATTTTGCCATGTTGTTCGTCCACCTCGTGATCGTGGTATAATATGATCAAAAGTCATTTCACCACGTGATCCACAATATTGGCAAGTAAATTCATCACGTAAAAATAAATTAAATCTAGTGAACGCAGCTGAACTGGCTGGTTTTACATACTTTTTAAGAACAATAACAGAAGGAATTTTAACTTCAATTGATGGAGAGTGCACTACATCATCGTATTCAGCAATTATATCAACTCGTTTCAAATATGCACTTTTTACCGCATCCTGCCAGCTCCAAAGTGACAATGGAAAATATGATAATGGCCTATAATCAGCATTTAAGACCAACGCAGGTCTTTGATTTAATTTAGACGGGGATCGCACAAAGTTTTCTGAAAAATCCGTATTCATATTTAATAAAAACCTTAAGTTATTTTAATGCGGACAGAGAAAAAATATTATTTTTATTTTATTACTATATATGCACATTAAATTCGGGCAACCCCTATATGGAGCGCTATAAGTTCATTTATTTAAAATAAATTGAATATTTTATAAATTGTTTTTAATAAACTTTGCTGCAGCATTTAATCCATCCTGCGCAATACCATGTGAAGTTCCTTTAGATATTAAAGTCAGCACTTCAAATCCAGAATTAATTAATGCATTATTAGCTTTTCCCATTTCTTCAATTGGAACAACATCATCTTCATCACCATGAACCAATAATACAGGAGGGCGTTGTATAGTTTCATTTAATAAACGCTCTGGTTCAATTAACATACCAGACATACCAATAACACCAGCAAGCATTTTAATCCGCCGAGGCGCGATATGTAGGCTCATCATGCAGCCCTGCGAGAACCCCATCAAAAATGTTCGCTCAGCTAGAATACCTGTATCAGTCAAGATTTTATCTATGAATTTATTTAAAATAATAGCTGATTTATCACGACCAATTGCCGCCTCTTTTAATGAGGACCCATCCATACGTGGAATAGGGAACCACTCATACCCCATTGGATTTAAAGTACATGGATTTGGTGCATCAGGTGAAATAAACAAAGTATCTGGCAAGCCTTGCTTTAAAATATCTGACAATTCTAAAAGATCTTTCCCGTCTGCACCATAACCATGTAAAAAAACTATTAAACTATCTGGTTTTCCAGAAGTAGCTTGCCTTAAATGATTTGTTAAAGTCATAGAAAATTCCCTTTAAACACAATAATCATTACTTTAATACGTCGAAAAAAATCATTCTACAATATTAAACAAAAATATCTATTTGGAATGGCATTTATAACTTAAAAGACTTAGTTAAAAAAGACATTATTAATATAATACATTAATTATGTTATATAAAATACTGATTTATAATATAAATATTTTCTATAAATAAATATTAATAATCTCTTATTAATATTTACTCCTTTCCTTTGAGCCAATCTAAGGTCTCTTTGATATTGGTTGAAATTGTTCCATTAGGTAATTTAGGTCTATTTAGCATAGCGACTGGTAATCCTAACTCTCGAGCAGCGAGTATTTTTGAAAATCCACCTGATCCACCAGAGTTTTTTACCACTAACCAATTGATTTTATATTTTTTAAATAAGGCTACCTCTTCTTGAACTGAAAACGGTGGCCGACCAACTAAATATGATCCACCTTCAAATGGAAAATTATTAGTGGGTTCATCTATTACACGACACAAAAGTTTACGACCTGCCATATTAAAGTATTCTGATAAAACTTGTCGCCCTGTTCCTAAAAATACAGTTGATCCTATTGGTATTAAATTATCTAATTGTTTAATTTCATCTATAAAATACCAATCATCATTTTCTTTAGTATCCCATTCTGGACGTTGAAAGATTAAATGGGGAATATCAAATTCAGTACATACTTTAGAAGCTGTTGCTCGCATGACGGATGCAAAGGGATGTGAGGCAGAAACTACCCACCCGATGTCATTATCAATAATATATTTCTTAAATCCATCGACCCCACCAAATCCTCCAACACGCGTCTTAATAGCTAATTTATTAGGATTACGTGTTACACCCGCAATTGATGCAACTGCTTGAATATGGTTTTCAAATAAATACCTACAAATTAGACGTGCTTCATTGGTTCCAGCAAGAACTAGCCCAGTCATTCAGATCTACCTAAAATGCGCCCAGCGCGATCGATAACTACAGTATCAACAACAGTTTTAGCACCTTTTAAACTCTTTATAATATTTAGCCGAGCCTCATATGCAACTCGAACAGCCAGATCATCACCAGCACGTTCTACAGCTTCTAATGCTGTATTAGCGTTGCGAATATCTACTCCCGACCAAGTATTTAGTTTTTCAAAATCAACTTGAGATCTAGAAGAATGCAAATCAACTGCTCCTTGTGCAAGCTTCACCATTTTACCAATTCCTCCTCCAATTGTTATTCGCGGAACTGGGTTTTTAGCGGCATATTTCAATAATCCTCCAGAAAAATCTCCCATATCAAGCATAGCATGATCAGATAAACCGTATAACTCCTGAACTACTTTTTCAGAAGTTGCCCCTGTGCAGCCTGCAACATGGGGAATGTTATTAGCCCTAGCCACATCTACACCGCGATGGATGGAAGCAATCCAAGCTGCACAACTAAAAGGACGAACTATTCCTGTCGTACCTAAGATAGATAATCCACCAACTATTCCAAGACGCCCATTCCAAGTATTTAATGTAATTTCCGCACCATTTGGGATAGAAATAATGATATCTACATTTGGTTTAAAACCATACTTTATTGCCTGTTCGTTAATGACATCAGTCATTAATTGTCGCGGTACTGGATTAATTGCAGGCTCACCAACGCCTATAGGCAATCCTGCTTTAGTAACGATTCCAACACCTTCTCCTGCTTTAAACACAATCCCACTATTGTTTTTACTTACCCTGACAATAATCAAAGCTCCGTGTGTAACATCTGGGTCATCACCTGCATCTTTGGTAATTCCTGCTTCAGCCCAAGTATCTCCCTGATCTATATGCGCTAAAGGAAATATAGGTGCCTCACCTTTTGGTAAAGTTATAGTTATATCACGAGCAAAACCATTTCCCCATAGAGCATCTAACGCAGCCTTAGTTGCTGCGGTTGCACAGGCGCCCGTAGTCCAACCGCGGCGCAAATCATGATTTGGTTTTCTACTCATCTAATCTTACTATAGAAAGCTTTTTCCATTAGGCCAACGCCGATATACGACATGACGAAAATCTCTTCTATTACGTCGCGGATCCCCTCGCTTTTCTGGCTACTCTGATACATATTCAGCTTATGATAAATGCGAATCCCCTTCCGCCACATGATTGGCCCATTTTACAGCCCGGTTGGGTATGGTTATGTGGTGCCGGCCCAGGGGATCCAGGGCTATTAACCCTTCATGCTTTAAATGCTCTTCGACAAGCAGAAGTTATTGTATACGATGCACTTGTTGGGCCTGAAATTTTAGATTGGGCAAATTCAACTGCTAAATTAATATATGCTGGAAAACGTGGGGGTAAGCCATCAGCTAAACAACGTGACATTTCCCTTCATTTAGTTGAATTAGCCAAAAAGGGAAAAAAAGTCTTGCGCTTAAAAGGTGGCGATCCATTCGTATTTGGGCGTGGAGGAGAAGAAGCTCAAACATTAGTCCAGCATGGAGTACCTATTCGTATCATTCCTGGCATATCGGCAGGTATTGGTGGGTTAGCATATGCTGGCATTCCCGTGACGCACAGAGATGTAAACCAGTCGGTAACTTTTGTAACAGGACATGACCAAAGTGGTGAGAGCCCCTCCTCTATAAATTGGAAAGCTATTTCAGACGGATCTCAAGTGATAGTTATTTATATGGGAATAAAACACGTTGGTAGTATTAGAGCTGAACTTCTTAAAGCGGGACGTGCTGCAGATGAACCAGTTGCTGTTGTAACTAGTGCAACTACAACTAATCAAAAAGTTTTAGAAACCACACTTGGCAGAATCGAAGTTGATCTTAAATCAGCAAGCATGGCACCCCCAGCAATTATTTGTATTGGCAAATCTGTACTCATGCGACAAGCACTAGATTGGCAAGATATGATATTAGGTAATGCCCCTCGAAACACAGACCCACTTGGTAGAGGTCGTCCTGCAGAAGCTTCATGAACATTTCACGTGGTATAATTTTATCTGCTCCAAGTTCAGCAAGTGGTAAAACTACAATAACATTAGGCCTTCTTCGTGCGTTAAAGATTGCAGGCATTCCTGTAAGGTCAGCTAAAAGTGGACCTGATTATATAGATCCCCGCTTTCATGCTGCCGCATCTGGTGCTGAGTGTTTCAATTTAGATGCTTGGGCAATGTCACCTGACAGCATTCGTATGTTAGCTAGCGGGGCACTCCCATTAATTATTGAAGGTGCCATGGGGTTATTTGATGGTGCCCTTCCTGATGGCAAAGGATCAACTGCTGATCTTGCTCGAATTCTTGGCTTACCAATAGTCCTAGTACTGGATGTAGCCTCTCAGGCACAATCAGTAGCTGCTGTTGCGTTAGGATTTAGCCAATTAGCCCCAGATATAAAAATAGCAGGACTTATTTTAAATAAGGTAGCCAGCCCACGACACAATAGAATGCTATGCACTGCTCTAGAACCGTTAGGAATTCCAATATTGGGCTCAGTATATCGTCAAACTGACTTAGAAACACCTTCACGGCACCTTGGTCTAGTACAAGCACAAGAACTCGAGCAATTAGAGAATTTTTTAGATACAACAGCAAATATGGTATCTGAAGCAGTTGATATTAATCAATTACTCTCATTGATGAGTAATATTAATCAACCATCATCAATTCCAAAATTGCTACCACCTCCGGCACAGTCAATAGCAATAGCTAAAGATGCTGCATTTTCTTTTTCATATCCACATTTATTAAGAGAATGGCATAATATGGGTGCCGAAATTTCTTTTTTCTCACCACTTGAAAATCAAGCTCCAAAATTAGCTGACTTAATATTTTTACCAGGAGGTTATCCAGAACTTCATGCAGAAAAATTAGCAAACGCAGATATTTTCAAAAAAGCTATGAAATCTGCCCTTTCTGTTTATGGTGAATGTGGCGGCTACATGGCTATGGGCGAAGGATTAGTTGATGCTTATGGTACACGCCATGAAATGCTTGGCTTATTAAGCCTAGAAACAAGCTTTGCTAATCGAAAGTTAAACTTGGGATATCGCAATTTAACTCCCAAAAGGCTATGGTCAATCCCATTAACAGGCCATGAGTTTCATTATGCAACCACATTGCGAGCCAACGGAGATCCTTTATTCCAAGCAACTGACGCGGAGGGGTTACAACTTCCAAACATGGGTCTGGTAAACGGAACTGCATCAGGTAGCTTTGCTCATATTATTGATAGGCAGTTCAATTGATATCTGATGATACCCTCACCAAACGCAATCTGAATATTATGATTGCTGCTCAGGCTGTTTTAGGGGCCCAAATGCCAATGCTATTTATAGTTGCAGGATTAGCTGGTCAGTCGTTTTCTATCAACATATGTTGGGCTACATTACCAATATCTTTAATAGTCTTTGGTTCTATGACAACAGCGCCTTGGCTATCTAATCTTATGCAAAATTATGGTCGTAGACTTGGATTTATAATTGGAACATTAGGTGGTGCTGTCGGAGGTTTGCTTGGAGCTTATGCACTGTTTATAGGTTCTTTTCCACTTTTTCTTTTAGCATCATACTTTACAGGTATTTATATGTCAGCACAGGCATTCTTACGTTTTGCTGCCATTGATACGGCCTCAGAGGAATTTCGCCCAAAAGCCATATCCTACCTAATGGCTGCAGGCCTAATACCAGCAATAGTTGGCCCCCAATTAGTAAAACTTACATCTGATGCTTATGCCGTCCCTTTTATGGGTGTGTATTTATCTGTGGTTGCCATAAATCTTATAGGATCATTGCTATTTTTGTTTTTGAAAATCCCTTTGCCCGAAAAGTTATCTGCAACCAATCATTCTGGGCGTTCCAGACTAAAACTCTTACAATCACCAAAAATATTAGTATCAATAATATGTGCCATGGTATCTTACGCATTAATGAACCTTGTTATGACATCTACTCCACTTGCTGTTGTTGGATGTGGATACAGCCAATCAAATGCAGCCGATGTAGTTATGATGCATGTCCTTGGCATGTTCATACCTAGTTTTTTTACGGGTCATCTTATTACTCGATATGGAGCTCCTAGAATTGTATCAATAGGGCTTATAATATTAGGAGGCGCAGGCATTTCAAATATTGCAGGCGTTGAACTGATAAACTTTTACATTGGATTAATACTTTTAGGCATTGGCTGGAACTTTGGCTTTATTGGAGCAACAACGATGTTGGCATTAGCTCATGAACCTAATGAGCGTGGTGCGGTTCAAGGCATGAATGATTTTTTTGTATTTGGCTTTGTTACCGTAGCATCACTCGCGTCAGGCAGTTTGATGAATTGCTCCGGAGGCACTTCACTAGAAGGCTGGACTTCAGTTAACATTGCAATGCTGCCGTTTTTACTTTTAGCAGGTGGATCATTGGTATGGATCTCAAGGCAAAAAAATATTTGATATTAATGAATTAAACTCATTATTAAAAAATCAAAATGTTTTACTGAAAGTTTTAGCCAAGAGTAAGATTTTTTTATAAAACTCTGTTGGGCTACTTATGCCATTTACAACTTGCATAGGTTCTTTAGCCACCAATCTCAAAGTTTTCTTAGCCAACCATGCTGTTCGGAGTGCAAATGTTCCAGAACTATCTGAAAATAAAACATTATTCATTCTAATAAGCGAACTATTAGCCAACGCAGAAATAGCTTCTGCACTACCATCAAGTAATGGATATCGTTGCATGCTTTTCAAAGTTGGAATTGCAACAAATAAACGAGCTATTCCATCTCCAAATCCATACTCCTTTGCATTTTTAATATCGGATGATGGCATTCCAATTGACAAACAGGCTAGTGCAATCAAATTACCTGAAGTGGACATAATATAATCTTCAAAGGCAAACGCATGTGCATGAGGTTCTTTATAAATATCCCATCGCCTTGCTTTAATTAAGGTATCAAATAAATCACGGGGCAAGTCTTGGATCCGTATTAGTTCAGCTAAAGGCGTTACGACTTCATGCCGCCGAATTGTTTTGCCTTCATAAATTTCTTCAATAGAATCTAACCACCATTGTAATCGCATTTCTGAGATCATTGGTTCTTGTGTCACCCAAGGTGCGCGAACTACTTCCAAATTAAATGCATAAATAATAAATAATGCCCCACGCTTTTTAACAGGTGCACTCATAATTGCTAGAAAACGGTCCGGATCACCACGCCGCACTAAGTCTGCACAGCTTGCAATATCTTCATTAAACTCCATCACCCAGGTTTCATTCCATCACGAATTAACTTCCAATTAATTGCATCAAGTAAGGCTTCAAAGCTTGCATCAACTATATTGGCAGAAACTCCGACCGTAGACCATCGTCGTCCTTGTCCATCTTGACTATCAATTATAACGCGCGTGACCGCATCAGTACCACTACCAGTAATCCGGACCTTATAGTCTACTAAGTGCATATCATCGATACATGCTTGGTATGGGCCTAAATCTTTAGCTAAAGCTCGCGTTAAGGCATTTACAGGCCCTTGATCACCACATTCAGGATCCATACTTTCAGATACAGATAAAACTTTATGTTTACCAATTTTAGCAACTACCACAGCTTCAGATAAAGAAACCATGTTACCATATTTATTTTTGCGGCGTTCAACTGTTACACGATAGCGTTTCACTTCAAAAAATACAGGTAACTGACCTAAAATATTGCGCGCAATTAATTCAAATGATGCCTGAGCACTATCATATGCATATCCATGATCTTCACGCTTTTTTATAGTATTCAAAATCTCATCTAACCGTGTATCGCCTTTGTCTAGTGTGAGCCCTGCATCCATCAATCGTTTGCGTAAATTAGATTGCCCTGCCTGATTAGACATTGGAATAATACGCTCATTACCCACAACAGAGGGATCTATATGTTCATACGTTAAGGGGTCTTTTAAAATAGCAGACGCGTGCAAACCAGCTTTGTGCGCAAACGCCGACGCACCTACGTAAGCCGCCCATTTATCAGATACTCGATTTAAGACATCATCTAACATTCGTGAAAGGCTTGTTAGACCCACTAATTTATTAATATGAACCCCAGTCTCATAAAGGCTCGCATAGGGTTCCTTAAGTAATAAAGTTGGAATTAGAGTAACTAAATTAGCATTTCCACAGCGTTCACCTAATCCATTTAAAGTACCTTGGATTTGTCTTGCGCCCGCATCTACAGCTGCAAACGAATTAGCAACTGCATGCTCAGTATCATTATGTGTATGAATACCAATATGATCTCCTGGGACGCCATAATTAATAATTGCTGTTGTGGCCAATTGGATTTGCGCAGGCAACGCACCTCCATTGGTATCACATAGAACAACCCAACGGGCACCTGCGTCATATGCAGCTTTTGCTGTAGCCAGTGCATACTCAGGATTTTCTCGATAACCATCAAAAAAATGTTCACAATCAAACAAAGCTTCACGACCCTGATTCACAATATGCTTTATGCTTTCTGAAATATTTTTTAAATTTTCCTCAAGCGTAATTCCTAAAGCTTTAATAACATGGAAATCATGCGTTTTACCAACCAAGCACACTCCCGGCGTATTGGCATTTAAGACCGCGGCCAAGACTTCATCATTTTCAGCTGAGCGACCAGCGCGCTTGGTCATACCAAATGCTGTGAAAGTTGCCTTAAGCTTTGGTGCACTAGCAAAAAAATCACTATCAGTAGGATTTGCACCTGGCCACCCACCTTCTATATAATCAATACCCAAATCATCTAGAGCCTTTGAAATGTTGATTTTGTCTTCAACAGTGAAGTTTACACCTTGCGTTTGTTGCCCATCACGTAAAGTCGTATCGTATAAATATATTTTTTCACGGTTCAAAACAAATCCTCCAACAAAGAACTATCAAACTTTGGCCCAGCAATTAAGGTAACATTCTCTTTACTCATTTGCACATCAAGTCCAGCAGAAACAAAGGTAAGTTTTAAGTAATCAACTTTTGAAAAATCTTTATTTTTCAGTGCTTTATCTCTCTCAGTTGATATCATTTTTTCTAAAGCTGATAAATCAAAATCGATTGCCTTTACCCAACCACCCATGTTATCCCCAAGAAGTCCTAAGAGTTCAGCAGACGATTTAAGCAGGGCGGCATCGCCACATTTCGCCAGATTATGTAATGCTGTAATAGCGCCAGCCGTATTTAGATCATCCGCTAAGGCATTCACAATTGCAGGCGAAACAATATCAGATGGGATCACATCATCAGTTATCATTCGCCATTTACGTAATGTTGCAGCAGCTTCTTCTGCTTTTTTGATAGTCCAATCCATAGGCTTAGAATAATGTGTACTAAGATAAACAAACCGTATCACTTCCCCCGAATAACCTTGATCTAAGAGCTCTCTTACAGAAAAGAAATTTCCTAAAGATTTAGACATTTTTTTACCTTCTACCTGTAACATCTCATTATGCATCCAGACATTAGCAAAAGTGTCATCTCCACAACATGCGCAACTTTGCGCTATTTCATTCTCATGATGTGGAAATTGCAAATCAAGTCCACCGCCATGAATATCAAATTTATCGCCAAACAGCGCTCTTGACATTGCAGAACACTCTATATGCCAACCTGGCCGGCCATGCCCCCAGGGGCTATCCCAACCAGGTTGCTTATCATTAGAAGGCTTCCATAGCACAAAATCCATTGGGTTATGCTTATAGGGTGCTATTTCCACACGCGCACCCGCTATCATATCATCTACAGACCTCCTGGAAAGTGCTCCATAAGCATCGTATGAATTTACATCAAACAACACATGACCCTCAGCGGCATATGCGTGCCCCTTTTCAATCAATTCTTCAATCATAGTTATCATTTCAGCTATATATTCAGTGGCGCGAGGAGCAAAATCTGGCTCTAAGGCTCCCAATTCATTCATATCTTCTAAATACCAACCAATAGTCTCATTGGTAATGTCACGGATAGGTCGCCCTGTTTCAATAGATTTAGCGTTAATTTTATCATCAACATCTGTAAAGTTCCGAGCATAACTTACATGCTCTTTCCCATAAGTATGTTGCAAAACTCGATATAGTGTATCAAACACTACGACAGGACGAGCGTTTCCAATATGAGCACGGTCATAAACTGTTGGACCACATACATACATACGTACATTTTTAGGATCAATCGGAGTGAAAGCCTCTTTTGTGCGATTTTTCACATTATATAATTTTATCATCATAGTAATCTCACAATTTCAAATCAGAACTATCACTTTGGTTTAGTAATGAAAATAAAGAACAGACAGCATGGTAAATTAACAAGTAATAATACAACAAATTATATGCTAAATTTTATAAAATTGATAAATTTATTTTAAAAGCAGAAAAAAATATTAGACTTAAAAACCTTAAGTGAAGGATCTATTAGTTAAAGCTCAGGCGTCACTTCTGACATATTCAGTAAATTTTATTGATTTTTTCTTCAAAAATGAATTACTTTCACATTAATAAAATCTAGCAACTAAATGAAATCTAATGATTTAATTTAATGTTTTATAACTATTTTTAAGTTTATTGATACTGCCCAACTAAAGCTTTAATTAAGTTATCAGAAACAAATATAAGGCAACCTAATGCTATTAATTAAAAATCTATTTATTACTTTATTTTTGATTTTAGGCACAAATGCTTTTGCAAAAACCTTTCCTACTCCAATAACGCCATACATTAGTGATTATGCAAACTTATTAGATCCAGAAACTGAAGCACGCATAACAGAAAAATTAGTAAAGTTGCGTCAAACATTGGATCTTGAAATGGCAGTCGTAACGATAGAAACTCGTTTCGATTATGGACAGTTTGACTCCATAGAAGAATTTACAGCTGGCCTCTTTGATCAATGGCGCTTTGGAAGGTCAGCGCGAAATGATGGAGTATTAGTTTTAATATCTCACTTTGATGGAGAAATGCGAATTGAGGTTGGATCAAGCTATGGATCTATTTACGATAAACGTATGGGATTAGTAATCCAAAACTATTTTATACCACATTTCAAAAACAATCAGCTCTCAGAAGGTATTGAGGTAGGTGTATATGAGACTATCAATCGCTTGCAGCCTACCTATGATATCACTGATCCAAAAACGTTAAAAACCACATCTCTTGTAACTGCAATAAAACGCACAGCATTTTGGCGCACAATCGAAGATAAATATATGCTCTTTGTTTTTCTAGGTATAATTACTTTTTTATTCTTTGAAACCCGAATGCGAGACATTTTAGTTGGTCTACGCCGCTGCCCAAACTGCAACCGCCGTCAATTACATCACAAACGCACAATAAAGAAGAGACGCATTGGTAAAGAGCAAGGTAAAGAAATCGTAGAAGCATATTGTTCTAGCTGTCATTATAATGCGAGGGAGCAACGCTCAATACCTTCGCTGAATGAGCCGTCTAATCACATTTAGATTATAGTTTATGTCATCTATAAAATTGAACTCATATAAAAAAATTCTTTACAGAATCTAAAATCTAACTCAAATTAAAATTATGATTGATTTAAATTTGATGACCTGCTTGATCTCACGCATCATTGGTGCGTCGCGCGGGCTTGCAGCAAGAGGATCACCTGTTTTTCTTTAAAACTAAATATTATTTTTTAAAAAAGGAATTCAAAATGTCAAATATTACTCGTCGATCTGGCGGCCGCACAGCCAGACAAGCTTTAAGATCATCAAAATTATCTGATGACATTCGGCCAATTAGACCGGGAATGGAAGGTGGCACCTATAAGCCATTATCAGATGCAGATGTCATGCGTATCCATCATTCAGCATTAGATGCACTGGAACAGATTGGCCTGGCAGATGCACCACCAAGTGGTGTGGAAATATTAAAAAATTCTGGCGCTATTTTAGGAGATGATGGCAGAATACGTTTTCCACGTGCATTGGTTGAAGACATGCTAGCAAAAGCTGCTAAATCCATAACTCTTCACTCTAGAGATGGAAAAAATGATTTAGATATTGGTGGAAATCGCGTTCATTATGGCACTGCTGGAGCCGCAGTTAATTTAGTCGATGTTGATGGAAATAATTACCGTGAATGTGTGCTTCAAGATCTTCACGATGCAGCTAAGATTACTCAACAACTTGATAATATTCACTTTTTTCAAAGACCCATGGTCTGTCGTGATATCCCTGATAACTTTGAAATGGACATGAACACAATCTATGGTGCTACTTCTGGTACAACAAAACATATAGGTAGTAGCTTCACTGAGCCATCTTTTATACCCGGCCTGTTCGAACTTATCTATGACATAGCAGGAGGCGAAGATGCATTTAGGGATCGTCCCTTTATCTCTAACTCAAATTGCTTCGTAGTTCCTCCAATGAAATTTGCAACTGAAGCATGTGAAACAATGGAAGCGTGTATTCGTGGTGGGATGCCTGTCCTTTTGCTTTCCGCAGGTATGGCAGGTGCAACAGCGCCCTCAACAATTGCTGGTGCTATAGTGCAAGCAGTTGCAGAATGTTTAGCCGGAATAGTCTACGTAAACGCTATGGTACCTGGCCATCCAGCTATATTTGGCACTTGGCCTTTTGGCTTAGATTTAAGAACTGGATCAATGAGTGTTGGCTCTGGCGAGCAAGCTCTTTTGACTGCTGGATGCTCACAAATGCATAAATTTTATGGGATACCAGGAGGAGCGGCAGCAGGAGCATCAGATTCAAAGATGCCAGACATGCAAGCCGGCTGGGAACAGATGTGTTCAAGCGTAATGGCAGGTCTATCGGGACTTAATATGGTTTATGAAGCTGCAGGGATGCATGCATCTCTGTTAGGATTTTGTCATGAGTCTTTAATTCTTGGTGATGATTTAATAGGCCAATCAATGCGATGCGTACGCGGAATTGAAGTTAATGATGAAACATTAGCATTAGATCAAATTGCTGACGTTTGTTTAAACGGTCCAGGGCATTATTTAGGTACTGACCAAACATTGGGCAGAATGCAATCAGACCACGTTTATCCACGCCTTGGAGATCGGACCAGTCCAAAAGAATGGGTAGAAAACAGCAAACCAAACTTGATTCAAAAAGCTACTAAAATAAAAGAGGATATTCTTTCAAAGCCATCTGATGTAGCCTTCGACCCAATATTAGACAAAGCCTTGAGGGAAAAGTATAATATTCACTTAAATATAAGCTGAAAAAAGCTTCCGACAGATAGAAAATACCTTTTTAATATTTACGTTAATAACGCTTTTATAAATTACACATCCAACTTTTTTTAAATGGATGTGTAATAAAAACTATTACTTCGTAAAAAAGTCTTTAGTAAAATTTTCATAATTTACTCTAACCTATAACACCTAAGCCACTCAAACCATCAACTACAAACTGAACAGACAAAGCAGCTAATAACATTCCCATTAAGCGTGTAATTACATTAATGCCAGTTTTGCCTAGTAAGCGCTCAAACGTACCGCCTAACATAAAGAGTATAAAAGTTAAGCCAACAACACTTATCATAGCTGCCATAAGAACCAATGTAGAGGCAAAGCCTACAACCGTATCACCCGCGAGAAGGATCATAGTTGCCATTGAACCAGGCCCTGCAATGAGTGGCGTTGCCAAAGGGAAAACAGATGGATCATCATGGATCTCTGTTTCAGATTGCTCTTCACGACGCTGACTACGCTTATTAAATAACATTTCGACAGCTGTTAAAAATAGTAACAATCCACCTGAAATTCTAAATGCAGGCATTCCGATACCAATAAAGCTCAATAACTTTTCACCAAAAGCACCGAATAACAACAAAATACCAATAGCTACCATACAAGATCGGACTGCAATTTTAGTACGGTTTTGGCTATCACTTTGTGTCAAAGAGACAAACATTGGCATTAATCCAACTGGGTCAATTACCAAGAATAGGGTTACAAAGGCTGTGATATATAATTCAAACATAGCAAAATCCAAAAATCCAAAAACAATTAGTTAATAACGGTATCTCGTTTCTTAAAATGAAACACAAGAACAAAGGTTTTATTCCTAGTATGTGTTTAACCCTATACATTGCCATCAATACCGCCTATCGGGCCCTCACAGGCGTTGTGATGCAGTTCTTGGGTTATTGCATTCTTGCCTATTGGCGACATTTGGGGTTCGCCAAGCATGAATGATAACCTGCTGCGTTCTTCCCAATGGTATATGCCATGGAACTCAGCCCTGATAAGAAATTAAAATTGTGATAAAAACACTTGCTGATGCCTTGGCAAAACAAGGCTATGAAACACTTACACCCGTGCAAGAAGAAGTAAACAAACCAGAACTTGAAGCTTCTGACTTATTAGTTTCAGCTCAAACAGGTTCCGGTAAAACTGTTGGTTTTGGTTTAGCCATCGCGCCTACCATATTAAATGATATGGGAAAGTTTGACCGTGCGGGTGCTCCATTGGCACTTGTTATTGCTCCTACTCGCGAATTGGCCATGCAAGTTAAACGTGAATTGACCTGGCTCTATGCAATAGCTGGTGCAACTATGGCCTCATGTGTAGGTGGCATGGATATGCGTGATGAGCGCCGTTCATTAGATCGGGGTTCCCATATTGTTGTTGCAACACCAGGCCGATTACGAGATCATATTCAACGTGGGTCAATAGACTTATCTCAAGTTAAAGCAGTAATTTTAGATGAAGCTGATGAAATGCTAGATTTAGGCTTTCGTGAAGACTTAGAGTTTATCTTGTCTCAAGCTCCAGAAACACGTCGAACTTTAATGTTTTCTGCAACGGTGCCTCGATCAATTGCTAATTTAGCAAAAAGTTACCAAAAAAATGCCATCCGTATCACCACAGTTTCTGAATCTACACAACATGCTGATATTAACTATATTGCAATGAATGTATCACCACGTGATGGCGAGAATGCCATCATCAACGCACTTCGATACTATGAAGCTCCTAATGCGCTCGTATTCTGCAATACTCGTGTCATGGTTAACCGCTTGACAACGCGCTTATCTAATCGTGGGTTTTCTGTCGTAGCACTCTCTGGCGAATTATCGCAATCTGAGCGCACACACGCATTACAGGCAATGCGTGATGGAAGAGCACGAGTATGTGTTGCCACCGACGTTGCTGCACGAGGCATTGATTTGCCAAATCTTGATTTAGTAGTTCATGCTGAGCTACCACAAAACCATGAGACTATGTTACACCGATCAGGTCGTACAGGCCGCGCAGGTCGCCAAGGTGTTTCAGCAATGATAGTTCCTAGCCGCTTTCGTAAAAAAGCAGAGCGGTTATTGCAAATGGGCAAAGTCACAGCAACGTGGCAAGATGCGCCGTCTGCACAACAGATAATCGAAAAAGATCAGGAACGCTTACTGTCAGACAGTACCTGGGCAACTTTACCTTCACCAGCCGAACGTGGAAGTATTGATAAACTTATGGAAACCTTTAGTGCTGAACAACTAGCAACTGCTTTTTTTCGTGTATACGTCGAAAATCAATCAGCTCCTGAAGAGTTAGCGCCCTCAGGTGCACAAGGCGCACCAAAGCCACGTGGTGAATTTGGACCAACAGTTTGGTTTTCCATAAGTGGTGGTCGTGAGGCAGATGCAAATCCACGTCGCATGTTGCCAATGATCTGTAAAGCAGGCAACCTTTCTCGAGATGATATTGGTGCAATACGCATCCAAGATACTGAAACTTTTGTGGAAATCCTAAAATCCAGCGTTGATGGTTTCTTGAAAGCTATTGGATCAAATAAAGAAATAGAGCCAGGTGCTTGGCTTAAGCAATTGGACAAGGCCCCAAACATCAAAGCATCACCTCGAGAAAAGTTTGATCGCTCTGATAAAAGTGGAACACCTTTTAAATCAAAGAAAAAATGGGACAGCGATACAAGTAAAAATGATCGTGACCCATGGGACGATGAAACACGTAAGCGCCACTCAGAACCAAATTTGAATAAAAACCCCGAAACGCGGCCTGAAGGTGGTGTTGTAGCACTACAAACAAGAAATAAAAAAGCTGCCAAGCCCATTGATCGTAACAAAGGCAAACCCACATGGTCAAAAGATGGTGGGAAGCATTCTAAACCAAAAAGTCGAGCACGGCCTAATCCAAAAGATGATAAGCCCCGATCAGAAAAGCCTATTACCGAGCGATCAAAAGTAGAAAAATCTAAGTCTGATCGTCCAAAAACAGATCGTCCTAAATCTGATAAAACAAAAGCAGCCAGAGGTAAAAACGCTGTTCTTAAACGTAGGAAAAAGTAATTAAACCGCCCGCGAACAAATGTGGGCGGCTTGATAGCCCCATATTTAATTTATGCACTATATTTATTATAAATTTTCATACTATTCATGACAAAGCCTAAGATCGTAAACTTTTGGACAAAGGTCATTTAGATCAAGAAAATGCTGATGTGTACCAACCACTCATCCACTAACACTAATTTGAGGTAAAATAGCTAGAAAATATCCCACACTAAATATTCCAATAATTTTATTTAACCTTGACGGCATTCAATGCAAACGCCACATTTTTAAATGTAATAAAACGGAAACAAAAATGGAAACAATTCATATAGGATATGATGATACTATAAGTTTATTATCATGGCAGAAAGCTGTTGATGCATTACGTGAAGGGCATCTTTTTCCAAAGGCAGAGATTGCAGATATATTTTTAGGACCTAAAGCCGCTATACTTTTAAATCGAGCAGCATACATCGAAGGATTAGGTTACGGCGTTAAAGCAGTCACAGTAGTAGCAGATAATCCTAAAAAAGGTTTACCAACTGTCCAAGGAGCTATGATGGTTTATGAACCCGAAAGTGGGGAATTAAAGGCAATCATAGACAGCCGTTTGATAACAGAAGTCAAAACCGCAAGTGACTCAATCCTAGGGGCACAATTGTTGGCACGTCCTAAAAGTAAACGATTACTAATCTTAGGAGCAGGAACAGTTGCGGAAAGCCTTGTTCACGCTTATTCATCAACTTTTCCAGAATTAGAGCAAATAGCAATTTGGTCAAGGAAACCTGAACAAGCAAAAAGTTTGATTGATAGAACTGGCCGCACAAAAATTGAATTAATTGTAGCAGATGACTTAGAAAAATTTGCATCCGAAGCAGATATTATTAGCACTGCTACAATGGCCTATGAACCAATTTTAATGGGTGAATGGATAAGCCCAGGCACACACATAGATCTAATTGGTGCATTCAAAGCTGACATGCGAGAAGTGGATGATAACCTTATTACTAGTGGAACGATTTACGTCGACAGTCGAGATACAACGATAAATCACATAGGTGAATTAATGATCCCGATTGCAGCAGGTATTATTAATGAAAAAGATATAAAGGGTGATTTTTACGATTTAATCAGTTTGAACCACAGGGCAAGAACTTCAGAAAATGAAATTACTATCTTCAAGAACGGTGGTGGCGCACATCTTGATTTGATGATTGCTAATTATCTAATTAAATTAATCACATAACTCCCTACAGTATTAAGCCTTATGTAATGACAAGAATTAGTTTTTAAGTACTGATTGGTGGACCTCTATTATATTGCCCTCTGGATCATGAAAAAATATTTGATGCCACTCTTCAGCAAATGCAGTTCCATAATCAGAATAAAGTATATCGTTGCTTTCTAGCATGAGTTTAAAAGCTTCGATATCATCTGTTTTAAACGCAATATGACCCCTTTCAACAGGATTAATGACATTACCATGTTTAAATCCAACTTCTAAATTACGCTCAGCTAGGTGCATCTGCATCTGCCCATCAGTGGCAAATTTAATTTTCCCACTATAACCACTATTTTTTGTTTCATTAGGTCTTGGGAACATCTCAGCGGGCATATCATTTAAACCTAGAACTTTAGTGTAAAAGGTATGGAGGCGATCGACATCTTCAGACACAAAATTAATATGATGAAATTCAAGTTTCATATTTACTTACCTATATTTTAAGCCTCATTCATATAATATTCTACTCGATAGCGATTGTTAGAGCGAGTACTGAATACATAATTTCACCATCTAAATCAGACAGTGTTTTTTTATTAAATCTTTAAAGTTTATACACAAAGCAAATAATAGCCTTGGTAATTTTAATACAGTAATTCATAATAATATATTATTGATATTTCAGAATATAATTATGATTAAAGTTCAAAAATAGGCAGCTATTATTTTTCAAGTAATAACTTTATAAAACACTTAACAAGTTACAGTAATCAGTGAATTATTCTTATCTTTGAGAATAAGTTTCACATTATATTATGAGGGTTTTATGGAAATATACACATTAAAGTTTTTACATTTTTTAGCAATTTTCATTGCAGGCGGTGTTGGAATTGGTGGAGCAGTTATTCAATCAGTGCATGCAAAAGCTAAGCAAGCTCCCACTCCACTTGTTGGCCGGTCAATGCAAATACTTGGCTTTCTAGGACTTGGGTCACTCATAGTATTATGGCTTAGCGGATTAAGGCTTGTTGGCGTTATTTATCCTGGCGCAGATCTAGGGACAGCTTTTATTATTAAACTGACTGGCGCATCCGCATTATTAATTCTATCAATATTGGCCAACTTACACATTTATAAATCCTCAAAAAACAAAACCCCACCAAATGCAAATTTCATAAAACCAATAGCATCACTTTCGCGCGTTGCTCTTGTTTTTGTGTTGGCTGGAGCAGTCGTAACCTTCAATAATTAAAATTATTAACAAAAATATAAATAAATATATCTAACATTATAAAAAATTTAAGTTTAATTATGAGTATTTTTCTATTCTGAATATTAACATTATTATAAAATAATATCTGCCAAAGCTTTCGGGTGATTAGTTAACAGTTCATAGCCATCTTCAGTTATTATAACACTATCACCAACTTGAGCCCTAAATGTCTCAGTTGAAACTGAGCCATCAATAGCTAAGACCATTCCTGGTTGAATAATGGTTTTATCGCCAATGACTAATTGTGGTGACTCCAAGAAGCTAAAACCTGTAGCGCGGCCACAGCGAAATGGATACTCATATCCAGCTCCCTGAATTACTTCAGCATACTCAGCATGAATGCTTTCGGCAGTTACACCTGGTTTTAGAGCATCTAATGCTGCTTTTTGACTGGCAACTGCAACTTCATATACGGCTTCTTGCGATTTATCTCCAATATTTTTAATCCAAAAAGTTCTATCAAAACCTAATTTAAAACGGTGAAAATTTGTCATTCCACAAAAACATAAGAATACTGGCTCTCCGTTACGCATAATTCTGGTAGATGCGCGGTGGTGTGTCTTAGTGATAGCTTCTCCCGAAGCCATTATTTGTAAAAAATGAGTATTTGGAGACATATCATTATCATTATAATATGATTTTAAAAGCTCTGCAGCTTTACGAGTACCAGCTTGTGAAGTTGCAATCGCAACTTCAAACTCTGGAACATTATCAGCAATATTAGCCCTACCCGCTTCCATCATTGCATTTGCAACCTGCCCAGCATGACGCGCCATTTGTAATTCTTGAGAAGATTTAATCATCCGCATTTTGGTAAGAATTGGCGTTATGTTTTTTATTTTATCTTGTTTAGTATGGTTATTTAAATAATTTCTTACCACAAAGGGCATGTGATTAGTTTCAATGCCTACTTGGTACTTTTGGCTTAATGATCGAGGAAGCTCTTGGCGCCATTCTTGACCCATTCCATCATTCCATTCAAAGATCTGATCAACATCAGCATTCGCTAATGCAGAATTCAAATCAATAGATGGCGTTATAAGAAATGTCTCTCCATCTTTAGGTACAACTAGAATGGTAGGACGACCAAATTCCATATGCAAATAATCATAGTAGCCAGTTAAATAATATACATTATCTTCATCAGTAATAAGCGCCACATTAATATTAGCTTTAATCAATTCATTGCGAAACACCTGCATGCGACTTTTAAACATAAGAATTCTCTCTAAATTTTATATTCTGGTAAGCGATCTTGGACTAATGCGGTCCATAGAGATACACCTATTGGCAATAGATCATCATTAAAATCATAATCTGCAGAATGAAGTGGCTGACTATTGGCTCCAGTTTCTCCATTACCTAAAAGAAAAAAACAGCCCGGAATAACATTACTAAAATGTGCAAAATCCTCTGAGAAACTCATAGGTTCTCTATCTGGAATAACTTTTAGCTCAAGCTCTCTAGAACACCGTATTACAGCTTCTGTAGGTGTTTTAGCATTTATAGTTTCAGAAAACTCAGTGTTAAAACTGAATCTTATTTTTACACCATGAACACTACCAATACCTTCAGAAATTTGTCGCATGGAACCTTCAATAAGTGCCCTATCTTTTGGTGAACGTGTTCGAACGTCGCCCTTCAAGATCGCATGCCCCGATGAAACGTTACGTTGCCCATCACTAACAAATTCAGTTACCGAAACGACAGCACCAGCGCCTGGCGGCAATTTGCGAGAAACTATAGTTTGCAAAGCCTGAATAATTTCCGCTCCAATTATAATGGCATCTTTGCCCAAATATGGCATAGAAGAATGTCCACCTTTACCAATAATTTCAATTTCAAATAAACTTTCACTTGAACAAATAAGACCAACACGAGTTGATACTTCACCAAGCGGTGCTGCTGGTAAATTATGAATTCCATAAACCTCTTCAACAGGAAACTTTTCGAATATACCCTCTTCCAGCATCGCCTTAGCACCTAGCCCATGTTCTTCATTTGGTTGAAAAATAAATATTACTGTTCCATCAAATCCTGAATCTTCTGCAAGTTTTTGCGCAGCACCCAAAAGCATAGTCATATGACCATCATGTCCGCATGCATGCATAATTCCATCAGATTTTGAAACATAATTATGAGTACTTAATTCTGCAATCGGCAAAGCATCCATATCAGCGCGCAAACCAATAGCACGATTGCTTTTACCTACTTTAAGAACACCTATAACTCCTATTCCCACATGAACCTCAAGGCCAATTTCTCGTAGAAATTTAGCAACCCTAACCTTTGTTAAGTCTTCTTTGAATCCTAGTTCAGGGAATTTGTGAAACTCTTGTCTAAGAAGGCTTAGTTTTTTGATATCAAGTGGCATAATACCTCCATAAAATCTGTAAAAATACAAAAACTTCACTAGCTATTCTGCCAACGAAACCATTTATTTTATTATTAATAATTATTCTATCATAGAAAAAATTAAAGTGAAAAAACCAAACAAAAATCTAAGTCCGATAGCAATATTCTTAATAAATACTTATTAGTATTAGCTGAATAAATTCCCAGCAGACGCTCCAGCAATTCTACCAAACACTGCTCCAGAGGTTAACCCTGATCCTCCTGGATAACCAGCAAGAAAAACTCCACCAACAATTTCGCCACAAGCAAAAAGCCCATCAATAGGTTGATTGTTTTCCAATAAAACCTCACCTTTTGATGAAACCTTCAATCCACCGTATGAGAATGTTATTCCACCAGTCACTGGATAAGCACGAAACGGTGGTGTATCTAACTTTTGTGCCCAATTTGATTTAGGTAATGATAAACCAATTGTACCTTTGCCATCTTTGATGGTTGGATCGAAGGCAGTATTATCATCCACAGCCAAATTATATTTAGTTATAGTGTTCATTGTACTTTTTTGATCTAGATCATCACACTGAGAAACTAATCCTTCCAAACTGTTAGATTCTTTATAGCTTGCATCAAAGAAACGATATTCTTGATATAATAAATCTTCAGTTTTTGCGTCAAAAAATTGCCAAGCAAGTTGTTTTGGCTGCTCTAGAACAGCTTTTCCAAATTGAGCATAAGTGTAATTTCGAAAATCCATTCCTTCATCAACAAACCGCTCTCCATCACAATTAATCATGATACCTAAGAAATAACTAATTTTTCGATAATTTTTACGCTCTCCGTGCGGAATTTTTAGATTTCCATAATCTTTCATATAGAGATCCATTGGAGTCGCATGACAATTATCAAATCTTCCATATTTTTTTGCACCTAATGCCCAAGCTGCCTGCAATCCGTCTCCAGTATTATGAGGAGTTCCACGAACTTTTGCATTTTTCCATTCTGGTCCTAATAATTCAACACGCATCTCTTGATTAGATTCAAAACCACCACATGCGAGAATTGTTGCGCCAGCATAAATGATAGAACTATCATCACATTTAACACCAGCTACACGTGCGCCATCCAGAACTAATTCTGACATTCCAATATTATAGCGAATTTCACCACCAAGTTTTTTAAATGCAGCTAATTCCATGTCATAAAGACCAACACCTTCATTCTCAGCCGCTAATGTGAGCCCTCCCCAAAAAATTATTTTACCGTCTTTTTCAAAACTTTGCCTCGAAAAAATTGGATCATATTTGATACCATGCTCAGCAAGCCAAGTCATTGTATCATAGCTTTTAGAAACTAAAATTTCTTGTTCTGGAGTTAAAGGTTCGCCATCGTTAAACCCCAAAAGATCTTTTTTAAATTTTTCACTGCTATAATTACCAAAATCAGAAATTGCGACACGAGGATCTTCAGGGTTTGCAACAAGAGGAAGTAATTCATTACTATTGTTATAGGCAAATCGCATAGCACCCGCGGTATACTTAGTATTTCCTCCAGCTAAATCTTCACTAGCTTTCTCAATAATCAAAACTTTTGCGCCTTTTTCACTTGCTGCTATCCCAGCACTCAAGGCAGCATTTCCAGACCCTATTATAATTACATCACATTCATTATTCATTTTGACACCTTGTTATATTGTATCCAAGCGTATACAATCTCTGTAAACAAATGCAAGAAACTTACTGAAATGAATGTAGCAACCGGCCAAACAGCTTATCAAGCTATTTTTAATGAAATTACTTTGGGCAAACTAACACCAGGTGATCGCTTAAGAGAAACAGAATTGGCAGAACGTATTGGCCTTAGTAGGACACCAGTACGAGAAGCTATAAAACGTTTAGAAGCTGAAGGCGTTGTGTCACACAAACCTCAAGTTGGCGCAGTTATAAAAAAACTTAATCAGCAGGAGATTGTTGAACTCTATGAAATGCGTATAATGTTAGAGACTTCAGCATCTTCAATGGCTGCAAAACATGCATCAGAAGCTGAAACACGCACGCTCGATACACTAAATAGAAAAATGTTAGAAGCAAAGTCAGATTCTTACAAAGTTGCAGAGTTAAACCGCCAATTTCATATTTGCATCGTTAATGCAGCACGAAACAGATATCTTGCCAGTAGTTATAATAATTTGTCTACCATTTTAGTAATACTTGGACATACCACCCTGACCACACCGCTACGTGTCGAGACTGTATTTATTCAACATCAAACTATTATCGACGCTCTAATAAAAGGTGATAAAAGCGAAGCAAGTGGTACCATGACAAAACATATGGAAACATCACTTGATCACCGCTTACTTAGCTTAAACTAATGCTTCTTCATCAAATCAAAACTCACATGATAGCACTTTTTGGAGTTAGCATTTTTTTACTGTTTAATATTCCACTTCCATGGCTCTTTGGACCGTTATTTGCATGTCTTTTTGCTGCACTATTTGGTGTGCAATTAATGGCATTTAAGACAGTAAATGATGCAATGCGTACTATTTTAGGTGTTGCGGTAGGAGCCACAATTACTGTGGCCTTTTTACTTAATTTATCAAGCCTCTGGGCTACAATGTTATTAATTCCAATCATGGTTTTTATAATTGGACTAATTGGAATTCCATACTTTCAAAAACTATGGGGCTATGACTGGGCTACAAGTTATTATTCTGCAATGCCAGGTGGGCTTCAAGACATGCTTGTGTTTGGAGAAGAGGCAGGCGGTAACGTACGCACAATGTCTTTAATACATGCCACTCGAGTACTTGTGATAGTCATAGCTCTACCCTTTCTACTCAAACTTTATTGGAATGCAGACCTACATAACGCTCCAGGAGAATCAATAAATAACTTGCCAATTTCAGAACTACTTATAATGACATTTTGCGGCCTTCTTGGATGGCAAATTGCGAAGTATTTTGGCATGTTTGGGGCTTCAATTTTGGGACCATTAATTTTAGCCGCTATAGCTAGCCTCCTGGGAATTTTACATTATCGTCCGCCGGCAGAGGCAATATGGATGGCACAATTTTTTATTGGGGTTACAATTGGGGTAAAATATACTGGAATTACGACTGCAGAAATTCGTCGCGATGTAACTGCCGGTCTTGGTTTCTGTGTCATTTTAGCTTTATTAACCATTATATTTGTAGGATTTGTTCAAGTGCTCGATCTCGCTGATCCACGCGAGGCAATCCTTGCCCTAGCTCCAGGAGGCCAGGCAGAACTAGTAGTTCTCACGCTAATTGTGGGAGCAGATATGACATTTGTAGTTGCACATCATATTTTGCGTATTTTTATCGTAATTCTTGGTGCACCAGTATTTGCTCGATTATTTAAAGACCCAAAATAGCATTAATCACATTAATTGGTTTCCCCTCTTTGAATTTGATAACTTGCTCAAAAATATCTGAAAACTGCAACTCAAATTCATCTTCTGTAACAAATCCAATATGGGGCGTACAAATAATATTTGGATGATTTACTAATTCATTTTTATTATCTGTTATTGGCTCTTGGTCAAAAACATCTATAGCAGCTTGACCTGGGCGCCCATTATTTAATGCATCCAGCAACGCCCCAGGTGCAATCAGTTTAGCTCGAGATGTATTAACAAACAACGCATCCTTACCCATTACCTTAAAATCAATATCTTTGATTATTTCATGTGTATTCGGCTTTAATCTAACGTGAACAGAAACTACATCCGCTTCAGAAAAAAAAGAACTCCGACTTTTGCTTACTTTATGTCCATCTAATTCTGCCCGTTTTCGACCTTCATCAGACGCCCACCAAATTACATTCATTCCAAAAGCTTTAGCATAGCTATTAACAGCCTTAGATATTCGGCCATACCCATAGAGACCAAGCGTACGACCATGAAGGGTCTTACCCACCCCCATTTGCCAATTTCCTAATTGTAAACTTTGCATCTGTTGTGGGATTTGCCGCATCGAGGCTAATATAAGCCCCCAAGTATGTTCTGCAGCAGCAAAAGAAGGCAATCCAGTATGCATACTTGAACAAAGTAGAACATTATTTCGAGAACAAGCTTCAACATCTATATGAGGATACACACTTCGTTGTGATATCAATTTCAAATTGGGCAATTGATCCAGTAGTTCTGCAGAGATAGACGTACGTTCACGGAATAATACTAACGCGTCAAATTCTTTCAATCTGTCAGAAAGAATTGCAGTATCCTGAACGTGGTCAGTAAAAACAGTGACATCAATTTCGTTCAGCTTTTTATAACAAGGCAAACCACGTAACGTGTCAAACCAATCATCTAAAATAGCAAGTTTCAAAAACCACCTCGGCAATCTATTCGAAGCGATATCTGAGATTGCAATTGGCATTTATAAGTTTTTAGAACTGTCAATATTCCAAAAACATCAAATGGCAGTGCAAAATTTGAATAGTCAGGCCAATCCAAATCACTTCCAATATAATAGTTAATAAATATCATATAAAAATCCAATTAATCCACATTTTAAAATGTATAGCATATCTAAAATTCCAAAAATCAAACAGGCCAAATTTCTTTAGGAATAAAAACAGTTCCTTGAGCCAATTTACGACATGTCCTTACTATACCAGCTGATTTGTGGAAAAAACCCTCATCGTTCAAATCATAATCAACCATAACTTCCATTTGGCCCATGGGATGCTCCAGAATAACTGGGGTTGGGCAGCTTTTAGGGGTAGGAAGTAAGCCTTGAGCAATAGTTCCTGGTGTCAGTGAACACGATGCCAAGCACTGGCTGCCTGTAACAGCCATAGTTGGGTGAGTTGTCCACGGCATGAAATATCGGGCTGCAATTGTTCCACCCTGTGAAGCCTTTGCTAATAAACCAAATTTTGGTGTTACTGATTTAGAGCAATCCCCCATGCCCATTAACATACCAGCTTTAATTCGAATTTTTTCCATTTTTTCAAAAAAATCACGATTTAAATCCAATTCATTACAACTTTCATTACCATTCAAACCAAAATCTGATGCCCTGGCAATCACCATTGGCATTGCCACATCCATGCAAGTTACATTAATTCCATCAATCTCATCAATTAAATTTCCTGTAGGCAAAAATAAACCTGTTGATGAGCCCGCAACCTCCATAAAATTAAGTTCAACTCTAGCGGCCACTCCCGGAACGCCGTCAATTTCTGTATATCCACTGTAAGTAATTTCACTATTAGGAGTTGAGACTTTGGCAACAATTTTAGCACCAGTATTAACAGCACGTATTTTAATCTCAGTCTCCCCCTCACTTATTGGATGCAATCCCATTTCAAGAGATGCCGCACCCACAGCAGATAAAATATTTCCACAAGTTGGTTTGAAATCAACGGTGCCATCTTCAACACTGACCTGTGCAAAAAAATAATCAATATCTGCCCAATTATCATCAGATGTTGATAACATTGCAACTTTAGTTGTTACAGCATTCCCCCCGCCGATTCCATCAATATTCAAAGAATGACCAGAGCCAATAATAGAAACTAATACTTTTTCGAGGGTTTCTAAATCTTGGGGTAAGTCAGCACGATTAAAATATGGACCCCGAGACGTACCTCCCCGCATAAACAAATATTGAATTCCAACTTGAGACATTAGGTTAACTTTCATGAAAAAGGCCACGGCAAATATTTAAAATAAAACTGTAAAAGACCCGGTGGAAAATCACGCCCTAAGGTCCAAGCCATAAACATCATAAAACTGATGCCAGCTAAAGTATAAAGCACTGCATGCAACCAATTAAGGTTTGCTCTTACTCGCAAAAAACTAATTAGAAAAATACCAAGAGCTAGTATAAATCCCGTGATTGATGTTAAAACTAATAAAAAGGCGAACCATCCTAATGTTGGCCAAAGAGCGTAGGCTGAATTTCTATCATCGCCATTAGCTTCACGATCAGCAAATAATGTATGCGTTTCTGAGCTAATCATCATTTGAATAAGTAATATTAAAGCACCTACAAAGGAAACACTCGCTACGAATACTGGAAATACTCTATCTGTTTTAGCATAATCAGGAATTGTTGCAGTATTAATAAGTGCATAAAAAATAAATCCAGTCAAAATCAGTAAAAATATCATAGGGGCTCGCTTACTGCCGGACCCAACATCACCTTCAGCCAATATATTTTTTGCTTGACGGAGACCAAAAACAATAGAAAAGACTGTAATAATAAGTAGAATTATTACAATTGGCGATGCTAAGTATTCCATACCTATATCCCATCCTTGCCTAAACCTTATACCTGCAATTTGGCTGGCATTATTTGAATAGTTTTCGACTGGATTCGATAAAACAAATCCAATTAAAAATGCTGGTCGTGACCAATCAAATCGTCGCATCATAATTCCTAGAAATCCAATAGAAAAAAGTGCAACAAGGTCCATTAAATTTTGGCCAGACTGAAACGCTGCAAACGAAATAATCATAAATATAAATGGGGCAAGTAATGCAAATCTAATATTTGTTAATTTTGCTATTGTACTTGCCATAGCTATACACATTATTGTGCCCACAACATTAGCAAGAGCTAAAAGCCAAACAATTGAATAGGTGAAATCTAAATTATTTTCTAATAAAGAAGGACCAACATCAATCCCATTTCCAAGCAATGCCAATGCTCCGATAAAAACTGCCATAGAACCTGAACCAGGAATACCAAATAATAATGTGGGAACTAACCCACCACCTTCTTTTGCATTATTTGAACTTTCAGGACCTATAACTCCTCGAATTTCACCTTTACCAAACTGGGATTTATCCTTTGTTGTTTGAACAGCATGCCCATAAGCAATCCAATCAACAACAGATCCACCCAAGCCAGGAATTATACCAACTATAACGCCTATAAGTGAGCACCTTACGGACAACCATCTGTTTAACCACCAGTCTTTAATACCATCAATCCAGCCACCACCCAAACTTTGTTTTTCAGAGATCGCTTTGTCGTGGCGAAGCAAAGCAATAATTTCAGGAATAGCAAAAATACCCAACCCAACAATCACTAATTTTAATCCATCAGTTAAATACACAAAGTCATAACTAGACATCCTTAATTCACCATTGAATGGTCCCTCCCCAATTGTACCAACCAACATACCAATTCCAGCAGCTACAATTCCTTTAATTGCAATTCTTCCTGCAAGAATACCGACCATAGAAAGGCCAAATACTGAAACCATCAGCAATTCAGGCGATTTAAATAATAATACAACAGGACGAGCAACTAGAATGAAAATTGTTAAGAATGCAGCACCTATTAGTCCCCCAAACAATGAGGACGCAAAAGCTGCTGATAAAGCGCGCGCAGCCTTACCCTGCTTAGCCATCGGGAAACCATCAAGTACAGTTGCTTGGGAGGCTGAAGAGCCCGGAATTCCCATGAGAACCGAAGCAAACGTATCAGAAGTTGGTACTACTGCCACCATACCTATCATTAGGGCTAGACCCAACATAGGATCCATTCCAAACATGAACGGAAGTAACAAAGATAGTCCAGCAATTCCACCAAGGCCTGGGAAAACGCCTACACAAAGCCCCATCATTACACCCATAACCAAGTAACCTAAAACAGCAGGTTGTAAAATTAATGACCAAGCTTGAGCAAGAGCAGGTAAAGCTTCAAGAAAAATATCCACAAAAATTGCCTTTCATCCACTTATAAAAATGCCCCAGAAATACAACTGGGGCATTCAAAAAAAAGATATTACTTCTTCAAATCAACACCAAAATCTGCTTTCAACCAATCAATAACGTATGATTTGGCACTAGCCGAAACTGTTGTTGCGTTACCTAATGCTGTTTTAGCATCAACGCCTATATACATTGGGTATTTACCTAAACGCTTAGCAGAAAGAGTTTCAAAATCTGATCGAGCTTTAATTTTGGCAAACGCATTAATAAATGTATCAATTATATCTTGTGGTGTACCAGCTGGTAAAAATGCCAACTTTTGTGATGGAAATCCTGCAACAAAAAATGCTTTCCATGCATCCCATGCTTCGCCAGAAGTTTCACAACCATCAGTAGCATCGCATACTTCTTTGAATGTAGGCATTTCTGGGAATGTTGGGTCACGTACAATATTACCCGCTGAGTCTATTGAACCCCAAGTCATCATAGGCACAGCTTTACCCGCAGCAACAAGTTCCGCAGACCCTTTTAAATATCCCGAAGACGTTTGGTAATCTATTGTTGCTTCACCACTCTCGAACATCTTTCGACCATCGCCACGCCCTTTAATACCTAAAACATGCTCAACATTCATTCCAAGCATTTCCCAAGCCAATGCAGGGACTAAATCCAACCGCGTCGCACCTTGGTTACCATAAATAAAAGTGATATCTTTCAAATTATTTGCAGTACCATCAAATTTAGCAGCAGCTTCAGGATTTAAATAAGCAACACCACCAGTACCAGTTGCCATTACTGGATTCCAGTCTTTGTATTCATAACGTACACGAGGATCGCCTAGCAAATATGGAAATTGCGTGGATCCAGAAGAGCCAAACATTACTGTTCCATCACCAGCAGGTTGTTCTTGAAACCAGTTAGCTCCTTTTGTCGAACCTGCGCCTGGCATAAACTTAACAACAACTGTTGGATTACCAGGCAAAGCCTCAGATAAAAGTGGTGCAAAGAAATTAGCCCACTTTGCAGAACCACCAGTTTCAGAAAATGGAATTGTCCATTCAATCGTTTTACCAGCCATATTTACATCAGCTGAAGCAGGTACTGCAATTGCAGCACTTGCAGTAATAGCCATTGCAAAATGGCGTGTTAATTTATTAAATATCATTTATTTTCCTCCCAAAGAGCCTTAACTACTAAGGCCAAAATTATCAAAGCAACGATTCGCCTCTTGATTTTATAATTATTACTGACCAACCTTGCACGAAGCTTTCAGAAGAGACAAAATGCGCATTGTAGTAATAGAAGATAATAAAACACTTGCCAACGGGCTCGCACACCAATTCCGTGATCAGGGGCATGCTGTTGATGTATTAAATGATGGTGAATTGGGTTCTATTTTTTTGAAACAGGAAAAAGCTGATATAGTAGTTTTAGACGTTAACTTACCAAGTCGTAGCGGAATAGATATACTTAAAGAAATGCGAAAAAATGGTGATCAAACACCAGTGATACTATTGACAGCAAGAGGTGATACTAAAGATCGTGTAAGAGGCCTTGATGCAGGCGCGGATGATTATCTTATAAAACCTTTCGAAATAGATGAATTAGACGCCCGAATACGAGCATTAATTCGCCGCAGACCACGGAGTACTGGTAATTTTGAAAAAATTGGTAGATTAACTTTTGACCATCAAGGTCGAAGACTTCTTATAAATAATATTGATCTGAATTTACCGCGGCGTGAATTAGCAGCTTTTGAATGTTTCATAGATCGACCAAACCAAATTGTACCAAAATCTGATCTTGCAAATCACCTGTATGGCGTAGGAGCAGACATTGAAGAAAAGGTTGTAGAAGTTTATATTTCTCGGCTGAGAAAGCGTTTATCACCATATGGAATTAAAATAAAAGTAGCTCGTGGATTAGGATATTTGATGGGCTTTCAAGAATGAAGTTTATGGACAGATCCTTAAAATTACGCCTTTTAGTATTAATATTATTACCATTAATTATAATATCATCACTGGCAATGATTTGGCGCATTGATGATGCAAAAAAAACTGCAGAAGAAATTTTTGATCGCAATTTAATGATGCTAGCTTTCGCAATTTCGCGCGATGTTACATTATCAGAAGGCGACAGCTTATCCGAGACTACCCTAGGACTATTCCGGCAAGCAAGTGGTGGAAATGTATTTTACCATATTTATGGTCCCGATGGTAGTTTTATAACTGGATATTCATCTCCCCCAGTTAAAAAGAAAAAAACTACGTTAAATCTTAACAAACCAGAGTTATTTAATGCTAGCCATCTGGGAACAGCAGTGAGAGTTGTTCAATTGGCAGAGACTACAAATGTTGATGGCATTTCTGGAACCTCTGTAGTGACAGCGTGGCAAACTTTGGAGCTCCGAAAACAGTTTGCCCGAAATCTGGCTCTTAGGACAGGCATACTTACTGCGTTTCTTATTATTACTGTTGCCTCATTAGTTTTAATTGGAATTAAATTAAGCCTGCAGCCCTTAGCAGATTTAGAGAATGCAATAAAAAAACGTTCTGCTGATGATCTTAGCCCCATAATCAGACCTGTTCCAAAAGAAACTAAAGGCATAGTTTCACGGTTAAATGATTTATTTTGTGAACTGATCAAGGCTCAAACTGCTCGAGATCGCTTCATCTCAAACGCTGCACATCAATTGAGAAATCCAATTTCTGGCATCCACACAATGGCTCAAGCTACAGCTAATGCTCGAACTCTTATTGAAGCAAAATCAAGAGCATCCGAATTGGTTATAGAAACTCGCCTAGCAGCGCGCATTACAGAACAACTTTTATCATTAGAACGATTAGATGGACGCGCTCCTAGACTAGAGAAACTAGATCTAAACAATTTGGTTCGAAAAATTGGAACACGCTATGCTACTAAAATATTAATCAAAGAGATAATATTTTCAATTGATATACCAAGTTTACCAGTGTTTATTCATGGCGACGAATTTTTATTAACTGAAGCCATACAAAACTTAATAGATAATGCAGTATCACATGGTGGTGATGACCAGTCGTTTATAGAAGTAAAAGTGAGTAACGACAAAAAAAATATTTATTTAACTGTAGAAAATGACGGATTATCTATACCAAATAATCTTAAAGATAAAATATTTGAACGATTTGCCCAAGGTCCAAGTAGTGAAGGTTCAGGCTTAGGTTTAACAATTGTTCATGAAATAATAAAAATACACGAGGCAAAAGTTTTAATTGAAGTATCTCCAATTACAATCGTTGGAATGATTTTCTCTAAATAAAATATTAAAACATATAAAAATTGCCAAATAGATTTATAAAAAGTAATAAAAATAAAGTAACTATTACCATATAAAAATATCAACGTTTCTATGAGAAAAATATGCTAGATGATTTAAAAAAAATTAGTAATGATGGTATTTTACGTGTCGCTTTTAATATTGGAAATCAAGCTTTAATACAATCAGTGGATAATAAATACGTCGGTGTCAGCCCTGCCCTCGCACAACGGCTAGCTAATGAAATTGACGCGCAAATAATACCAGTTATTTATGAAAGTGCAGGGAACGTTTTGACTGATGCAGCTTCAAATGCATGGGATGTTGCCTTTCTGGCTATTAATGAACTACGCGCTGAAAGCGTTTCCTTCACTAACCCATATTTTACAATTGATACTACCTATGCAGTCCATGCTAATTCAAACCTGTATCATGTCAAAGATATTGATCAGAAAGGTATAAATATTTTGACATCATCAGGATCAGCTTATGAAATATATTTAAATAAAATACTTCAAAATGCTAAATTAATATATTCAGGCACACCTTTCGAAAGCTTTTTTGAATTTCAGAGCGGAACTTACGACGCTGTAGCGGGAGTGCGTGCCTCACTTGAAATGTACTTTAATCACAATAAAGACATAAGGATTTTACTGGGAAACCTTACTTCAGTTCATCAAGCAATGGTTCTTCCAATACGTAATGATCCAAGAATAAGTGCATTAAATATTTTTCTAAATAGTGTTGTAACTGATAAATTTTTTGATCAATATTTTTAAACTTAAAAACTAATCTAAATTTTATATTTTCCAGTACATAACTTTGACATCAAAACATTTAAGCTAGCCATGCTAATGAGAAAAGTGACAGTACAGATGTCCAAATAATAACTAGTGCAATCTTGTCAGTTTTTACATTATGAAGCATTGCAAGAGCGAAAGCCATCGCACCTGCTGGTCCAGCGGCATTAAGAACACTTAAATCATTCCAAATATCAGGACGAGTACCAATTTTTAGAAATGACCAGACTACCAGTGGGAGGAGTAACAATTTTATTAACACGATAATTGTGATCGACTTCGACGGCATCAAAGAATGAAATGATAAAACTACACCAAGAGCTAAAAGAGTTAAAGGCGCAGCTGCTGCTCCTGAAAACTTCATAGCAAGGCGTAAGGGCTCAGGAGTTGTAAAACCTATTAGATTAGCCACAGCACCCAAAACTATAGCAATTAAAACTGGGTTTTTAAGAAGTCTAAACAATATGGGTTTTAATTGTGAGTTTCTGTTATTCAGAAAATCAGTTGAAATAATAAAAAAAGCAAACATAATTGATGCATCCCAAATCACAAGTGCCGTGATTGGATAGTTCATATCAGCACCATAAATTAATGAAGAAATCGGCCAGATATATAGCAAGCCATTTACAAAAATAGTGCACATTGCAAGAAGCCATGACTCAACTAATTCAAGTTTTAGTAATGAAATGCATATAAAAAATGTAATTGAAAATACAATCACCTGACTTAATCCGTAAATTGCTACTGCATCAAAATGAAATGAACTTAAATCAGCACTACTTATTAAAGGAAAAATAAGTACAGGTTGTAATATTAGAAAAGCAATTCGATTTAACGTCGATGCTTCAGCTCGGGTAATTAAACTAATTCGTCCACAAATGAAACCAAGCGCAAGCATAGAAAACACCGGTAAAATATTATTCGTTAAAACGTGAAGCATAGCTTTTCCTAGTGCTTGGTCTTTTAATATGTATTTAACTCTCAAATACACAATTCCAATAAATGGTCTAAAGCACTACAGGAAGCTAAAGGCAAATTAATATTTTTTGACATCAAACTTCGGTCAGAAAATTAATATTTGGTGGTTTATTGGAAATTTAAATTTACTAGACACATTCACATTTTATTATCTATACTTTGAAAAGTAGAAATTTACTTAATGACTTAGAAAAGAGATATAAAATGAGAAGTCCATCTTTATTGAAGCGACGAAGTTTTATTGCTGGTTCATCTGCACTAATATTAACCACAGCGGCACAAGCAGCGGCTCCTTTTTTAGGATCATCAGTAAGCAAATTTCGACGATTTGCATTAGGTAATTTTGAAGTCACCACAATTCTTTCTGGCACTAGAACTGTTAACAATAATCCACAGGAAATTTTTGGATTAAATGTATCAAAAGAAAATTTTTCTGCGGTCTCTTTAGCTAATAACATTCCAGATGATAGATTCCAAATGTTCTATACTCCAACAGTTATAAATACAGGTAATAAATTAATTTTGTTTGATACCGGCCAAAACCCAGAGGGAACAACTTTAGCTCTAAATGCAGCTGGATATAAAGCTGAGCAAATAGATAAAGTAGTTCTTACCCACTTTCATGGCGATCATATTGGTGGGCTACATACTTCAAAAGGTCGAACATTTAAAAATGCATCGTATTATTGCGGTAGTTTGGAGTTCGAAGAGTGGGATTTTTCAGGTAATGAAAACTTTGAGGCAAAAATTCGTCCATTGGAAGATGAATTAAATATGATTGATGATGGTGATGATGTCGCATCCGGCATCACTGCAATGGCCGCATATGGACATACGCCTGGCCACTTAGCATTTATGGTTGAAAGTGATGGCAAACAATTAATCTTAGGTGGAGATTTTGCTAATCACTACGTGTGGTCCCTTGCTTACCCTGACTGGGAACTACGTTTTGATCGTGACCGTAAAATGGCCGCCAAAACACGCCGTAAATTATTAGGCATGCTTGCAGCAGAAAAGATCCCTTTTGTAGGTTATCACATGCCCTGGCCTGGCCTAGGCTATGTCGACATCCACAAAGATGGATATCATTATGTTCCAGCCAGCTATCAAATGATGTTGTAATATTGACTTATTAAAATAAGTTAAATTATTGAAACGTAAATATTCTATAAAATTAATTAAATAAATATTTTTCGATTGGCATTACTATTTAATCCTATCATATAGAGCTATGTTTTTAAGATACCTAAAATCAGTTTTTCATCATGCTAGGTACTTTCCTCTATGGTCAGCACTTACTGTTTTTAGATGGCGAGCATTTGATTTACGTTCCCGAGCATTGGGAACAACTTTTGGAATAGTTATACGCTGGTTTCCACCAGCAAGAAAAAGATTTTTACGGGAAGCAAAACGCATTTTCCCAAATATGAATCGCCATGAACGTATAATACTTGGCCAAAACATGGGCCGAAATATGGGCCGAACACTTTTTGAAATCTACCACCAGGCAGAGTTTCAAACTTTCCACAAAAAGTTTAAGATCTCTGGCCCCGGTCTTGCCACTCTCAAGGAAGCCAATAGTGCGGGAAAAGGTGCGATTATTGTTTCTGGCCACTTTGGGCAGTGGGAAGCTATACGCGCTGTACTTAAAATGCATGGTTTAGAAAGTGGCGCAGTATATAAACCACACAAAAATAGACATTATGAACGACGCATGCGTGCTGGTATCGAAGAAGGTGGAAATCCAATACTGGCAACGGGTCGAGTTGGGACCAGAGCACTTGTCCGTCATTTAAGAGATGGTGGTATAATATCAATTTTACTAGATGAAAAATTTGCCGAGGGCGTTCGTATTCCTTTTCTTGGTATAGATGCTCTTACATCCCTTTCAGCTGCACAACTTGCACTAAAATACGATCTTCCTATGATACCAGCCTACGGTACACGCATCGATGATAAAAACGAATTTCATGTAGAATTTGAATCCCCTATTCCTCATACTGATAGTATCACAATGACGCGCACGTTTAATGACAGCCTTTCAAAGAAAATTATGTCCAAACCAGAGCAATGGTATTGGATGTTAAAGAGATGGGATGGGGCCTAAAAATTAGGTAATTTTACTTTTGAAATTAAAATTTTTAATTAATATTCAAGACTAATAGATTTAGAAATTATACAATGATATTTAAGCCAAAATTTTTATTAATTAAAGAGGTTCCATTACTTTTCTGGAGCTCTCCAAAAGCACTGACAATAACGCCACCTTTTGTGTCAGTAATATTTCTTATAATAGGCCTTACACTTTTTGGATTAGGAGAAGCCTTGCTTGTAGCTTCTGGTGTTGGCGTTAGCCCTTGGACGGTATTGGCTCAAGGTATTACACACATTACAGGCTGGAGTATTGGGTTTGCTACATTTGTTACTAGTTTTGTAGTTTTATTTTTCTGGATACCACTTAGACAGATACCGGGTATTGGGACTATTTTAAATGCAGTAATTATATCTTTAGTACTTGAGTTTTTACTTCCATTTTTACCAACTTTTGAAAATTATATATTTAAAATTAGTGAGGCAATAGTTGGCGTCTTAGTCACTGGACTTGGTGGCGGGTTATATTTAATTGCAAATCTAGGCCCTGGACCAAGAGATGGCTTAATGACAGGTCTCCAAAAAGTTACAGACTTGCCTATTGCTTGGGTAAGAAGCGGCCTTGAATTAGCAGTTATAGCAGCTGGGTGGATTTTAGGCGGCACAGTTGGAATTGGAACTGTACTATTTGCCTTAGGGATTGGACCATCGGTTGCGGCTAGTATGTATGTCTTGAGAAGCATTTTTATAGATATTTCCATTAAAAAGCATTAGTTATCTTGTAAATACATCATCTAAATTTATTTTTTAGCTACAAGGCATGCAGTAATAGGAACAAAGCTAATAAAAATAGCTAAAAACCAAAATGCCATAGTTAAGTTCAAAATATCAGCAGCAAAACCTATTATAGCAGGTCCAATTAATACTCCAGCATAACCAATTGTTGTTACAGATGCTATGGCAAGACTTGCAGGCATTACTTTTTGCCTACCAGCTGCGCTGAAAAATATAGGTACCAAATTTGCAGACCCAAAACCAATTAATATAAAACCAATTAGCGCTATTGATGGTAAAGTTGAAACTAATATAACTGAAATACCCAAAATTGTTATTATACCGCCACAAATAAGAACCCAAAATTCACTAAAAATACTGACTATGTGATCCCCACTTAGACGCGCAACAACCATTGCTGCCGAAAAAAGAATATACCCAATACCTGCACTTTGAATATTTAAAAGTTGCCGATCAATAACTAATAAAGCGCCCCAATCAAGGATAGCACCTTCTACTAAAAAACTAATTGCAGCCAAAAATGCTAATAATATAACAATACCCTTTGGAAATACAAAAGGGTTTTCTACTGTGGTACTTACATTAAGCAGGCGACTAACAGTAAGTGACATAGCCAAAAATGCTACAGTAGCTCCTACAAATGAAGCAATAGTGAGTGAGATATTCAAGGATAGAAGTAATGTCATCAATCCAGCTCCAATTAGTCCACCAATACTAAATTGAGCATGAAAGTTTGACATTAGAGAGCGCTTTTCAATAGATTCCACCTCAACACCATGGACATTCATTGCTACATCAATCGTACCTAATGAAGCACCAAAAAGGAAAAGTGACAATCCTAGTACAACAGTTGATCCAGCAATAGTTAATACTGGTAAAAAAACGACAAGTCCAAATCCACCCAACAGTACCATATACTTAGAGCCCCGTTTTGCTGCCAAGAGGCCAGTAACAGGCATAGCAATAATAGAGCCAAATCCAAAACATAGCAGAAGAAGTCCAAATTGCTTTTCATCAGCTCCAACATTTTCTTTTATAAACGGAAAAAGTGGAGCACAGCATGCCATAGAAAATCCAGCAGTAAAAAAAGCAAGCCGAGTTGCAAGTCTAGCTTTAGATGTTGAGGGGTATTTAGACATTAAACATCCTAGCTTTAGAATTTATAGTTCAAACTACACAGCTTTAAAAAAATATTTTCTAAGTAAATTTAACACCCTAAACTTTCAAATATCTTAGTAAAAACGCCATATGAAAATATTAAACATCAATTAAACACTAAGAGTTGCATGTACAGCTTTTTTCCATGCCAAATATTTTGATTGGCGTTGATCTTCCCTCATATTTGGAATGAATTTAGTTTCCTGAGACCACTGAGCCGCAAATTCTTCTTGATTTGGATATACACCCTTATACATTCCAGCTAACCAAGCGACGCCTAATGCAGTGGTTTCTAATATGGCTGGACGATCTACTGGCGCACCAATAATATCTGATAAAAATTGCATAGCCCAATCACTAGATGACATCCCTCCATCAACACGTAAGGTTGATTCTACACCAATCATCTCCCAGTCTGCTGACATTGCTTCCAGCAAATCGCGAGTCTGATAGCCAACACTTTCAAGAGCAGCTTTCGCCATTTCTGGAGCCCCAGATCCACGCGTTAATCCAAATATAGCGCCACGGCATTCAGCATTCCAATATGGGGCCCCCAATCCCACAAATGCAGGAACAATAATAACATTTTGATGTGGATCTGCCTTCTCAGCTAAAGATTGTGTTTGTGCAGCATCATCAATAATTTTGAGACTATCGCGCAACCACTGCACAACAGCACCCGCCACAAAGATTGACCCTTCAAGGGCATAGGTTGGCACTCCATTTAATTGATAAGCAATTGTAGTTAACAAACGGTTTTGAGACACAACTGGCTTTTCACCTGTATTTAACAAGGCAAAGCAACCAGTTCCATATGTTGATTTCATCATACCAGGCTGAAAACAAGCTTGACCTATCGTAGCTGCTTGCTGATCACCCGCAACACCACAAATGGGAATGGGGGCGTTAAATAAATCAGCAGAAGTCTCTCCAAAATCATCAGCGCAATCCTTGACCTGAGGCAACATCTGCATTGGTATCTCAAGTAAATCACAGATTGTTTTGCTCCACCGCCCTTTTCGTATATCATATAACATTGTTCTAGCAGCATTTGTTGCATCGGTTGCATGAACTAAACCACCAGTTAACTTCCAAATCAAAAAGCTATCGATAGTACCAAATAATAAATTACCTTTTAGAGCTCTGGTTCGCGCACCTTCAATATTATCTAATATCCACTTAAGTTTTGTGCTTGAAAAATAAGGATCAATTAAAAGACCTGTACGTTCAGCAATCATTGCCTCATGACCCTCATCACGTAATACTTCACACAGGTCTGAAGTTCTCCGGTCTTGCCAAACAATTGCATTGTAAATTGGCTTTCCCGTTATTTTGTCCCATACAATTACAGTCTCACGCTGATTAGTAATTCCAATAGCAGTAATTTCTGAAGATTTAATACCTGCACTTTTTATAGCACTACCACACGTTTCTAATGTAGTTGACCAGAGGTCTTGAGGATCATGTTCAACCCAGCCAGATTTAGGGAAATATTGTTTAAATTCCATTTGGTTAGTTCCAACTGGGATCATTTTTTCATCAAACAAAATAGCTCTGGTTGATGTTGTACCTTGGTCGATTGCAAGAATATAAGTCATATATAACCTTAATCATTTAAGCCCAAAAAGTAATAATAAAAAAGTATAACTAATTACACTAATATTAAAAAATGTTAACGGACAGTAACTTTTTAGCTACGATTATCAACTTTAAAAAATATTTATTATAAATATGCATATAAAAAATCCATTATTCCAAAAGAGATTTATAAAATGCAACTACTAGATATTCTCCATCCATTTGTTTAGAGTGTTTATTTCAGCAGATGTTAAACGTAAGCCTAACTTTGAACGCCGCCAAATAATATCGTCAGCCGTATGCGCATATTCTTTTTCAATTAACCAATTAACTTCCTGTTCAGTTAAACTTGCACCAAAATATAACCCGAGGTCATTTTTTGTCTTTGCTTTACCTAAAAGATCAAACGCTTCCAAACCGTATGCTTTAATTAATCTTGACGCCCAAAGGTTATTTAAAAATGAATAAGTTTCTTCTAATTTTTTAATTAATGTAGGAACACCATCAACAGGAAAATCACCTCCCGGCAATGGAACTCCAGCAGTCCAAGGTTTTTCGGCATTGGGAAAATAGCATTCTATTTTTTCCAATGCACTTTCTGCAAGCTTACGATATGTAGTTATTTTTCCACCAAATACATTTAAGATTGGTGCTCCTGCTGTTTCATCAACTTTTAAAACATAGTCACGAGTTGCAGCCGTTGCAGATTTTGCGCGATCATCATATAATGGACGCACACCAGAGTAAGTCTTAATAATATCTTTAATAGTAACTGGTTTTTCTAAATATTTAGATACAAATTCAACTAAATATATCTGCTCATCAATCGTACAAATTGGCTTCTCTGACACATCAGAATGTTCCACATCTGTAGTTCCTATTAATGTAAAATCTGTCTCATAAGGAATGGTAAAAACAATTCGCCCGTCCTCACCTTGAAAAAAATAACATTTATCATGTTCATACAGTTTTTTTGTAATAATATGGCTTCCTCGAATAAGACGGACACCCTCAGAAATATTTATACGTAAAGTATTACGAACAATATCTTCAACCCAAGGACCACCAGCATTCACAATTACTCGTGCCTGTACAATACGTTTTGCACCACCGGCTTTTGGCTCTAAAGTAATTTTCCAAATATTATTAACATGCTCTGCAGAAATAACTTTTGTTCGAACATTAATTTTTGCACCTCGAGCTTCTGCATCACGGGCATTTAGGACAACCAACCTGCTGTCTTCGATCCAACAATCAGAATATTCATAAGCTTTTAAAAATCTGCTTTGAAGTGGTTTACCTTCAAGTGAACCCAATAGATTGAGTGAAGTAGTTCCTTCAAGTATTTTCCTTCCACCCAAATTATCGTATAGGAAAAGACCAAACCTGATAAGCCAAGATGGGCGACGACCCTTCATCCAAGGCATGAAAGTATTTAATAATCTTGATGTTGGTGTATCCCCTTCAAAGCGCATATTTTTATGATAGGGTAAAACAAATCGCATCGGCCATGATATATGAGGCATTGCTTTTAAAAGTGTTTCACGTTCAATAAGTGCTTCACGTACTAGGCGAATTTCCCAATATTCAAGGTAACGTAATCCACCATGGAAAAGCTTAGTGGATGCTGAAGACGTGGCTGACGCCAAGTCGTTCATCTCGGCAAGTTCTACACTTAATCCACGACCAGCAGCATCACGAGCAATTCCACATCCATTTATGCCACCACCAATAACGAATAGGTCTATAGTATTAGTGTCATCGGATTTTGTCATAAATTCATATCCTACCAAAATTTATAAAATGATTATTGTAAATAACATAGAACAATAATAGATATCAATAACGAATGTTCGATTATTTTCGCTTTGAATAAATTTACTAGATAGATTGTTTTTTTATTTAATATAGACTTAACATTTATTTTTTTATGTTTAAAATATCAAATATTTGAAGCTACAACTAATAAAATAATTGTTAAATTCATTTACACCATTTAAAATTTGCTCATCAGGAATTAAAATATGGCTTCAAATTTTAGACATAAAGATATACTAAAAATTGCTCGTAAAGAGGGTAAAGTAACAGTAGATGCACTAGCTGATCTATATAATGTTACAGTTCAAACAATTAGACGAGATCTTTCAGAGCTAGCCGAGATGGGCCGATTGGAGCGGGTACATGGTGGAGCCGTTATTCCTTCAGGTGTTATAAATATTTTATATGAAAAACGCCGCCAGCTTAATAAAAGTGGTAAAAAAGCAATCGCAATAAAATGTGCTCAAAAAATACCTAACGGTGCATCAGTCTTTATGAACATTGGAACAACTACTGAGGCAGTTGCCAGAGAGCTATTGGATCACGACAATCTTCTAATAGTAACAAATAACCTCAATATTGCTAATATCTTATCAAACAATCATAGTTGTGAAATTATTTTAGCAGGAGGTGTACTTCGCCGTACTGATGGGGGAATTTTAGGCAGCCTAACAGTCGACATGGTAAAACAATTTAAATTTGATTTCTCAATATTAGGATGCTCAGCAATCGATACAGACGGCGATATTCTTGATTTTGATGGACAGGAAATCATAGTAACCAGCACCGCAATTCAAAGATCTCGACAAGTTATAATAGTAGCTGATTTCTATAAGTTTAAGCGCAAAGCGCCATTAACAATTTGCTCTCTTGCCGATGTAAACTATCTTTTTACAGATATAAAATTACCCAATAAACTTTTAGATAAATGTAATACTTGGAAAACTGAAATCATTAATATTTAAAATATTATCTTTGTTTAAATCTAAATTGTGAGATATTGCGGTAAACGTCATTTGGCATCAGTAGGGCCGAGGGGAATGCATCATGGTTGGGCGCATCTGGCCATAATTGTGGTTCTAACGCCACTCCACTAAAAGGTGCATACGATGAACCTAAATTTCCAGCGGGACCATCAGCATCGATATTTTGGCCAGTATATATTTGCAGCCCAGGCTCAGTACTAGAAACATGCATTTCTAAATTTTTATCTAAACTTGATAAAATTGCCACTTTTTGCATATTTTCTTTTTTATTTGAAATACAAAAATTATGATCTATTGGATTATATGATGACAAAACTTTTTTTTGACGAAAATCAAAATCAGTGTCAATTACACTCGCGATCTCGCCTGTTGGAATTTTGTTTTTGTTCACGGGCAAATACGCATCACCAAACACCTGCAATTGATGTCCAAAAATATCAGATTGGCCGGTAAGATTAAAATAACTATGATGGCAAAAGCTGCATAAAGTTGCAATATCACTTTGAGCAACAATATCTACTTCAAGAGTTTGATTATCCAATAATCTATAAGTAGTTAAAACAGTCATATTTTGCGTTGATCCCATATAACTATTTTGTAAATTTAATTTAAAAATTACATGGTAATCAGAATTCTCAACTACATCCCAGTTCTGCGAATGAACCCCATCTAGTCCACCATGTAAGTGATCGCCGTTTAAGGTGTTACGATCTAATTCAATAGTTTTTCCTAAGGCTATTGTTCTACCATTTGCTAACCTATTAGCAAATGGGCCAATAGTAGCCCCAAAATAATTTATATTTGAAAAATAAGAGTTAATATCTGGATATCCTAATACAAGTGAATGCTTGTATGAATTTATGCGTAAATCTTGTAAACAAGCGCCTAAACTTAACAGTTTTACTGATAACCCAGCACGCTCAAGATTTATTTGCATTATTTTAGAACCATTACTGGCTAGGCCGACATGCTTCATAACTACCAAATACCTTTAAAAAATCTTTTCCCCACCCAAAGAAGTCCATTTTAGGGTGTGGAACGAATATTATGTACACTATAATAAAAATTAAAAAGCTGATTATCATGTCTAAGTTAGAAAATTAATTTATCAATTCTAATATGTTAAAATTTATATGATCATATACTTATTTTGTATATTGTTAATGATAATATTGTATGAATGACTAACAGTATAAAATATACATTTTTATTTAACTCTATAAATTTGTATAAAAAAATATAATTTTTTGTGTAAAATTAGCGAACTAAATAGATGCTTATTTTGTTAATAATTGTTTTTGTTTTACAGGCAAACTGGTTTTAATCCCAAGTATTATAGATTTGATGGAATGTTCAGGTGATGACCAAAAACAATAAATACCATAATATAGTTGTACCTTGAACTCTTATATAAACTTGCTTAGATCATACAAAAATCTTGGAGAAATTGATGGAAAAATTCACGCAATCCTTTGAAGCGGATACAGGTAAGATTCTTAATATAGTGATTAACTCTTTATATTCAGATAGAGATATTTTCTTGAGAGAGCTTCTATCAAATGCTTCAGACGCTATACAAAAAAGACGTTTTCTTGGACAGACTGCGCCAAGCATTCTAAATCCAGAAGATGACCAAATTGAAATTATAGTAAACACCAAAAAGAAAACAATTGAGATTATTGATACAGGCATTGGTCTTTCTGAAAGTGAACTTTCAGAAACATTAGGTACAATTGCACAATCAGGAACTGCAAATTTTCTTAAGGAAAGTAATACCGAAGAAAATCTAAAAGATTTAGAGCAAACTTTAATTGGTCAATTTGGTGTTGGATTTTATTCAGCATTTATGGTTGCTAACCTTGTGGAAGTAACAACTCGCAAGGCAGGATCAGATTTAACAAGTATTTGGGCAAGTGATGGCCAAAGTGGATATTCAATATCAAAATCTGAAGTTGAAGCTGCAACAGGTACTTCAATTAAGCTTTATCTAAAAAAAGACGCAAAAGAGTACAGCAATAGTACAAAAATTCAAACACTTATTAAAAAATACTCTGATCACATTCAGGTTCCTGTTAAAATAAAAGATACGGGTGGTGAGAGCCAACAAGTCAATACAGCACAAGCTTTATGGACAAAAGCTCCACAAGAGATAAGCAAAGAAGAGTATAAAGAATTTTATAACTCAAACTTTGGATCATTCGATGACCCTTTTTTAACTCTACATAATAAATCAGAGGGAACACTTGAATTTACAAACTTATTATTCATTCCAACACAAGCGCCTTTTGACCTATTTGAGCCAGAAAGGAAAACAAACATAAATCTATACATAAACCGTGTATTTATTAGTAATGAGCTTCAGGATATAGTTCCTTCATGGTTACGTTTTGTAAAAGGTATTCTCGACACATCAAGTCTAGATCTAAACGTAAGCCGTGAAATGGTTCAAAACAATCCAGTTCTAAAAAAGATTTCAAAAGCCCTTACAAAACGAATTATTTCAGGATTAAAGAAAAAATTAAATAAAGATGAAGTTTCTTATGATGCATTTTGGTCTAATTTTGGAAAAGTTATAAAAGAGGGCCTTTATGAAGATTTCGAAAACCGCGAAAAAATAGCTGAAATTATCAAAGTTCACTCATTTAAAGAAGATAAACTCATAACTTTAAAATCTTACTTAGACACTTTTGCAAATGGTCAGGAACAGATTTTCTATTTAACAGCTGACACACTTTCACAAGCAAAAAATAGTCCCCATCTTGAAGGCTTCAAGGCCAAAGGCATTGATGTTTTATTAATGACTGACCCAATTGATGCATTTTGGATATCACAAATGCGAACTTTTCAAGAGAAAAACTTTATTTCTATATCAAGAGACAAATACGATATTTCCTCAATCGGTGATAACCTTCCCGATAACAAGACTGACACACTAGAAGATCAAGGGATATATACATCACTCATTAAAGAATGTTTGGGTGATTTGATAGAGGATGCTAAGCCTTCATCAAGCCTTGTTGATAGTCCTGTTCGCTTAATTGCAGGCGAAGGTGGATTAGATTTCAATCTAGAAAGAATTCTAAAAGCACAAGGTCAAGAGTTTGAAGGAAGTAAAAAAGTACTTGAAGTAAACATAAATCATGAACTTATTAAAAAGTTACCTTCACTTAGTACTGAATTACAAAAATCTACTTGCAGAGTGTTGTTTGAACAGGCAAGAATTCAAGATGGCGAAATGCCCACAGACACACGCCAGTTTTCCCAAGATATTATCCAATTAGTTCTAAAACTCTAAATCCAAACAAGGAGTTGAATAATATGTCAGCTCCTTGTTTAATCTTAAATTAATTAAAGATTTTTTTCTTAACTTATGTTAAGTTTATGAAGTGATTTGCTTAATATTGACTAATGAAATTACACTCACTTAAATCTTTTAATAAGCTAATATTTTTCAAACCATCTATTGCTGAATCTTATACGTCTGAAAGTTGGAACTAAACACCACTCAACTTTAGTCGATTATCAATAATTTTGGGCGTTCCAAATGCATTTATATCGATGGTATTTACGGCGAACACATAAAAATAAACTATATCAAAGCCCATTAATTGGTACTTTAAGAACAGGGTGGCCTTCATCATCAGAAGGAATTTCTCCAGCACGCATATTTACTTGAAGCGCTGGGATGATGAGTTTTGGAACATTTAATGTGGCATCCCTTTCACTGCGGAGCTTAATGAATGCACTTCTACTTTGCCCAAATCCTACATGAATATTATAATTTTTTTCATCCTTTACAGAAGTTTCCCATTTGATATCACGCCCACCAGGCCCATAATCATGGCACATGAACAATCTTAATTCTTCCGGTAAACTGAGAATTTTTTGAATTGAATCATATAATTCACCAGCGTCACCACCGGGGAAATCAGCTCGTGCAGACCCACTATCAGGCATAAACAAAGTATCACCTACGAATGCCGTATTCCCAATCACGTGAACCATGCAAGCCGGTGTATGACCAGGAGTTGCAATTACAAATGCTTCTAATGTTCCAATTCTATATTGATCATTATCTTCAAACAAAGCATCAAATTGAGAGCCATCACGTTGGAAATCAGTGCCTTCATTGAATATCTTTCCAAAGACATCCTGAACCTCAATAATTTTTGCACTAATGCCAATTTTTCCACCAAGCTTTTCCTGTAAGTATGGCGCTGCAGAAAGATGATCAGCATGAACATGCGTCTCAATAATCCATTCAACATTCAACTTTTTGGAAGTAATATAATCAATAATTAGATTAGCATGTTGGTAGGAAATACGCCCGGCAGCATAATCAATATCCAAGACCGAATCTATGATTGCACATGCATTGCTTAATAAGTCTGCAATCACATAACTTATAGTATTGGTAATCGGATCAAAAAATGCTTTTATTTCTGGTTTGATTGATAGATCAATAGAGTAATTCATCATTCAAGTTTCCTTAATAATAATATACCAAATTTATTACATTAATATCAAATATAAAAATTTAATTTTAAAAAATCTGATACTCAGCATTTAATAGCAATTTTCATTAAATGACACATAAACATAATCATTCATTTTCATAAAGTATTTATCTTATATATTTAATAAAATAATATGATAAGGTTTATAAATTAGCACTAATACTTAAGATAAAAAATATATTATAATGAAAATTATTGATGAAATAGATCGTAAAATATTACGAGTACTACAACGAAATGCAAGTGTTGGGGTGGATGCTCTAGCAGATTTAGTTAATTTATCTCGGAATGCGTGCTGGAGGCGAATGAAAAACCTTGAAGCTAGTGGAGTTATTGCGCGCCGAGTAGCAATTCTTGACCCAAAGGCAGTTGGGTTAGGTACCACAGTTTTTGTTATTGTTCGCACAAATCAACATGATGAAGAATGGCTTAAATTATTTGATTCTGCCGTACGCGAATTACCTGAAATTGTTGGTGCTTATAGGATGTCAGGTGATCTTGATTATATACTCCGAGTGCGAATTGAAGGCGTAAACGAATACGATGCTTTTTATAAACGATTAATAAAACGTGTACCCCTATCATATATTTCTGCAAGCTTCGTAATGGATGAAATAAAAGATACAACCGAACTACCAATTTAATTATAATTAATACACACTTAAAAATTAGTCAAAATTTATACTTGGGGCTGCGTTTAAAAGCATTTTAGTGTAATCCTGCTGAGGTCGGGAAAACAGTCCAGCTGGCGATTGCTCTTCAACCAGCCTACCTTTATTTAATACTCCAATTTTATTTGCCATAGTTGAAACTACAGCCAAATCGTGAGTTATAAATAAATATGTTAGAGCATACTCTTTTTGAAGCGCTTTGAGAAGGTTTAGGACCTGTGCCTGAACTGAAACATCTAAAGCAGACGTAGGCTCGTCACAAACAATTACCTCAGGCTGAGAAGATAAAGCCCTTGCAATAGAAATACGTTGGCGTTGCCCTCCAGAAAACTCATGCGGATACTTAGTAGCATCACTTGGAGCAAGACCAACCTGCTCTAAAAGTTCTGAAACACGCATAGATTGAGCTTTAATACCATCTATTAAGCAAAACGCTTTAATAGGTTCAGCTATAATATCACCAACTCTCCAGCGCGGATTAAGGCTTGCATATGGAGACTGAAAAACCATTTGAATGCGGCGTCTAAGAGCTAATTGGTCCTCGCGTGCTAATGCTGGGTCATTTAAGTTTTTACCATCCACGATGAGCGTTCCAACAGAAGGTTTTAATAATCCAACTGCCATTTTCGCTATTGTTGATTTTCCCGAGCCACTCTCGCCAACAAGTGCATATGTTGTACCTTTTTCAATCGAAAAATTTACATCATCTACTGCAGTTAATATACGTTTTGGGCGCATTGTTAATGCACGTACAATTAATGGATCAGATAAATCGTAATTACGTGTTAAATTTTTTGCTACGACAAAGCTCATAGTAAAGATTCCTCTTTATCCAAAAGCCAGCACGCTGCACGGTTAGCAATAATAGATGGGATATCAGAACGACATTTATCTAATACAAACTCGCAACGCGGATGAAAAGCACAACCACAAGGCATGGCATCAAGCTTTGGCATTGAACCAGAAATTTGATAAAGTGTTTTATCAAACGAACTGGCGTCTATACGTGGCGTAGAAGCAACAAGACCTTTAGTATATGGATGTTTAGGATTAGTTAATATATCGCGTGTATCACCAATTTCAGCTAGCCTTCCCGCATAAAGAACTCCTACCCTATCAGTTGTCTCAGCAATCACACCCATATCATGTGTAACCAAAATTATTGAAGTTCCACGTTCACGGCAAAGTCGCTTTAATAAATCAAGTATTTGCGCTTGAACAGAAACATCCAAAGCAGTTGTGGGTTCATCAGCAATAATCAATGCTGGTTCTGGTGCCAAGGCTAAGGCAATGACAACCCGTTGGCGCATACCGCCAGAAAAAGTATGAGGATAAGCATTAATACGTTCTGGATCAATACCAACCTCTTCTAATCCCTTACGAGCCCGCTCTATAGCTTCATATTTCGTGATGGGCATGTGAGTTAATATCGTCTCAACTAACTGATCACCAATCCTACGTAAGGGATTAAGACTAACTAAAGGATCTTGAAAAATCATTGAAATTTCATGACCACGTATAGTTTCTGGGGCTTGATCAATGCGTTGGCCTTTATACCAAATCTGACCACTAGATAAGCGTCCTGGTGGATCAATCAGACCTAATATTGCAGCTCCAGTCATAGATTTCCCCGCGCCAGATTCTCCAACCAAACCTAATATCTCACCTTTATTTACACTTAAAGACAAATTATCTATGGCTTTTAAGATCCCATGACGCGTTTTAAACGTGACATCAATATTTTTAATTTCAAGTAAATTTTCTGACATTATTTAAGCCTCGGATTCAATGTATCGCGCAACCAATCTCCAAGGAGATTCACAGCTAATGCTAAAGCTAACAAAGTTAATGCAGGGAAAAGTAAAATCCACCACTCACCTGAAAATAAATAATCCTGACCAACACGGATTAATGTTCCTAAACTTGGTTCAGTGCGTGGGGCACCCACTCCAAGGAAAGATAGTGTTGCCTCTGCAATGATTGCTAATGCAAACGTGATCGTTGCTATTACTAATACAGGTCCCAATACATTTGGAAGAATATGGCGGATCATGATTTGCCAACGATTTAGACCAATTAATCTAGCAGCAGCTATATATTCTTTTTCTTTTTCTACCATAGTTGAACCACGTACAGTACGCGCAAATGGTACCCACTCAGATAAACCTATTGATATGATTAGTACTGTAATTGCCATTTCGTATCGCAATTCAGGAGGCAATAGCCCTCGGGCAACACCAAAAATTAGCATTGCTATTAATATCGATGGAAATGTCATTTGTATATCAGCAAGCCGCATGATTAAATTATCAAGCCAACCTCCAACATATCCAGCTATAAGACCAAGCATAACGCCCAAAACCATAGCCAAAGTGACTGCCATTAGCCCAACAAAAAGTGATATTCGAAGACCATAAAGTATAGCAGAAAATAAATCACGACCTTGATCATCGGTACCTAGTAAAAAAACCTCACCAGTAAACATATTTGCTTCTAAAGGTGGCGTGAAACCATTCATTAATTCCAAGCTGGCTGGATCAAAGGGGTTAGTAGGAGCAATAAATTGAGCAAAAACAGCACTTAGGATTAAAATTAAAACAACACAAAATGAAATAAGTGCAACTGGTGCGCGTAAAAAATCATGAAAAAAATCAGAATCTAAAAAACGGTTCATAATATCACCCTTCCCCATTCAATTGACTATCGCGCAATCGTGGATCAATCGCCAAATACAATAGGTCAACTAATAAATTGATAAATACAAACAACACACCTACTAAAAGCAGATAAGCACTCATTACTGGAATATCGACAAAGTAAACTGCATTAATAAAAAGCAATCCTACTCCAGGCCATTGAAAAACAGATTCAGTAATAATTGCAAATGCAACTATTGATCCAAGCTGTAAGCCAGCAATAGTGATAACCGGTACTAGCGTATTTGGAAGAGCATGATTAAAATGCACCTGCCTATTTGATAATCCTAGGGCTTTAGCAAAGCGGACATAGTCCTGGCGCAAAACTTCAAGCATTTCAGAGCGAGTTAGTCGCATAATCAATGTAAGTTGATAGAGCCCTAGTGTAATACTAGGTAAGATAAGAGATTTAAGGCCAGAAACCGTTAAAAACCCAGTTGTCCACCAACCTAAAGTGACAACTTCACCTCTTCCAAAAGAAGGTAGCCATCTTAGTTCAACAGCAAACAACCATATTAGTAAAACACCAATTAAAAATGTTGGCAAAGATACCCCAATTAATGAAGTGGAAAGAATTAGGTTCGCAATAAAACCACCACGTTTAATGGCAGTATAAATGCCAGTAATTACGCCAAAAACCATCGCAAATAATGCAGAGGTTAGTGCTAACTCTAAAGTTGCTGGCAATCTACTCGCAATAAGTTCAGCAACTGGTAGAGCACCACGGTAAGAATTTCCAAAATCAAAGTGAATAGCTCGCCAAACAAAGTCAAAATATTGTTTATATAAAGCATCATTTAAGCCTAATGCTTCTTCTAGAGCAGCTCTTTGTGCTAGCGTAGCCTCTTGTCCCATTAGGTTATCTACCGGATTGCCTACAAAACGAAAAATAAGGAAGGAAATCAAAGCAACAAGGAATAATACTAAAATAGATTGCCCCAAACGTCTCAAAATAATAATTAACATAAGGTCAACTCAACATATAAGGTTTAGGGATAAAATAACACAATAAAAATTTTCCGTTCAAAAATCACAAAGTGCAGGATCTAAATAATAAAATAAATTTATTTATATAGTACTAGCCCATAAAGTTTATGGGCTAGTACTTGGAAATCTTAGTTAAAGGTTAAGAATTGAAAGTGCGGCTGATCTTCCGGCTGCACATCAAAGTTAATATTGCTTTTCATACCCCAATTCAGCACCTGATTGTGAATAGGAAGATACATTTGCGCATCTTGGACAGCTGCCCAAATTTTTGCAATTGTTGCATCACGTGCTGCAAGATTAGTTTCTGACTCTAAACTTACTATCATGGCATCCACATCCGCATTTGAATATCCTGTTGGATTCCAAGAACCACGTTTGTCAGTTTGTGTATGTACTAAGTAGTTGAAAATATAATGTGAATCAAAAGTTGGAACACCCCATCCTAACATATAGAAATCAGCGTCTCCACCTTTTGCTATTGGAAAATGTTGTGCCTTTGGCTTTGCGTCAAGTGTTACATTAACACCAATTCGAGCCATCATACCAACTGCGGCCTGACATATTGCTTCGTCATTTACATAACGATCATTTGGACAATTGAGCGTAATATCAAAACCATTTGCAAAACCTGCCTCCGACATCAATGCCTTAGCTGCATCAACGTTGTAATCAGGATACTGATTTAATTCTTCTGTCCAACCATTAACGAACGGAGGCATAATAACTCCAGTTGGATCAGATTGCTCACGCATTACAATCTTTTTAATTGCATCACGGTTAATCGCAATATTCATAGCCTGTCGCACTTTTAAGTTACTTGTAGGCCCTTCGACTGTGTCTAAACCAAAGAATACCACGCGATTTTGTGCTGCAGTTGCTACTGCTAAGCCATCTGTACTTGAAACACGATTAAGATCCTGAACCGGAACATCTTGGATAATATCAACCTCTCCTGATAAAAGAGCAGCAACACGTGTCGCAGCAGATTGGATCGGTGTGTAGATAATATCAGTTACTTTATTTGGATAAATATCTTTACCCCAATAATTTGGGTTTGCAGTGAGAACTGTCTTTTCATCTACAGAACGGCTTACAAGTACGAATGCTCCTGTGCCATTTGTATTCATTGTAGCAAAGTTTGTTTCATTTTTTGCAACATCATGTGGAGTTAAGACATCATTTGCAGTTGCCCATCCCTTGTCCATCATAAACATATTAGTCAGATTATTTACTAACAGAGGATTTGCACCATTGGTCTCTATGTCTACGGTAAGAGCATCAAAAGCACGAACATCTTTAACAGATGATAACAACTCTTTCATTTCAGAACCATCAGCCATTGCTCGATTTAATGAAAAAACAACATCTTCTGAGTCAAATGCTGAACCATCATGAAATGTTACGCCTTCACGAAGTTTTAACCTCCATATATTTGGGTTATCTGCAAGTGCCTCCCAATTTAGAGCTAACGATGGGATAATAGAGCCCGACATATCACGTTGAAGTAACGTATCATATATCTGGTGAGCTAAAGCATGCGTAGCACCCTCATTCTGGGCGTGTGGATCCATTGTGATTGAGTCTCCAGCACGAGCCCATCGGATTGTTTCAGCTGAAACAGTGACTGTTGAAGCAGCTATTGCAGCTGCAGTCAAAAGTAATTTATGAAACATAAAATAATCTCCCTTTAAAACGTTAAATATACCATAACAAAAAAACATACTTGCAAATAAATATGTAGAAATCAAATAGAAGTATGCATTTTTACTAAAAAAAATATCTCTACATCTAATCAATAGGTTACAAATAAATAATGGGACAATTTAGCCTAAAATAATCATTCATCAAACAAATAGGCCACTTTGTCTTAATATATAAGTCTAAATGCCTTTGTTGAAAATGTAAAAAATTTCATGTTACATCTGTTAAAAACGCAATTAGAACCTACCAACCAAAATGATTATACACTTCCACCTTTACTATTAAAGCCAGAGCAACAAACAATTATACTAGAACCTGCCTTGATGGCATATTTAGATAAATTAAGCGGCAAACATTTATCAAGGTGTGGGAACGCTCAATTATGCAATAAAAAATTGTAGAAAAATTATTTATTGTATAATTGGCTACTAAAACTAATTATTGGATACTTTTTATAGCAGGATAGGCTGCTTTATACTTCATGTGAGCTTCATAAAAAACTGATTGCATAGATGTATCTGGATCAATTGTTTCACGAATAATTGGTGGAATAATAATCTTCTCAAGTGGTTCGTCTATTGAAGCCGCCATGCCAAGCCTAGCAGCACCAAGCGCTGCTCCAAACTCGCCACCTTCGGGCAAGTTAAGTGGCGTTCCAAGAATAGTTGCCAAGAGCCGCATCCAATAGCGTGAAGCTGTCCCGCCGCCAATTGCAGTTAACTGGTCCATCTTGGTATTAGTAGCAGATAAAGCATCAAAACAGTCTTTTAAGCCAAATGCTACACCTTCAAGCACTCCACGTGTTAAATCATCAACCGAGGTATTTGCAAATATACCGGTTATACTTCCTTGAATATCAGCATCATTGTGGGGCGTTCTCTCTCCAGAAAGATAAGGCAAAAATCTCACATTTCCAGGCTTAAGCAGTTTATCACCAATAGAAGAAGTTAATTCAGAAGGGCTTTTAGATGTAATGCCCGCTAACCAATTAAGACTATCCGTTGCAGAAAGCATAACACCCATTTGATACCAACGCCCTGGAACAGCGTGACAAAATGTATGGACGGCAGTTTCGGGCGCTGGTTTATATCCATCTCTCGACGAGAGAATAACACCAGATGTACCAATTGATACAAAACCCTGACCTTCTCTTAATGCGCCTATACCACAAGCAGCTGCCGCGTTGTCACCTGCCCCACCTGCAACAATAATTTTTCCTGAAAGCCCCCATTTTGACTTAATTTCCAATCGTAACTCACCCGCGGCTTCAGAGCCTTCAACTAGTCTTGGCATCTGATCACACCTCATATTACTTACATCCAGAAGGTAATCTGACCAATTACGTTTACCAACATCTAACCAAGATGTTCCTGCACTATCTGACATGTCAGCAACATAATCTCCTGTAAGATAAAAATTCAAATAGGAAGCAGGTAATAGAACCTTGGAAATTTTATTGAATATATCAGGTTCATTTTGACGAACCCATTCTAATTTTGGCGCAGTAAATCCAGGAAAAACAATATTACCAGATAAAGAACGCACTCGTTCAGTCTCATCAAGGTGCTTTGCTTGAGATTTGGCGCGAATATCATTCCATAAGATGCAAGGTCTTAAAACTGATCCAGATGAATCCAAAAGTGTTGCGCCATGCATATGGCCTGCAACTCCTATTCCTATAAGATTATTAAATTCAGAGTAGGTGTTTTTAAGTTCACTGATTACACTTTCTAATGCAGCAATCCAATCTGCTGGATCTTGCTCAGACCACCCTGAATTTGGCTGCGATACATTATAGTGGCTCTCACTAGAACCAATTGGTGTGCCTTGTGCACTTATTAGGAGTGCACGCAATCCAGATGTTCCAAGATCAATACCCAGAAATGACATTTAATTTCCTTTCAAATATTGTTTGATTGGTAATTCTAATAACTATTTAATTAACTCCATATCAAATTTAAAAATATTATTTTAGATCTAAAGCTTCTTGAACTGTATCATTCCATCCTAGGTAAAAGTTACCCTTATCAAGTATTATTGGGCGAACCATGACTTTAGGCTGAGCAGCTATCTGTGCATCTGCTTCAGAATTTTTAAGCCAAATGTTTAGACTACGATAATCATTAGATTTTTGGTCTACAAGACGATCCCCAAATTCTGCAATAAGTTCAGCTAATTCAATTTCACTTAATGGATCTGATCTTATATCGCGAAAGCTGGCTTTTCTACCATCTGCTTCCAAAGTTTTTAAAGCCCTCTGGCAAACTACACATGTGTTTAATCCATAGATTACCACTTCATAATCTCCTTTTATGATTATTATATGAAACTAAAGTAATGGAATATCTGCCGTAAATTTAGGTATAGAATACCCTTTCTGCACTGCTGGCCGCTTCGCAACGAGTAAGTACCATTTTAGGACATTTGGGTAATCTTTTAAATTAATCTCTTGCCACTCAAACCTTGAGACCCAAGGCCAACAAGCCATATCTGCAATTGAATACATTCCCCGATTATCACCTGCTATGTAATCACGTTCCTCTAGATGTGTATTTAATACGCCGTAAAGTCGATGTGCTTCTTTTGTAAAACGATTTTCGCCATACTCAGATTTACCTTTATTATATTTAACAAAGTGATGAACTTGACCCAACATTGGTCCAAACCCACTCATTTGCCACATTAGCCATTCAACCATGCGCCAGTATTCTGTTCCCTCGCACTGAAACCGTTTATATTTATTAGCGAGGTATAACATAATTGCTCCAGATTCCATTATATGTATTCCACTATCCTGATCTACAATTGCTGGTATACGATTGTTTGGTGATATTTTTATAAAGGCAGGATCAAATTGTTCATCTTTAGATATATCAATTGCATGAGACGTGTAAGGTACTCCTAACTCTTCAAGTAATATTGATATTTTACGACCATTAGGAGTAGTCCATGTATATAAGTCGATCATTCTGCATCCTAACTCGCACTAGAATAAACTAGCCATTATAACTTCTAATAATAAAAAATATTAAACTTAATTATTTACTACTCAAGGACAATTTATTATTACAAAGAATAAATTTAGTGAAAGTCTTACTTTAATAAGTAAAAAACTAATATCATCTAGTAGATTTAATCAAAATATTTACTTCATTCAACATATGGGGAAATAGCAAAGCCATTTTTCTTCCAACCAACAATTCCTTCATCAAGGTGTGTAACATTAGTAAAACCAGCTTGATCAATGAGAGCATTCCCTAACATACTTGTACGGTTTCCAGTACGGCAATAGATAAAGACTGGTGCATCTTTATCAATGAAAAGTGGCATAAACTGGGCTTGAAAGTCTTTGTGAAGCTGACTTTTTCTTGTAAATGCTGTAATAGTAACAGCACCTTCAATAATACCAGTTTCTATCCATTCTTCATTACGACGAATATCTATGATTATTGCACCATCTTTTTGAGCGTTTGAAAACTGTTTTGGTGATGCATTTTTAAGCTTAGGGGGCCAACTAACTGATAGTAGTTTTACATCAAAAATAAGTATGGAGTTGGGGGGAATAATATCTCCAGCTCCTGAAGCCCCATACCCAAGTTCTGGTGGAATAGTAAGTTGGCGGCTTTCGCCTATATTCATACCTTCGACACCTAAATCCCAACCTTTAATCACTTCGCCCTGACCCAAAGTAAATACAAATGGCTGATCTCGCTCTACAGAACTATCAAATACTGTGCCATCAGATAATTTCCCTGTATAATGAACCGAAACACGCATTCCAGACTTAGCAAGCTCACCACTTCCTTGAACTATAGTTTCAATAAGAAGCTCTTTAGCATTTGCAGTATTATTAATAATGTTGAGTAGTCCACAGAAAATGGTCAATATAACCAAGGCTTTTTTTAAGCTATATAAATTTAACATTAAAATAATCCCATTATAAAAACTTATTGAATTCGTTATCATATTATAAATCATAGTTTAACCAAACATAGAATGTAAGCCGTTCGGGCTAAAATGATGTTAAAACAGCATAAAATAATAAGTTACGATAATAATTTATTTGAACGGAAAGTAGTTTACCCTACTTTCCGTAATTTTTTTTAGTTTAATGCAATATCTGTAATTTCAGATGTCCAAGCACCTTCTGGAGCTTTGGTAATTACTGGATCAGAACCACCATTCAATAAAGATTGAACAGTCCGCTCATAATCATTAGCATCTAACGCACCATTTGATCCTGCAGTTAGCTTTGCAATTTCTGACATCATACGACGTTGATGCTTCTCAGTTTGTGCACCAGAGGCATCGTTGTCCAAAACTATATCAGCTGCTTCATTTACATTGTCTTCAGCATATTTCCAGCCCTTCATAGAAGCACGTACAAAACGAACCATTTTTTCTTTAAATGCATCGTCTTTTAAATTCTCTCCCAGTACGTACATTCCATCTTCCAAGGTTGATACACCTTCGTCTTCATATTTGAAAACAATCAAGTCATCTTCTGTTAAACCAGCATCAATTACCTGCCAATATTCATTGTAAGACATTGTTGAAACACAAGCTGCTTGACCTTGTAAAATTGGATCAACATTAAAGCCTTGCTTCAGAACGGTTACTCCGCCCGCTGAGCCATCAGTTTTTAACCCTAGTTTACTCATCCAACTAAGAAATGGATATTCATTACCATAAAACCAAACGCCTAATGTTTTATCAGCAAAATCAGCAGGTGATGAAATTCCCGCATCTTTTCGGCAAGTTAGCATCATACCAGATGACTTAAAGGGTTGAGCAATATTTACTAAATCAAGACCTTTTTCCCGAGATGCTAATGCAGATGGTAGCCAATCTAGAACTACATCAGCTCCACCACCAGCAATAACTTGTGCGGGAGCAATATCTGGCCCACCTGGTTTGATGGTTACATTTAATCCTTCTTCTTTATAAAATCCTTTATCTAATGCTACATAGTAACCAGCAAATTGTGCTTGTGTTACCCACTTAAGTTGAAGTGTTACATCATCATCTGCATACGCAATTGACGCACTTAACATTAATGCACCTGCTAGCGCACCTTTAATCATATTCTTCATAGTATTTCTCCTTGTTATTATTACTTTAACTCCTTTGTGATGGATGCCAGAAGGTTATACCCTTCTCGATTAGGGCCATCATCCCATAAAATGCCGACCCTGCAAGGGCCGCCACAGTTATTTCCGCCCAAACCATATCAAGCGACAAACGCCCAACTTCAGTCGAAATACGAAATCCCATCCCTCGGGTTGGCGATCCAAAAAATTCAGAAACAATCGCACCAATAAGGGCCAACGTTGTACAAATTTTTAATCCATTAAAAATAAATGGCATTGCAGCAGGTAAGCTAAGCTTGAAAAGGCTTTGCCAATAGCTAGCACCGTAGGTTTGCATAAGATCGTTTTGAATAGTGTCTTTGGCACTAAGGCCAGCAACAGTATTAATTAACATAGGGAAAAACACCATTACCACTACAACTGCAGACTTTGAATGCCAATCGAAACCAAACCACATAACCAAAATAGGTGCCATACCAATGATAGGTAAAGCTGCCACAAAATTACCAACAGGCAAAAGACCACGTTTTAAGAAACTTGATTTATCGACAGCAATAGCAGTTAAAAATGCTGCCGAACAGCCGATTACATATCCAGACAGCGCTCCCTTAACAAAGGTTTGAACGAAATCAACCCATAGGATTGGAATACTTGTTGAAAAACGTATAGCAATTGCTGATGGAGTAGGAAGTAAAATTGGACTAATATCTAACCCCCTTACAAACCCTTCCCAAAGCACTAATAGTGAGATGCCAAATAAAGCAGGGACTATCCAATTTGTAATGCGGTTACGCTCAGCATTGGCTAAACGGACATTTAAAATCCACATAGTAATCCAAAAAAGCAAGGCAAATACTATCCAAGTCATAATTGAATTCCCATCCGCCTTAATGTGTGCTTTTCAATAATACCTATAATTGCCACTAAACTGGCTGCAAGAATTGCTGCACAAATTAGAGCACTCCATATCTGGATAGTTTGACCATAGTAGCTGCCAGCTAGCAACCGCGCACCCAATCCAGCAACAGCACCAGTTGGTAGTTCGCCAACAATTGCACCGACTAATGATGCCGCAATGCCTATTTTAAGTGATGCAAACAAATAAGGCATGGAACTTGGCAGTCGTAACTTCCAAAATGATGAGCTTTTAGAAGCACTCCATGTCCGCATTTGATCTATTTGCATCTGGTCTGGCGAACGCAAGCCTTTGACCATACCAACCACCACAGGAAAAAACGATAAATACATTGATATGATGGCTTTTGGTAATAACCCTGAAATACCAACTGCGTTAAGGACCACGATTATCATAGGTGCAACCGCCAGGATCGGAATAGTTTGGCTCGTGATTACCCACGGCATAACAGACATATCCATCGCACGACTATAGACAATACCAATTGCTAACAAAATACCAAAGGTCGTGCCAAAAGCAAAACCAAGCAACGTAGCAGAAAGTGTAATCCAACCATGCCAGATTAGTGATCGTTTTGAGGTTATCTTTTTTAATACTGTTGTTTTATAAATTTCTTTCACTACTTGATGAGGTGCAGGCAACAAAGGCTTATCTTGGATCATAGTATCTGATACCATCTGCGAAAATGAGATTGTAGTGTCCGCACGTTTTGCTTTGTCATAGGCCCATGATGAATTAAGCCAAATAGTAGCCGCATACCAAATTGCAATTATCACTAATAGAACGGTCAAAACTGGCCCCACTTTGTGCCAGAAAAAACGAAATTTATTCATCAGCATGACCTGTCCGCAACCCATCACGAACTTCAGCAGCAATATCTAAAAATTCTTGGCTTTCACGAATATCTAATGATCGATCACGAGGCAAAGTACTTTCAATTATATTTGCTATTCGACCTGGACGGGGGGACATAACTACAATCTTAGTTGATAAAAATACTGCTTCGGGGATTGAATGTGTTACAAACCCAATTGTTTTCTGGGTACGGGCCCAAAGTTTTAATAATTGTTCATTTAAATGATCACGAACAATTTCATCTAAGGCACCAAATGGTTCGTCCATTAATAAAATATCAGCATCAAATGCAAGTGCACGAGCAATACTAGCACGTTGTTGCATTCCTCCAGATAACTGCCAAGGAAATTTCTTATCAAATCCAGAAAGCTCTACCAGTTCCAAAACATGCGCAACACGTTCTTCTCGTTGTTCTTTACTATAACCCATAATTTCAAGTGGTAACTTAATGTTACCACCAATTGTGCGCCAAGGATATAGACCTGCCGCTTGAAAAACATAACCATAAGCACGTTGCATACGAGCCTCGGATGCGCTCATTCCATTAACTTGAATCGTTCCACTAGTAGGTGTCTCTAATTCAGCAATAACACGTAAGAGTGTTGTTTTTCCACAACCAGATGGACCAATAAATGATACAAATTCTCCCTTTTTAATGTCAAGATTAATATCTTGAAGGGCGTGCACAGGTCCATCATTCGTTTGATATGTTAGCGAAAGCTCATTCGCCGAAATAACGGGATTATTCATTTAGATACCCGCCGGAATATTCAATGGATCACGAATAATTTGTCGTGGAGAATTTAAAGATTTCCATTTACTCAGCGCTATTTGAGCTGATTGAAATGCTGGTCGAGGTATGAACCTGCCACGACCAGGTTGAGGTTGACTATTTTGCCCCCAAGCCCAAATAACATCGCCCCTGCTGAGGGTAAAACGTGATTGTGCTTTAACTACAAAACCCTCAAAAACATTGTAATCAAGAACTGAATGGTGATTGCTTGGACTTATCGTTTTTGTGATTTTAGGATCCCAGACAACAATATCTGCATCGGCACCTTCTACGATAGCACCTTTTTTTGGATAAATATTAAGGATTTTAGCAATATTAGTCGAGGTAGCGGCAACAAACTCTTCAGGAGTTAAGCGACCAGTTTCAACACCTTCTGTCCATAACACAGCAAGCCGCTCTTCTAAGCCATTTGATCCATTAGGAATAATTCTAAAATCATCGCGCCCAGCGCGTTTTTGTTCTGTGTTAAATGCAGCGTGGTCAGTAGCAACAACTTGCAAAGAACCCGATTGCAAACCAGCCCATAAACTATCTTGGTGGCTTTTTGATCTAAAAGGCGGACTCATAACACGTCTCGCAGCATGGTCCCAATCTTTATTGAAATACTCAGATTCATCCAACGTCAGAAACTGAATTAATGGCTCACCATAAACACGCATTCCTTTTTGGCGCGCTCGCCGAATTGCTTCGTGCGATTGTTCACACGAGACATGAACAATATATAAAGGCACACCTGCAGTATCCGCAATCGTAATAGCGCGGTTAGCTGCTTCGCCTTCCAATTCTGGCGGTCGGGAATAAGCATGACCTTCAGGTCCAGTAATGCCTTGGTCAAAATATTTTTGTTGAAGTTCGGCTACCAAGTCACCATTTTCTGCATGAACCATTGGTAAGGCACCTAGTTCACCACATCGCTTAAAACTTGCAAACATCTCGTCATCTTCAATCATTAATGCACCTTTATAGGCCATAAAATGCTTGAAGCTGTTGACGCCCATATCTACTGCGTCTTTCATTTCATTGAAAACATTTTCATTCCAACCAGTAATGGCCATATGATAGCCTATATCAGAACAAATTTGGGGCGCAGATTTTCTATGCCATTCATTTATAGCATTTTTAATACTACCATCAGCTCCAGGTAAACAGAAATCAACAACCATTGTTGTACCGCCACAGGCTGCCGCCCATGTACCGGATTCAAAAGTTTCTGCAGCTGTAGTTCCCATAAAAGGCATTTCTAAATGCGTATGCGGATCAATACCTCCAGGAATAACATACGCACCTTCAGCATCTATATATTCGTCACCTATAAGGTTTTGACCAATTTGCTTAATTACCTCACCTTCGATTAGTACATCAGCTTTGTAACTACGATCTGCAGTACATACAGTGCCGCCCTTGATGACTTTGGTCATTATGTCGTTTCCCCTCAAACATTCAGAATTTATTTATCTGTATTAAATTATGTTATAATCTCCGCAGTTTCAATAACTGCTTGCATCAATACATCGGCTCCAGCTACGGCCCATTCTTTTGAAATTTCTTCTGCTTCATTATGACTAAGTCCATCTACACAAGGGCACATAACCATCGCTGTTGGGGCTACACCATTTATCCAACATGCATCATGACCTGCGCCTGATATAATATTCATATGACTGTAACCTAATCGTTCAGCTGCATTACGAACGGCAGTTACACATTTTTCATCAAATGTAACAGGATCAAACCCACCAACTTTTTCGAACGTTACGGTTAGCCCCATATCACTACATATTTTCTTGGCACCAACCTCCAAACGTTGCTCCATATCGTTAATAACGGATAACTCTGGAGAGCGAAGATCTACAGTAAAGACAACTTTTCCTGGAATAACGTTTCTAGAATTGGGATAGACATCAATATGCCCTGCCGCACCAACAGCATATGGCGCATGAGATAAAGCTATTTCATCTACTAATTCCAATACGCGAGCCATGGCTAGTCCAGCGTTTTTACGCATGGGCATTGGCGTAGAGCCCGTGTGACTATCTTTACCTACAATAGTAATTTCAGTCCAAGACAACCCTTGCCCATGGGTCACAACACCTATTTCTTTACTTTCGGCTTCAAGAATTGGCCCTTGTTCAATATGCAATTCAAAAAATGCATGCATTTTCCGCATTCCTACTTCTTCTTCACCACGCCAGCCAATTCGATTAAGTTCATCACCAAACGTTTTCCCATCAGAATCTGCACGTGCATAAGCCCAATCTTGCGTATGAACACCACCAAAAACTCCTGAGGCAAGCATCGGAGGCGCAAAACGCGTCCCCTCCTCATTGGTCCAGTTTGTTACAACAATAGCATGCTTTGTTTTGATATTTAAATCATTCAAGGTACGTAATATTTCCAAACCACCTAATACCCCTAAAATTCCATCATATTTACCACCAGTGGGCTGCGTATCTAAATGTGACCCAACATATACTGGTAAAGCATCAGGATCAGTTCCACCCCACGTAGCAAACATATTTCCCATTTGATCAAGGCCCATGGAGCATCCAGCTATTTCACACCATTTTTGGAACAGAGTGCGGCCCTTACTGTCTTCATCTGTGAGTGTTTGGCGATTGTTTCCACCCGCAATACCAGGGCCTATTTCGGCCATTTGCATAAGACTATCCCAGAGTCTGTCACCATTAATACGTAAATTAGAATTTAATTTAGACATTTTGGTCCCCCTTGAAGTTTTCTTGACTGATATTTTTTTGACTGTATGGTCAACTATTGTACATATCTGACCATACGGTCAAGTTTTTTTTGGGAGGAAGATCATAATCGCAAGCAATACTGTTTCATTTCAAAAATTCGCAAAACGATCTCAAAATAAAACAAATATTTTAGCTGCTGCTGAAAAAGTATTTGCTGAAGCTGGCTATGCTGGCGCAACCACACAGCTAATTGCAGATGTAGCAAATTTACCTAAAGCAAACATACATTATTATTTTAAAACTAAAGAGGATCTTTATCGTCAGGTAGTTTATAATATTTTTGATATATGGATGGAAGCTGCCTCTGCTTTTGATACAGAACTTGGTCCACGCGAAGCACTTAGTCGGTACATCGATAAAAAAATGGACCTAGCGCGCACTCATCCATATGGCTCAAAAGTATGGGCTACTGAAATTATTCACGGTGCACCAATAATACAAGATTATCTAGAAGGGCAATTACTTGAATGGTCACAAGATCGCAGCAAACACATTCAAAGATGGATCGAAGATGGTGAAATGGATTCAATCGACCCTGCTCATTTGTTATATATGATTTGGTCAACCACACAGCACTATGCAGATTTCGGCCATCAGATTGAAACTTTAAATGCAGGCAAGCCATATAGTGATGCACAGTGGCAGATTGCTAAATTATCGGTTAAAACAATTATATTAAAAGGAATTGGCCTTACTCCAAGTTAAACTGAAGCTAGGTAAAATATTAAATGGCTAGATCACAAACTACAAAAAAACTCACGCGGATACAGCGTCAACGAACAGATATAATTTTAGAAGCTGCGTTAGATGTATTTTCAGATTTTGGCTTTCGGGGCTCTACTATTGATATGATAGCCAAGCGAGCAAAACTATCTAAACCAAATATTTTATATTACTTTGACAACAAAGAAGCCATTCACGTTACAGTTCTCGCAAAACTGTTAGAAACTTGGTTAGCTCCACTGCATGCTATCAACGAAGACAACGATCCTATAGACGAAATTTGTAAATATATTGAGCAAAAACTTAATATGGCTCGTGATTTTCCACGTGAAAGCAAACTTTTTGCTAATGAAATCTTGCAGGGTGCTCCACATGTATTGCCTGAATTACAAGGCACACTAAAAGACCTAGTGGCTCAAAAAGTAGAGATTTTAGAAGCATGGTCGAAAGATGGAAAAATTGCTCAAGTTGATCCACATCATTTATTCTTTTCAATTTGGGCAACTACACAACATTACGCGGACTTCGACATTCAAGTTCGGTCTGTATTAGATAACAATACTAAAGATCCCTTTGACACAGCGGGCCCTTTTTTAAAGACAATGTTCAGCACAATGTTAACTCCTTGAAACTTTATCTTTAGTTTGCTCCTTAAGAAGAATAACTAAAGCAACAATTGTAAAAAAAATACCTGCAAAATCTGAAGATGAAGGTCCTTCTATCCCTAATAATAAATGCCAAACAATTACCCAGCTCGGCGTTAAATATGTATGAGCCATTACTTTTACAGATGGCAGTCTTAGCGCAGCATATTGAATTAATAAAAATGTGGCTGCACTTGCAAAAATTGCTAAATATAAAATAATAAATACATCAAGACTTCTAATGACTGCGAAGTTAGTACTGATTATTTCTTTAAATGCAAAAGGTAGCGAAATCAGTAATGCCCCTATAGTTATTGCAAATGTAAAAATAATAGGTGGTTCATCATAATTAAATTTTCGAACCAGTGGCACATATAGAGCGTAAAATGACATCCCAATAAAGAAAAGTATTTCGCCTCGCCCAACTTGAAATTCTAAAAAACGACTTAAATCTCCATTAAATATGACCCAAAGCGCACCTATAGATCCAATAAATAAAGCAATTAAAATTCTTAATGTAATTTTCTGTCGTAAAATTAGATAACCAAATAAACCACTGATAAATGGTGCCATGGTAAACTCTACAGACAAAGATATAGGTGATGCCGTTTTCAAAGCTTCAAACATCAAAACAAAATATAAGACTAAGCAAGAACCTAAAATAATATAACGTAGTGGTGTTTTAAAAGACAATCTACTTAAAGGTTGAGTTACTATAATTAATCCACCTAGAATAAGAGCAGTAATTGCAAACCTAATTACAGTTACAACGATAGGCGACAAACTGTTAATAATTAAACTGCCTAGTGCAAATGATCCGGCAATAAGTGCCGAAAAGCACAACATAGCAAGATGACCCTTAAACTCTTGGGTCATCTAAGGATATTATTCTGCAGCAAAAACACTTGGATTATTAGGATGCGTTGTCCAATCTCCATGTTCTTTTTCCACAACTTTATTCGTACGAGCATCAACCATGCCTGGCTCTTGTTGAACCATAGTAATGCAATTTTCTACAGGACAGACCTCTACACATAAATTACATGCAACACATTCTGAATCGATAACACTAAATTCACGATCCTTAGTCATCGCAATAGCTTGGTGAGAGGTATCTTCACATGCCGCATAACAGCGCCCACAATTAATGCAATCATCTTGATTAATAGATGCTTTGGATACGTAGTTTAGGTTTAAGTATTGCCAGTCAGTCACATTTGGAACTGCTCTTCCAACAAAATCATCAATTGATGTGTGTCCCTTTTCATCCATCCATTGAGATAACCCACTGATCATTTCTTCAACAATTTTAAAGCCATAAGTCATTGCTGCAGTACAAACCTGTACATTTCCACATCCCAAAACCATATATTCAGCTGCATCACGCCAATTGGTGATGCCGCCAATCCCTGAAATTGGCAGACCAGAAGTCTCTGGGTCACGGGCAATTTCGGCAACCATGTTCATTGCTATTGGTTTAACTGCAGGACCACAATATCCCCCATGGGTTCCTTTACCATCAATTGTTGGATTTGGTGCCATAACATCCAGATCAACTGATATAATTGAATTTATCGTATTAATGAGTGAAACAGCATCTGCACCACCCGCTTGCGCAGCCGCAGCAGGCTGACGAACATCTGTAATATTAGGTGTCAGTTTTACTATAACTGGCTTTGAGTAATATTGTTTGCACCAACGTGTAACCATTTCTATGTATTCGGGGACCTGACCAACAGCAGCACCCATGCCACGCTCAGCCATCCCATGTGGACAACCAAAGTTTAATTCAATTCCATCTGCGCCCGTTTCTTCAACAAGAGGCAATATAGCCTTCCATGCCTCTTCCTCACAAGGTACCATAAGAGAAACAATAATTGCTCTATCAGGGTAATCTATTTTGACACGTTTAATTTCATCAAGATTTTTATATAAATCACGATCTGTAATAAGTTCAATGTTGTTTAAGCCTAAGACACGACGATCAGCACCATGCACAACTCCATAGCGTGGGCCATTTACATTAACGACAGGAGGACCTTCTGACCCGAGGGTTTTCCAAACAACACCACCCCACCCAGCTTCAAATGCACGCCGAACATTATATTCTTTATCCGTTGGTGGCGCTGATGCCAACCAGAACGGATTGGGTGATTTTATGCCAACAAAATTACTTGTAAGATCTGCCATAGTATTAACCTTCTTTCCTATTCTAGCTCAAAAGCATTGTGTTAATGTTAATTGCCGCATCGCGACCTTCAGCTACGGCAGTAACGGTAAGATCATCACCTCCCGTTGCACAATCACCACCAGCCCAAACATTTGGTACACTTGTACACCCATTTTCATCGATTTGAATTTTTCCACCTGACAAAGTTAAAATTTCAGATGCACCACTTAAATTTTGTCCAATAGCCTTAAATACTTGATCAGCATTTATATTAAACTTTTCACCTGTTTGTTCTAATTTCCCATTAATTGTTTCCGTATATCCAAACTCAACATCCAGACCAGATCCGTTTACCAAAACCTTTAGTGGTTGTGCGTTATAAATTATACGGACACCCTTGGATGTTGCCAGTTCTTGCTCATAAACTGACGCACTCATATTTTCTTTTCCACGGCGATAAACTAACGATACATTCTGCGCACCCAGAAGTTTAGATTGTACAGCAGCATCCACAGCAGTCATTCCACCCCCAATAACTACAATATTACGTCCCACTTGAACTTTAGATAAATTTTCTGTTTGGCGTAGGTCTGATATGAAGGTGACCGCGTCATCCACGTTAGCCATATTTTCACCTTCACAACGTAGTGCATTAACTCCAGATAAGCCCATGCCAATGAAGACTGCATCATAATCAGACTGCACTTGACTTAGACTGATATCTTTTCCAATTGCTTTATCATACTCAACTTTAATACCGCCAATAGATAAAAGCCAATCAAGTTCTTTTTGCGCAAAATCATTTATTGACTTGTAAGTAGCAATTCCAAATTCATTTAAACCTCCACCTTTTTTGCGTGCTTCAAAAATTGTCACGTCATGGCCATAAGTCGCCAGTTTGTGTGCACATGCCAATCCAGCTGGGCCAGAGCCAATTATAGCTATTTTTTTATCTGTATTATTAGCGCGTACAAATGGATGAATATTTTGTGACATTAGTCGGTCTGTTGCAAACCTTTGTAACCGGCCAATTTCGACAGGTTTACCTTCAGAAACCTCACGAACACAAACTTCTTCACATAATGTTTCTGTTGGGCAAACACGCGCACACATGCCACCTAATATATTTTGAGAAAAAATAGTCTTCGCTGAAGCTTCAGCCGTTCCTGTAGATATCTGGCGAATAAATAATGGAATATCAATAGACGTAGGGCATGCAGTCATACAAGGCGCATCGTGACAAAAATAACAACGATCTGAAGCAACTAATGCTTCATGCTTTGAAAGTGGCGCATGTAGATCGTCAAAATTTTCCACTAACGCGTTAGCATTAAGACGACCAGAAACTATACCTGCCGTTGACGTTGAATGATTCATTTTTGTCCCCCAAAATTATCACAACTGATCATAGGATACATTTATTAATAAAATTTATCAAATGGTAAATTTTATTAAATCAAAATTATTATCAGATCTAATCTTAAAATCTCATTAATATTATTTTTCGTGAAAAATTATAGAGTTACAGTAAACTTAGCACCACCCAAATAAGATGTTTCAATATCAACTTTGCCCTCATGAGCTTCAGCAATCTCACGGCACATAAATAGACCCAGGCCTGAACTATTTTTAACTACAGTATGTCCAGTCCGCGATGAAAAAAATCTATCAAAAATTAGATCTCTCATTTCAACCTTTACCCCAGGCCCACTGTCTTCAACGATTAGCATCAAAGGCCTTCCCCATCTCTTTCGTAGAGATACACGTATTGACCCTACAGGCTTTGTAAAACTAATTGCATTTTCAATGAGATTAATTAAAATTTGAGCTATTCTATCTGGCAATCCATTAAAATAAATATTTTTTTGTAAATCCACTTCCAAAGTAATCTGAGATTTTCTCAATTCATCAATATAGTGATTAGTAATATCATCAATTACATTACTTATATTAAATTTTACTCGTTTTTTTGCTACAATTTCATGATCAACTATTGCTGCTTCCGAAATGTCAGATACAAGTTTGTTCATTCTAATTGCTTGATTTTTAATTTTTAAAAGTGCTTTTATTTTATGATCATCTTCAGCTTCTAAGTTATTCTCAACATGAGCTATTATAGAAGCTATAGGATTCTTTAACTCATGTGAGACGTCCGCTGCAAATTGCTCTTTATCTTGGAAAAGTCTTGTGATTTGTCCTGTTAATTCGACAAGATTATTATGCAAAAGTCCAATTTCATCTTTTCGAGACGCAAATTTAGATACAGACAAATTAGCCATTTGTTCTGCTAAATCATCTGGTGTTAACCTTTGATTTAAACGTTTTGATAGCCTTCTTAGTGGGAATGCTATGGAAAATGCAAGTATAAGCCCAAAGACTAAAGTAATTATACTTATACCAATCAAAAACTGAACTCTGAGCGCGTTCCTACTAAAGTATGCATCCCTTAAGTCATAATCCTCCCAAACTTCAACAAGTGCTACAGTTTTACGGTTAATTTTAATCGGAGCTAATACTCTAATGTCATATGTATTTTCTCCAGTTTTAATTACATGATATTGAGGATTAAATTTTGATCTTTTAGCAACTATTGGATCTGTTAATACCTGCGCATCAGTCAGAATTCTATAATAAGAAAACAATGTACCAATAATATCCCAAGCATACCATTTGGTTTTCTTACCCTGATTTCCAATAGCATCTAACGGTGAAACTGATATGGCCGATCTAAGAATAGGTCGGGTCCCATTATAATAAACATAGCCATCACCAAGCTTTGTTTGCCTTTCAAAGCGATAAACTTTGACTTTATGAATTGGTAAAAGTTGAGCATCATTGAAAGTATTAAACATTGCTAACATTATCTGAAAGTCATCTGTCTCATCATTTTTTAATAGTGGTTTTGCAATTTTACCCATGAAGGATGCCGAAGATTCTATCCTTTTTATTGTATTTGAAATATCGTTCTTAACAAAGTCGTCTGAGCTAAAAAAGAAAAGCCACAGAGCTATGAGAAACATTAACAAAAGGCCAAATATTTTTGTTAATATACTATGCAATAGCTCAGGCCTTTAGCTTATAGCCCAGACCATGGACTGTCGAAATAATATTACACAACTTATCAATACTTTCAAATTTTCGACGTATATTTCGAATGTGACTATCAATTGTTCGATCACTTACATAAATATTATCTTGGTATGCTGCATCCATAAGTTGTTCACGCTTTTTAACAGCACCTGGCCTTTGGGCTAAACTAATTAAGAGCATACATTCAGTAACAGTAAGATTAACAATTTCATTTTTCCAAGTTACTAGATGGCGGTCTATATCAATCGAGAGTTCATTAAACACTATAGGTTTGTGAATAGCTATTATTTCTGGAGTATGGCGCTTTAAAACTGATTTAATTCGAAATAATAACAAATGTTTACTAAATGGTTTTGCAACAAAGTCATCTGCACCTAAAGTAAAACCAATAATTTGATCTTGTTCATCTGACTTTGACGAAAGAAAAATAACAGGAAGGTTTTGATGAATATTACGTGCTTGGGTGAGCAATTCATATCCATTCATTTCAGGCATTTTAATATCAAAAATCGCAATCTCAACATTTGTTTTTCTTATGAAATCAAGTGCTATTTTAGGATCAGAAAATGCTGAAACACGGTAGCCTTCACTTGAGAGCATTTCCTCAAGTGGATCCAATATTTCTTTTTCATCATCAACTATTATAACATGTGTCATTAAAAATACCTTTAAAACGAGCCTTCACATATAATTTTTAATGGAACAAGGATATTTGAAGAGCCTGCACAAAATATTCACATATATTCATACTGTTTGCAAATTTTCCTAGTTATTACTGCATATTCATCAATTACTAATACAATACAGGTTGGAAATACCTGAAGAGCGCCCCCTCGTGGCTCCCCTAGCAGTGTTACCTCCTGGCACTGTTAGGGTCATATAAAAGGATAAATAAATGTCTGGAATAAATTATGTTATACCAATTGCGATTTACACTATTATTTTTATATTATCAGTGTTTTTAACCAGATGAACACTTACATAAAAAAACTATTAATATATTCATTTTTGAAATACCCAAATTTTTTAAAAATTAATATTAATTTTGATGATGCGGGTTACTGGCCTCGGGAAAATAGACCTATAATTACTAATCTAAAACAAAAAAAACTATTTGATCAGTCGATTGAAAAACATATTATAAATATAAAAAAGAGAACAATATTATCTAATAAAATTTACTGTAATGCCATTTAATGGAACAACTCGTTACAATCGTTATAATCGGTATTCTTTGGGCTTCCATTTTAGCTGCTATTATTTTTGAAATTATAATACCTAACAGATCAGAACATTTAATGCATAAACATAGCCATTTGATAAAGAAAAATTCTCCAGAAATATGATTGTTTATGTGTTACGGTATACGCAGAACTCATTAGGAAAAATATTATGACATTAGAACAATTAGTTAGTTTTATTGGCTGGATGCTTTTACTAAATATTCTACTTTTAACCATTGGGTTCCTAAAGATTACAATATTCAAAAAAATTGTAAAAAAAATCTTGAATACATTAATAAGTGACCAATCCAATAAGCTTTATTCAGAAATACCTAGGGCATTAGTCTATTATAAAATACTGATTATAATATTTAATTTAGTGCCATATGTAGCTTTGCAAATAATGCTTTTTTACTACTAAACTAATTTAAATTTTTTTGTAAATTTATACTAAAAATCATGACATTTTTGATATTGATATTCGATATTCGATATTCTACGTATTTTTAATCGATTAAAAAAGTTAATTATTTCACAATATCGCCCTTATTATATAAGTAATAATTGACATAAGCCGCATAATGGCATCTGATAATCTTTTAGGGAGAAATAAATGAAACGTCGTAATTTTTTAACAGGTGCAGCAATTGCTGGTGCTAGTACATCTTTGGCAGCTCCGTCTGTAGCACAAAGTAAAATCGAAATGGCTATTGTTGCCACATGGCCACGAGACTTTCCAGGATTGGGCCTGCCAGCTCAACGCATGGCAGCTCGTATTCAAGAACTCACAGAAGGTGAGATCCAAGTAACTTATTTTGCCGCTGGTGAGAAGGTTGGTGCATTTGACTCATTTGATGAGGTAGCTTCTGGTAACTCTCAGGCATACATCGGTGCTGATTATTACTGGAAAGGTAAGCACCCAGGCTGGGCACCGTTTACTGCAATACCATTCGGCCTAACAGCTGGTGAAATAGATGCATGGGTAAAATATGCAGGTGGTCAGGAACTTTGGGATGAGCTAGCTGGCAGCTTTGGTCTAAAAAACTTTGCCATGGGTAATACCGGCGTCCAAATGGGTGGCTGGTTCAACAAAGAGATTAACTCAGCAGAAGACCTACAAGGTTTAAAGATGCGGATCCCAGGTTTGGGTGGTGACGTCTTGGCTAAATTGGGTGGCTCACCAATCTCAGTACCTGGAGGCCAAATCTATGAAAATCTTGTTTCTGGCGCGATTGATGCTACAGAGTGGGTTGGCCCTTACAATGACTACTTTATGAAATTTTATGAAGCAGCCAAATATTACTATTATCCTGGCATGCATGAGCCTGGTTCAATGCTAGCGCTAGGCATGAATGCATCTTGGTGGAGCAGCCTGTCTTCAACGCATCAAGCAATAATCGAAGCTGCATGTAACGAAGAAAATTCTCGTACATTAGCCGAAACAAATGCTAACAATGGTGAATATTTGAATAAACTAGTTAACGACCATGGCGTTCAGTTGCGTGAATTTAACGATGACATTTATGATAGCTTCGGCGAAGCCGCATCAGAAGTGATCGAAGAAGCCCGCGATCATTCAGAACTTTCAGCACGTATTTATGATAGTACTCTAAAAGCGCGTGAAGAGATCGGAGCGTGGACTGCATTATCTGATACAGCTTACGTAAATAAACGTAACAACGTATTGAATCGTTGATTTAGATTTTATCATTGGCTAAGGCAGAAAACTGCCTTAGCCTATTTTTATCCCAAAGGAATAACAATGGCTTCGACAACAGTCCAAAGTGAAAATGGTTTGTTTTCAAATCCGTTGTTCATAAGATCACTTGGTTGGTCAAATTTATGGGTTATGTTCGCATATTTATTTAATAACTTTGCTACGTTTTGGGGAGGCTTGCCAGGAGCATCTTTTCAAAGTGGCACCATTGGCGTGCTGCAAATGATGTTATATCCGGCAGCAGTTTTTCTTGCAGTAACACTTACATTTAATAGCCCCAAAACAACACTACGCCAAGACAGCAAGCGTATTTCCAATATGAATGCCTTTGTAATACGTGCAGCTTTTTGGATGGTTGTGTTGCTAGGCTGTGTTGATAGTATTATTGCCTTTCTTCGAGTAGAAGATATGTTGAATAATATTATAGGCGAAACCATGGGTAAGAACCTTGGGAGATCACAATTTCGCGGGCCCTATGTACACTTTCCATTAATGATAATTGGAGTTTTATTAGCAACTCGAACGAAAACCCTAGGCTTTCATTGGTTAGCACTACTTATTCTTATTGGTGAATTGTTGATCGTAATTTTTCGCTTTATTTTTTCTTACGAACAAGCATTCATGTCAGACCTTGTTCGCTTCTGGTATGGAGCACTATTTTTATTTGCTTCTGCCCATACATTATTAGAAGAAGGCCATGTCCGAGTTGATATCGTCTATGCAGGTCTTAAAGAAAAATCTAAAGGAAGGGTGAATGCAATTGGAACCATTTCTTTAGGAATAACATTATGTTGGATGATTATTTTAACTGGAATGGCACAGAAGACGTCCATTATTAATAGTCCAATCTTAAACTTTGAAACTACACAATCAGGATTTGGTTTATATTTAAAATATATGATGGCAGGCTTTTTAGGTATCTTTGCAGTATCAATGATGATTCAATTTGTAAGCTACCTCATGGCTGCTGTAGCAGATTACCGTGGTGAGGGTGGTAAGTACATACCGACTGGCTCAGGAGCTCATTAATGGAACTATTTTTTCTCTTTCTCCTTATTGTTTTAATGGCTACGGCACTGGGGTTTGGATATCCCGTTGCATTTGCTTTGCCAGGTGCATCAATTATTACTTTAGTTCTAGCTGGTGTTTCAGGTTATTTATTAACTGGTGACCAAGGTGCTTTCTTTAGTCAGGGAACCGCATGGACGTGGTTAAGTTCAGGGAATGCCAACCTACGCGGAACCTATTGGGAACCAGAAAGAGATACGTTAATTGCAATTCCATTGTTTATTTTTATGGGTATTATGTTGCAGCGCTCAAAAATTGCAGAAGACTTATTATTAACAATGGCCAACCTATTTGGACCTGTCCGAGGTGGCTTAGGCATTTCTGTTGTATTCGTTGGTGCTTTATTAGCAGCTACAACAGGCATCGTAGGAGCAACAGTTGTGGCAATGGGATTAATTTCTCTGCCAGCTATGTTACGTAATAATTATTCACAATCTTTAGCAACTGGGACAATTGCTGCATCTGGAACGCTTGGGCAAATAATACCTCCATCTATTGTTCTAATTATTTTAGCAGACCAGTTAGCCTCTGCTGCTGATCAAGGCTCTAGCATTCGTAAAGCTTTGCATAAACAAACTACTGGTGAAATTTCAATGCCATCTGCATTCGATGTCACATCAACATCGGCAGGTGAGATGTTTCTTGGAGCTTTTATTCCTGGAATAGTTTTAGTTGGTTTATATATGTTGTACATTCTGGTTTTTGCATTTTTAAAACCTTCTGCTGCACCAGCTGTCCCATACACAGGTAAGTACAATCGTGCATTTGCTAGAAAAGTATTTTTATCCCTTGTTCCACCACTTTTATTGATATTTCTTGTACTTGGTTCAATTATGTCAGGTATTGCCACTGTAAATCAAGCAGGAGCGATTGGTGCTGCTGGAGCTTTAGTTATGTCAGGCTATCGATTAACTGAAGGACAAAAAAATAGTTATTACCCTGCAATTTTGGCATTGGTTAGTTTATTTTCCATTGGTTTTATTTTGGCAAACTTTGATACAAATATAAAAGGAATGGATACTAATCGTGACCAACTAGGTGTCGCCTTAGCTGTAATCTCCACTATTGGTTTGGTTATAAGTTTAATTTGGAGTGGTTACCGCGCATTCAAAATCGAAAACACATTAAATGGTGTGATGATGGAAACTGCGAAAACAACCTCTTTGGTGTTTATCATCCTCTTAGGAGCCGCAATCTTAACAGCTGCATTTAGAGCCTTTGGTGGCGAACACTTAGTCAAAGAATTTTTAGACGGTTTAGCGGGTGGATTTTGGTCAAAATTTATTATTGTCATGGCAGTAATTTTTGTTTTAGGATTTTTCTTGGACTTTATTGAAATTGCGGTTGTTGTTGTCCCAATTGTTGCACCTATCTTGTTAGCTGATCCGGGTGCAAACGTTACCGCAGTTTGGTTAGGTGTAATGATTGGCTTAAATATTCAGACTTCTTTTCTAACACCACCATTTGGCTTTGCACTATTCTATTTACGAGGTATCGCTCCCGCAGCAGTTAAAACAATAAACATGTATAAAGGGGTTATTCCTTTTATTGGTTTGCAAATATTTGCAATGGTAATTGTGGCAACCTCACCAAGTTTAGTTAATTACCTTCCTAACCGTGTAGCTTTGTTATCAGAAAACTCACCACCCCCTCGTAATCCACAGCTTGCTTATTGTGTTGATCAGTATGTTTCAAATGAGATTAAAGCTAACGGTGATATTATTATTTCTGGTGTAGAAGCAGCTCGTTCAATCGACTTATCGATACTCCCCAATAAAATAGCCAAAAATACAGCGAAAAGCTTTGATAATGTAAGCATGGCTATAGAACAATTGCGTAGTGCCGAGATGATAAGTGTAAAATTAAAAGAAGCATCTGAACTGTTTCGTCCTATTCATAAATCAGTCCGCTCAACTGAGCGAAATATTCGTCGCCATGATGCTGAGATCAAAAATCTAAATGCAGATATCGAAGACCTAGAAGAAGGCATGTCTCCAAGTTACTATAAAGAAAAGATTACTGAACTAGAAAAAGAAAAAAAGTTATTAATAAAATCTATCCCCGTAGAATGGTCTGATAAACTTGCTGATTTTCGTGCCCTTCAGGCAAAAGAAAAGTCAGCTTATCAACAGTACACAAAGTATGCGCAATCGGCATATCAGCCAATTGCAGAAATTAATCTTATTTTAGAAGCAACTACAGATTTTAATATGCTGCGAGATGATTTGATGTCTAGCAAAGCTCAAGTAACAAATAATGAACCTGCAGACATGGTAGATCCATTAAATGAACTTGGAAAACGCTTTAGTAAAGTCGCAGGGGCGAATAATATTAAATCAGCAATCTCCAAAGCTCGCCGTGCTCTTAAATCACGAACACCAAATAAAGAAAAAGCTCAAAAAGAATTAGATAAAGCGATTTCAGCCTATCAGAAACAAGAAGAATGGCGAACAAGAGGGGAAACTTATATATTACCAAATTTATCAAAGTATGAGAGCACTATGCGAAAAACTATTGGAATACGTGATCAAGCAAAATTAACTAAAAAACAGGCATTATTTGTGGCTAAATGCCAATCTGGATACCGGGATGTATCTTTAAACTTTTAATAAATGATAATGTAAAGAATAGTTAATTAGCCTAAAGGGTTCTATTTAATATTGAAAATATAATTTCGTATAGTGTCTGTATACCAAATATTTTTCTATTAAATTTATCGTAAAGGCAAAGTTTTTTTCATTAAAACAGACCACAGTAAAAAAATATGAAATTTCTCATAGGTACCGTTTAGCTATTTCGTAAAGCCTCCTTTGTTGTTATGCAACTTTTGAAACGTCTTTGTTAAGCTCTATTAAAAAACCTTAAAATTTCTTTATATATAAAGGCATAATGTGACACCACTAATACTCGCCTCACTATCAGACCTTCACAACCTATCAGTGGACACTATCATAGATGTGAGAACTCCGGCTGAGTATGCAGAGGACCATATACCTGGTGCTGTAAATTTGCCCGTACTTAGCAATGATCAACGAGAAGAAGTTGGCACTATATATAAACAAGTCAATCCATTTAATGCACGCAAAATTGGTGGAGCATTAGTAGCTAATAACACAGCTAATCACCTTCAGGGTCCCCTTGCTGAAAAAAGTGGCGGATGGCAGCCACTGATCTATTGCTGGCGTGGCGGCCAGCGTTCTGGCGCATTTGCCACAATACTTGATCAAGTCGGCTGGCGAGTACACCTACTTAAAGGTGGTTACCAAAGCTATAGGCGAGAAATAGTAAAAACACTTTACGAAACACCATTAACACACAAATTAATTCTAATCGGTGGTGGCACTGGAACCGCAAAAACCGCACTATTGCATCAACTTTCGGCAAAGGGTGCTCAAATCCTTGATATTGAAGGAATAGCCGCCCACCGAGGCTCTCTTTTTGGAAAGATTGATAAGCCACAACCATCGCAAAAAATGTTTGAAACTAACCTTGCTGCAAAATTAGCTACACTCGATCCTACTGTAACTACTTTTGTTGAAGCCGAGAGTAGTAAGGTTGGGGACCGTTCAATTCCACCATCAGTTTGGGCTCTTATGACCAATGCCGCACGGATACAGATTAATGCACCAATTGAAGCTCGTAGCCATTTTCTATGCAGAGCATACGAAGACATTACTCACGATAAAGAGGAATTGAAAAAACTCATAGATAAACTTCGGCCCTATCATTCAGCTGATCGAATAGATAAATGGCATGCACAAGCAAAAATAAATGATTGGCAAACACTGGCAACAAGCCTTATTTTATACCACTATGATCCAAGATACACTAAATCTTCTAATACAAAAGATGATGCAGTTTACTATATCGAACTATCAAATCTTAAGGACAGCACACTAGCCAATACAGCTGAAGCATTGCACGCAAAGTTTAGCTAAGACGAATGTGCCCAGTACCTCTTGTCAACTTACCAATAATATGACCAGAACACCCTTTTACAGCTAACGCTTTAATTATGGCTTTACTCTGTCCTTCAGGTACCGCAGCTAGCAATCCACCTGCAGTTTGCGGATCATAAAGTAATGCATCTTCGATACCTTTAACTGGCGCATCTGCACGGTTAGAAGGCATTAATGTTGATGATACACCTGCATCAGATAAAGCCCGTGCACCACTAAAAGTAGGAATGGATTCTTTCCAAAGCTCAGCTTCCAAGCCTGAGGCTTTGCAAATTTCTTGCACATGTCCAGCCAGTCCAAATCCGGTCACATCAGTCATCGCATGAGCAGTTTTTGTCAAAACTATTGCTTCACGATTCTGAATTTTTCCCATAATTGCAAGAGCAGCCGCAACATCGCAACCTTTAGCTTGGCCCAGCATATCTGCCGCTAAAATAACACCTGATCCAATAGGTCGGGTCAGAATTAACAAGTCACCAGCCTTTGCACCTGCAACAGTTAAAGGCATGGATTGTTTGGTTCCAGTCACTGTAAAACCAATTGTTAACTCAGCACCCATAGTTGTATGGCCACCCACAAGTTGCGCACCTGATGCGGTTAAAACCTCAGTTGCAACCTCCGTAATTTCTAATAACGTTCGTGCCTGTAATTCTTCAGACATTTGAGGAACAATAATTGACGCTAACCCAACTTGGGGTTGTGCACCCATAGCCCAAATATCTCCTAAAGAATGCACAACAGCTATTCGAGTCATAAGCCCAGGATCATGAATTAAACTACGTAAATGATCAGTACTAATAACCTGAAACCCACCGCCAGAATGGCGCAACACTGCAGCGTCATCTCCTATACCTGTCACAACATTATCACTTGGCTTCTTAACACTTTTTAAAGCACCTGATAAAATACCTCGGCCAACCTTAGCTCCACAACCTCCACAAAGTGGGTTAGCTCGCAGCATCTCTGCAGCTCCAATAGCAATTTCACCTGATATTTTAGGCGATAGCATTTTTGGGAGATCTACCAATCGATTCATAAATCTACGATCTATATGGTTCTTCCAACGCCACATAAACGGTCCCATTAGGGTAATCCCAAATTTCTCAGCTACAGCTGATTGGCCCCCCAAAGAAATAAGTTTTAAAAAATTCTTTTGCGGGCGCCATTTTTTACGTATTCCACCATTCAGCGCAGCGCGTATATTGCGATGCAATATTGGTGCTGCCCGCACGGCAAATACGCCAGCTTTTGGTAGCATCACATTCACCATAACAGCGCAATCACCAACAGCAAAAAGTGCACTATCACCAACCACACCTAGATCTGCATTTATCTTAATAAATCCATTTTTCTGTGGTAAATTAGTTTGAGAAATCCACTTATGTGCTTTACCACCTGCAGCTCCAACACAAAACGAAGCGGCGATAGGATCTTGCCCATCTAATAGCACCTGATCAATACAAACCTTCAAAACCCTAGCATTAGTTTTTATCACTACTCCAAGAGCATCCATGGCCATTAGCATCTTTTGACGAACTTTGCCCCCAACACCAGAAATCTGCACCCCAACTTCAATAACAGTAACCTGTGGAGAAATACCAAGAGCATGAAGAGCATAAGCCATAGCCATAGCCAATTCACAGCCAGCAATACCACCACCAATGACAGCTACATTGGGAGGAATTTTCCCTTGTTTTACGTTTTCAACAAAATCATTCCATTGCTGTGCATATACACCTAAGGGTTTAGCGCCAATCCCATATACATCAAAACCTGGTAGATCTATTTTTGCCGTAATACCTACATCAAAAGATGCAACATCATAAGCAACTGGATTTCGTTCGGCTAGCATCACTTTATTTTGTAATTGATCAATATTTACTACTTTATCTAAAATTAAACGCGCACCGGCATGACGGCACAACTTCACCAAATCAATCTCCAGATCACTGCTGGCATAGTGCCCGGCCACATAACCTGGCAACATTCCAGTATAAGGTGCTGTCGGCCCAGGGTTAATAACTGTCAATCGAGCACCAGGCAGTGGATTCATTCCCCATGCTTTGAGTACTAAAGCATGGGCATGGCCACCACCCACCAAAACTAAATCACGAGTAAAGGGCACAGTTTTTAGCACAGGATTTTTCTTCTTTTTGTTATAAGCACTGAGGATTTCGGTGCAGAGCATAAATGCTCTTTCATTTAAAGCTTCTATAACAGCCCGACTAAAGAAAAGACTAGATATATTATCAAAATGAAAATTTACATATATAAACTATATAAAAATTAATATTTTTTATATAAAACTGAAACCTTTAATTTTAATAAGTTATATATCTTATACTAAAATGTAGATGTGCTTTGACCAACAGATAACTTTAATGACAATACTATATTTTTATTGTACCAAACTAATGCCTAAATAGCGCTATAATGCTACTCAAAAAAAATTAGAGAACACTATGAAATATTTGATTGTTATAATAATAATAATAATTTTTACAATTGCATCCTATGTGCGCCTTGCTCATGTTCATCCACTTTTTAATATCCCAGATTCTAATTCTAACCAACTATCAAGCAATGGGTTTGTATTTATAAAAACCTATTCAGGAAGCACAGATGAACTTTATAAAATAATAACAAATATAGCATTAGCAACACCACGCACATTATTACTTTCTAATGACCCGTTACAGTTCGTAACTCGTTCAAAATTATTAGGATTTCCCGATATCACTGCCATAGTCATACAAGATAAAACTTTAATTATTTATGCAACTTCAGTATTTGGTCGGTTTGATTTTGGCGTTAATCGTGCGCGAGCCTTAAGATGGATAAGTTTAATAAAAAATTCTCTGCCTATGGATCCCAACCTTGATTGATATTGAGATGAATTAAACTAAGCCTAATTGAGGGCAACAACCATATAAAATAAAATTATTTTGATAATATATAACTAAATAAATACCTTGGAATTTTACCAATTTACTTTTTTATAACTTTAAATGTTACGTATTGATCAAGTTCTATTTTTTTCAAATTCAGACCAAGCAGCTTCAAATGCATCAAAATCAAAACCAGGTTGGCGTGCTGGTTCCAATATAAGCTGTTCAGTCAATAATAAATTTTTAATCGCAGGCTCTAAAATATCAATCACGTCCTCAGGAATGATGACAGCTCCATGTCGATCAGCATGAATAAGATCACCTTCAGCTACCATAATGCCAAAGATTTCAACAGGCGTGCCAATCTCCTTAACGTGGACGAAGCCATGGCTTGGACCTATTGATCCCGCAATTACAGGATAACCTTCTGGGTTATCACCAAGGTCACGCATAACACCGTTAGTTAAAGTACCGGACAGCCCAAATCCTTTGTGAACAGTTGTGTTAATCTCACCCCAAAATGCTCCAATACAATCAGGAAAATCCAAATCTTCCACGACGGCAACAGATGGGGTTGTAGCATCAGCCATATATTTATAATAGGCCATCCTACGCTTTTTAATAACCTCAGAGGTTTCAGTTGGCGGATTAATTGCAGCAATTTTAGCTGTTCGGGCATATCCTACAATTGCTGGCTCATGAGGTGCACTACAGTGCATTGTACCTCTTGTAAAAGCATCGAATCCACGTTTACCTTGAGCAACTTCTATAGCGTTACATACCGTAGGAGTGTCTACTGATTGTAATATCTTTAGTAAGGAAGAATTCATTTTCATTATTTTTCCACCATCGCGGCCCCAGCAGAAAGACTGGCTAGTTTTGCATATGCAATCTCAGGATCTACAGCCCCAAATCCCGCGAAAGTGCCAAAGCCACAATCAGATCCAGCAATAACACGTTCTGAACCTACAATGTTAGTAAATCGCTCAATACGTTGTGCAACTAATTCAGGATGTTCAATAAAGTTTGTTGTTGTATCAACAACACCTGGCACCAGTACTTTATTATCAGGAATTTCAGATTTACGATCTCGGAAAACTGTCCATTCGTGAGCATGACGAGGGTTTGATGTTTCAAATAACAAATATTGCGCTTTTGCAGACATTAAAGTTGAAAAAACAGTATCCATTGGGATATCACAGCAATGTGGACCCTCATAATTGCCCCAACAAATATGAATTCTTACTTTATCTTCTGGTACATTTTGTAATGCATAATTTAGCGCCTCAACATGAGAGGCAGCCACTTTAATAAATTCTTTGTCAGTTAAGTCATTGAAAAGCATATGGCGAGATAGTGCCAAGTCAGGACAATCTAATTGCAAATCAAGTCCAGAAGCAACAATGGTCTCATATTCTTCACGCATAGCATCGGCTAATGCTCCCAAATATTCTTCACGTGTTTTATAAAAATCATTTTGTAAAAATAGTGAAATAACGCCGGGTGATGCAGCATTCATAAAACCACGTGTCTTATCATGATTTGCCATTGCAGATTTTAAATTATGAATATCTTTCTGAAGCTCACCCTGACCTTTAGACTTTACTTCACTCGTACACATAGGGCGAGCATATTGTGGAGTACCACCATCATCAGCAAGGCGTTCTAAAAAGGTTGGGAACATTTTAAGGTCAGCAGGTGCATTACGTGGGCTGTCACCAGAAAATCCGGTGTAGCGGTCTTTTACATATGTCGCATAAGAAATTTTTGATGTTTCACCATCACTTACGATATCAATACCAGCTTTCGCTTGTTTACCAACAGTTTCATCAACAGCCACAGTCATCGCAGCATCAAATTCTGGTACATCAAATAAAGTTTCATTTTCGCGTGCAAATATAAAATCCACAACCGTCTGTGTTCGTGGGAGACTGCCAACATGCGAAGTAAGAATTTTAGACATAAGTATTTCTTTCATTTAAATTTAAGAGCCTACCCAAGTTGAGCCTGCAGGATCATCGTTTGAAACCACTCGATATAGACTGACTTCACCAGCCATAGACGGCTCAAGTGTGTGTGTAAAACCTATAGGCAACAAACAAGTATCGCCTGGGTTTAAAACAACACTCCCACTATCCCATTTCAGCGACCAATGGCCCCGCATAGGCATTAGTACAACAGAATTATCAAATGTTAATGCCTCACCACTTAATGATCCTCGTGTTATGAAATCAATATCAAAGCCCGGCTTGTCTGGTAAAATTGCACTTTCACCAATAACTTTAATCGGTAATTTTTCGGCTAGTCCCATTAGGTCAAGATACCTTGCCACATGGCGCGGGATGACATTGATAGCCAGAGGTTCAGGAATTTCCTTTAATACTTCGTCTGTAAGAACAGGCATTGGGGCAACACCATTAGGAAGAGCTTGGCTCTTTTTACTATCGTAGAGTTTACCATTGTCACCTAAGATTAATCCATGTTTTGCTGCATCTTCGATTACTTGCGGTGCCCACGTTACCCCGCCTCCTGCATCATCCCCACCAAGAACTGCCATTATCATTCCATAGTCAGTACCAATATTTTCAAACCCACGGAATATACCTGTTGGAATATTGATAATATCACCTTCTTCCAAAGTGACTTCACCAGCATCACCCCAACGCCCCCAAAAGAAACGCCAGCGGCCTTTAAGAACGAAAAATACTTCTGCTGTGGTGTGGCTATGTAATGAATTTCGGCATTTTGGCGGCTGGCCTGCTGCACCAATATTAAACCCAGGGGTATCATTGATATGAACATGTTGGTCAGGACTTTCAGAGACCCCACCACCAATAATCGTAAAGTTTTCTTTTTGATCACTACCAGGAGTATGTGCATCAATAAATGCTGTCTTACATGGTATTAAATTACCATATCGTACAATCCGCATTTCCATTTCTATCGGTGTCATCTGCTTATCCTGTCTTCATCATGATCTGTTTCCAAATCGAGGTTTCATCATATAATGTATATTCACGGCGGATACCCCACGGCCCAAATTCAACATGGCTGGCACCCATAACATGGACCTCTGCACCTGATGGTTTTCCAAAAGCACCCCAACCATCATGTTTGCCAGTTAAACTCCAACGTATTGCGGCACGTGGAGACATCATTGGGTCTTCTCTCCCAATTTGATGATCGATTGAGAAAATTGCAGATGGAAATGCGGCACGTAATTTAGCCCAAAAGCCATCAACACCATCTGTCGAATATAACTCCATTCCTCCAGGGTAAAATCCTGTTACTGCTCGATCATATTCTTTGGGAATAACACTTAAATCAGCACTCATAATCTTATTTAAAATATTTGCGTATTTTGAGCCCCATTCATTATCATTTCCACGACCAGTATATGGACCAACTTTATCGATTGATGGATGAAAAGGCTTTATACAAATATCTCTCCCGCCCTCACGCTCGATAAGATCAATTGCATATTTTTGTGGATCCCAACCCAACTGACGTACAACAGCACCTTGATCACGGATAAGCCACTCATCATTAATTTGATTATTGATTGCATGACAATCAGCTATAACTCGATATCTTAGTTTTGTTCCTGTTGCTTTTCCATATACCCCATCACCCAGATGAGTTGCTGTTGTCAAAATTCGATGAGAAGATAACATGCCCTTTTCTGGCGAACCTGACCAAATTACATCTTCGCCCAAAAGCCTACGATCAGGAAATTCTGCAAGAGTTGACATAGTTGCTCCAATTACTCCCTCATTCCCAAATACTATAGAGCCAGGAGATCTTACTGGGATATCTTTAGAGTAGTAATGATTAAGGGTGGCCAAACCTCGATTTTCCCAAATTTCTTTGGTGATGCCTAAAATATAATCTGGGAAATCGCTAAAGCGATCTGAGAAACCTTTCATGAGGTCCATCCTTTCGGTATTTTTGCAGAACTACGAATAATTAAAGGGCTTTTGACCTTTATATGCTGTGGAACTAATGCTGGATTATCAATTTTATTTAGCAAAAGAGAAACAGTTTTATCGACCATTATATTGGCACGTTGGCGCATAGTCGTCAGATCATATGCTGCTAATGCAGCAGGTGGTACATCATCATAACCAACAATACTAACTTCATCAGGAATTTTAATCCCAAGCTCATCACGCAATACATCCATTACAGCAAATGCCATTAAATCCTGCACCACAAAAACCGCGTCGGGATAATTTGGCTTGTCAAACATTTCACGTGCAACCTCTTTTGCACGCTCAACAGAGAAATCAGCTAATGCGTAGGCTGTTAGTTGTTTACTTCCTTCTTTAAGACCTGCACAAAATCCTGCTTCACGATCACGATGCGTAGATGCACCCTCCCAACCACCAATGTAGGCAATTCGTTCATGACCCGCAGCTAAAAAGAACCTTGATACAGTTTTCCCACCTTCAAAGTTATCTGAAGTTACAGCTGAATGATCATTTAATTCTTGTGCACGGTTAAATAGGACAACTGGGACACCGGCTGATTCACATCTTGCAGTAAGATCACTTGATATACTGACACTTGCCGCAATAATTCCATCAACTTGATAATCTAACAGTCCATCAATTACATGATCTGTAGACTCACTATCGTTAGATTCCATGAAGACTAATACGTGATAGCCAACTGCTTGCAATGCATTAGAAAGCTTTTCTAATGCAATTGGATAAAAATAATTATCTAAATAAGCTACGACAAGCCCAATAATGCGACTTTTCCCAGTAATTAGGGACCGGGCTAAAATGTTTGGCCTATAGCCTAATTCATCAGCAGCGGTGCGAACCTTCTGCATGGTTTTTGAACTTGCTGATGCCCCAGGCGTAAATACTCTACTAACAGCTGATTGGCTTACCCCAGCTAATTTAGCTACTTGAAATGAAGTGACCCGTTCAACCATTACTCAGCTGTCCAACCCCCATCCACAATCAGGTGTGTTCCAGTAACCAGAGATGAGGCATCAGAGGCTAAATAAACAGCCGCACCCATAATGTCATGAACCTCACCAACACGGCCAAGTTTGATTTTTCCCAAAATAAACGCTGCGCGCTCTGGATTATCAAACGTTGATTGGGTTAATGGTGTTCGAATAAATGTTGGACAAATCGTGTTGATACGAATGTTTAATTTACCCCATTCAATAGCCATGCTTTTAACCATACCTTCAAGTGCATGTTTGGAAGCAGAATAAACCGTACGATCAATGCCACCAACATGACCCATTTGTGATGAAATATGAATTATAGATCCACTAATATTAGCCGCATTCATAGCCGTTGCTGCATAAGAAGATAAAAAATAAGCTGATCGCAAGTTTAAATTCATTACCGCGTCAAAGTCTTCAGGCAGTGTATCCAGTGCTGGATTATGACGAGCCATTCCTGCCGAATTTATTACAATATCATATGGATTGTTCAACGCAGATTTGAGTGCGTTTAAATCTGTTTGGTCCAAGACTAACGCTTCTACATCCAAGCCTTTGTTTACCATTGCAGTAACTGTTTGATTTAAACGATCAGAACCACGTGCCGCGCAAACAACCTTCGCTCCTGCTTCAGCCATAGCTACAGCACAAGCTTGGCCAATACCAGATGATGCACCGGTGACCAAAGCCCGTTTACCTTCTAATGAAAATGATGGCGTCGATGGCAAGATCATTCGTCTTCTCCTAGCGTAAGACTTAAACGATTTATATTACGTGCTTTATTAAATTCTCGCAAACGAGCGAGCACATCAACATCTAGCTGTTTGTATATATCCAGTAAATCTAACAACACCCAATTCTCACGAATTTTGTTACTTTCTAGACGCCAAAAATCTAAAGAACGAATGGAAATTTTTTTCCCATTTGGAACAATACCCATCCATCCAGATCCAGTCACAGTTTGAACCATGTCTGGCCACCCAGTGACTGCAACATAGTCGCCTTCTGCGAAAAAGTGAGGTGTTACTTCATCAGGAAACTGACCTCGGTCAGGCATAGCATTAAGAAAAGGAATTTGGTGCCAATGTCTAAATCCAGATATTCCACGTGCTGTGCCTATACCTGAGGGCCCATACCATGTCATCTTAGGATGCCAGAAATGTTCAAGTTCCATAGCTTCAACTGGCTCAACTGGATGCCGGCTCAACGCAGTTAGCATATCCAAAACGTGTGCTTGGCTTTGCAAACTTCTTTCCACCTGATCAGTATAATCACTCATACCATCTTGAGTAATTGGCCCTGGAATATGCCATTCGCGGCCCAAACTAGGTGCCATTGGCCAAGCGTTGGCTTGCATCATCAATTCTGGAATATCCCAAATAGCTTGAACTTCAACTACTTTATTTCCAGAAAAACGGTAAAATTCATGAAAGCGCATGTGAGCCAAATGACCAGTTGGAGGTATATCTAAAAAAGGCATCACAAATGTACCTATATATGAACCACAGCATCCAACCCAGTAGTCTCCTTCAGGTGTTTGGCCACTAATAAAAATTGTATCACGACGTTCAATATCAGGCATTGCAACGATCAGAGGGGCAAAGCATTTATCATAAAATGTATCTGAAAAAAGATCACCAAACGGATGACACATATGAATTATTGCATCACGAGACATCAAAGAGTTCAATGCCGAACGTACTTCAAACTCCTTAAAATCGCGTAAACTAGCCAAAAATGGCTGCATTATTTTATAATTTTGCCCTGCAATATTCATTTATTCTTTTGGCTCTCGATAAACTGCACCAGTACCATAAGGTACATTAATTCCTCCATAGCGTCGCACACGAATATTACATTGCTCTGCATGCCCTACAAACCCTTCAAGCATGCATAATCGACTACCATATTCGCCCACTAACGTTGCTGCCTCATCTGTTGTTATCTTTTGATATGAATGGGTTTTAAGAAATTTACCAACCCACAATCCACCAGTATATCGTCCAGCCTTTTTTGTTGGAAGTGTATGGTTTGTTCCAATTACTTTATCACCATTGGAAACATTTGTACGCGCCCCAAGGAACAGAGCACCATAACACGTCATCTTATCAAGAAACCAGTCATCACGATCCGTCATAACTTGGACATGTTCAGAAGCAATGTCATCAGCTACTGCTAACATCTCATCGTATGTGTCACACAAAATAACCTCACCATAATCCGCCCAACTAACTGAAGCAGTATCAGCAGTCGGCAAAATCATAAGTATACGATCAATTTCACGAAGAGTATCTTCAGCCAATTTTCGCGAATTAGTGAGTAATACTGCAGGGCTGTTGTACCCATGTTCCGCCTGCCCCAGCAAATCAGTGGCACAAAGTTCACCGTCTACTGTATTGTCCGCAATAACCATCGTTTCAGTTGGGCCTGCAAACAAATCAATCCCCACACGACCAAATAACTGACGTTTAGCCTCAGCAACATATGCATTTCCAGGGCCAACCAGCATATGCACTGGATCAATTGTTTCCGTGCCAATTGCCATTGCACCAACAGCTTGAATACCGCCCATAACATAAATTTCATGAGCGCCACCTAGATGCATAGCAGCGATCACTGCTGCATTTGGCTTACCTTTAAATGGTGGAGTGCAAGCCACTATGCGCGGCACACCTGCAACAGTTGCCGTAGCCACAGACATATGAGCAGATGCAACCATTGGAAACTTACCGCCTGGCACATAGCAACCAACAGATTGAACTGGAATATTTTTGTGACCCAATATAACACCAGGCATAGTTTCAATTTCGATATCCAACATACTATTACGCTGCGCCTGTGCAAAATTGCGAACTTGCGTTTGGGCAAATTTAATATCCGCAAGCTCACGGTGTGAAAGCGATTCAATTAAATCAGAAATTTCTTGTTCCGATAATTTAAAAGAGGGGGGCGTATAATTATCAAATTTCTCAGAAAGATCCCTTACCGCAGCATCCCCACGAATTTCAATATCTTTCAGCGTCGCTTCAACAACAGCTTTTGTCTTGGCGTCATCTTCTGCACGCTCTGCATCAGGCTTACCACGTTTAAGATATTCTACAGTCATTCTTCATTCCCTGGTTCAGGCGGTTTTTTTTCACCGCGGTCAAAGGCTTCCCAGCCGTTTCCATTAAAAACATCTATGCCCAATTGTGAGAGCACATGAGGAAAATCAACCATGACCCAGTTGTCAGTGATCTTGCTATCTTCAACTTTCCAAAAATCCATATAACGAATTTGTATTTTTTTACCGGTAGGCTCTACACCCATAAAAGTACCAGAATGAATAGCCTCTTGCTTACCAAAAGCCGCAGCCCACTCACCCATGTAAAGACGAGCTTCATCAATACAAACTTTATTAGAAAAAGCAGCTTGAAAAGGCTTTTGCCAATTATCTTGAAACTCTTTCAGTCCCTTTTTAGTACCACAGCCAGTATTACCCATCCAACTAAAGCCTTGACTAAAAAAGTCTCCAATATCAGCAATGCGGTGATCATTTAATCCATCAACCATACCTTCAATCACTGCACGAGTTTCATTTGTTTTAGACATATCCGTATTGCAACTAAGAGCTGCCTGTTTTGGTCGTGCTCCGCTCATCCTTTGACGGCTCCCGCTGTTAGGCCACTTACAATTTGGCGTTGAAAGAAAAGAATTAATATAAACAGTGGTGCTGTGGCTGAAACAACTGCGGCAACAGCAAACATAACATTACCCTCAGTTTGAGTTGTCCCCAGAAAACTTGCAATTTTAGGCACCATAGTTTGATTAGCTTGGCTCAGTAAAGTAGCCGTCACCGTGAAGTCATTATAAGCTAAAAGAAAAGAAAATAGTCCAGTTGTAACTACCCCAGGCCACATCACTGGGACTATAACATGGCGGAAAGCTTGAAACCGAGTGCAACCATCAACCATGGCACTCTCATCTAAATCCTTTGGAATATTAAGGAAAAAACTATGTAACATCCATAATGTAAAAGGTTGATTAATTGCTACCATGACAATTATCCCAGTAGGAATATGACCCCAAAGGTTCCATTCAAAAAATGGAAGCAAATATCCTGAAACCAAAGTTATATGCGGCATTGCTCTAAAAACTAGTGCTAGCATTAATAGATAAAATGCGTATCTTTTTCCCGATCTCGCCAATGCATATCCACCTAGAGTTCCAAGCGTAAGAGAAATAATAACTACAGAAAATACAATAATTCCTGTGTTAATTGCTGCTACCCAAAAACTTTTTGTAACCCAAGCACCAAAATAGCCATTCCCTGTAAAAGTACCACCAGTTTCAGCTTGTGTTCTCACTCCGGTAATAGCGTTAGTCCAATCCGCTTTTGAAAAAAAATCACCCTGCACTTTAAATGAGCCCCAAAATGTCCAAAGAAAGGGAAAGCTTGCTGCAACCACCCAAACCATAACAAGGCTCCAAATGATCATATTTAAAACGGGAGCGCGTCGATAAGCTATATCTGACATTAAACTACCTTCCGGTTAAAGTCACGCCATGTACGGATCAGCACTGGAATTAACAAAATACTTACACCAATTATTGTCAGTACAGACGTTGCACCTGCAGATCCAAAAAACTGATCCTCGTTGTTAGAGATATCATTATAAATAATCCATGAAAGTGAAGTTGCATTTGCTTGAGCAGAAAAGCCTACTATTGGTTCAAATACTCGGAAATTATCCATTAACTGGATTAATAAAATAAACATAGTCAATGGCATTAAGTGAGGAAGAACAACATATTTTGTGCGCTCCCAGCGTGATGCACCATCTATCATTGCTGCTTCAATGGTATCACTAGGAACCGTCTGTAGTCCTGCATAAAATACAATGAAGGCAAATGGAGATGAGTGCCACACTCCATAGACCATAAGCATTATCCAAGTAAGCAATGGTGAAGCTTTTAAGGAGAGATTTGGATCATCAAAAATTTGCTGCAAAATTGAGCCTATAATACCTTGCGCATCAATCATCCAAAAAAGAATTAAAGATCCTATGAGTGGTGTGACTATCATAGGTAATAGCGAAACAAATATTGTAGGTCCCTTAATATATTTTGGAAGGCTATTCACACCCAACGCAATTAAAAACCCAAACATTAATACTAAAGGAGTTACTACAAATGTATAAGTAAGGGTAAAGGCAAGCGCACGATAAAATGGCAAATTTAAGGATTTAGACACAAAATCAGCTACCCCATCACTTAATTGCCAAGCCTGCCTAATTTCAGTGAAAGCCAAATGATTTCGGTTGGTATATGTCCCCAAACCGTTAAACTTCCCTAGTGGGCGATCATCTTTAAGCTTTGCAGTTTCTTCAACATCTATAACCAATTCTTTCTTACAGCCAAAAGGGCCACAATTTTCAACTTCATTCAAAACTGCTTCATGTTCTATATGAAGTGACTGCACGACTACTGAAACAATAGGCAACGCAATGAATAATAACATTGTTATTAATGAAGGTAATATAAACCAAAAAAAAGTACGGTTTTTCATCTTGATCGCCAAAAATAGTTAAAATAGGAGGAAGCGTTACACTTCCTCCTTTGAGTTTTACTTTAAGAAACCTTTTTCTTTAGCTGCTGTAGTATAAGCAGCTTCAACATCTGCTAAAGCTTGCTCTGCACTCTCAGTGCCTTGTAAGAAATCAGAAATTTCTCCACCAAGCGCGCCGTGCAAAGTTCCCATAAATGGCAACATTGGATAAGGCGCAGCACCGTTAGCAGCAGTACCAGCAACACCAGCAGAAGCCGCACTTGCTTCGTAGCCTTCAATAAGCCACACAGCTGCATCATTATTGGCTTTAACCATGTCAGATGAGATACCATTCATCATAGCAATAAATGTTGCTTCTGCGTCTGCATCAGAAACATTGGTCGAAATGCCAATACCATCCCACCAGAGTGTGGATGCTGGTCGTGCATCATTACCCCAAGTTGGAGCTGCAGTTAGAACTGTGTTAGATGAAACTCCATCTGCTGAACCTTCACCGTCAAGAACCGCACCACCGCGAGAGCCCCACATTGCAGCTAGGGCTAAATTACCAGCTTCCCATTCTGCTTGTGTCGCATTTGAGTCATAAGTAAGAAAATCAGGATTTGAATAAGCAACAAGTTTTTTGAGCATATTCAAAGTAGCAACACCATGATCGTTATTTATGGAAACCTCAGCTGTACCAGATGTGAACAATTCAGCACCAGTACCCATGTACATGTTTACAAACTCTTCCCCCAAGTTCCAGCCTGCCTTAGTATTTAATGCAACTGGGTATTCCATTAATCCAGCTGATCGAATAGCTTCAGCTGCAGCTAGCACGTCTTCGTATGTACCAGGAATTTCTTTAATTCCAGCTTTTTCAAGAATGTCAGTACGAGTAAACAAGTGCTGTGCATTTGCCATGAAGGCAACTGCCATTACTTTACCATCAACTGTAATAAGCTGACTTTTATTCAAACCAGCTCCATGCTTAGCCACTAGATCATCTAATGATTGAACCAATCCATCATTCATTAGCGTTACTAATGTAGAGTTGGACACAATTACCGAAGAATACTGAGACGGATTGGCTGTAAGTGCAGCAACCATAATGTCTTTGTGATCTTTAGTAAGATTGCTTTCTACTGTTACACCATTTCCAGCGCATTTTGCTGCTTCAGCTGTTACAGCTTGGATCGCAGGAAAATCATTTGAAAGAATGCTGACATTGCCACTGGAAATTCCACAATTAGCAATAGCTGTGCTTCCCAAAAGCGCGAACGCCCCTGCGAATGTAATTGTCTTTAGAAACATAAGTTACTCCCTATTTTGTTGCAGGTATTATCTTGAAAAATATACCTTTATGTAGCCCCCTTTTTTGGGGATTATTGTTGGGGCTTATCCCCCAATTCGCGCACCAGTTTGACTGTCAAACAAATGGCAAATTTCGTTAGGTACAGAAATACGAACCATGTCGCCAATCTTTACCCGATAATCTTTTGCTGCTTTTACTGAAACTAATTCACCATTCACACGAACAGTAATCATTGTAGCATCTCCAAGTAATTCCATAGTGTATACAGGAGCGTGAATTTCACCACCCACCTCAACAATGGATGCATCTTCTGCACGAAATCCTAATTGAATTAAACCGTCGTCCATATCTAGACCGACTAATTTAATAAGGTCTCCAGCAAACACACCTCCCTTAATTACACCAGTAATTAAATTCATAGCAGGAGAGCCAATAAAACTTGCTACAAATGCATTAGCGGGTCGATCATAAATATCTGTAGGGCTACCAACCTGCTGAACGATTCCACCCTTCATAACAACAACGCGATCAGCTAAAGTCATGGCTTCAATTTGATCGTGTGTGACGTAAATAGTTGTTACCTTCAGCTCATGGCTTAAATTTTTTATTTGTGCACGAGTTGAAACGCGTAATTTAGCATCTAAGTTAGAAAGCGGCTCATCCATCAAAAACACATTTGGCTCTCGGACAATAGCGCGAGCAAGCGCAACACGTTGGCGTTGCCCCCCTGACAATTCAGCAGGTTTACGGTGAAGGAAATCATCAAGCTCAACCATTGCGGACGCACGCATAACACGTTCGTTGTGTTCTACTTCTGGTATTTTACGGACTTTTAAAGGAAATCTAATATTTTCATAAACGTTCATGTTTGGATAAAGCGCGTAAGATTGAAAGACCATGGCTACATCACGATCTTTAGGGTCGAGGTCGTTAACACGTTTACCATCAATCAGAATATCTCCATCAGTGGCATCCTCTAAACCTGCAATCATACGCATAGTTGTTGTTTTACCACAGCCGGATGGGCCAAGTAACACAAGAAATTCTTGGTCCCTAATGGTCAGATTAAAATCTTCCACACCAACAAATGTGCCCCAACGCTTTGAGAGATTACGCAATTCGATTTCAGCCATGCAGTCCTCCAAGTGATTATTGGTCATCTTTTGCATACGTTTGCAAAAAAAGATAGACTCCAATAACTGTTTCTGCAAGAATAATTTTGAATAATTCAATTATGTATTATATTCTAGAGCGAATATACTATTTATAAACCAAAAAGAGATATCATATGACGGGCTTCCATGATGAAAAACGTATAGTTTTAGAGTATTATAAAGAATTAGATACTGCTCCGGCATCAGGAATCACTCAAGTCCTACAAAACCACACAACACCTGAATATATTTGGCGTGGATTTCATCCCTTTCACCTTCAAACAGATGTAAATAAAGTATCCGAGTTATTCTGGAAACCTTTTAGGAATGCAATAACGCACATGCAAAGGCGAATGGATGTTTTTTTTGCTGGAAAAAACTTTATTGATGACGGAAATTCTGTTTGGGTTTGCTCAATGGGGCACTTAATGGGATTGTTTGATGCCCCGTGGCTGGGGATTCAGGCAACAAAAAAAATGATAATGTTACGCTATGCAGAATTTCACAAAATTGAAAATGGCAAAATTGCTGAAACAGCATTTTATTTTGATATTCCTCACTTAATGATGCAAGCGGGTTACTCACCATTTCCTGAACAAAAAGCAGCACATATGGTACAGCCAGGCCCTGCACCGCACGATGCATTACTATTTGAAGATGCAAATCCGAACCAAGGCCAAAGCACCATGGACGCAATGAATTTTATGATTAATGACCTTGGTGAGTGGAAAAGTGGATTACCACTGGTAGATGAGTTAGCCCGCAGCTGGCACGATGACATGATATGGTGGGGACCCGCCGGTATTGGCGCGACATACACCATAGCACGATATGCAGAACAACATTCTGGCCCCTTCCGGGCAGCGTTTAGTGATAGATCAGGAACAGGCCACATAGCTCGCATTGCAGAAGGCCATTACAGTGGTTTCTTTGGTTGGCCAAACTTTAGTGCAAAACCTACAGGTGGATATTTGGGATTACCACCCAGCGATATTTCTAGCGAGTTTAGGGTCATCGATATATATCGCCGGGAAGATAACAAATTAAAAGAAAACTGGATATTTATAGACCTGCTCCATTTCTTTAACCAGCAAGGCGTTGATTTGCTTGGTGAAATTCAAAAAGGCATTGAATGAATACTTTTTCTATACTCAAACCATTTACAACTATTAATATGTACATTGCCCACTCTCAAATGGAACAAAGGCGCGTAAATGATGTAAACACATTTGAGCAAATAATTCAGAAATTAAGAAAAATAGCTAAATTATTTAAATGTGTTGAGCATGGATATTAATAGTTTACAAACATCTCGCTGGATACTGTTACCTGGAACTCTTTGTACAAGTGCAGTATTTGATGGTTTTCTGGATGAATTGGGTGTCCCCACTAATCAGCAATATACAAAAAAGTTAGCTTCACCAAAGATAGAAGACTATCATTCTTTTTTTAAAAATGATGTTTACAATGGAGATATCATCTGTGGCTTTTCATTGGGAGCGATTGTTGCAGCACACCACGCTGATATAGTTCACAATGCAAAAGCAATAGTTTTGTTTGGTATTAACCCCCTACCAGATGACAAAGAAAAAGCCAAAGCACGTTACGCACTTCAAACAGATGTTGAAAATCAGGGTGGACGGGCAGCAATGACAAATCGTTTGTCAAATATACGCGGGATTAATCCTGAGAAGGTCCGAAATAAAATATTAGAGATGGCAGAAAAAAGCTCTCTGGATATTAAAGCCCAAACTACTCTTGCAATGTCACGACCGGGCGCAGCCAATCCACTAAGTGCTTCAAATATTCCCATACTTGCACTTTGTGGGACAAATGATGATCAAGTAAAACCCCAGATGGCGGCAATCGTAGAGAAAATGGCCCCAAATGGACAGTCGATCCTTCTGCCTGGCTTAGGCCATTACGCTCTACTTGAAGATCCAACGGCTTGCGCAAATGCCATACGAATAATGATGAAAAAAATTAAATTAGTATAGATTTAGTTTCAGCTGTAGCTAACAACACAGATATTGAATATTAAATAAATAGTCTCAAAATTAAACATAAAAATTAGCTTTAGTAGTTTTTAAAATAATCAGAAGATAAATGCTCAGTGACGGTTGTGGCACCAGAAAAATCACTTTTCAGTGCAAACGCGCCAGGAAATGCAACGCATTGGAGATTAGCGGCCAATGCAGCCTTCATGCTAATAGCCGTATCCTCTATTGCAATACAGTCTTGTGCATCTAGTTGCAGACAGGACATAGCTTTTTCGTAGATATCTGGACTAGGTTTAGGGTTGGATACCATTGCGTCGTTACCAACAAAATCAAAGTCAGAGTATTTTAATTGATTACTAACAGCAGAAAAAACAGTATTAATGTTTGATTCAGATGTTGAAGTTGCAAAACCTAGCTTTATATCAGAACTCAAAGCGTAATTAATGACATTAAAAACACCAGGCCGAAGAAGCATTCTTTTTTTAGCCATTAAAGCATCAAAAATTTCTGTCTTTCGTAAATGTAATCTTTTTGCATCTATTTTAACACCTAATTTAGTTGCATAATTTTGAATTCTTTGACGCCCACCTGAATTCTTTAAAAAGCTCTTATAAGTATTTGTGCTCCAATTCCAGTCAAGGCCAGCTTCAATAAATGTGTCGTTAAACGCCTGATGTTGAAGCTCAGATGTTTCAACTAGGGTACCAATAGATCCAAAGATAATTGCTTTGACAGTCATAATTAATGCCTTTTTTGAGATAATAGCTAAAAAATAAGACATTGGAATTATCGTATTATTTTATAGGTATGTGTAGTTTCTTAGATTTTTTATTAAGGATACTTAAATACATAAAGTGATTTTTGGGGGGAAGTATTTAATAGGAATGATTTAAGTAACTCTATTTTTTAAAAAATCAATTACTCGCAACAAATCAGCTATAAGTAATTCTATATTAATAATTAGAATTAAGGCTTTCATAAACGATGGCGTTTCCATAGAAGACATGGCCTCAACATAGTTGCATTTGTTATTAATACTGTTAGTTCTGCCCAAAATATTAATGGAATAATTGCAGGTCTAAACTAATAAAACTATTCAAATTAATTAGAATTACAGGAATTATCTTATGACAGCTATAGAGGCCATAATACTTTTTGTATCTGCATTTTTTGCAGGTATTGCAAACTCGATCGCAGGCGGCGGTAGCTTCTTAACGTTTCCAGCACTAGTCTTTGCTGGAGTGCCTATAATTGCAGCTAACGCAACCAGTGCATTAGCTGTTTTTCCTGGATATCTAAGTGGCGCACTAGGCTTTATGAAAGAGCTGAAAACATACCCAAAAGGCCAATTTTCTTTATTAATCTTCATATCAGCATTAGGCGGTGTTTTGGGATCATTACTGCTATTAAGAACGCCAACAGCTTTATTTTCTTTTGTAATACCATGGTTGCTTGGATTTGCGACAGTCATGTTTGCCTTTGGGAATTTAATATCAAAATGGGCAAAAAATACTACCGGAAAAACTAGCATTAAAGGGAATTTAGCAACATTATTTGTTTGTATTTATGGTGGATATTTTAATGGTGGATTAGGGATAGTTCTCTTAGCTTTATTTTCAACTCTGGGAATGCGTGACATTAATCTAATGAACGGTTTGAAAAATGGAATGTCTTTTGCATTATCTTTTGCTTCAGTCATAACATTTGGATTAGCTGGTATAATATACTGGCCTCAAGCCATTCTTATGATGGTAGGAGCTACAATAGGTGGGTATTGCGGTGCAATCGTAGCGCGCAAACTTTCTGCAAAAGTCATAAAAACTATTATTGTTGCAATAGGAAGCATAATGACTTTTATTTTTTATTTGATGAGTAATTAATAAAAACTTTATACTAATAGTTTAAACTCTAAGTAAAATCTTAAGATAATTGGTATAATCAGTTTACTAGTATTATAGACAGTGAAGTAAAACGTAATCGGTCTAAAACTTTTAAGTTTATAATAGAACTAGTTATGTCAGGTTCCATTAATTAATTCAACTTTAGTCCCCTAATATCAATCTATCACTTAATGTAGCTTTGTATCCTTCAATAGTGGCAATAAGCCTAATCTCATAAAATAGTGCCTCTAACTTTTCTCCAGTATGTTTTGTACAATCAGTTTTAGAAACAGTCCTATTAAAAAAGACTTCATCAGTATTTATCGTTGGAATAATCAATGCTTTTGTTTTTGTTTCAATTGCAAAATCACGCATTAATTCAACAAAAATGTCCATCTTATTTTTCCATGATTTATAACTAGATCCTTCACAAACGGACCCCATAGCTAGCTCAAGTCTAATATTTTTAATAAATTTGTCGGTTATTAATTTTTCTTGTGAAGGGCGTAGTTTCTTTAGGTAATTAAGCTCTGTTATCAGTTCTAAATTACTTTTCTTTCTCAGTTCATCAAAATTACCAGCACTTATTGATCCACATACACTAAGACAGGTTATTCCTATTAGGGTTTTTATAAGTATGTATTTAAAGCTCATGCCCTCTAAACAAAATTGTATTATATTACGCATTTTTTAACCCTTTTTATTAATAAATCTTATTAAACTCTTTTATCTAACCATAAACATAAAAATGGCGACTTTTGTAAAAAAAATTTAAATCATAACTAACCTTTTCAGCGTTTTATGAAGTTATTAAAAATTTAATTAATTTTAAAGTAGATATTTGAGTCATTAACATGTTCAGCTACGTGGAATGTTTTGGACTACGCCCAACCGTAAGAGTTTTAGCTAGAGTAATAAACACACCAAAAATCTTACAATACTTTATTGTCAGCTATTAAGTATATTTAAAAACCTGTTATATATTAAAACTACGTTACATTTAATCGCCCAACTCCAGCACTGCGTGTAATCAAACGAACAATTACACTAATTACAATAATAAGAAGAACTAGCATTAAGGTCACAGCACTTGAATGCTGCGACATATCCATTTCCTGGTAACTAAATATTAAGCCCGTTAAAACCATGTTGCCAGGTGAAATAAGTAAAATAATTAGAGATAATTCTCGCATTGCGGTAATAAACGTTAACAACATTCCTGCAACTAGCCCGCTCATAGACAAAGGAATGATAATACGAAACATGCGCCTAAACCAGCCGATACCCTGTACACGAGCAGCTTCCTCTAGCGATTGGTGTATTTGCAGAATTGCAGCAATTCCAGTACGTGAAGTAAAGGGCAAGTTTTTGATCACCGTGATCAATACAAGAATAGTAAATGTGCCATAAAGTGCAGGAACAGGCCCAATATTGGTTGAGAACATGCCAATATAAATTGCTCCTAATGCAATTGACGGGAATATGTATGGCGCAAAAGCAATAGCTTCCAACCATTTGGACAAACGTGCACCGCGCCCACGAACAACGGCATACCCTACCAAAAGGCCAAGTACTCCATTAAATAAGGCAGCAGCAAAGCCAAGTTTTATTGAATTAAATAATGCTTCAAGAATTCCCTTATTATGAATTATGCCAGGTTCCCCATAAGCCAAATTAATATTACCTTTCCCGTTCCAGAAATAAGTTGTTAAATTTGAGATACTATAATTTCCAGGAATAAGAGTTAAAGATTCCCACAGGAGCAAAATTAGTGGTAATGCTACCGTCATACATAAAAATAAAATAACTAAAATTGTTATAGGCCAGCGCATTTTTCCAAGATCACTTTCACTTTTTCGAAAGCCTTTTCCTGTCATAGTTACATAGCTCTTGCGGACACCAATGATGCGACTATTAATCCAAATAAAAGAAATTGCCAAAACGATCAAGACTAAAGCCAGAACGAATGCATCACCTTGGTTACGCGCGTTTATTGAGGCATAAATTTGTGTAGAAAAAGTAAAAAACCGTACTGGTAATCCTAACAATGCAGGTGTACCAAATGTTCCCAAAATACGAATAAATGTTAGCACAATAGCTGAACCTATTGCTGGCATCAGCAAAGGCATGGTGATAACGCGAATTCTCTTCCACTTACCCATTCCACTGGTGGCTCCAGCCTCCTCAAGCTCACTATCAACTGTCGCCAAAGCACCTGATATCAGTAAATATGCATAAGCATAATAATGTAACGCAAGAGTAATAACGATTGGAAAAATTCCGTATGCAACCCAATCTGGAGCTTGGATACCGGTCAAATAAGTAAGTAACCCTTCTGATCCACCGATGCGGTCATTTTTAAACAAACTAAGCCAGGCAATAGCCATTACCCATGAAGGCATCATATATGGAAACACTAACATTGCACCAAAAACGCCTTTAAAATGTACATTTGTTCTAACCATTAACCACGCAAGGCTAAAACCAACGACCAATGCAATAGCTGTAACCGCAAACCCCATCTTAAGACTGTTAAGCAATGGTTTATAGAATAGTGCTGTTGAAATAGGTTGATTAAACACTCGATCAATATGGAATAATGTAAAACTACCCACGACACCGTCAGGTTCATAGGAAAGATCATAGCTTTGGAACGTAAATGCATCTTGGATAATTTGCAATAATGGTACCAGCACCACAAAACTTAGAAAACAAAGCGCCAAAACACCAATAATCAGTTCAGGTCGAGTTTTCAACCTATAGGCCTGATAAGAAATATTTTGCACAGACCAAAATGCAGGCTTCCCACTACCTATAGGTGCTTTTATCATTATGTTAACTAACCTCATTTCGCAAATTTTCTTGCGTTTGTGTATTAAAAAAGCTTAGCGCATCAGTCTCAAAATCAATCCAAAGTGGAGTATTTTCTGATAATGTGATAAAACCAGTTTGTAATAAAGTTATAGGAATATCTTCCGCTTTAACCTCAAGTATTGTATTAGCACCAGTAGGTTGTAATATACCGGTTGTAACTTCTTGCCAGCCATTTTTTGCAGTTTCAGATACCTTTATTTTTTCTGGTCTTATTCCTGCGATTAAATTACCACCCCTATTTGCTATAGTAGTAGGTAAAGGAATTGAAATAGCACCACAGTCAAGCATACCGTTGGAAATAGTACCTTTAAATAAATTGATGCCAGGATCACCAATAAACTCAGCTACAAAGATATTTGCTGGATGATGATAAATATCATATGGGGATCCTTCTTGCATTATTTGCCCCTCATTCATGATTATAATACGGTCAGAAAGTGTTAAGGCTTCTATTTGGTCGTGAGTAACATAAACAGTTGTGGCTCCAAGATCACGGTGCAAACGCTTTAAACTAGCACGCATCTCTGTGCGTAATTTAGCATCAAGATTAGATAATGGTTCATCCATAAGCAAAATGGATGGCCTCAAAGCAATTAATCGAGCTACCGCAACCCTTTGTTGCTGCCCACCTGATAACTCAGAGGGATATCGTTCAGCATAACCTGTGAGCTGTACCATATCCAATGCGTTTTCTAATCGCTGGGCAATTTCACTTTTAGATATTTTTTGCTCTTTTAAAGCCAGAGTAATATTTTTTGCAACTGTCATGTGTGGCCACAAAGCATAACTCTGAAATATCAGCCCAAGATGCCGAGCCTCTGGTGGAACAACTACACCATTGTTACGCGAAAAAACCACTTTATCATTAAGTTTAATGGCACCTTGATCTGGCTCCTCCAACCCAGCGATCATACGCAGGGTTGTAGTTTTGCCGCATCCGGATGGTCCTAGTATCGTTAGGAATTCACCCGGCTGGACGGTAAGGTCGAGGTTTTTCACCACGACCACTTTACCATAGGACTTTACGATCCCATCGAGAAGTATCTGTCCCATTTTAAGCGCCCTTTATTGGCTTGCGTGTATATTCCAAAAATCACGCAGTTTAGGCCCTTGCTCCCACATAAATTTAGCAGAAACATTCCAACCCTTCATTTCATCCCAGATTTCTCCACCTTGAGGCAATGGAACATCACTACGAGGACTTACTGAGCCTGCATCGTGATATGGTGCCAATCCCTGAAGTAAATCAAAGCTTGCTCCCTCGATGTATGGTTTCTCAAGTTTGGTATCTAGATTTATGTCTGTACTTCCTAATAGATATGCAATCAGAACCTTTGCTGCGTTCGGATTTGGGGCATGTGCACCAATTGACATAAAGGTAGGAAAAACTAAACGTGAGACAGGATCTAAGTCTGACAAGATTGCATTCACATTACCTTTAGATTCATTACGAGAAATGTATGTCATACTTCCCATAACAATTAGCGCATCATCTTGGCCAGCTTTGCCAGAAGCATCTACTAATTTTGATCCTGACTTATAAATTACTATATCATTAGCTAACATTCTGCGTACAAACTCATAACCAGCATCAGGCACGCCATCACCAAGAATAATATCTTCTCCAGTTAAACGTTTATATGCTGCAGCCATTTCTTCAGGATTTTGAACTAACGTTGCTAGCCCCATAAGTGAAGATCCTGATGACATTGGGTTTTTTATTCCTACACGACCACGATATTTTTCTTGTGTTAATTCCCAAACATTGCTTATTGGCGCACCATCTGGATGTACTTCCGTATTATAGAAAAAAACCATAGCTTCATTTACACGAACAAGTAATGGATCGCGATTTTCCGAAGGAATTCGGTCTACATAATGCGAAGGCACATAATTAAAAATACGGTTTTTTCCTAAAAGCTCATATATCACCTGTCCTGAATTACCTGTTGTAATAACATCAGTTGTAAAAATACCTGCATCTTGTTCACGTACCGTTTTTTCAATCGTCTTAACTGAGCCTAAATCATAAACGGTAAGTTTAATTCCAGGGTAAAGAGCTTCAAAATGATCAACTAATTTTGCAATTCTACCAGAAGCTGTGTAAACAGATACCTCACCTTCTTCTTTGGCTGCAGCAACAATTTCATCCCAGTTTTCTTGGCCAGTTGCGTGCGATCCTAGTGAATTCTCCATCAACCATGCATCAAGCTTTGCTGATATTCCATCAGCTACAGAAAATGTTGCCGTTGTTGAAAACAACGCAATTGCAGCAGCTTTTGAAAGTGTTTTTAAAAGATATCGTTTTGTTAACTTCATAATTTAACTCTCCCTAGATTAAATAAATTTTATGTGAGTATATGGAACACTAAAAGATATCAAATATCAACAACGAATGTTCGTTTTATATCGTTCCAGTGCTAATTCAAAGTTTATCTAGTGACAGATAAATGATTTTATAATAAGATTATTAAACAAAAGGATTAACTTTGCCATAGAGGTTGCAGAATAATTTAGTATTTATTTTCACTCAGTGTCATTTTGCAAATCACCACAATTAAAAATTTTAAATATCATACAGATGAAGGAACAATGTGCATAATTATAATAAATTATGGCTACCAGTAAGTTAAGATGGCACAAATAATAGATAATATATCAACGATAGCTTCAAACTATGATGTTATAGTTTTAGACCAATACGGAGTGCTGCATGATGGTAAAGCTCCATATGCTAATGCTATAGAATGTCTTAATAATCTTACCAAAAATGGCACACGCTTAGCTGTGTTATCAAATTCAGGAAAACGAAGTGACACAAATACTGCGCGCATGGTAAGCATGGGTTTTGCACCATCTTTGTTCGAGTTTGTGATGACCAGTGGGGAAGCAATGTGGCAAGATATTTTAAACAGTACAATTGTTGAGCAACATTTTTTTTCAATAGAAAGTAATTCTGGCGATGCTATTAATTGGGCTAAAGGTCTTAATATAAAGTTTGAAAATTCGGTAAAAACTGCTCAAGCAATTTTACTAATGGGTATACCTGATGACCATAGCACCCTCCAGTTACAGGATATCTTAGATCAAGCATTTACTAAAAATTTGCCAATATATTGTTCAAATCCTGACCTATTTAGTCCGCGCGCAGGAGGCCAGATAGTAGTTTCACCAGGAACTTTGGCGCACTTATATCGCAAGCGTGGTGGCAAAGTAATATTTTATGGTAAGCCACATAAACCTATTTTTGATGGATTAAAAAAAGAGCTTAATGCAAATCGACTTCTAATGGTTGGAGATAGTTTAGATCATGACATAGTTGGAGGACACACTGCCGGTTGGGATACGTTACTAATACAAAGTGGAATATATGCGTCTGATTTTATAAATAACAATCATGACGAAGTACTTAATAGATTAATTGCTAATAATGGCTGCAAGTCACCTACATATTTTATAGAGAGCCTAAAATGAGCAATATACTTAACTTTAGGGCTATCAAAATAATTTGATTATAATAAAAAGGAGACCCAAAAAATGAATGAATCGATCTTGTTTGTTACTGGTATATCAGGCGCAGGAAGAGCAGAGGTTATGAAAGTTTTGGAGGATCTTGATTTTTTTTGCATAGACAATATGCCATTAGTATTTCTACAAAATTTGACACAACTTACTTCCCTATCAACTAAATACAAACAACGCCTTGCAATAGCTGTAGACGTACGGGGGCATGACTTTTTTTCAAATTTTTTAACAACCATTGATAACTTGCAAAATGAAGGTGCATCACACAACATTCTATTTCTTGACTGTGATGATGACGTTTTGGTTCGCCGCTATTCTGAAACCCGCCGACGTCATCCCATACAAAAAAGCGATAGTCTATATGAATGCATAGATGCCGAACGTATTCTTTTAGCAGAGATTAGGGCTCGAGCTAGTTTCATATTAGACACTTCATTAATGAAAACACATGAGCTAAGAAAACGTATAGGGCAAATGGTTTTACATCGTGATGTTAGCCTTGATATTATTGTGAACATTATGAGCTTTGGATTCAAAAATGGAGTTCCTTTGGATGCCGATTTTATGTTCGACGTTCGTTTTCTAGATAACCCTTATTATGAAACAGATCTACGCTCCAAAACTGGATTAGATTTGGCTGTCTCTGAATATGTCTTCTCCCAACCTAAAGCACATGAGGCAGTAGAAAATATCTTAAACTTAATGACGAACTGGATCCCCTTGCATGCGGCAGCTGGAAAGACCTACTTAACTTTGGCCATAGGGTGTACCGGAGGGCAACATAGATCTGTTGCCATCACTCAGGCTTTAGAACGCAGTTTGGGCAAACTTTTTAACTCAGTTACCACAATCCATCGAGATATATAATTACTATAAAAATATTTATAAAATTGGTTCAATAAAACTTAACATACTTATAAAAAATTAATATTTTTAATACAAACAAGATATTTATTTTATTCAGCAATATCTTCTGCCCAAAGCTCTGGCTTTTCATCAAT
>CAJWNQ010000002.1 GCA_913043905.1 uncultured Paracoccaceae bacterium | reverse complement strand
TTTCGAGTATCAGCAAGATTTGCTGCCATAATTTGGCTTAAAATTTGTGCCTGAACTGTTTTATTTCTAATTTTTACCATACTTTCCACTCGCCCGTGTAAGTTTCTACCCATCCAATCAGCCGATGAAATAAAAACTAAAGCATTTTTGTGAGGCATTTTAGTACCATTTGCGAAACAGACTATGCGCGAATGTTCAAGAAATCGTCCAACTACTGATTTAATGCGGATATTTTCAGACAGGCCAGTAACGCCAGGGCGAACTCCACAAATACCGCGAACAACCAAATCAATTTTTACACCCGCTTGGCTAGCTCGGTATAGAGCATCAATAATATTTCGCTCCATAATTGAATTCATTTTAGCCCAAATTTGCGCAGGTTTACCACCTAGAGCAGCTTGGGTTTCTGCCTCTATGTATCTTAATAAGTCATTAAACAAAAAACTAGGTGCGATTGATAAATCATTAAGACCCTCAGCTTCAGCATACCCTGAAATAAAATTAAATAATTTTGTAGCATCTTTTCCTAATGATGAATCGCACGTGAAAAATGACAAGTCAGAATATACATTAGCAGTTACTGGATGGTAATTACCTGTGCCAAAATGTGTATAAGTAATTAATTTCTCTTTTTCTTTACGTACGATAGTTGATACTTTTGCATGCGTTTTCATGTCAATAAAACCGTAAACCACATGAACACCCGCACGTTCCATTTGTCGGGATAGTTTAATATTTGTCGCTTCATCAAAACGCGCTTTTAGCTCTACAATAGCAGTTACAGATTTTCCTGCCTCAGCGGCGGCACATAAAGCTTCAACAATTGGAGATTGATTAGATGTCCTATAAAGAGTTTGTTTAATTGCAACCACATAAGGATCTCGCGCTGCTTGCCATAAAAAATTTATAACAATATCAAATGATTCATAAGGATGGTGTAGAAGCATGTCTTTTTGACGAATAGCGGCAAAAACATCTTGATCAAAATCTTTTACGCGTTCTGGCACACGGGGCTCATTTGAGGGCCAGCAAAGAGCTTCAGGACCCATTACACAGATCTCACTTAAATCTTCTAATCCAAGAATACCATCAACTTCAATTACTTCACCTTTATGAACATGCAATGCCCCAAAAATCATATTTTGTAAATTTTCAGGAGCATCTTTTGTAATTTTCAAACGCACAACATCACCGCGAACACGGCGCTTCAACGCAGTTTCAAATTCACGAACTAGATCTTCAGCTTCGTCTTCAATCTCAAGATCACTGTCACGCAAAACTCGAAACATACAATGTCCAACTAAATTATAACTTGGAAATAAAACACTCAGAGCTTGAATAAGAATAATTTCTATTGGCACAATTCTTAAACCAGTACCATTTTTGCAAGGTAATCTAATAAAGCGATCAGTATTATTTGGGATAGGTAGTAATGCTTGTAGCACTTTTTTACTATTTTTCATTTCCAAATGAAGTGCAATCGCTAAGCCACCAGAATGGATAAACGGAAATGGGTGTGCTGGATCAACAGCTAGAGGGCTCACAATTGGGAAAATTCGCTCTAAAAATACTTTATCCAAGAAAGCTTTATCTTTATTTGTTAATTGATCTTGCTGTAATATTGATATTTCTTTTTCAGCCAGTTCTATAATTAATTTATTCCATGCTATTTGTTGTGCATGAGATAAGGCTTTTGCGTTTACATCAATCAATTTGAGTTGCTGTGCAGGAGTTAATCCATCAGCATATAATTTTGTTATTCCATTTCGTACTAACTCTCGGAGACCCGCAACCCGAACAGTATAAAATTCATCTAGATTACTAGATGAAATAGATACCATTCTAACTCGTTCAAGCAAAGGCCATGTAGGATCTTGAGCTAGCTCTAAAACGCGCCAATTAAATGCTAACCAAGATAATTCACGATTTAAAAACCGTGCTGAACTTTTAATATTTACACCCTTTATTTTTTGGGATGGTAAGATATTTTTCTTTAAAAAATCTGCACTCATAAAGAATTTAGTTCCAAATTTCTGATTGTTACGTAGTCAAATTAATTATGACATTTTAAATATAAGAGTCTAGGACGTTACAAGCTAACTTTATAGAAATAGGTTTTCTTAATTTTAAAGCATTTTCATCAAGTTCAGTAACAAGACGAGATACACCTGCAAACGATCGTTCCATACGTTGCAAAAGATACGCTATAACTTTAGGATCAATAGCGATTTGGCGGTCATTAAACTGTTTTATCAACAAAGCGTTTAATAACATATCATCAGGTGCACGTAACTCAGCAACAGCAGTGCCATTAATCCGACTAGCAAGGTCTGGCAATGTTAAACCCCAAGTAGCAGGAACACCAATTCCAGTTACTAAAAGGGGTACTCCATTTTCTTGGGTAAGATTATGAAGATGAAAAGCATGTGCTTCTAATTCTTCATTACCTGCAATTTGATGTAAACCTTCCACACATAATGCCACCTCTGAAATAGATCGAAGGTCTATATCCATTAACGACTTTGCATCAATAACAATTCCAGAAGTCATCTCAGACCAGATATGCGCTAAATGTGACTTACCAGCACCACTCGGTCCAGCTAGAATTAACTTTAATAAAGGCCAGTTTGACCAATTTTCAACAATTTTAACAGCTATTGCATTAGTTGATGTGACAAAAAAATCTTCACGCCCAAAAGCTGTTTTAATTGGTAAATCAAATATAAGTTGTTCAGTCATTCTTAATTTACTCTATGCATTTTAATTATTTAAAATTTAAAGCCATATTAACAGCCCTTAAACAAACTGCTCACGGATTAAGCGCTCTTCTAAACCATGCCCAGGATCAAAAAGGATCCTATGCTTTTGATCAGGTGCACTAAAAATATCAACTGATAAAATATCGTAAGCTTTTTTGCTATCTGCGCTCGCTGTAACTGGACGCTTTTCTGGTTCTAATACATCAAAACGAACATGCGCAGATTTAGGTAACAAAGCACCACGCCAGCGTCGAGGCCTAAATGCAGCCATTGCTGTCATTGCGAGTATATCAGCACCAATCGGTAAAATCGGACCATGGGCAGAATAATTGTATGCAGTAGAACCCGCCGGAGTGGACAATAAAGCACCGTCACAGACCAATTCAGGCAATCGCACACGGCCATCTACCGAGATTTGAAGCTTTGCTGCTTGTGGGCCCGCACGAATTAAAGAAACTTCATTTATAGCCAATGCTTCAAATTCAGTTCCATCAGAACAATGCGCTTGCATCCTTAAAGGATGGATTACAGCTTCTTCTGCCTGAGAGAGGCGTTCAATTAACTTGCCCGGAGAAAATTCATTCATTAAAAACCCTACAGTGCCACGGTTCATTCCATAAACTGGGCAATCAAGATGAAATGTAGAGTGAAGTGCTTCAAGCATAAAGCCATCACCACCTAGTGCTACAATTAACTCAGCCTCTTCTATTGAAGTGTTCCCGTAGGCTTTCTCTAAAACAAGTAGGCTTTCTTGAGCTGTTTTAGATTTACTAGCTATAAAAGCAATTTTTTGCATAATTATATTTCCAATCCAATCATCAATTTTAGTAAAAAAAATCAAATACTATCAAAGTTCATTTCCTGTTATTAAAAGCCGCTCTTATTGTCGCAACTGTCGCATTATTCCTTTCATAGCGTAAAGCAATGAATTAGGACAAACATGAATTGTACTTTATTGCCAGGAAGCATCAAATGAACAACATTGTCCGAGACACAGGATTCTTTACACAAGATCTTTCAGATCGTGATCCAGAACTATTTGGCTCAATCAGGTCAGAACTAGGACGTCAGCGTGATGAGATTGAACTCATTGCTTCTGAAAATATTGTATCAAAAGCGGTTATGCAAGCGCAAGGCTCTGTAATGACGAATAAGTATGCAGAAGGTTATGCCGGTCGGCGTTATTATGGTGGTTGTCAATATGTTGATATTGCAGAAAATTTAGCAGTAGACCGCGCTAAAGAACTATTTGGATGTGATTTTGCAAACGTCCAGCCCAATTCAGGTTCTCAAGCTAATCAGGGAGTGTTTTTGGCTTTATTACAGCCTGGAGATACAATACTAGGCATGTCATTAGATGCTGGTGGGCACCTAACGCATGGTGCAAAGCCCAACCAGTCTGGGAAGTGGTTCAACGCAATACAGTACGGTGTCCGCAAAGAAGATAATTTGTTAGATTACGATCAGGTACAAGCTCTAGCCACAGAGCATAAGCCAAAAATGATTATTGCAGGTGGATCTGCTGTTCCTCGCCAAATTGATTTCAAACGCATGCGTGAAATAGCTGATTCTGTTGGCGCATACTTACATGTAGATATGGCGCATTTTGCAGGATTAGTTGCTGGAGGAGTTCACCCAAGTCCATTTCCTTACGCAGATGTTGCTACTACAACAACACATAAAACATTACGTGGTCCACGTGGTGGTATGATTTTAACTAATAATGCAGACATGGCAAAGAAATTTAACTCTGCAATTTTTCCCGGCTTACAGGGCGGACCCTTAATGCATGTAATTGCAGCTAAAGCAGTAGCATTTGGTGAAGCTTTACGTCCTGAATTCAAACAATACCAAACTCAAGTAATTATTAATGCAAAAGCTTTGGCAGACCAATTAATAAAAGGTGGTTTGGACATTGTAACTGGTGGAACTGACACACACGTGATGCTAGTAGATTTGCGCCCTAAAGGGGTTACTGGTAATATTGCCGATAAAGCATTGGGTCGAGCTCATATTACTTGTAATAAAAATGGCATACCATTTGATCCAGAAAAACCAATGGTTACATCTGGTTTGCGTTTAGGTACACCAGCAGGAACGACACGGGGCTTCGGCGAAGTTGAATTTCGTAAAATAGCAGACATGATTGTTGAAGTTATTGATGGACTGGCTACCAATGGTGCCGATGAAAATTCTAAAGTAGAAGCTTCTGTGCGTGAAAAAGTTGCAGCATTATGTGGGCAATTTCCACTATATGAAGAGTTATAAAACTTAAGTAGCAAAATTGCACTTATTTATTATATAATATTGCGTGCTGCCATACTTAATCATAGTATGGCAGCATGTTCTTGAGAGACTATTTTGTATAGGTTCATCGCCCTACTCTTCCTTACTATTTTTTCGGGTTGTTTTTCTCAACAAAACAAGCCTGAAGCCGCATATCTAAATTTACAAACATCGTCTCAAGAATGGCTAAAACTATTACCTGCCAGTCAACTAAATTCAATCAACAGCTTATCAACAAATAAAATTACAAAACCTACGTTGGACCATATTAATCGAGTTAAATTACTCCGCGGAAAAGCGCGTAAACTATCTGTACATAAATTCTAAGCCGTTGTCCTACTTCCAAATTTTTAGTAATAAAATATCTCAACTTACTGCATAGGAATTACACAATATGGCTGATCCAATTAAACTGGGCATTGCAGGCCTTGGCACTGTCGGTGCTGGTCTGATCAAAATAGTACAAAACAACCTGAATATTTTAGAAGCACGTTCAGGTAGAACTATTCAAATAACAGCTGTATCGGCATTATCAAAATCCAAAGATCGTGGCGTAGATTTATCCAGTTATGCGTGGGAGTCTGACCCTGTAGCTTTAGCCAAAAGGGATGATATAGATGTTTTTATAGAATTAATTGGTGGAGATTCAGGGCCTGCTAAGACAGCTACTGAGGCAGCAATAGCAGCCGGCAAACATGTGGTTACAGCTAATAAAGCAATGCTAGCGTTACATGGCCAAGAGCTAGCCATTTTAGCTGAAAAAAAAGGCGTTAATTTACGGTTTGAAGCTGCTGTAGCTGGTGGTATTCCAGTTATAAAAACTTTAACAGAAAGTTTAGCTGGAAATAATATAACCCGTATTATGGGCGTAATGAACGGTACGTGTAACTACATACTTACACGAATGGAAAATACGGGTCTACCATATCAAGATGTCTTTGAAGAAGCTAACCAATTAGGTTTTTTAGAAGCAGATCCAAATTTAGATGTAGGTGGAATTGATGCTGCTCATAAATTAGTTTTATTGTCATCTATAGCTTATGGAACACAGGTAGACTTTAAAGGTGCTGTTCTCGAAGGCATAGGCCGTATTACAATTGAAGATATTCATGCCGCAGCAGATATGGGATACCGTATTAAACTATTGGGTGTGTCTATTATGACTGATATCGGCTTATCACAAACAATGAGACCTTGCTTGGTGCCTATTGAATCCCCATTAGCACAGCTAGATGGTGGGACTAACATGGTAATCATAGAAGGTGATTCAGTCGGACAAATCATATTACGTGGTGCAGGTGCAGGTGAAGGTCCAACAGCAAGCGCCGTTATAGGTGATATTATGGATATAGCACGGGGAATTAATATTCCAGTATTTGGACAACCTGCTAAAAATCTGACCAAAGCTGTATCTGTAAACACATCTGTTGAAAATCCGTTTTATTTAAGATTAAATCTACGTGATGAAGCAGGTATTTTAGCAAAAGTCTCAGCTGCCTTGGCTGACGCAGGCATATCAATTGATCGTATGCGCCAAGAAGGCCACGAGACAGAAGCAGCACCTGTTCTTATAGTTACACATCCAACAGATCGTGAAACTCTTAATAAGGCAATTAGTGCAATCGAAAAAACAGGCGCAGCTGTTGATACACCAATAGTTTTACGAATTGAAACAGTTTAGCATATTTTGATCGTATTAATTTAGTTTTCAACATTAACCATGACCATATTTTATAATATATATAAATATTTTATGATATGTTAAGCATTTATAGGTAGTGTATGTCACAAGTTTTTTTAGGTGTAGAAAGTTCAATATCCGGTCGCCGCTGGACAGGACCAGATGCCAACTTAGATCGCCAATCACAAATGATCACTCAGGAAACTGAATTTCCACCCGCTATGTCAAATGTATTGGCTCGTTTGGGAATAGGCGCACAGCAATCAATACTATTTACGCAACCGTCTTTGCGCGATTTAATGCCAAATCCCATGAATTTAAAGGATATGGAAAAAGCCGCTAATCGAATAAATTATGCAGTGAATAAATCTCAGCGTATAGCTATTTTTGCAGATTATGATGTCGATGGTGCTACATCTGGAGCGTTACTGCATGACTGGCTAACACAATTAGGAAATACGCCAACTTTGTATGTTCCTGACCGAATTGATGAGGGTTACGGGCCAAATGATAAAGCCATGCAAACCTTGGCAAAGAGCCATGAGTTGATTATTTGCGTTGATTGTGGAACTTTGTCACACGGTCCAATTAATGCTGTTGCAGGTACAGACGTTATCATTCTTGACCATCATCTTGGGGATGAAACATTGCCATCGGCTTTAGCAATCGTAAACCCTAATCGACAAGATGAGGCCGGTGACTTACACTATCTATGTGCTGCAGGTGTAGTATTTTTAACTTTAGCAGCAGTAAACAGTTTGCGCAGAACAGAAAATATGCAAACACCAGATCTATTAGCAATGTTAGATTTAGTAGCTTTAGGTACAGTTGCAGATGTAGCTCCACTAGTTGGCTTTAATCGTGCATTGGTTCGCCAAGGTTTGAAAATTATGGCAAAGCGAGATCGCGTTGGTTTAATGGCTTTATCAGATATTGCAAAATTAAATACAGCGCCTTCAACATATCATCTCGGATACCTATTGGGCCCCCGTATTAACGCTGGTGGGCGAATAGGCAAAGCAGATTTAGGCATTAGACTTCTAACATGTAAAGAGCCACATGAGGCAAATTCAATTGCTGAAAAACTTAACCAACTTAATGACGAACGGCGTGCAGTTGAAGCAACAGTTCAATTGCAAGCAATGGAACAAGCAGAACAGCGAGAAATAAATGGTGCCTTAGTTTGGGCTGCTGGTGAAGGTTGGCATCCCGGTGTAGTAGGCATTGTAGCATCCCGATTGAAAGAAACCACTAATCGCCCCGTTGTAGTAATAGGCCTAGACGGCGATGAAGGTAAAGGATCTGGAAGATCCATCAGTGGAATCGATTTAGGTTCCTCTATAGCAACTTTAGTAAAGGAAGGACTACTCATCAAAGGAGGTGGCCACAAAATGGCAGCGGGCCTTTCAATAAAGCGTGAAAAATTAGAGCAGGCTATGAGCCGCTTAACCGAACTACTAGAAAAGCAAGGTGCAGATAAAGTTCGTGCGCGTGATTTAAGATTAGATGGTGCCCTTAATCCATCTGCAATAACTGTTGAACTACTTGAACAATTAGAAACAGTAGGCCCTTTTGGCGCAGGTGCTCCAGGCCCACGGTTTGTACTTCCATTTATGCGAATAGCCTTCGCAAAAAGAGCGGGAGAGGCCCACTTACGTTTAACTCTTGTAGATGATTCTGGATCACGTATTGACGCAATTGCTTTTGGTGCTTTTAAGACCAACTTGGGAGCCGCATTAGAAAATCACAAAGGTCAAATTTTTCATATAGCGGGTAGATTAGAAATTGATACTTGGAATGGGCGAATGCGCCCAAAGCTAACTTTAGAAGATGCCGCACTTGTAAGCTAAAACTCCTACTCTAGTTAATTTTATGTTCAAATAGAATTCAAGAAATAAAATTTATTTCAAACTAGTTTAACAACTTTTTAACCTATAGAAATTTTGTACTTTTTTAAAAATACGTCTTGCAAGACCCGCGTCCTTCGCCTAAATAACGCCACATCACAGTGCGGTCCCTTCGTCTATCGGTTAGGACGCCAGGTTTTCAACCTGGAAAGAGGGGTTCAATTCCCCTAGGGACTGCCAGTGATTTTCGCCCATTTTTAAGATATTTTGATTTTTGACGAGTACTTAACTTATTAAAGTAATTTTTACCTAAATATATTCAAAAAATCTGATCTCTTGGTGCTTTGTTTCTAAAGAAATCTTCCAAATTATCCATAACACGAAAACCCATCGCTTCACGTGTTTCCCTAGTAGCACTGCCAAGGTGAGGCAATAACACCAAATTTTTACAACCTAAATAGTTTGGATTCAGGTTTGGCTCACCTTCAAAAACATCTAATCCTGCTCCCCTAATGATATTACTTTTCAAAGCATTTATAAGAGCCTCATCATCTACAACTTCACCACGCGCCGTATTGATCAAAACTGCATCATTTTTCATTTTAGAGAGCTCATATGAACTTATTAGATGTCGGTTTTCATTCCCACCAGGACAATGCAACGATAAAAAGTCTACTACAGGTAACAAATCGTCTAAGCTGTCAACTTGACTTGCATTAGTTTGTAAAAGTATCTCATTTTTAATTTGAGATCTATTCTGCACCAAAATTTTCATTCCAAATCCATGGTGGGCTCGCTTGGCTACCTCTTGACCTATTCTACCAAAGCCAATGATACCAAGAGTTTTCCCAGATACTTTTGTTCCTACTAAATGAGTTGGCCTCCACCCAGACCATTCACCTGCGCGAAGCTCACGTTCTCCTTCACCTGCCCGTCTTGCGGCCATCAGTATGAGAGTAAGAGTAATGTCAGCAGTACAGTCTGACAAAACATCAGGTGTGTTTGTAACTATAACATTACATGACTTTGCAGCAGTAGTATCAATATGAGAATACCCAACACCAAAATTAGCTAGCACACGCGTGCGAATATTTTTTACATCAAAAACCTCTGCTGGGATTAAATCAGTGACTGTAGGCAAAATAGCATCAAACCGTCCAAAAGCCTCACTAAAATCATTATTGTCCATCGGCATATCTGATGTATTTAAAGTTACATCATATAGATTTTTTAATTTTTCTTCCACTACTGCAGGCCAACGCCTAGTAACCAAAACTTTGGGTTTTTTCATTTTTGCAATCCTATATCACTTAATTTTTTTATATCGAAAAGCTTTTACAACCTATTCGCAAGCATAAATTTTTGTTATTGATAATTAAACAATGTGAAAAAAATTTATGGATGACCAAACTATCACTAACTTGCGCACTAATGCTATCGCAGCGTTCCAAGCTGGCATATCTGCTGCTGACCCAAAAAAGGCATTAAAAATAGCATTAGGGAAAACACCTATTCCACTCATAAAAAACAATGGGTCATACATAATTATTTCTATAGGAAAAGCTGCTTGTAAAATGGCAGAGTGCGCTCTGGAAGCTATACCTAAATCTGAAAAAATGTACGCTATTGCTGTGACAAATTTTGAAAATATAGTTCCTGTAGGGGGCTGTGAAGTTATTGGAGCATCACATCCAATTCCTTGTATAAATGGATTTAATGCATCAAAGAAAATAATTAACTATCTTACAAACGCGACCCAAAATGACATAGTTGTGATGCTGGTTAGTGGTGGTAGCTCAGCTTTAATTCCTGCACCAGTAGATGGGATTTCTTTAGAAGATAAAGTGATGGTAAACAAAGTTTTGATATCAAGTGGATTTGATATTTATGAAACAAATTTAGTCAGGCAATCTTTATCATTACTTAAAGGTGGAGGTATTTTAGAGCTTGCAACACCAGCAACAGTACACTCTTATATTTTATCCGATGTACTTGGAGATGATTTGCGTGTGGTTGGGAGTGGTCCAAGTGTTGGGCCTTTAGGAGATTTATCTGATGCAAAAAAATTACTAAAAAATAAAAATATTTTCTCACTACTACCAATTAATGTTCAAAATTATTACAATAGTTCACTGTTATCAAACAAATTATTTGCTACAGAACATCTAAGTTTAATTGCAGGCAATGCAAACAGCGTCAGAGCTATGGCCAAGAAAATAAATGCAATTTTAGTCTTGGAACCTTTAATTGGTGATGTTCAAGATGCTGCCAAAAAAATTGTAACATTGATTGCTAAGCAAATTGGAAAAGGCCCATTTTCTATTGCAATTGGTGGCGAAACTACAGTTAAGATTACAGGTAACGGTAAAGGTGGCCGCAATCAGGAGTTAGCACTTCGTGTGGCTTTCGAACTAGAACTATTAGATATGCTCACACCTTGGTGTTTCCTCAGTGGCGGAACAGATGGGCGTGATGGACCTACCGACGCGGCAGGCGGGTTGGTAGATAATACTACTATAAAAAAAATAGTACAAAAAGGTAAAAAAATTAATGATTATCTTGAATCTAATGATAGCTACCATGCACTAGAACTAGTCGGTAATCTATTAAAAACAGGTGCTACAGGAACCAATGTAGCTGACTTACAGCTATTTATTTCTGCCTAAATCAACATGATTTTTATTTAATACAATTTGGTAGTTAACATAAAATATTAATCTTAAGTTTGATAAATAAATCTTAAACTACTAAATATTTTTGCTAAAAAATTTATTTGTCTAATTTAGATTAAGTCAAACCAAATTACGTAAGATCTCATTCTTATATTCCCGCCTAAATATCAATTTTTCATTTTCATAAGCAGTGACCACTGCTGTCACAAAGAAATTTATTTTGTCTGAAGTCATTTTTGAAATAACATGTGTTCGCCACATTTCACCAGCCCTTCCACCGGTATGTTCCCAATTCGAAGAAACACTTGCTGATGTGGAATCCTCTGGATGAATGCTCCAGTTTTCTTCCATCCAACTACCAGAAATTAATCCATGATCACTGTCTTCATTTTCTCCGTTGTCACAAAATATCTTAATATGAGACAAACCAGTTTCAGGATCTGAATAACTAGTGCGCTCATAGTTTGCAGCTCGCAGTTCACTTGCTGCCCACGCTGGCGCTCCTTCTGCAGCTTCAAAGATAATCTCATCTCCATCAGCCAAGGGCCTCACTGGCAGCTCTATTCGCCCAGCAGAAAGCTTAATTTCCGTTTGCTCCTGCGATGGCCAAAGTGTTGGCCAATAACTAGTAGATATTGCAATCCGAAGCTTATGGTTTATCGGAATATGATATGCAGCTTGATCAAGTTTTAATTCAATTTCCAATACTGAATTTAAAGGGATACTACTCGGTTGTTCAAAGCTATCACGATGAGTTAAGTTTAGACAGCCATAAGTAATCAAACTAGACGAACCGTCTGGCCTCAAGTCGCATAAGCGCACAACTATCATTCCTTGGGGTTTATCTAATGATAGGCTTAAATTAACAATTGTTGCCCCAACAATATCTAATGGAGCAGATAATAAGTCACTATCAAAACATACTGAAACTGCATCATCACATCTTTGATCATCAGGAAGTTCATTACTGAATGCAAACGGGAAGTACTCACCTGCAGCTGAACCACAATCCTGAGGTGACGAGATAGGTACTGAAAATATAGTTTCTAAATTGTTTAAAGTGCCATTTATTCCTAAAAATAGCTTCTTAAATTTAATATTTTTGGAGGGCCATTTATGCTCTTTTATCCAACGGCCAGGCCGCACATCAAGCCAACGCTTTGGTCGAATGCTATCCATTAAGTAAACTCTGTAATCAGGATCATTTTCTACACCTGTATTTTCTTCCATTAGCCATTGATCCCACCACCGTTTTGCTTCTTGTAAAAACCCCATTGCCGGTGCAGGCCCGGCATAATGTGGGTATTTATGAATCCACGGCCCCACGATACCCTTTACTGGTGTTGATAAATTTTCAACTAAATTGCTAACAGTATTTCGGTAACCATCGTGCCAACCACCAATCGACAAAACAGCCGCTTTTATGGTTGAGTAATCTTCACAAATTGAACCGTGTTTCCAATAATCATCCCGATGTTGATGATATAACCATTTTGAAGTCATTAATTCTAAATTCTCAAGACGAGCCAACCACATTTCTTTCCAGCGGGCGCCAACTATATTTGGATCAGGTGGGCGCGATGAGTATGCTAACATATTAGCCGCCCATCCAAAATTTTCTCCCAGTAGACATCCACCTTTATAATGAATATCATCTGCATATCGGTCAACAGTCGAACACAGAGTAATAACAGCTTTTAAAGATTTAGGTGCCAAAGCTGCAACTTGAAGCCCGTTAAAGCCACCCCAAGAAATACCCATCATTCCAACGTTACCATTACACCAAGGTTGCTTCGCAGCCCATTCAATTACTTCCACGGCATCCTGTAACTCTTGGTCTGTATATTCATCAATCATTAATCCATCACTGTCACCATTTCCACGCATGTCAGTCCGAATGCAAATATAGCCATGCCCTGCGAACCAGGGGTGAGTATATTGATCACGTACAATTGTACCGTCCCGCTTTCGATATGGGAGATGTTCTAAAATTACAGGAGCAGGAGTTTTTTCTACCCCTTCAGGCATCCAAACCCTAGCAGATAAGCGGCACCCATCAGACATTACAATTGGCACATCAGGGTATTCAGTAACTTGATGGGGGAATTCTGTGACTGTCTTCATCTAAAATACTTTTTAATTGAATAAGGGTTTGCAAAATTAGAACTCTATGATGAATCATATTCATCCAAATTCAAACATAATAACACTTCTCTTTCTCATGAACATAAAAAAGGCAGCTACTTTAATAGCTGCCTCATTTATCATAGTATTAGTATTGAATTATGCTGTCCACCAGCGCTCTCCAAATTTACCACCATCAGATGACCAGTTACCTGCTACATCCTCACCATGAGAAATATTTTTAGAAACCGCATGAATATGATTTGCAAACATTGGAACAATAGCACCCCCATCATCACTGATAAGTTGCTGGGTTTCAGCATACATTGAACGACGTTTATCAACGTCTAACTCTGCACGAGCCTCCTTAACAATTCCATTAAACTTAATTGCATCTGGCGTTGTACGCCAATCTGTATCATTCCATTCAGTGTCATCAACATATGCTGATGAATACATCCAATCTTCAGTTGGACGCCCACCCCAATAGCATGTGCACCAAGGTTTTTTATTCCAAACATTTGACCAATAACCATCTGCTGGTTCACGAACAACTTCAATATCAATACCAACCTCTTTGGCTGAAGCTGCAATCAATTGGGCTGCATCAACAGCGCCAGCAAATGCGGCATCAGAGGCAGATAATTGGATCGTACCACTGTGGCCAGATGCTGCATAATGCTCCATAGCTTTTTCAGGATTAAATTCACGCTGAGGCATTTCAGATGCATGGAAAGGATTAGCTGAAGAAATAGGGTGATCGTTTCCAAGAGAACCGTGACCAAGTAAAATTTTATCGACTAGTTCTTGACGCTTTATTGAATGTTTCAGAGCAAGCCGGAGATCCCGATTGTCAAATGGTTCTGATGTCACACGCATTGGCATAGTATAATGCAATGTGCCTGCAACTTCTAAAATCTCGAGTGTTGGAACACGAGCTAGAAGCGCTACTGTTTTGGGATCGACACGATCTATAGCGTCAACGTCACCAGTCATTACTGCATTCTGGCGCGCAGTAGTATCTAATAAAGCGATAAGTTCGATTTGATCAAAATGTGCAGCACCATCTTTCCAGTAATTTGGGTTACGATTAAATGTAGCCCGAACACCTGGTTCAAAAGTCTCTATAATATAGCCACCAGTACCAATGCCTGATTGTGGGTCAATTTTTCCATCAACTGACGGCAAAATTAATAAATGGTAGTCACTAACAATATAAGGAAAACCAGCGTTTGGAGCTTTAAGTTCAAATATTACACGATTTGGACCATCAGCAGACATTGATACAACTTGGCTTAGTAAGCCTTTTGCCGCAGATTTACTGTTTTCACCACTATGATACTCATAAGTCGCTATAACATCATCTGAGGTAAGAGTTTTCCCATTATGAAACTCAACACCTTGGCGCAGGTTGAAAACCCAAGTTTTGCCGTCAGTGGATTCATAGCTTTCAGCCAGCTCAGGACGCAATTGGCCATCACTACCAATTTCAGTAAGGTGGTTACCAAACGACATACCAATATTGGTTGCCATTGAGTTTTCAAAAGTTCCAGGATCTAATGTGTCTGTGGTAGAGCCGAAGCCCGTGCCATAGCGCAGGCTTCCACCTTTTTTAGGTGTTGCAGCTACAGCCTTGTCAGCCATCATAAGAGCAGTTGGCAAGACAACCCCTGCTGCAACTGCAGACATTACAAATTGGCGCCTATTAATCTGACCTGTAGATAGTTTAAATGATTGTAGTGAAATAAAACGTTTTTTCATATTTTTTCCTCCGTTAGCAGCTTAATTTTTCTTAACTTTAACATTAAGAATCAATCGATAAATATATTGTTGCACAATTATTAATGAAATACTAAATTTTAAAAAATAAATAATAATATACGTATTGTTATATTTTAGTAGACATAAATATTATTAAATAATTATCTTTCTAAATAGAGTTCATAGATATTACTTTCAGCCATAGCTTTTTTTAACTTTGTAATGTTATATTAAGATTAAGTGGTATCTTTACAGCAAGCCCATCACAGGCACTAAATATTTTTAACGACTGGAGTAATTTTGTGCACCCAATTTTAATTACCATCATACAGCGCTTATTACTTGGCCTTTTAACACTATTCTTTGTTTCAATTATAATATTTAGTTCAATCGAGTTTTTACCAGGCGATTTCACTCAAGCAATTCTTGGGCAAGCTGCAACAGAAGAGACAGTAGCTGCTTTCCGCCGCGAACTTGGATTAGATCAACCTGCGTATATACGCTATTTTGATTGGATTGGAGCAGTTCTTCAGGGCGATTTTGGATCATCTTTTTCTGGACGCAATTCATCTGGAGTGGATAGATCACGTGCAGTTATCGATTTAGTTGCTCCACGCCTTGGAAACACTCTTTTTTTAGCTGGCATGGCTGCAATAGTTTCAATACCTTTATCATTAATCCTTGGCATTACAGCCGCTTTATATCGCAATTCAATTTACGACCGATCCGTTAATGCTTTGACACTTACAACAATTTCATTTCCAGAGTTTTTTTTAGCATATTTATTAATTTTGTTTTTCTCTTCACTTTGGCCTGTTTTTCCATCACTAGCAAACGTCAACATAGACACATCTTTAGGAGAGCGCATTTATAAGTGTGTCTTGCCAGCACTTACTTTAACACTTGTTATTGTGGCACACATGATGCGAATGACACGCGCCGCACTAATAAATTTGCTTGCTAGCCCTTATATTGAGATGTCACAACTTAAAGGTATCTCAAAAGCTAAGGTTATTTTGCGACATGCCCTACCAAATGCATGGGCTCCAATAGCTACAGTCATAGCATTTAACTTAGCCTATTTAGTGGTCGGCGTTGTAGTAGTAGAGGTTGTATTTGTTTATCCAGGCATAGGTCAGTTGATGGTTGATTCTGTAACCACACGCGATATTCCAGTCGTTCAAGCTTGCGTTTTGATTTTTGCAACAACATATATTTTACTTAATCTAACAGCCGATATCATTGGTATTGTTACAAACCCAAGATTGTTACATCCAAAATGAAAAATCACCCAATAGGTTATTCAGCTGTGGCAGAAGTCAACAGAATGCGCGAACGCCGTTCTCAATGGCAAATTGTAAAACTGGAATTGAGTAAAGCACCATATTCAGCATGGTTTGGTATAATAGTTATTTTAGCCTATTTTTTTGTAGCACTCTTTGCTCCATTACTTGCACCACATGGTGAAGCTGAAATATTTACATCGTCTTTCGCACCTTGGGGAGGTGAACATGTTTTTGGAACTGATCAGATTGGACGAGATATTTTTTCACGCTTAATTTATGGTGCCAGAAATACAATAGGCATAGCCTTAGCAACGACACTAGTCTCATTTGCTATCGGTGGTAGTCTCGGCTTAGTAGCTGCAATTTCGGGAGGCTGGACTGACCAAATCTTAAGCCGTTTAGTTGATGTTTTAATGGCTATTCCTGGTCTTATTTTCGCGCTTATGTTACTTACTATATTTGGTTCAAGCATCCTTTCACTAATCTTAATTATTGCAGTACTAGACAGTACTCGCGTCTTTAGGTTAACGAGATCAGTGGCAATAAGCGTTGTCGTTATGGATTATGTTGAAGCAGCAAAGCTTCGTGGTGAAAAACTTGCTTGGATTATGCGTCGAGAAATTCTGCCAAATATTATGCCACCATTAATTGCTGAGTTTGGTTTAAGATTCAGCTTTGTATTTTTAACAATTGCAGCTCTTAGTTTCTTAGGTCTCGGAATCCAACCACCCACAGCCGATTGGGGATCAATGGTGCGGGATAATGCTTCTATGATCCAATTTGCAAAATATGATCTTACAGCAGCGTTAACTCCTATGTTACCCGCTGGAGCTATCGCTCTTTTAACTGTGGCTGTAAACTTTGTTGTTGACTGGTTTCTCGATAAAACAAGTGGAATAAAAGATGAGCACTGAACGAGATAAAAAAGGTGATATTCTTTTAGAAATGAAAGACATCCGTGTTGAAGGTTTTTCAGATGAACGCTGGCACAAAATTATTAAGGGCATAGATCTAACTCTCCACAGAGGGCAAGTTATGGGGCTTATAGGAGAGTCAGGGGCAGGAAAATCAACGCTTGGCCTTGCAAGCATGGGCTTCACGAAACCTGGCTGTAAAATAACTTCTGGTTCAATTTTTTTTGATGGCCAAGATTTAATAAAAGCAAATGATGAAGAAAAGCGTATGCTTTGGGGGACTAAGATTGCCTATGTAGCACAGTCGGCTGCCGCCTCGTTTAATCCTGCCCATAGGCTACTAGATCAGACTGTGGAGGCAAGTTTAAACCGAAACCTACAAACTAAAAGTGTTGCAGAGGCTGATGCCCGCAATCTTTATGAACAATTGCAACTGCCAGATCCTAACAACATAGGTGATCGATATCCCCATCAGGTATCGGGGGGGCAATTACAGCGAATGATGACTGCTATGGCTATGTCTCCACGGCCAGAATTGATCATCTTTGATGAACCTACCACAGCGTTAGATGTAACTACTCAAGTTGAAGTTCTAGTTGCAATGCGCAATATCGTTGAAAAATTCAATACTGCAGCACTTTATATTACTCATGACTTAGCAGTTGTTGCACAAATGGCAGATGTAATTAAAGTTTTACGGTATGGCCACGAAGTTGAAGAAGCCAAAACTAGAGAAATGTTGGTATCACCTAAAGAAGACTACACGAAGTCACTTTGGTCAGTTCGCTCGTTAGAAAAGCCTGAGTCCCCAAGTGATGACTTTGTAATATCAATTAATAATGTTGACGCAGCATATCTTGGTGGATCAAAAGTCTTGCATAACGTAAATATTGATATCCCCCGCGGAAGGACTGTAGCTGTCGTTGGTGAGAGTGGGTCAGGAAAATCTACGACGGCTAGAGTTATTACCGGGTTATTACAACCAATAACGGGGTCAGTTTACTTTAATGGAGAAGCCCTTCCACCAGCACTCAAAGATCGTAGTAAGGAACAACTACGGCGCGTTCAAATGATATATCAAAGTGCTGACACAGCCATGAACCCACGCCAAACAATTTCTGAAATAGTTGGGCGCCCATTGGAGTTTTACCACAGTCTATATGGCACTCAGAAACAAGAACGTATTCTTGAATTATTAGAGATGATCGAACTTGATGAAAGCTTCTATGATCGATTTCCTGGTGAGTTATCTGGCGGACAAAAACAACGTGTTTGCATAGCTCGTGCACTAGCAGCTGATCCTGAAGTAATCATTTGTGACGAAGTCACATCTGCACTTGATCAGATTGTTCAAGAAGGAATTTTACAACTTTTATTAAGGTTGCAACAAGAGTTTAATATTACTTATCTGTTTATTACTCATGACATTGCGGTTGTTCAGGCCATATCTGATGAAATTGTAGTCATGTATCAAGGGGCTGTTGTTGAACAAGGCCTAAAGAGTAAAATTATGTCACCACCATATCCTGATTATACAAAGTTATTGTTAAAATCAGTTCCAGAAATGGATCCTAATTGGTTAACAAATCTTGTTGATAAACGCGATTAAATTTGAAAAATAAACTACAATTTTTATGAGAATAAGTTTGATTTTTAGACTATTTTTTAAGTATTTTGATAATGTGATTCCTATTTAGTAAAATTTACTGACCGTAATATTTACTAGAATAAGATTTAAAAATTTAGCCGCTGAAAGTAGTGGTAGCGGGACAGGGACTTGAACCCCGGACACGCGGATTATGATTCCGCTGCTCTAACCACCTGAGCTACCCCGCCACAGGGTGTGGGCTAAATATGTCAAAGGTGTAGATGCGTCAAGCTACTTTTAATGAAAAGCATAACTTAATCTAAGCATTACATATCAATCATCATATGATCTTTTAAATCTGTACCATTGCATAGATTACCCGAAACCTTATAAGGCTTCTAATGTCATTGAACCCACCAGAGCTCCGTCCTGACCTTGCACCTCGATTACGTATTAATGAACCTGAACGAAACGGTCAGCCAAAAATTGGTATGGTTAGTCTTGGCTGCCCCAAAGCTTTAGTTGATAGCGAGCGCATCCTAACACGCCTACGAGCAGAAGGTTACGCTATCAGCTCTGACTATAAGGACGCTGAAGCTGTAATTGTTAATACATGTGGTTTCCTGGATAGCGCTAAAGCTGAAAGTTTGGAAGCCATTAGTGAAGCATTATCTGAAAATGGCCGCGTTATAGTTACTGGATGTCTTGGTGCCGAAGAGGATTACATTCGTGGCAGCCACCCTTCAGTCTTAGCAGTTACGGGCCCACATCAATATGAGCAAGTATTAGATGCAGTTCATAAGGCCGTACCCCCCAGCCCTGATCCATTCATTGATTTATTACCTGCTAGTGGCGTATCGTTAACACCACGTCATTATAGTTATTTAAAAATATCTGAAGGTTGTAACCATAAATGTAAATTTTGCATCATACCAGACATGCGAGGCCGTTTAACATCACGTCCAGCACACGCTATTATACGTGAAGCCGAAAAGTTAGTTGATGCAGGGGTTAAGGAGCTTTTAGTTATATCTCAGGACACCTCCGCATATGGTGTAGATATTAAACATACGAATACTAATAACCACCGTGCACACATAACAGATTTAACACGTGATTTAGGCTCATTGGGTGCATGGATCCGTTTGCATTATGTATACCCTTATCCACACGTACGTGATTTAATTCCTTTAATGGCGGATCAATCTAATAATATTTTACCTTATTTAGATATCCCATTTCAGCATAGCCATCCTGAAGTATTGAAACGCATGGCCCGCCCTGCAAAATCATCCAATACTTTAGCAGAGATTGCAGCATGGCGAAATGATTGTCCTGACATTACTCTACGATCAACTTTCATAGTTGGCTATCCAGGTGAAACAGAAGCAGAGTTTCAACACCTCTTGGATTGGTTAGATGAAGCACAATTAGATCGTATCGGTTGTTTCCAATATGAAAATGTAGATGGAGCACGATCAAACGCTTTGTCAGATCATGTCGATCCTGATGCTAAACAGGATCGCTGGGAGCGCTTTATGGAAAAATCACAAATAATATCAGAAGCAAAGTTAGCTGCTAAGGTTGGTACTCAATTACATGTAATTGTAGATGACATCGACAGTGAAGGCATTGCAACTTGTCGCACTAAAGCTGACGCTCCAGAAATTGATGGCAATTTATTTATCGATGATGGCACCGAGGCATTAAGTATTGGCGATGTTGTTAATGTTGAAGTTGATGAATCCTCAGAATACGATTTATGGGGTAAGATCATAAATTAATAATTTAACCAATCTAATATTAATTACAAAATTCATTTAAAATTAAATAATAATTATAAAGTAGATATGTATGTATTCATACATGTTTTGATGTGCCTGAATCTATCACCACCAAGGTTTATACCGCCATACCATCTGGTAACAACGACGATGTGGTCATACAATTCTGCAGTTTCTATCATGCGAAGCATAATTGCTCCTGCACCACTCTCACCATCATCATTCTTGATTTGTGTTCCGTTTGATAAAATTAACGCCCAAGTATTATGTGTAGCTTTCGAAAACTTCTTATTTCGCTTTAAATCTTTTATAAAACCAGAAGCACCCAACTTAGATGCCACAAACCCTCCACTAACAGCATATTTTGAACCTTTATCTGATAAAAAATTCACAATAATTTTCATATTAGGAAAACAATATAGATTTTTTTATGCTGTCAGACCTTCAGGCTCTTCCAAGCCATTCGAACGACAGCAAGCGGTAAGAGTATTAGCTAACAGGCACGCAATAGTCATAGGGCCAACACCACCAGGTACCGGCGTAATAGCACCAGCTTTGGCACTTACACTTTCAAAATGTACATCACCAACTAATTTGAATTTTCCTTCTTTTTCAGGGTGTGGGATACGATTAATTCCTACATCAATGACAGTTGCTCCATCACCAATCCAGTCACCTGTAATCATCTCAGCTCGCCCTACAGCTGCTATAACAATATCAGCATTTCGGCATATAGATTCTATATTTTTAGTACGGCTATGGGCTATAGTTACAGTACAACTATCACGTAAAAGAAGGTTTGCCATTGGCTTACCAACGATATTTGAGCGACCAACAACAACAGCATTTAAACCAGATAATGACCCATGGTGATCACGAAGCATCATTAAACATCCAAGTGGAGTACATGGCACCATAGATTTTTGGCCTGTTGCAAGCATTCCCACGTTAGAAATATGAAAGCCATCAACGTCTTTAGCAGGTATGATTGAATTAATCACTAACTCTTCATTTAAATGACTAGGTAAAGGTAACTGGCAAAGAATACCATGCACTTTTGGATCATTATTTAATTGGTCAATTAAAGCTAGTAAATCTACTTCAGATGTATTTGGGTCCAAGCGATGTTCATAGCTATTCATACCAACCTCAATAGTTGAAGCATGTTTATTTCGAACATAGACTTGGCTAGCAGCGTCTTCACCAACTAAAATTACAGCTAATCCTGGTGTAATACCTTTTTCATTTTTTAATCGTAAAACCTGCTCTCCAACCTGGGCGCGTACCCCTGCTGCAAACATTTTTCCATCTATTACTTTTGCAGCCATTTGGTATTTCCTTTTGTCGCTGTATACTAGATGCGCTCAAATAATAAGCACATCTATTGTTTTATTTAAAATAAACCGTCTATTTGGCCTTCACTGTTAAGCATGATTGCTTCAGCTGAAGGAACTCTAGGTAAGCCGGGCATTGTCATGATTTCACCACAGATTGCTACAATGAAACCTGCACCTGCTGCTAATCGCACTTCACGTACTGGAACCGAGTGCCCTGTAGGTGCTCCACGCAAATTAGGGTCAGTGCTAAAGCTATATTGAGTTTTAGCCATACATATAGGCAAATGACCATAGCCTTGCTCTTCCCACTGGTGCAGCTGGTCACGAATTTTCTTATCTGCAAGAACTTCATCTGCCCGGTAAATACGTTTTGCAATTGTCTCTATTTTTTCAAATAAAGGCATTTCGTCAGGATAGATCGGAGCAAAATTTGCCATATCAGCGTCTGCTATCTCAGCAACACGTGTTGCAAGTTCCACACAACCTTCTGAACCAAACTCCCAATGTTTTGATAAAATTGCTTCAGCACCTTGCCCAACAACATAATCTTTAACTGCTTGCACTTCAGCATCAGTGTCTGTGACAAAGTGGTTAATAGCTACTACTACGGGTACACCAAACGATTTCAAATTTTCAATATGTCGGCCAAGGTTTGGACAACCATCTTTCACAGCAGCAATATTTTCTGGACCTAAATTAGCTTTAATAACACCACCATTCATCTTCATAGCTCTAACTGTAGCAACAAGAACCACTACGCTTGGAGCAATACCAGCCTTACGGCACTTTATGTTCATGAATTTTTCTGCACCCAAATCAGCACCAAAGCCAGCTTCAGTCACAACATAATCAGCAAGTTTAAGTGCTGTAGTTGTGGCAATTACAGAATTACAGCCATGCGCAATATTTGCAAATGGTCCACCATGAACAAATGCTGGATTATTTTCTAAAGTTTGTACTAAGTTAGGCTGCATTGCTTGCTGTAATAGGACAGCCATAGCGCCATCTGCTTTAATATCTCGTGAATAAACTGGCGTACGATCTCGACGATATGCAATTATAATATCACCTAAGCGTTTTTGTAAATCTTCCATATCTAATGCTAGGCACAAAATTGCCATTACTTCTGATGCAACAGTTATATCAAAGCCAGATTGTCGAGGAAACCCATTCGATATTCCACCTAATGAGGTTACTACATCTCTCAAAGCCCGGTCGTTCATATCGAGAACACGTCTCCAGACAACACGCCGCTGATCAATTTCTAATTCATTACCCCAATAAATATGATTATCAATCATTGCAGATAATAAGTTGTGCGCGGAAGTTATAGCGTGGAAATCTCCAGTGAAATGTAAATTCATTTCCTCCATTGGAACAACTTGAGCATAACCACCACCCGCTGCGCCACCCTTCATACCAAAACAAGGCCCCAATGAGGCTTCGCGAATACAGACAGCCGCTTTCTTACCAATTTTATTCAAGCCATCACCTAAACCAACAGTGGTTGTTGTTTTCCCCTCACCAGCTGGTGTTGGATTGATTGCTGTAACTAAAATTAACTTTCCATCTTTTTTGCCACGCTGTGCCTTAATAAATTTGGCACTAACTTTTGCTTTATCATGTCCAAATGGCAAAAGATCCACAGATGGGATTCCTAATTTAGCTCCAATTTCTTGAATTGGTTTTTTATTTGCTTCGCGTGCAATTTCAATATCAGTTTTATATGCCATTTTAAGCCCCGTTAAAAATAATTTCTTTGTGTTTGGCCTACTTTAATACCTTTTACACAATCAGAATCCGACCTAATCACTGGATTTATCGTCGTTTGTATAAATTTACCTTCGTAAACAACCTAATCAAATAAAAAAAGCCCCCAATCAGGAGGCTTTTTTTTATTTAAAATATTACTCTATATCTTGTTCTTTAGGTTTTCGAGGCTTACGAGAGGTTTTAGGAACTGCAGCTAAACTTGGTTTCGCTTTTGACTTTGAAGGTTTTTCATCATCAGTATTTACCAATTTTTTGCCTTTAATAACTTTCTCAATCTCATCACCAGTTAATGTTTCGTATTCCAACAAACCTTGCGCCAGACGTTCAAATTCTTTTTTATTTTTCTTAAGAATAGAAAGAGCACTTGCATAACCTGCATCGATTAAGCTTTTTACTTCTTCTTCGATAAGTTCTTTAGTTTTGGCAGATATGGAGAAACCACCAATGTTACCACCAGAGTAACCTTCATGAGCTGCTTGATAGTCAACATCACCGACTTTATCTGACATTCCCCAACGCATAACCATTGCACGAGCCAGTGAAGATGCTTGCTGAATATCACCAGACGGCCCATTAGATACGTCACCCTCACCCCATTTTAAGATCTCAGCAGCTTTTCCAGCCATTGTCATAGCAATCTTTTGCTTACATTCATCTTTATGCCAATTTAGACGCTCAATTTCTGGTAAAGAAACAACCATTCCCAAAGCACCTCCGCGTGGAATAATAGTAGCTTTATAAACAGGGTCACATTTATCTAGGTTGAGACCAACAATTGCATGCCCAGCTTCATGGTAGGCAGTATGCTCTTTCTGCTCGTCAGTTAGAACCATTGAGCGGCGCTCAGCTCCCATCATGACCTTATCTTTAGCGAACTCAAAATCTTCCATAGTGACAAATCGCTTACCTGTTCGAGCAGCTGTCAAAGCAGCTTCATTTACTAAGTTAGCCAAATCTGCCCCAGAAAATCCAGGCGTACCCCGTGCGATTATGCGAAGATCTACATCTGGACCCAACGGTGATTTGCGCGCATGTACACTTAAAATCTTCTCTCGGCCTTTTATATCAGGGTTAGGTACTTGTACCTGACGGTCAAAACGACCAGGACGCTTTAATGCTGGATCTAATACATCAGGACGATTGGTAGCTGCTAATAAAATCACACCTTCATTTGCAGAGAAGCCATCCATTTCAACTAGCAACTGATTTAATGTTTGCTCTCGTTCGTCATTTCCACCACCATGGCCAGCACCACGGTGACGGCCAACAGCATCAATTTCATCGATAAATACAATACATGGAGCATTTTTCTTTGCCTGCTCAAACATGTCACGCACTCTAGATGCGCCCACCCCCACAAACATTTCAACAAAGTCAGAACCAGAAATAGTAAAAAACGGGACGCCTGCTTCACCAGCAATAGCGCGGGCTAATAAAGTTTTTCCTGTGCCTGGAGGGCCAATCAGCAATGCACCTTTTGGGATTTGTCCACCTAGGCGACTAAATTTTTGTGGATTACGAAGGAATTCAACAATTTCTTCTAATTCTTCTTTCGCCTCATCAATGCCTGCAACATCATCAAATGTTTTACGATCCTCATTTTGGTTTAATAGCTTTGCTTTAGACTTACCAAAGCCCATGGCGCCACCTTTACCACCACCTTGCATGCGGTTCATAAAAAAGATCCAAACCCCCACTATCAAGACGAACGGCAGCAAATATTGTAAGAAGGATGCAAGACCTGATTCTTGTTGTTTGATCGCCTCAATTTCTACTTTGTTATCAAGTAATGTTTCAATAGCACCTTCATTAAAGGGCCAGTTTGGTATAATAGATTTTAATCTTGCATTATTTGCACTTAGTGTAATTGTCAGGTTTTCACCATCAATTTCAGCTGACTTTACGTCACCTTTTTCAATGCTTTCAATGGCTTGAGAGTATGGAATCTCATCTGAAGCCTTCGTTGATGAATTTCCACCAATAACTTGAAAAACTGCAATCATTAAAAGAAAAAGAACTACCCAAAAAGCGATATTCTTATTATTTCCCAAAATCAAAACTCCTTATTTGTGCAGGAAAGATACTGCATCATTTGTGCAGAAAAGATACTGCATCATTACTGGCATAGATGTATAGTATTCTTTAAAAGTTTCAATGCGTCACAATCATTGAAAAAAAATTTTTATAATCTTTTTTTAAGTAACATTTCCAGTTTATTTCTAAACCAGCCATAGGTGCAGCTATTAAAACATTATCCTTCCAAATAGCTGGACTGCCCATGAGGCTAATACGAGAAAATTTAAGTTTTCTCCACCCCTCACACAGAAGCAAACCTTCTTCACCAAGTGGGCCAATTACAAGTCCATCACACGGGCTATTACTGGTTAAGACCCATCTGTTATCAAATGGTTTTGAAAAATCGTTTATGCTTTCTATTTTGGAAACCTCACGGCATACTTCTGCAAAGATACCATCAGAAATGATGTGGCATCCCATGAGTGTGTGATCTTTACCAATAGATAATCTGTTGGTACTTTCTATTAATGACTTAAAACGTGGCCGATATTTTGAACCTGAAACCCATTTTAATACATGAGAAAATAGACGGTATCGCAATTCGAGTGGTAAGAGGCTAAATGCTTTAACATCTAATTTTACAGTACCTAATCGTGTAGGTGAAGAAACATTTTCTGCACACTCTTTGGTTAAAAGCTCTAAAGCACTTCTAGCTGTAGCCATTCGGTCAGCAGTTTCAACTAATCGATCAACTGTTAATCCTAAATCATCTAACATATTTTGAGCTTTGCGCATTTTTATACGTTCAAATCGAGTATCATCATTACTAGGGTCCTCAATCCATTTAATACCTTTATATGATAAAAAGGCGCGCAAGTCTGAACGCCGATACGCTAATATAGGTCGAAACCATAGCATAGTTTTTTTATAGCCAAATGGCGCCATCCCAGATAATCCATCCACACCTGATCCTCGGGCAAGACGCAACAAAAATGTCTCAGCTTGATCATCTGCTGTATGACCAGTAGCCACACAATTTAACCCTAGCTCATTCGACCATTCACCTATTAACTCATTACGAGCATCACGAGCTGCATCGAGAAGGTTGCCAACCTTATTCCAACCGCTCCATTTTAAAATTTTGCATTCAATATTTAGTTTTTTGCACTCAGCTTCTACTATTTTTGTCTCATGCACAGATTCTTTACGAAGCCCATGGTCAACTGTAGCGACATATAGTTTTTGATGATTTTGGCTCGCCCACTCATGCATCAAATACAACAAGGCCATAGAATCTCCACCACCAGAAACAGCTAACCCAATTTTATGTCCAAATAGTTTTGGTGCTATGGCACACATATTTTCTGAAAATTTTAATAAAAGATCTTGTGGGATGATGCAGGTCACATGCAGCCTAATATTTGCATTTCATTATTAGCATCTAAGACAATTTTATTTTTTGAGAAAAGAAGTCCCACCTCAAGTAACGTTTTACACGCCTCTTCTATTTTTTGTAATTTCCCCAAACTAACTCCAAGTTTGTATAAGGCTTTTGGAGCAACTTCACCTGATGGATCAGACTTAAAGCTTTCCAAGAAACTGTGGCCAGCAGATTTCCATTTATTTAATCCTATAAAAGCTTCACCTTTAGAATAGTATGCAGCAGATATAAGTGGACCACCTGGAAATTCAATTATAAGCTTATCAAATTGTTGTACTGCTAACTCGAAATTACCTACATTTAATGAATCTAATGCCGTTTTATAATTAGATTTTTCAATAATAGTAATTTCGGCACCGTCTTTAGTATTATTTAAAGTCCAATCGGCACTTCCACCAATGGGCCGAGGCTGGCCTAACTGAGTAATGTCCCCACCTTCTAATTCTACTATGCGAAATTCTAAGTCACCTATACGATTTGTTGAATCATTAGCTATATCTTCGATGCGAAATCGTAATTTTTCTATTTGGCTGATTAAAGTACGCACTTCACTTTCAATAACATCTATTCGCATCAATGCAGCACCAGAAGGCGTAATATTTAATGTAGTATTATTTTCTGCAAGTTCTGATTGAATCTTTTTAATTTGTGACGATAAGTCTTCTAATTCAGCTCCAACACTAGTCAGTTCTTTTGATGTACCTTCAAATACTGCTCCAAGATTTTGAAAAGTATTTTGGGCAACTACATTAGATGCAGTTGACCAAAATATTAACAAAAATAGTATCTTAAAAAAGTTTTTTAACATTAATTAACTGCCCAAACCGCCAGCAACTAATGTTACAGATCTGCGATTTTTAGACCAACATTTTTCATCTGAACAAATTGCCAGTGGACGTTCTTTCCCAAAAGTTACAGTACTAATGCGTGCATCAGTTAATCCACGGCTGACTAAATAATTTTGAACAGATGCAGCACGACGCGCACCTAACGCTAAGTTATATTCACGCGTGCCAGTTTCATCTGCATGTCCTTCGATAGTCACTGATTTATTAGGGTTGTTAAGTAACCACTCAGCCTGCTTGTTAAGTAAATCAGTTGCTACAGGTGTCAAACTAGATTGGTCAACTAAAAATACAACAGTATCACCAATCTCTTGGTTGAAATAAGCAACGCCAGCAGGATCAAGCGAAGATTGCATAATACTACCATTCTTACCAAACCCTCCCATAGAGCCCGCTGAATCACATGCTGTTAGCCCAAATAGGGCTACTGCTACAAGTGTAAGTTTTAATGAGGTCATTATGCTCTTCCTCTTATATAATCGACTTTGTGCCGTTTTTATTGTTAATATTATATTATGATAATAGAAATTAATTATTATTTCAACAGTCCAGACCATGCAGGATCAGATCCAGAGCCAAGTGTCTTTACTCGTTTAAGGTTACGGCCCGTTACATCCACAGAATAAATCTCTGGGGCACCATTAGCTCCAGCTGTTTCCCGAAAAAACATAATAACGCGGCCATTTGGTGACCACGATGGCCCTTCATCCAAAAATGATGCCGTCAAGAGGCGCTCATTTTTTCCGTCAGTACGCATTACACCTATATGAAAGCGTCCTTGATTAATTTTTGTGAAAGCTATCATATCTCCTCGTGGAGACCAAACAGGCGTGCCATAGCTACCCTTCCCAAAACTGATACGCCTAGCATCGCCTCCAAGGACCGACATTACATATATTTGCTGCCTGCCACCTCTATCTGATTCAAATACAATCTGCTTTCCATCTGGCGAATAACTTGGCGCAGTATCGATTGAAGCTCCAGACGTAAGACGCGTTTTCCGGCTATTTTTTAAATCAACAGTATAAATATCTGTGTTACCCCGATCAGTCAAAGACATCACTACACTACGCCCATCTGGTGAAAAACGTGGAGCAAACGTCATTCCAGGCTGCTCATCCAAAAGTCGTTGATCCAAAGTATCAACATTAATTAAATATACTTTAGGGGTGCCTGATTTATAACTAGTATAAACGATTTCCTTATTATTAGGCGAAAAGCGTGGTGCCAAAACGATATCATTATCATCAGTTAAAAAGCGACTATTGGCCCCATCATAGTCCATGATAGCAAGTTTCTTTTTACGCGCATTCTTTGGGCCTTCTTCTGAAATATATGCCACTCTACTATCAAAATATGCTGCTTCGCCAGTTAACCGCGAATATACTGCATCAGAAATCTTATGTGCCATACGACGCCAACTATTTTTATTCGCTTGAAACTGTAAACCTTCACCCAAGGCAGTTTGTGCAAAAACATCAAATAGTCGAAACTTTAAAATTAGTTTATCACCTTGAATATTTACCGAGCCAGTAATAAGCGCATCAGCATTAATTACCCGCCAATCAGCAAACTGCACTGGCAAATTAAAGTCAGTAGCAGTGGAAATATGTGCTGACCTTGGAATTTCCCTAAATAATCCAGAACCAACTAAGTCAGCCATAATCACAGATGAAATTTTTTCAGAATATTTTACTGAGATGTCTCCAACAGCCATAAATTTAGACAATGCTATTGGCATAGGTTCAATAACACCTTGGCTAATTTCGATACGTAATGGCTTAGTCTGTGCCATCAAGGGCAAGTTTTTAAATATAATCAAGGCTAATGCCATTATGATTAATTTTGTATAATATTTCATCTCAGCACCATCTGTTCAGGGTTAAACACAATTTCAATATCGCGCCATGTTTCATATTTTTCAGCCGGTAAATCATAAGGTTGGCAGCGAATTAAAGCCCTTCTTGCAGCTTCATAGGCTTGTAAAATACCCGCTCCAGAACCAGTGTTTGGCGCTAACCTTTTTGGTTCTCCTTCTAATCTACCGTCTTGAGTTAACTTTATTCCCATAGTTATAATGTTAGAAGAATCATTTTCCAACCCCACAGGTACATTCCAACATTGTTGAATGGCAAACATCAAAGTATTTGTCTCTCCCCCAGTTAAAGGTGGTCCAACAACTTTTTTAAGTTGATTATCTTTAACAATAACTTCATTTACTTTTTCTTCAGCCATTGACCTAGCAATCGCATCTTTTATTAAATCAGGATTTTTTGTTTCTTCAACTTTTAAGTCAGGCTTTTTTATTTCTACAACCTTTAGATTTTTGGGTCGTCTTTTAGGCCTTGATGAACTGCTTGGAACAAGTTCACTTTCGCGTTCTTCTGCTTCAGTTACGGTTTTAGTTGTGCTTTCTTTTACTGCTGAAGCAGGTTCTTGTTCCTTAACAAAATTAGGCTCTAATTCTTCAGGAGATGGCACTTCTATAATTAATGGTTTCGATGATACTTCTGGCTTTATTGGATCTTTTGGAGTTTCACTGATTATATTTGAAATTGTGTCAGATGGTTTTGATGGGGTATTTTCATTTAATTCTGGTGTTAACTCTCCAATGCTATCAATAGACGCAATCGGGTAAATAGGTTCAATCTCAGCATCACCAACTTCAACAGGTGTTGGTTCTACTTCAACAGGTGTTGGTTCTACTTCAACAGGTGTTGGTTCTACTTCAACAGGTGTTGGTTCTACTTCAACAGGTGTTGGTTCTACTTCAACAGGTGTTGGTTCTACTTCAACAGGTTTAATAATATTAATTAAAGTCTCTGATACAGGGGGAGCTACTGAAGTTAGTGATGCAAAATCCTCAAGCGTAATTAGTGAAACCTCCGATATCTGGATTGCATTTTCCTCATCTGAACTAAACAAGGGCGCGCCAAATATTGCAATTCCAATAAGCACCAAATGTGCAAAACCTGATATTTTGAAGCCAGCATCCACTATAATTACCTAAGGATCCGTACCATTTAGTTTAGGACCACCTGCATCCGTCACCAAACCAATATTGTTAAAGCCGCCAGCATTTAATGCACCCATAACTTTCATTACATCCGCATAATTTACAGTACCGTCAGCCCGTAAAAAGACTTTATTACCACTTCGCTCTGCCGAAATTGCCTGTAATTTTATTATTAGATTTTTTCGATCTATTTCAGTGTTTTGTAACATCACACGCCCATCAGAAGTTAGCGCTATTGTAAGTGGTTCTTCTTGTTCGGTTGGCAACGCCTGGGCTGCAGTTTTGGGCAATTCTATTGGCACTCCAACTGTAAGCATTGGTGCTGCAACCATAAATATAATTAATAATACCAACATAACATCTACAAAAGGTGTCACATTGATTTCAGCCATAGGCCGACTTTTAGCATGGCTCCGGCGGCGTTTTCCACCACCACCACCTCTTGGTGCAATTGATGCGCCCATGATAGGCTCCTATGTATCGAGTTGACGAGACAAAATAGTAGAAAACTCATCAGCAAAGCTTTCATATCCACCAATCAAACGGTCTGCATCAGCGGATAATTTATTATAAAAGATGACAGCTGGTATAGCTGCCAGAAGCCCCAAAGCAGTGGCAACCAAGGCCTCAGCAATACCTGGAGCGACTACAGCTAAGTTAGTATTTTGCTGAATAGCAATTTCTTCAAAGGCATTTTTAATTCCCCAAACAGTTCCAAACAAACCAATAAAAGGTGCAGTTGACCCAACAGTTGCTAAAAATGTAAGCCCATTATTTAAATTTTCACTTTCTCGCGCAATAGCAACATCCATTGAACGATCTATTCGCTGTTGAGCTCCACCAATTAAATTTTCCCCACGGTGAGATCTCTCCCATTCACTCATTGCCGCTGCAAAAATCTTTTCGTTAGCGCCAGATGGATCTGACCCTACTCGCTCATATAATTGATCGAGTGGCGCTCCAGACCAAAAAGCACGGTCAAATAAATATGCATTTTTTCGTGCTGTTCTGTAATTGATAAATTTTTGAATTATTATTGACCACGACCATATAGATGCGAAGGTCAACATCAACATTACTAACTTAACCGTGAATGTTGCTCGTAAAAAAAGTGCAAGTACAGAAAAATCAATTTCTGACGCTGCCACAAGTGCTTCAGTTTCCATTATAATGCTCGTTCTGCCTAGGGTCACTATTTATTAGCAACGCATTTATTATCAAATATAACATAACAAATAAATAATCAGAAAACTATAATTTTCATACCTTTTTAATCCTTAAGCGGCAAACTGCTGTAATTTTTCTATGATTTGGGATGGCAATCGGGTGGGCCGTCCTCCAATTGTTACATAAGCAATGGTTACAATTGACGAAAAAAGTAGTTTATCTGAATTAAAAACACGCTGGTCAAAAATAATTTTTGCCCCTGAAGCAGATATTAAAACAGTTTTAACTGTTAACTCATCATCCATTTGTGCAGATGCATGATAATTTGCAGTTATACTTTTTACTGCAAATAGATACCCCTGTTTCTTCAAAAAAAGTTGATCAATTCCAACTTTACGTACCAGTGTTGAACGTCCTCGTTCAATAAATTTGAGATAATTTGCATAATAAACAATGCCTGCTAAATCTGTGTCTTCGTAATAAACACGTAAAGAAAAATTATGTATCATTAAATCATATCTGCTAACAGTATGTTGGCTCGTGCAGATAATCGCAACGAATGGCTTGGTTTTTCAGTTGCATGAGGCAAAACTGGATCGTAAGCCGCACGTATCAGTGCAGCATAATTTGGTTTAGGTATACAAAGACTATTTTCTTTTATTACAGCAATTGGGCTTTCTTTTAAAAATGCATTGGGACCAAACAATGCCAAACATTGGTAGGTTTCGCCCATTGCAAGTGCTTGAACAGACATTTCGGCAGTATCTCCAAATACTTTTATCAATTGTACACACATTTTAATTCCACCGTCAGGGCCAAAAGAAAAAATGCGGTAGGTACTAGTCTGAGTAATTTGTAATTTTGCAATAATATCTTTTAAATTTGGGATTAAATTTTCAAGGTCAGGCACTACTAAAATTTCATCCCAGTTATGGCAAAAAAACCACATAAAATTTGCACCCAATTCAGGATCAGTTTCTTCAATTTTAGATCCAGTTATACCAACTGCGGTAACGATGGCAGACTTAATGTGCTTGAGAGTTTCATCATCAACACCAAAGATAACTGGCACTATAGGACGGCTCCAACGTGCAAATCTAAAGACCCCATCTACTTGGCTAAAAAGAGCTTCTATTTTAGCACTACTTAAAGCAAGTTCAGTCATTTTTTGCCTGTAAATAAATCTGTCTGATTCGAAGACTTCGGTGCACGCATTCCCAAATGTGTCCAAGCTTTTTGCCCTAACATTCTTCCACGAGGTGTTCGTTGGACTAAGCCTTGTTGCAATAAAAATGGCTCAACAACTTCTTCAATCGCATCACGTGATTCAGATAATGCCGCCGCGATAGTTTCTACACCAACAGGGCCACCTGCATAGTTTTCAGCAAGCATTCGCAAATAGCGCCGGTCAGCGCCATCTAAACCTAAATCATCAACACCTAAACGCGTCAAAGAGCTATCAGCTAATTCTTTAGATATAGTTCCGTTACCCTCAACTGTTGCAAAATCAACAACCCGCCGCAATAAACGACCTGCAATCCTTGGAGTACCCCTTGCGCGGCGTGCAATTTCACGAGCACCTTCAGGTGATGCATTAATACCCATAAGCCGCGCACCACGTTCAACAATAAAACATAACTCCTCAACAGTATAAAACTCTAGCCGGACAGGAATACCAAAACGATCACGAAGTGGTGTTGTCAACAAACCTAACCGTGTAGTTGCACCAACTAACGTGAATGGCTGAAGGTCAATGCGAACAGACCGAGCGGCTGGACCTTCACCAATCATTAAATCTAATTCAAAATCTTCTAGTGCTGGATATAAGACCTCTTCTACTACGGGGTTTAACCGATGGATTTCATCAATAAATAAAACATCTTTTTCTTCTAAATTTGTTAGAATAGCAGCTAAATCTCCTGCTTTTGCTAACACAGGTCCAGAAGTCATACGAAAGTTAACACCAAGTTCTTTAGAAATTATCTGCGCTAAAGTTGTCTTACCCAAACCCGGAGGACCATAAAAAAGTGTATGATCCATGGCTTGGCCACGTTTTTTTGCACTTTCAATGAAAATCTTTAGATTAGCACGCGCATCTGCCTGACCTGTAAAATCATCCAAACTTTGTGGGCGCAATGCACGATCAACATCATCAACCAAGGGTTGTGGTCGCAAATTAGGGTCAGGCTCTATCATATCTTATAATAACCTATCAGCCTTTCGGAGCCAAGAGCTTCAATGCCGCTTTAATCAAACCAGTAGCGCTTAAATCAGGCATTTCTCCACTGGCTTTAGCTACGGCTGTTGCTGCATCACCATGTCCATAGCCAAGATTTATTAAAGCAGATAATGCATCTGCTTGCGCACCAGCTTCTGATTTCAGCACTGATGAGCTTGGGGGCATATCTATAGGAGTTTGAACATCAATCACCATAGTCTCATCGGCCTCAACCAATGCCGCTCCTTCGCCACCCATCGCCATAATTTTTGGTGCTTTATCTTTTAGTTCTGTAATAACTCTTTGTGCAATTTTGGGCCCAACTCCTTGAGCAGATTTAATCGCAGCTACATCACCCAATGCAATAGCGCGTGACACACCATCAGTCCCTAAAGTTGACGCGATTGCTAGGGCAGCCTTTGCCCCTACTCCTTGCACTGTTGTTAATAGCTTATGCCATTCTTTATCAGCCAAAGTAGTAAAACCAAACAACTGCAAATTGTCCTCACGCACTAATAAGTCTGTATATAATGCAATCACACCACCCCTAGCAGGTAGTCCTGATAATGTTCTATCAGAACAGTAGACCATATAGCCTACTCCCTGCACGTCCACTAAAACATGGTCAGTCCCGCGATAATCAACGCGGCCCGTAATTTTACCAATCATACTTCCCCCTGTGCGCGCGCAACCGCAGCTTCCAGTTTTCCTGAAAATTGTGAGTGGTGCGCATGACACATAGCAATAGCTAGCGCATCAACTGCGTCTGGCCCCACAAAACTTATACCTGGCAATTGCATACGAACCATATGTTCCACTTGCTTTTTATCCGCATGACCAACACCTACAACAACTTTTTTAATTGTATTGGGTGCATATTCTGCAACATCAAGTCCAGCCTGAGCGGGAACTAACAAACAAATGCCCCGCGCTTGTCCCAATTTTAATGTTCCAGCACCATCTTTATTTACAAAAGTTTTCTCAACCGCAGATGTTGTCGGTCGATGAACCCGTATAACATCGGTCAACTGTTCGTGTAATTCAAGCAAACGCTCTGCAAGTGTTCCCGTAGAGGATTTGCAAACCCCATTACCTACATGAGTAATTTTAGAGCCTGCAACATCAACGACTCCCCAACCCAAATTTCGCAATCCAGGATCAATACCAATAACACGCATGTATTTATTCCAATTTTTTTCAATATAGCACGAAACAAGAACATTCGCCAAGAGAAGAATTAAGCCCTCCCATTAATTATAATTTTATATTGTTCGATAGGTATGCATAAATTGCACATCGGGAATGCATTAATGGCATTTGTAAGTAACCCATTACAAGCATACATAAATTCCATAGACATTCACTGATAAAGGGAATTTTATCATGGCAAATTTTGTAAATACATCTTCACAACCACTTGGCTCAATAACGATTTTTCGTGTAGCAAGCCTCTTGGAAGCAGCTTTTACAGCTGTAATTAGAAGGCATCAATCGCGCAAAACCAAAACTGCTTTATCCAAACTGACAGAACGTGAACTGAAAGATATTGGACTAACGCGTGGTGATATCAATAACTTATTTTGAGTTAAAAATATTTATTTGAACACAAGTTTAAATTTATAGTGACCCCAAATGATAATATAATAGACGTCTCAAAGAACAATCTCTGGGGCGTCTTTATTTTTTAGTATAGCATACCACCAAAAATAGCATAGAAGCAGCCACCTAAGATTTACATAGAGTTAATGTTGACCATTCTGTTAATTTAGTATGAGCGACTAAATCAAACCCTTCGTCAGCATATGCTTCAATCACATCTTCTGCTTGACTGTTTAAAAGGCCTGACAAAATTACATATCCACTTTTTGTGGAATGTTTAGCTATATCAGGCGCTAGGGCAATCAGTGGCCCTTTTAGAATATTAGCAAGAATTAAATCATAGGGCGCTTTTGCATGAAGATGAGGATGATCAAAACCTGCACATGTTAATACGTTAATTCGATCCCCTAAACCATTTACAACAGCATTAGCTTTAGATGTTTTTGTGGCAATCTCATCAATGTCGCTCGCTAAAATTTGGCCAGGCCAACATAAGGCAGCACCCATTGCTAGCACAGCAGTTCCACAACCAATATCCACAATATTTTTAGCAGTAAATCCAGAATTTACTAAAGTATCTAACGCCATTAAACAGCCTTTAGTTGTCCCATGATGACCTGTACCAAACGCCATGGCCGCTTCAATTAATAATGACTTAGAGCCATAAGGAACTTTGTCTGCGTCATGTTCACCATAGACAAAAAAACAGCCCGCTTCTACTGGTGCTAATTCACGGCGAACCTCTGCAACCCAATCTTTATCAGGAAGCTCCGAAATTACAAAAGGTTGTGCTCCATATGCTGCACTCAAAATTAGAAGCTCAATTTCATTAGGTGCTTCAATAAAATATCCACTTACCTCAAATATACCAGAGCCGTCTTCAATTTCTGATATTCCCACACCATAAGGAGCATTATTCAAGCTTTCTAATGCAAAACTTAATCTATTTGCACTATCTTTTCCTTCAAGTGATGTAAGCGAAGTATATGTCGGCATTTTTGTTTCCAAAATTGTTTTATCCGGAATTAATTCAGATCAGACCATGCGTCAAGCATCCACGCCAACTGGACAGCTAACACCCGTACCACCAATTCCACAATATCCACTAGGGTTTTTTGCAAGATATTGTTGATGATATGTTTCTGCATAGAAAAATTTAGAACTATTCAAAATTTCAGAAGTAATTATCCCAAATTCATTCGAGTCTAAACGCTGCTGATATAAATTTTTACTAGCAAACGCAGCCATTCGTTGAATAATATTATAAAAATATATACCAGATCGATATTGTGTTCCTTGGTCGTTTCCTTGGCGCATGCCTTGGGTAGGATTATGCCCTTCCCAAAATGCTTTTAAAAGTGTTTCGTAAGTGACAATAGATGGATCAAATACAACCCAAACAACTTCATTATGGCCTGTCTGACCAGAGCAAACCTCTTCATAAGTTGCATTGGGCGTGTATCCTGCCGCATAGCCAACCGCTGTTGTCCAAACGCCTTCAATCTGCCAAAAAATACGCTCCACACCCCAAAAACACCCCATTCCAAACATTGCTTGTTCAAAACCTTCTGGAACCGCACCTTTAATTGGTGTGTTAAGCACAAAATGCTTGGAAGCCGTTTCAATTTCATAATCTCGGCCAGGCAAAGCATTGGATGCATTAGGAATATCTATTGTGCGTTTAGTGAAAAACATAGGGCTCTCCTCAGTTTATATCTAAGATAGTTAAGAACTATCGCATTTTCAATTTACTTTGATATGACTTTTAAATGTGTTTTTTCAACATTTTTAATAAACCACCAACCAAATATCACACTTGCTATACCCGAAATAACATATGCTATACCTTGGCCATAGACTACACCAGAAGCGCCATAAATCGACGCCCCCCATATACACAGTGGTAACATAACAACACCATCCTTAATCCAATTAAATAGTGTTGAATATAATGGCTTTCCTAAATTATTGAACGACGCATTTGATACATATAGAGCTCCAGCAAAAGCATAACTGCCTGCTGCAATGTAATTAAATGCTTCAATTACTGTTCTAGCACCTGCGCTTAAATTAAATACTTGCAAAATAAATGGTGTTAATATCGCAAGAAGTGACCACACAACAAACACATAGAATGTTGAGAAGATAAGTGCATCACGGTAAGCCGTTCGTACACGATTAAACTTTCTTGCTCCAAAATTTTGACCTACAATCCCCCCAATAGCACCCGATAATGCAAATACACCTCCAAAAGCTACTACAGTGACGCGCCCTAATACAGCCCAACCAGCCATAGCAGATTCACCAAAATCAGAAATAACGCTTGTTGCCAACATGTTTCCCGTAGGCGAAGCCAATTGAGTTAAAATTGTTGGGACTGCAATCATTGTGAAAGGTAGATACCAACGCTTAATATCAGTGAATGTGATGGTAGCTGCTAAATCTTTGACTTTAACAACAAAATAGATTGCTAAAATTGCTGAACTAGTACGTGCCACAGAAACACCAAGGGCGGCACCATCCATGCCCATATCAAATCCAAATATAAATAATGGATCAACAATTGCAGCTACACATCCAGATGAAACTGTCACCATCATTGAACGTACACCATCTCCCTCTGCACGCAAAACAGCTGATCCAATCATACCAAGAGCCATAATAGGCAATGAAGGCACAGAAATTAATAAAAAGGCTGAAGCTGACTCCAACGTTGCGCCTTCTGCACCAATAGAAATTAATATTTCTCTTCGAAAAATTAATAAAAATACTACAGTAATCAAAAGAACACAAAAAGTAAGCATTGCAAAAACAGAAGTTTGTTTACGAGCGTCTTCCCAGTTCTCTGCCCCCAAAGATCTAGACACTAATGCAGTTGCTGCAATCATAAATGCTATACCAACAGATATTGTAAAAAATTGAACTGTCCATGCAAATCCCATTGCCGCCATAAAGCTTTCGTTATCCAGTTGCGATACCCAAAATAATGTAATTGCATCTATGAAAAACATAAATGTTAACCCAATCATTCCAGTTGTAGTCATTACAGCCACATGACGCATTGTGGAGCCTGTAGTAAACCGAGCTTGTCTCTTCATCTTTATTCCCTAAAATTTGAAAAAATAGTTTCGTTACCGGCCTTAGGATGCCTTGGAATACAAAATGATAACCCCAAAGATATAGCGGCAATGACTGCAGCGACTGCAAAAACTGATGCTGGTGAAAACAACCAAACGTATCCTAGCAAAGCAGGTAAAGCTACAGCCCCAATATGATTAATTGTAAACGCTACTGCGGCAGTTGAAGAAATATCTGCAGGATCTGCAATTTTTTGAAAATAAGTTTTTTGTGCTATGGATAGGCCAAAAAATAAGTGATCGAGAACATATAGGGTAGCAGCAAAAAATACACTCCAACCAAAAATATAAACACCACCATAAGCAGCAAAAATTACAATTAAACCAAAATATTCAAATATTAATGCATTTCGCTCACCAAACCTGAAAACAATACGCCCAATAATAGGCCCAAATATCATGTTTGCTATATAATTAATTAAAAATAATACAGTTACTTCATGTACTTCAAAACCAAATCTTTCCACCATCATAAATGCTGCAAAAACAATAAAAATCTGTCGACGTGCACCAGCCATGAACTGCAAAACATAAAATAACCAATAGCGCTTGCGTAATAAGAAGGTTTTATTTTGGACAGTTGGCCCATGGAAGCGTGGATACGCAAAAAAACAAAATACTGCGATCAAAATCGTAATGCTACCACTAATCATATATAGTACATTGTAATCCCAACCCAAAACCCACCAAGTGATAGCAACTCCACCATAAGCAATAAGCGAGCCTGCTGAACCAATTGCTAAAAGCCAACCTAATATTTGGGGAGCTTTATCTTTAGGAATCCATTGTAATTCAAGACTTTGCTTTACAGTCTCATAATAATGAAACCCCAGACTAGAAATAAATGTTGTTAGCAACAGCCCACTAAATGTAGGGAACCAAGCAGTAACAGCAACTGCAGAGCCTAGCATTACCAATGAAACAATAGCCAATATTTGTTCACGCATCACCCATAAGACTACAATGACTGCAACAGCAAAAAACCCTGGAACTTCACGAATACTTTGAAGCCACCCCAAGTCAGACCCATCAAAATTTGCACGCTCATGTACAAAATTATTTAACAATGCCATCCAAGTAGCAAAAGCCATGTGCATGCCAAATATCATTATTGCCAATAAAGTAATTGGCCTCCTCCAAAGAGGAAGAGTATGGGCATCATAAGTGGATATACTTTTTGAATTCATTTAAAAACGCTACTGGTAAAAATTAAATACGGAAAGGGCTAAAACAGCAAAAAGCCGCACCAAATGGTACGGCTTTTGATATTGATAGTTAATTTTAAAATTAGTTTTTAGCGTAATATTCCACAACCAAGTTTGGTTCCATGATTACTGGATATGGCACATCAGCAAGCGTTGGCGTGCGAATAAATTCAGCTTTCATTTTAGATGCATCAACATTGATATATTCAGCAAAATCACGCTCTGAGGATGCCAATGCTTCAATAACTAAAGCCATTTGGCGTGACTTTTCACGAACTTCGATAACATCACCCTCTTTAACACTATATGAAGGAATATTTACTTTTTTACCATTTACTGTTACATGGCCATGATTTACGAACTGTCTCGCAGCAAATACTGTTGGTACGAACTTTGAACGGTAAACAACAGCGTCTAAACGACGTTCTAACAAACCAATTAAATTTTCACCTGTGTCACCATTTACGCGAACTGCTTCAGCATAAACTCGGCGGAACTGCTTTTCAGTCACATCGCCATAATAACCTTTTAGTTTCTGTTTTGCGCGTAGTTGGGTACCAAAATCAGATAGCTTTTGTTTGCGGCGCTGACCATGTTGACCTGGTCCATATTCTCGGCGATTTACTGGAGACTTTGGACGACCCCAGATGTTTTCACCCATGCGACGGTCTAATTTATGCTTGGCAGCTGTACGTTTAGTCATACGCTGGACTCCTTATATTAAGATAAGGGCGCTTTCCTTTCCCGCGGCAGAACTGCTTTGGGTGACAGGCATCTTCTTACGAAGGCCACAAACACCAATATGATCACCTGAAAATAGGCGATGTCCGGCTTATAGAGGTACAACAAGCAGAGTCAACGCTTTGAACTTAAGTTTTTTGCATTGACCCAACCGAGTTGCATATCCAAGATTACCTTATGATATTTAAAGAACCTATTCTACATTTTCCAATTCCGTTTGATCCTATTGTTGGGGGGCAAGTAAGCGCCACTTATAATGGTTTACCTGCAGATGCCTTACTTTTGATTGAAGGAATTGCAGGTAGCAGCACTTATTTGAATGGATTGTTGAACCGCCATCGAGATTGGTTATTAACACAGTGGACTAGAACTCCAGAAGAAGCCCTTCTAGCAGCTCAAACCTTAAATGGAGAGCTTCGAGTTGCGTTACGTTTAGCCAAAGCTCGGACAGCATTAATTTTAGCATTATGTGATTTGTCACACATACGCACTATGGAATGGATTACAGAAAATTTAACAAGTTTTGCTGATTATGCAGTTCAGACCGCACTAGAAAGTGAATTGCGTTCATCTGTTGATGAAGGTGTATTAAAAGGCACTTGGTTAAATGATGATTTATCAGCAGGTATGTTTGTTTTGGCTATGGGAAAGATGGGTGCAAAAGAATTAAATTATTCATCAGATATTGATTTAATTTTTCTTTTTGATGATACTAGATACCCTTCTGATAGAATTGCTGAGTATCGTATTATTTTTGTAAAAGTTACTCAGAAAGTTTTTTCCTTACTATCAAAACCAAGTAAAGACGGGTATGTATTTCGAACTGATTTACGCTTACGCCCCAATCCCTCTGTAACAACTATATGTCCAGCTATGCGCAGTGCAGAAGCCTATTATATTCGTGAGGGAAGAACTTGGGAGCGGGCTGCATTTATTAAAGCGCGCGTTTGTGCTGGAGATAAAAAAGCCGCGCTTGGATTTTTATCTCGCATGCAAAAATTCATTTGGCGCCGAGAATTAGATTTTGCTGCACTAGGCGAAATAGAGCAGCTTTTAATACAATCACGAGAACACAAAGGAATATCTGGGCCAATTACACTCGAAGGCCACAATATGAAATTGGGCCGTGGTGGAATCCGAGAAATTGAATTCTTTGCACAAGCAAACCAAATGATCTTTGGTGGAAGACATAGAGAATTACGAAATATCTCAACACAAGGCGCACTCCAATCATTGGCTGAACAGGGGAGAATTACCCAACAAAAAGCTGATGTCTTAGTAACTGCCTTGCGCCATCACAGAAAAATTGAACACCGCATCCAGATGCTTCGTGATGCGCAAAGTCATTCAATCCCAAAAAATCCAGAAGAAATAATACGCCTATATAAATTGTCAGGGTATGCAACATTAAGCGCATTCGAAACAGATGTAGTTAAACAATTACAGATTACTCACGCCGCTACTGAAACGATAGAAACAGTAGATAACCATAGTATGGACCCGACAGATAAGCAAAGAATGCGTTTTGAGAAATGGCAGAGCCTTCCAGCCTTTCGCTCTGAACGTGCTGTTGAAGTATTTAAAACTCAAATTCCACATATTTGGGATTTGGTACAAAAAGCTAGTAATCCAGAACAAACCTTAGATTATTTTGAATATTTTTTATCTGGACTTACTTCTGGTGTACAATTATTTTCATTATTTGAACGTCGCCCGGATGTTTTAAAGCAAGTGATTTACGTGACGAGTCTCTCTAAACAATTAGGAAATGCCCTGGCACGGCAAGTTAGCGTCTTAGATGGCCTCGCTGACATCGGGCCCAGCGCAATTCCATCTGACTTAGTCTCCTATTCAAAAGACTTAGGCACGAGGATCCAAACCGATTTAGATTTTGAGTCTATTTTAATAGAAACACGAGCATGGAAATCAGAAGAACAATTCAAAATTGTTTATGCACAATTGACACAACAGATCTCGACCAATCGTGCTGAAAAAGCTTTTTCAAATTTAGCACAAGCCTGTTTGCAGATATGTTTGGCACAAGCCTCATCTGAAGCAACGCGCCGATATGGAGACATCCCGGGCAGCTCAGTTGCAGTTATAGCAATGGGTAAGATGGGATCTAAACAAATGACCTGTACATCCGACCTAGATATAATAGTAATTTATGATGGCCATTCAGACTCAGTTTCTAGCATCAAAGGTTTAGATATACGTACTTATTTTCAAAAAGTTACACGTACTTTGATTAGTGCTTTGTCATCTTCAATGTCCTATGGCCGCTTATATGAAGTTGATATGCGCTTACGCCCTTCTGGACGCGCTGGTACTGTAGCAACCAGTTTGGTTGGTTTTAAAGACTATCAAAAAAATAAAGCTTGGGTCTGGGAACAGCTCGCCTTAACTAGGGCAAGAGCTGTAGCTGGGAGCCCAGAACTATGTCATGCAATTAATGCTGTATTGAAAGACGTATTGAGCCAAACAAATAAAAAGAAGATATCCAAAGAAGTTAGTGAAATGCGTACTCGGATTTCAAAACTAGAGGTTGATAGACACCAAAGCTGGCCAGTAAAAAAACCGTTAGGCGGTGTTTTAGATTTAGAGCTTCTAGCTCAAAGTCTTACTTTGCTAAGCAATACCAGAAACCTCATGCCTCAAGAACAACTAAAAAGTGCGTTAGACTTGGGTGTTATAACTCCTCCAGAAGAAACCTGCCTAAATGAGGCGTTAATACTATTTGGCGAAATTGAACATTTAAAGCGTTTATTAGGCATGGAGAAATTTAACATTTCAAACCTTAGTGATGCTGCAACTGAACTATTTATTCAAACAACTGGCATTGATTCTCTAGAATTAATTAATAAAAAAATTGAAAAAAGTTTAAAAACTAATAGTGAGCTCATCGATAAATTAATGTCAAAATTATGAGTAAACAATTAAAGCTTATTAACTTTAAATAAACGCCCAATACAATTCTGTGATAAACCACCCATGGCTAATCTTGCCATATCCCACGCTAAAACCTGGTTGCTCGACAACACAGGTTTACCAATTTTATCTTCTATTTCTTTAATTATGGGTAGCGTGTTTAGATTTGTACATGAAAGAAAAATTGCATCAATTTCTTTAGTATCAAGATTAACTGCTGCATCAAATATAGATTGAGGTGAAATCTGTACAACCTTCTCCTCTATTCCTTCATTAAAACTTCCAAATATAGGTGTCTCAATACCAGATTCTTGAAGATTTTTACGTAATGTTTTGCTAACTTTTTCTACATAAGGTGACAAAAAACCAATACGACTTAATTCAAGATGGTTGCAGGCAGCAATTAATGCACTAACAGGTTCAGTAACACGCCTTGTCTTACAACTACTTTTAATAAGTTCAGAAATCTTTGAAGCTCCAATAACTGAAGTTCCTGATGTGCAGCCATACCCCACAACATCAAAATTTGCTGCACGCGGCAATAATGATGTAGCTGCAGGCAAATCATTTTCCATTTTCATCAACGTATCGGTACTAACTTCTGCGTCTGATGGAATGCGTGTGATGTGCATATTAGTTATAGGATCAAATAATTGCCGCATATCCAACTCAATTCTTTGATCAGTTTGAAGAACCACTAGGCCTATTGTCGGTTCTTGGCTTACTTGCAATTCATAAGAAAAATTATTCATCTAATTATTTCCATCTCTGTAGCAAAATTAGAAAGCTTTTCTGCACTACCTTTCCTAATAACTATATTTTCTTCATGAACCAAAATACGTCCATTAATAGTTTCGATAGATGGCTCTAATGTTAATACCATGCCCTCAAGCAATTCAGTGTGATCATCAGCTATAAACGATGGCCATTCAGTTAGTTGCGTTCCCAAGCCGTGCCCAAATCGACCTGCTTCCATGGCTTTTCCTGAACCTGTTATCTTTGCCATTGCATGAAAGATATCTGCAGCAGTGGCACCAACAACAGCAGCCTCTAATCCCGCGGCTGTTGCGTCAATCAAACAGGCGTGTGCTGAGGTCGCTCGTAGATCGGGATCTCCTAAAGCAAAATTACGATCAAAATCACAAAAATAACCGTCCCACATTAGTCCAGTATCCAACATTAATATATCACCAGTTTGGGCTCGAATATCTGTAGCAGGGGAAATTACATCGAAATAACCACACGCACCAAGCCCCATAGCGACATAAGGTACACTGTCCGCCCCAGAACTAAGGCAAGCTGATTGAAACTGGCGATTAATTTCGGATTGGGTCATACCAACTTTAGCAAAACTTTTTACTGCACCAAATGCATCATCAGCTATCTGACAAGCATAACGAATTTTATTAATTTCAATATCTGATTTAACCATACGCAATTTCCGCATTATGCCCATATCGGAGGATATCAACACATTATTAGATAAGCGTTGCACATCAGAATACGGCATACGAATGTGTGTTTCTGCACCATCAGGAACTGCAACTTTTCCATTAGAAACTACTTCTAATAAAGTATCAATTAACAGGCCAACTCCATCATCAAACATATCAGGGGAAGACCATGTTCGCACATCATCAATCCAAGTGGCATTCATTAAAGCTTGACCAATACTAGGGATGACCGCAATAGGTTTACCTGATATGGGAATTATAAGGAACCAAGGTCGTGTTGGGCTTTGCCAAAATTGTGTTAAAAACCCTGTAAAATATCGAACGTCTGGTTCTGTTGTTAGTAACAAAGCTCCAATATCATTTTGCACCATCAGAATTTGTGCAAGCTTTACTCGATTAGCAAACTCTAAATCTGAAAAGCCACGTTGCATTATACGTCTGGTCCCTCAGATAGAATACATAGAACACTAGAATCAGTAGCAAGGCCCGACAACATCATAGCGGCAAGTCCTGCACCCCCTGATGATGAAGTCGCTAAATCATATTTGGGCAATTTTGCAATTGCTTCAAGACATTCGCTCTCTGTCAAAGTGACAAATTGATTAGCGTCTCGAGACAACCCGGCTAAAGCAATTAAAGACGCTTCCTTACAATCAAGTCGTCCCATATCCGAAACAGGCCCCGGAGCTGAAACAAACTTTCCCTCAATAATCGAATTTAACAATGCAGGAGCAAAAGCAGGCTCTACGACTGTTATATGAGGAAAGTCTCCCCAAGAAGCACGAAAACATGCTGCCATTGCTCCAGCCAATCCACCAACACCAGCCTGCAAAAAAATATGGGTTGGGACATGATCAATCTGCGCTACAATTTCAGCAGCCATGACAGTATAACCTTCCATTAGGCGCCAAGGCAGATCAAAATATCCATCCCATGAGCTATCTGATAATAGAACCCATCCATTATGAACTGCTGCATTTTGAGCAGCTTCCATAGAAGCCTCATAATTATCCCCAGAGCGCACAACAGTGGCACCAATAACAGATAGTCGTTCTGCAAAATCTTCTGGCACAGTGGAAGATAAGTAAACAACTGCAGTAGCACCAAAAGCTGCTGCACCCGCAGCAACAGACATTCCATGATTTCCAGCAGATGCTGTTACATATGTTATATTAGAAACATCACGTTCCGCTGCATCACTCGCAATCACATAGGCTGCCCCCAAGGCTTTAAAACTGCCTAATTCCATTCGGTTTCGCTCATCTTTTATTTGAATAGATGCTACATTTAAATCAGCCGCCAAGTCCTCTGCGCAAAGTAAGGGTGTTTGGGAGTGTGCAGGGCAGTTTTTCAACATTCCAATAGGGCGTGCACTATTTGTGCTTGGCAAAGGAACCCCTGCCATTTTAATGCCCGTTTTAAAATACTGATTAGTAATGTGCTGCATGAAAATTTCCTTATTTCATTCTTATGAAATAATAGAAGAAATCTATTTATGTTACTAGACCCATTACGACGATGATGACGAGGGGAAAAAGCTTACAATGCCAGTCCTTGCCTTATGGGCTAAATTCGGTGTTATCGAGACTTGTTTTAATGCACTAGAACTATGGCGACAGCGTGCGCATCAAATCGAAGGTGAAGCACTCAACGCATTACATGGCTGAAGAGATACCTACAGAAGTCGCAGCACATATGTTAAACTTTTTTCTCGCAATCCAGTCCTTAAAAAGAAAACTACTCAATAACAAAAACTCTTTTTGACAAACTAGTGGATGCTCATACAGTTTGTTGCCCACGGCCTCGGGATTGCGATAGCACCAGAATGGGTCAAGAATATCACCCCACCTGGCATTTCCATAGTTCCATTCGAACCATGAAAAAACCTAATCGACCTGTACGTAGCTTTTCGAAAATCGGGAAACTCTGAGACTGTAAAAAGATTTATCCGCACTGTAAGAAAAACCACCGTCTAGTAATTATACTTTACAATACAACACTCATAAAATTCTATTACACTAATGTTAAATATCTATTTGATAAAAAGGGTGTCCCCAAGCTGTATAGTTTTTAACTTAGGGATAAAAATCTATTTTAAAAAATTTGACTATTTCATCATTATTTCAGGACCCATAACTGCATTTGGCAAGACTGTAGAGATCCAGGGAATGTAAGTAATCAGAATAAGAAATACAAACATTATAGCTAAAAATGGAAGTGCTGCGCGCACTACGCCCATCATAGACATATTAGCCACACCTGCAGTCACAAACAGATTTAAACCAACTGGCGGAGTAATCATGCCAATTTCCATATTCACAACCATAATTATACCTAAGTGAATTGGGTCAATGCCAAGTTCCATTGCTATGGGAAAAACTAAAGGAGCTACAATAACTAAAAGGCCTGAAGGCTCCATAAACTGACCACCAATTAGTAATATTATATTTACAATTATCAAGAACATCACAGGGCCAAACCCATATGAAATCATTACTTCAGTAATTTTTTGAGGTAATTGTTCATCTGTAATAACATGTTTTAGGAGTAATGCGTTCGCAATCACAAACATCAATGTAACAACTAATTTTCCTGCATCAAATAATGTACGGCGTGTATCTTCATGCCAAAAAGCAGTTAAAAGAGCCTGTGGGTTTCGTAATAAACTTTTACGAGCTTCTCCATCGCTGCCAGCAAGAGGACCCATATCTCGGTAGATGAAGCTTGCTACAATAAAAGCATAAATTGATGCAACAGCTGCAGCTTCTGTTGGAGTAAATATTGCACCTGTAACTCCTGGAATACCGTAAATACCAATCATTATGATCGCTATCAAAGATAAGCCCCAAACGGCATCATTAAAACTTTCATATACTTCACGCCACCCCAACCACTCGCCCGATGGCATATTCTTTACCCGCGCCATGACATAAATTCCAATCATAAGCATGGTGCCTGCCAACAATCCTGGAATAACTCCCGCTAAAAACATACGTCCAACAGAAACTTCAACAGCAGCAGCATATACAACCATTACGATTGATGGCGGAATTAGAATGCCTAATGTACCTGCATTACAAATCACACCAGCTGCAAATTCTTTAGTATATCCAACCTGTCGCATTGCCGCAATTACGATTGATCCAATTGCAACTACCGTTGCAGGAGACGATCCAGACAACGCAGCAAAGATCATACAAGCCAAAACTCCCGCAATGGCTAAGCCGCCCCTAAAATGTCCCACAAGAGCGATAGAAAATCTAATAATTCTCTTTGCAACTCCTCCAGTCGACATAAACGATGAAGCGAGGATGAAAAATGGGATAGCAAGAAGAGTTGAATGCCCTTCAAATGCTTCAAATATTGTTTGCGCTACAGACGCCAATGAACTGTCAGAAAATATTAAAAGAAATAGTATAGATGAAAGCCCAAGTGATACAGCTATTGGCACACCAATAAGCATCAAACCAATTACCATTGTAAAAAGTAGGAAGAGTTCCATTATTTTACCTCCGATGCAGCCATAGCTTTGTTTGCTTTATCAACATCGTCTTCAGCTTCATGACTGACTATCATCATATCAATCTTACCTTTCCATATTGCTATGCCTGCTTGGATAAACCGAAATAATAATAAAGACATAGACAAAGGCATTACTAAATAAGGAACTACTTTGGGCATTTTTTCATATTCCGCGCCTTGGTTAAACGCATCCTCTAACCATCGCAAAAAAAATGGTACTGGAATATCTTGAGTTTCATACCAACCACGACCACGGAAATTATCAACGAATCCTGTTGGAAACCATCTTCCTTCAGTCGGAGGAAGATTTGCATATGGAGCCCAGTAATCCCAGGATCCCTTAAGTAACAAAAGTGCATATAAAATACAAATCAACGCTGAAACTAAAGCCAGAACTCGGCGTTTATCAGTACTCAGCATGTTAACAATTGCATCCACGCCTAAGTGAGAGGTTTTTTTTACGGCATAAGATGCGCCTAATAAAACCAGCCACGCAAATAAAAATACTGTCAGCTCTAACGCCCAAAAAATATTAGAGTTAAACACGTATCGAGCAACCACATTTGCAAATGTAAGTAGAGTCATAATACCTAGAATTAATGCAATTATGTTTTCTTCAATACGGTCAAGCCATGAACCACTTTGTTCCATAATAACCTCAAAATATTTTGAAATCAAAATGGCGCACTCATTCTTTAGCGCGCCATAAAGTTTTGTTTAATTAGCCATATTCATTTTTTGAGCAGCTGCAATGTTTTCAGTTCCTACATCACCTTCAAATTTTGCCCATACTGGCTTCATAGCATCAATCCAAACTTGACGCTGTTCAGTTGTTAACGAACGAACAACTCCACCACCTGCAATTACTGCTTCCTTGGCACTTGCATTAACTGAAGTAGATTCCTTGTTACGTGTCTCAGTAACTTCAGCAATAATAGTCAACAACTGGTCACGTACAGCAGCATCCAAACCGTTTAGCCAATCAATATTTGTTACCAATAAATAATCTAAAATACCGTGATCAGTTTCTGTTGTGCCATCTTGTACTTCAAAGAATTTTTTCCCGAAAATATTCGACCATGTGTTTTCCTGACCATCAACAACACCCTGTTGTAGACCACCATAAACTTCAGAGAACGCCATTTTCTGCGGGCTAGCACCCATAGCTTCCATTTGAGCTACTAACACATCAGATGACATAACACGGAATTTTAATCCATTTGCATCTGAAGGAGCAACCAACGGAACATTTGCTGACATTTGCTTCATACCATTATGCCAATAACCCAAGCCTTGTAGGCCACGGTTTTGCATGGAGTCTAACATTGCTTGACCAGTATCAGATGCTTGGAATGCCTCAACTGCATCAATATTTTTAAACATAAATGGCAAATCAAAAATGCGGAATTGCTTAGTGAATTTTTCAAACTTTGATAATGATGGCGCGGCTAATTGCACATCGCCTTGTAACATTGCTTCTAAAACTTTGTTATCGTTGTAAAGCGTTGAGTTAGGAAAAACCTCCATACAAGCTTTACCATTCATCTCATCATTAACCCGTTGTTCCAGCAAAGATGCTGCAATGCCCTTTGGATGCTTATCTGTATTTGTTACGTGACTAAATTTAATGACCACTTCACCACTTTCACAAGAAGCTGATGCAATAGACGGTACTAGCGCGACTGCTGCAACACATGCAGCTTTTAAGAATGTTTTCATAGTTTCCTCCCAATGGAAATAAGCGGAATTTCCGCATATTTTGAATAACTACTCTACATTTTTTTTAGCAAATTTTTTTATAAACATTTTTTTTTGTGTTATTTTTCAGGCATTTGCTCAAATCATACAAAGCTTAAATAAGCATTGTGCGAAAAATCGCACATAATGATTGTGTCCTCCACGCCATGAGCCTTAAAGTAAAAATAAATCTAAGCGATTCGAAATGCCTAAAAGTTCAGTACGAAATATCTATGTTTTACTATATGTAGTGATGTCCTCGGCATTAGTAATGGGCATGTATTTTTATTCCTTACGATCTGGATTAGACCGCTTAGGTGAAACTGCTAGAGTTCGCATTGATCAATCTAGCGATCGTTTGCTAGGACAGTTAGTAAGTTTTAAGCAATTATCTAATATATTATCTCGCCATCCTGATATTATCACAGCATTCAATCCAGCCACTCAATTAACAAGTATAAACAGTTTGTTAAAAAGCACAGCCTTACTTTCAGGCTCTGAACAAATTTTTATTGTGAGTAGAAAAGGCAAAGTCATTGCTTCATCTAATGCAGATACATTAATATCAAATATTGGCGAAATTAATCCGTATGAACCTTATGTTCAAGCTGCACTAAATGGTCGTTTAGGGTATTTTGGAGCAATTGATAAGCAAACTGATGCGCGCACTATTTTTATTGCACGAGGCATATACGCGGGCCAATCAGTTCCCCAAGGTGCTGTTATTATAAAAGTAGACATTGCCACTTTAGAATATCAATGGCACGTAGATGATGTCTCACTAGCTTTTTTTGACGCTAACGATGTAGCTTTCGTTACAAATAGGCCGAGCATGGCATTACGACGGATTGGGCGTCCTGGAGAACCATTTTCAGATTTACTTCATTATGCTCAGTATCAAGTTTTCAATTTTTTTGATCATAGCAAATCAACTGTTTTTAATCATGATATTTGGAAATTTTATAATACAGACGAACTGCCTAAAGAAGCATTAGTTTTTTCACAATATATACCCCGCTTGGAAATGACGGCACGTGTATTTATGTCAACTCAATCCACTAAAATTTCTTCACGAGTACAAGCAGGTTTAACCGCTGCTATTTTATTTGCTCTTGGCATGGGCCTTTGGTCATTATGGTTACGCCGTCAACGTCTAGCTGATCGTTTAGCAATGGAGGAAGCAGCCAATATAAAATTAGAAGCTAGAGTTGAAAAGAGAACAGAACAATTAAAGCGAACACAGTATCAATTAGTTCAAGCTGGAAAATTAAAAGCACTTGGAGAAATGTCAGCAGGCATTAGCCATGAACTAAGCCAACCATTAGCAGCTATGAAAAATTTTGCTGAAAATGGTACAAAAATGTTAGATCATAATCGATTTACTGATGCCCAAAATAACTTTGGATTAATAAGTAATCAAATCGATCGAGCAACACGGATTATAAAATCTCTACGTGCCTTTGCAAGAAAAGAAAAAGAAACAATAGAACCCGTAGACTTACAGACAGTAATCAATGAATCTTTGAGCTTATTAAATGCACGGTGCATATCTGAAAATGTAAGCGTAGTATGGCAACCAAGCATTGATCCAGTAATGGTAATGGGTGGGCATGTTAGATTGCAGCAAGTTATTATAAACCTTTTAACAAATGCTCTGGATGCAATGGACAATCTAAATCCTAAAATAATATTCATTAATTTGTCACAAAGCAATAACACTGTTCAAATGTCGTTACGTGATACTGGTGCAGGTTTAGTTGATCCTGAACGAGTTTTTGAACCATTTTATACCACTAAAGAAATTGGAGCCAGTAAAGGAATCGGCTTAGGCCTATCTATTTCATATGGAATTATAGGTAGTTTTGGGGGAGAAATGATTTGTAAAAATCATGATCAAGGTGGCGCAAAATTCACAATTAATCTGTGCAAAGCACCAAAGCAAACAACATCATGAAGAAACAAGTAATTTTAATTGAAGATGACGATGCGATGCGTATGTCGTTGGCCCAAACTTTGGATTTAGAGGGTATCAGTGTAATTTCAGCTAACAGCTTAGGACAGGCTCGCCGTAATATACGGGCAAATTTTTCAGGTATTATTATTTCGGATATTCGTATGCCACATCATGATGGGTTTGACGTTTTAGCTTATGTAAAGTCTGTAGATAATGACTTACCAACAATCATGTTAACAGGCGAAGCAGATGTACCAATGGCATTGCGGGCAATCAAAAGTGGTGCTTATGACTTCCTGGAAAAACCTTGCCCAAGAGATAAACTTTTAGATACAATCAAGCGTGCTTTTGCCTATCGAGATATCGTCCTTCAAAAGCGTAAGTTAGAACGCGAGATACGACGAAATGATGCAGCAGCATTAAATTTTCCAGGACAATCAGATACCAGTAAAAACTTACAAAATTTATTAAGAAAACTTGGCCCATTACCATCACATATTTTCATATCAGGCGAAAAGGGAGTTGGCAAAAAACTTGCAGCTTTTACACTTCATATATTGGGGAGAGAAACTGCAAAATTTAAAGGGTATAATTTTGAATTATTAGCAAATTCATTATCTGAACTTAATGTGGCTGATGGTATTATAAATTTATCAGTTAAATCACTACATTTAGCTAATATTAATGACTTAAAAACTTTACAAAATATGGTATTTAAGAACCCAAATTTGCGCATATTTGCATCAAGCACCTTGCCAATTTCTAAATTAGTTAAAGATACTAAGTTCATAGATTTTTTTGAAACTTTAGAGCCTGTAGAAATAACAATCCCTAGCCTGCGGGCAAGACGTAAAGATTTGCCAATATTATTTGAACAAATTTTACATCAATTGGTTAGGGATTTAGATTTAGATATGCCCAGTGTTCCTCAATCAATATACGCGCAAATTATGTCAAAAGATTGGAATGAAAACATACCAGAACTTCGTAATTTTGCTCGTAATTTTCTCTTAGATATTGGCCTATCCATACCAAAAGAAGAAGAAAAGACTTTGGCAGATCAACTTTATAGCTTTGAGGCTTTAGTATTAAGCGAAACTTTGCGGCGAACTAAAGGAAAGGCTACTTTAGCATCAATGGAGCTGGGATTACCTCGTAAAACTTTTTATGATAGATTGGCACGCTATAACATAAAACCTAAAGATTTTCGTTAACTCAAAAATGATTTCTATATTGGCTAGGCGTTTGATTAAATCTAAGTTTAAATGCGCGCGAAAATGCACTGAGATTTTGATATCCAGATCTTAAAACTACTTCTTGCACAGGCTTCTGGGTTGTTTGCAAAAGATGACGCCCAAACGATAACCTAATATTTCGGTACACTCCGCTGGGTGACTGCTGCAAATCTTTAATAAACAATCGATGCAACTGTTTAGCACTAACTCCTAAATCATAAGCAATATCTGGAATAGTTAATGTGTCTTCAATATTTGCATGCATTATTTCTAATGATTTTTGAACCATTGGAATCCTACATACAGCATTAGATACAAATTGTTGAGGCGTATCAGTTCCACTGAGGAAAATGGATGCAACGTCTAATGCAACTGTTACTCCATTAATTTTTTTAATAAGAGCTAGGCTAAGATCAAAGGCCGCCATTGCTCCAGCACATGTTCCCATCATTCCATCAAAAATAAACTTCTGCCGTTCAATATTAATGTCTACAAACTCTTCTGCAAATTCGTCAATAATATCCCAATGTGCTGTAGCATGATAACCATCTAAGATCCCAGCCCCAGCCATTAACCATGGTCCAGCATCTAATCCAATAACAGTTTTATATCGTTTCATTGCTGCCCGTAAAGCACGCCTTGACGCAACACTATCATGTTTACGAAAATCATAAGATGCTATTACGAATAAGAAATCTCCTCGTTTAGTAGTTCCGAATATTTGGTCAGGCATCAACCTTAACCCGCTAGATGTTTGAATAGGCTCACCATCAAGTGTCACAAACTTCCATCTATATGTTTCGTTAGCACTTAGAGTATTTGCCGCTCGAAATGGCTCCAGACAATTTGCCATGCAGTGATTTGAAAAGTTATCGTAAACTAAGAAATCAATAGTAATAGGCATTGTTTGAGGTGATGGTGAAATATGCATAATATACGTCTAATACTGCACACAGTTCTAATGCAAGATGTTTAGCATCTCAAAAAGTAAAAAAGGATAAAATTATGCCGCTGACAATAAACCCCAAAGTTTTTATAACCTGTGCAGTCACAGGCTCCGGGAGTTCGCAAGATCGCAGTCATCATGTGCCACGCAGTCCAGAGCAAATTGCTAAAAGTGCAATTGCTGCGGCTCAAGCAGGTGCAGCAATTGTGCATTGTCATGTGCGCGATCCTGATACAGGTGTGCCTTCACGCGATTTAAAGCTTTATCGTGAAGTAACAGATCGCATTCGTGCTTCTGATGTGGATATGGTGTTAAATCTTACAGCAGGCATGGGAGGTGACATTGTTTTTGGTTCCCCTGAGAGCCCCCTTCCATTATCCAATACTACGGATATGGCAAGTGCCGAAGATCGTGTTGCACATATAGCAGAATGCCTACCTGAAATTTGCACGTTAGATTGTGGCACTATGAATTTTGCTGAAGCTGATTACGTCATGACCAATACTCCTGGAATGTTAGAAGCTATGGGCTCAATGATGGAAGACTTAGGCGTAAAACCAGAAATTGAAGCATTTGATACTGGCCACTTATGGTTAGCCAAGAACTTAGTTGAAAAAGGTATTCTAAAATCCCCTGCACTTGTACAACTATGTATGGGTATTCCTTGGGGAGCTCCAAACGATTTAAATACCTTTATGGCAATGGTTAACAATGTGCCAAATGACTGGAATTGGTCCGCATTTTCTATTGGCCGAAATGAAATGCCATATGTAGCAGCATCAGTGTTAGCAGGGGGTAATGTTCGCGTAGGCTTAGAGGATAATTTGTGGCTAGGTAAAGGTGAATTAGCCACAAACGAAGCACTCGTTGCACGTGCAGTAACAATCGTCGAAGCAATGGGCAGCTCGATAATGGGGCCAAAGGAAGTGCGCGAAAAACTAGGCTTAACAAAGCGCATGCCGAAATGATTAATAAACGTATAGTCATAACCGCGGGAGCCGCAGGGATTGGATTAACCATAGCTCAAAGCTACATGGCTGCAGGAGCAAAAGTAGCTGTCTGTGATATTGATGGCGGTGCAGTAGATGCATTTCGACTAATGTATCCAAATGCGCTCGCAATCAGAGCCAATGTTACAATTGAGGCAGACATGTCTGCTTTTTTTGAGAGTTGTGACAGTTATTTAGGTGGTGTCGATGTTGTGATTGCGGCGGCTGGTATAGGTGGACCCGCAGCATTAATTGAAGATTTGAATTATTTTGAATGGAAGTCTACAATTGCTACAACATTAGATGGCACGTTTTTATTGGTACGCTGGGCAGCAAAACATATGCGGGCGCAAAAGGCCGGGTTAATTGTACTCTTATCATCAACAGCTGGACTATTTGGGTATCCTTATCGAAGCCCATACGCTGTAGCAAAATGGGGCATCGTTGGGCTAACGAAAACACTTGCAATGGAAATGGGCAGCGATGGCATTCGTGTAAATTGCATTTGCCCAGGCGCTGTTGAGGGTGAGCGTATGGATCGAGTAGTCGAAAACGAAGCCAATGTACGTGGCGTTAGCGAACAAACAGTACGCGATGATTATGTTGCTGCGGTATCATTAAAAACTTGGGTAACCGCTGACGACATTTCAAATATGGTTCACTTTTTAGATAGCCCGTCCGGATCAAAAATTTCAGGTCAGGCACTAGCTGTTGATGGTCATACAGAAGCCATTACATGATCCTAAGAGTACTACCTGGCTACTTTAAGAACCCACGACATAATTCATCAATTGTATTTATAACATAAAAATTAAGATCTTAACCGTAAACGATTTTAATAAAAATAAATTAAGTATTAGAAAAATTAATATTTAAATGAGGACATCATGACACAAACAGCAGCAATTATTGGTGGCGGAGTTATTGGAGGGGGATGGCTTGCAAGATTCCTGCTAAATGGATGGAATGTAAATTTGTATGATCCTGATCCACAAGCAGAACGCAAAATTACAGCCGTTTTAAAGAATGCCCGTCATGCTTTGCCTATGTTGTACGACGTTTCTCTTCCACGGGAGGGTAAACTTAAAATCTGCAGTACTATCCAGGAAGCAGTTGCTGGTACATCGTGGATTCAGGAAAGCGTTCCTGAACGTTTGGACTTAAAACAAAAAGTTTTTTTAGAGATCATTTTAGCAGCTCCAAAAGATGCAATAATTGGATCTTCTACATCAGGATTCAAACCATCCGAACTTCAAGAGGGCCTCTCTTGTCCCGATACTGTCCTTGTGGCCCACCCGTTTAACCCTGTTTACTTGTTGCCACTTGTTGAACTGGTACCCTCTCCTGCAAATCCAGTTTTTATAGTGAATGTTGCCAAAGAAATCCTCACTTCACTTGGTATGTTTCCACTACATGTTAGAAAAGAGATTGATGCGCATATTGCGGATAGATTTTTAGAAGCTGTTTGGCGTGAAGGTTTATGGCTCATAAAAGATGGAATTGCTACTACACAAGAAATAGATGATGCCATTCGGTATGGTTTTGGTTTGCGTTGGGCCCAAATGGGATTGTTCGAAACTTACAGGATAGCCGGAGGGGAAGAAGGAATGGCACATTTTATTTCCCAATTTGGCCCATGTTTACAATGGCCATGGACAAAACTTATGGATGTTCCTGAACTTACTGATGAATTAATTCAACAGGTTGCTAGCCAATCTGACGCACAATCAGGAAACAGATCTATTCGAGAATTAGAGCGATTACGTGACAACAATCTAATAGCAATTCTTCGTTCATTAAAAAATGAAAATACTGCTGCAGGTGCTTTGATTAATGAACACGAACAAACTATAAAGCCAGAATTACCTTCAAAAATTAATGGAGCAATGGCGACTATCAGCAGGGTCATTCCAAGCGATTGGACAGATTACAATGGCCACATGAATGAAAGTCGTTATGGCCAGATTTTTTCTGATGCCGCAGATATCATAATGCAAACAGTAGGTGCAAATGCAGATTACATCAGGTCAGGCCTTAGTTATTTTACTGTAGATGTTCAAATCAAATTTCTAGCTGAAACACATGCCGGATCATCTATCCACGTAAAATCCTTTGTGCTTCAAGGTGAAGGTAAAAAAATGAAATTATTCCACCAAATGTTTGATGAAGATGAGGCCTTACTTGCAACAGGGGAACAAATGCTTATTCATGTAAACCTCGAAACTAGGCGTGCATGTGAGCCCCATGCAGATGTATTAGAACAACTAGAAATGATTGCAGCAATACATACTACATTGCCTGATCCCCGCAGGGTTTAAAATATGGATTTTGGATTAAGCCAAGAACAACAAATGATTGTTAAAACTGTTCGTAATTTTGTAGAAAAAGAAATCTATCCACACGAAGCTGAAGTTGAGCGGACTGGTCATGTTCCAATAGAATTAGGCCAATCAATCAAACAAAAAGTCATCGATTTAGGTTTTTATGCATGTAATTTTCCTGAAAATGTAGGTGGTGCAGGCCTTAACCATCTTGATTTCACACTTGTTGAAAGAGAACTTGGTAGAGGCTCAATGGCACTGACTCATTTTTTTGGAAGACCTCAAAATATACTGATGGCATGTCAAGATGAACAAATAGAGCGCTATCTTTTGCCAGCTGTAAAAGGTGAGATCACAGATGCATTAGCCATGACTGAACCCGATGCAGGAAGTGACGTTCGTGGAATGAAATGTAGTGCTGTATCTGATGGCTCAGATTGGATTATCAATGGTTCAAAACACTTTATATCTGGTGCTGAACATGCTGATTTTTTCATAGTATTTGTTGCAACCGGTGTAGATGAGACACTCCGTGGTCCAAAAAAACGGATTACTACATTTTTAGTAGATCGTGGAACAGAAGGGTTCGAAGTACGAAATGGATACAATTCAGTTAGCCATAAGGGATACAAAAATTGCATATTAGATTTTGATAATTGCCGCTTGCCAAAAGAGGCTGTTTTAGGTGAAATTGATGGTGGTTTTTCCGTAATGAATGAATGGCTTTACGCCACTAGAATAACAGTGGCTGCATTCTCAGTTGGTCGAGCACGAAGATGTTTTGATTATGCACTTAATTATGCTGCTGAACGAAAACAGTTTGGGCAAGCAATCGGAAAATTCCAGGGAGTAGGCTTTCAAATTGCTGACATGATTACAGATATAGATGCAGCAGATCTATTGACATTAAAATCTGCTTGGATGCTTGATCAGGGACAGCCGTCAAATCGAGAAATCGCAAGCGCAAAAGTATTTGCATCAGAGACTTTAGCAAGCGTAACAGATAAAACATTGCAAATTTTTGGCGGAATGGGATTAATGGATGATTTTCCTATTGAACGGTTTTGGCGAGATGCTCGAGTAGAACGTATTTGGGATGGAACCTCTGAAATCCAGCGCCATATCATTAGCCGTGAATTACTACGTCCATTGGGGGCATGAATGAACCGCATTGAACGAATGTTGTACCCAGAATCAATAGCCATAATAGGTGGTGGAGTCTGGTGCGAAAATGTTATTGATCAATGCCAAAAAATAGGATTCGAAGGCCATATATGGCCCGTTCACCCCACACGACCTAAGATAAAAGGTGTTCCTTGTTTTTTATCTGTGGAGGCATTGCCCAATGGACCAGATGCAAGTTTTATTGGCGTAAATAGGTTTGCTACAATTAAAGTAATTCAATCATTAAATAAAATAGGTGCTCAAGGTGCAGTTTGCTTTGCCAGCGGATTTTCTGAAGCTATTTCGGAGGATGCACAAAGTGCAGATTTGCAAGACCAGCTATTAATTGCAGCAGGCGAAATGGCAGTATTAGGACCTAACTGTTATGGATTTATAAATTACCTTGAAGGTTCACTGTTGTGGCCTGACCAACATGGTGGCGATCGCGTAAGCAATGGTGTTGCTATCATTACACAATCATCAAATATTGCTATTAACCTAACAATGCAAAAGCGCGGCCTCCCTTTAGCTTTTATTTCATCTGTTGGAAATCAAGCTCAAATTAGTTTAGCGGAAATGGCCACAACAATATTAAATGATTCACGCATTACAGCTTTAGGCCTTCATATCGAAGGTATTAATGATGTTTCTGAATTTGAAAAAATGGTTTTGATAGCAAATAAATTAGAGAAACCTATAATTGTTTTGAAAGTTGGAACCTCTGATCAAGCGCGCGCGGCTACAGTATCACACACAGCATCAATTGCTGGTAGTGATGCTGGTTCTCGAGCTCTATTTTCTAGACTAGGTGTGGTTAAAGTTGAAAACCTAACAACGTTTATAGAAACGTTGAAGCTAGCCCACATTGTTGGAGAACGCCCAAATAAAAATATACTATCAATGTCATGTTCTGGTGGTGAAGCAAGTTTAATGGCTGATATAGGCCAAACAGCGGGTGTTAATTTCCCTTCACTTAGCAAAGAGCAAAGACAACGCTTGCGAAGTACATTAGGTAAAATGGTAAAACTTGCCAATCCATTAGATTATCATACCTATATCTGGGGTAATTGGGAGGCAATGGCCCAAACATTTTGTGCAGCTCTTAGTGGTTCAAATTGTATTGGTTTGTTAGTTTTAGATTTTCCACGAGATGATCGTTGCAATCCCCAAATGTGGCTTGATGTTATTCCCTCAATTGTTTCAGCAAAAAATAAGACTGGCTGTCAAGTTGGAGTTGTGGCGTCTATTTCAGATACAATGCCAGAATTTATAGCAAAAGAATTTATACTTAATGGCATTATACCATTTGGTGGTATGGAAAGTGCGTTAGAATCAATTTCTCGATTTTCTTCATATAAAAAGATATGTTCAAATAATATTTTACCACCAAAAAAACCTATTAATACAAAGATTTTAAGTGAAGCTTTAGCAAAAGAAATGTTACGAAAATTTGATGTAAAACTACCAAATTTTCAAACTGTTTCTCAATTTTGTGATATCATAAAAATTGCAAAAGAAATTGGGTATCCAGTTGTTTTAAAAGGTGAAGGAAGTGCCCACAAAACTGAAGCTGGGCTTGTTGCCTTGAATTTACAAAATGAATCTGAGGTTTTAGATGCCGTAAATGAAATGCAAAGTAAAACATTTTTGATAGAAGAAATGATCGATGACAGTTTAATTGAATTATTGATTGGAGTAGTTTTAGATGAAGCTCATGGTTACGTTTTAACAATAGCTTCAGGTGGAAAACTTACTGAAATATTAGATGATAAAATTTCAATGTTAATTCCAGTAAGCGATAAAGATATTAAAGCATCCCTAGAGGCACTTAGAATATGGCCATTGTTTTTGGGTTATAGAGGATTACCTACTCCCAATTTAGTAAACATTATAAAAGCAATTAAGAATATTCAAAATTTTACTATTTCTAATCATGGTAAAATATCAGAAGTTGAAATTAATCCACTTATTTGTACCCATACAGATGCGATTGTAGCGGATGCACTTATAAAAATAGGAGAGAAAAATGACTGAAAGTCCAATTAAAACAAAACAAAATGGTCATGTTTTAGAAGTCATTTTAGATCGCCCAAAAGCTAATTCTATAGATCTAAAAACCAGTAGAATTATGGGGGAAGTGTTCGCTAGCTTTAGAGACGACCCAGAGTTACGAGTAGCTATAATTACTGGGGCAGGACCAAAATTTTTCTGCGCTGGGTGGGACCTAAAAGCTGCAGCAGATGGTGATGAAGTAGATGGTGATTATGGCCAAGGTGGATTTGGTGGATTACAAGAATTAAAAAATTTAAACAAACCTGTTATTGCTGCAGTAAATGGTATTTGTTGTGGTGGTGGATTAGAATTAGCATTGTCAGCAGATATTATTCTTGCTGCTGACCACGCTCAATTTGCTTTACCAGAAATAAATTCTGGTACAGTGGCCGATGCTGCATCGATTAAATTACCAAAGCGCATACCCTATCACATTGCAATGGAAATGCTCTTCACAGGTAGATGGATAGATGCAGAAGAAGCCGCACGATGGGGATTAATAAATCAAATACACTCTGCAGAAAGATTAATGGATAAAGCTCATAAACTGGCAAAGATTTTGGCTGCAGGACCACCTTTAGTTTATGCAACAATAAAAGAAATTGTTCGTGAAGCAGAAAACATGAAATTTCAGGATGCATTAAATACAATTACATCAAGCGAACTCCCAACTGTTAAAACGTTATATACTTCTGAAGATCAGCTGGAGGGTGCAAAAGCATTTTCAGAAAAACGTGAACCAGTCTGGAAAGGTAAATAATTTTAATTGATTTATAAAATCAAAATATAGGTAATTATTTAGACTTTATTTCTAAGTTCGTATTTTTGTATTTTACCAGTAGCTGTCTTTGGAAGTTCCCCAAACACAACTTTCTTAGGGCGCTTAAAGCCTGCAAGATGATCACGGCAAAAAGCTATAATTTCAGTCTCAGTTACAAACTTACCATCCTTTAACTCAATAAAAGCACAAGGTACTTCTCCCCACTTTTCATTTTTCATAGCTACAACTGATGCTAAAGCTACAGCTTCATGACGGTGAAGAACGCTTTCGATTTCAACAGAGGAAATATTTTCTCCCCCTGAAATAATAATGTCTTTCAATCGGTCTTTAATTTCAACATATCCATTTGCATGCATGACTGCTAAGTCTTCCGACCGGAACCAGCCATCAGCAAAAGCTTCAGATGTAGCTTGTGGGTTTTTAAGATAACCTTTCATTACGGTATTCCCTCGGATCAAAATTTCACCAAATGTTTTACCATCTGCTGGAACGTCTGCACCATTAATGTCAACAACACGCAATCCTTCAGTGTGAACCATGCCGGCACCTTGACGTGACTTCATTATTGCACGCTGATCTTGAGGTAAATCATCCCAATCACTATTCCACGTAGACATAACTGTATGGCCATAGGTTTCTGTTAAACCATATACTTGAGTAACATCAAAACCAAGCTTCTCTATACCCTCCAAAACAGCTGTTGGTGGAGGTGCGCCCGCAGTCATAACATTCACAGTGTAATCAAAAGGCTTTCGGTCTTTGTCATTTGCATTCAGGATCATACCTAATACAATAGGCGCGCCACCAAAATGCGTAATCCCATGATTATAGATTGCATTATAAACTACACTTGGTGAGACTGTGCGTGTACAAATTATTGTTCCCGCTAATGCCGCCATAGCCCAGCCATGGCACCATCCATTACAATGGAACATCGGCACAGTGTAAAGATATTTTGGATGTCTAGGTAAGCCCCAGTCCGCAATAACTCCCATAGACATTAGATATGCACCACGGTGATGATAAACCACACCCTTAGGCCTACCAGTGGACCCTGATGTATAGTTTAGCGCAATTGCGTCCCATTCATCAGATGGCATATCCCAATCTGCATTGGCATCTCCTGTAGCAATAAAGTCAGCATAATCGATGGTCCCAATGCGATTGGGTTTTAAGTTATCCTGCAGGTCTGCAATATCAATGATTAAAATATTACGTTCAGCAACTGCAACTGCGGCTTGAGGTGCAAGCTCGCCATCAACTATAAAAACTTTGGCTTCACCATGATCAAGAATGTAGCCAATAGTATCAGAATCCAACCGTGTATTAATAGTGTTCAAGACGGCACCAGACATGGGAATACCAAAATGAGCTTCTACCATTTCTGGAGTATTAGCAGATAGGATAGCTACCGTATCACCTTTTACTATACCATGTGCATTAAGTGCAGATGCTAGTTGTTTTGCACGCCTATAAAGCTGTGACCAACTATAACACCTATTGCCATAAATTATAGCATCACGATCAGGAAACATTAACGCTGTTCGTTTTATAAACGAAAGTGGTGACAACGCTACGTGGTTTGCTGTGGTCTTTTCGAAATCATCGTAAATACTCATCACATTCCCCTAATTTCTAATAGCTTCACCAGTGTCCAACAGACTGGATATCCGCACAATAGTTTGTGGTGTTTTTGCCAAAACAAGAAATGCACGGCGTTCACGGTCATACATATCTTGCTCAGAAACAGTCAGACTATTATCACTTATACTATTTACTACGATTTCAGCCACTTGCATCGCTACTATTTTATCATGGGGATAGAATAATCCATCATCAATACCTTTTTGCATAAAGTTTGACATTTTAGATAAAATTGCACGGCCAGGAAGCTCAAATATCGGTATAGTAGGCGGCATATATTTTTTTTGTAATTTTGCAATTTCAACAATAGCTACATGCATTAATTTATCACGATTCAGAACTTCAATATCTCGGTCTTTTAAATAATATTGCATACGAGAAGATAAATCTGGGCTTGTGCCTATTTGGCCATATCCAATTTGCATCCATGTGTTCCATGATGCTTTCTCCCAATCACCAGTTGCTTGAAACCAGCGCCATAATGTTTCCTTAACACCTCCACCACCTGGAACAACACCGACACCCGTTTCAACCAGTCCAAAAACTGTATTCGTATGTGCAACCAGTTTATCACAATGAGCGAGAACCTCAAAACCACCACCTATAGATAGTCCAGATGGCGCTCCAATTACAGGTACTGGTGTGTATTTGAGAGCTTTTACTGCTTGCTGAAAGTCATTTAAAAAAGCATCAATTCCAGTCCAGTCCTCCGCTTCAATAAATGCGCGGAAACGGTTAAGATCAACTCCCGCAGAGAAATGCTGCGCATCATTATGAACGATTATACCCTTACCATGATTTTGAGCAGCTGCTGCCACTATTTCCATAGACGCTCCCGTTAAAGCGTTTGCTTTCGAGTGAAACTCTAACAACCGTAAATCACCTTCAAGTTCATACAAACTGGCAGCAGCATTACTTATAATAGGTTCCATTGTTCGTTTAGTCATGTGAAAACGAATTGTGTTTTTTGGCAAAACTACTGGTGCATAAATTGGGTCATGCTGGAAGTTTAAGACATTCAGAGTTTCATTATTCACTGAATAAAATGGACCTGATTCACGGCTAACATTAATCGACATTGGCATATCTAATCCCGCCTCTTGGATTAAAGTTGCAACCACATCAGCGCCCAGAGCGTCAATCAATTCAAACGGTCCACGCACCCAGTTAAAACCAAGCTTCATGGCATCATCAATGTCTTGAGGGCTAGTTGTAACTGTTGGAATCAAATCCGCAGCATAAGCCAGAACACGAGCAAGGAACCGGCGACAAAACACATTGTGGTTATTTACTCCATCAATCATGATAGTTAAAGTTTCCTCACCTGCAGCTTGCGCACTGGCGGCGTGTTGGGCGATTTTTGGTAGCAAAGTTTTGCGCAAACGCATTTGACCAGTCATTAGATCAACTGCATATGCAACATCTTCATTTAAACGGTAGAAGCCCCCTTTACCTTTATCGCCTGTAAACCCATTTAAAATCATATCACGTATCAGAGGCATAACAGGGTTATTTAATGTCCCAACAGCATGAAATAAATCTTCAGCAGGCAAGATATCTCCTAATGTATCAACAACATCTGACATCAAATCAACACCAATCAAATCGTATAATCCAAATACACCTGTTTTTGGAATACCCATTGGCCTACCCATTAGCGCGTCGGCCTCTTCAACTGTTAGATTATTTTTAGCTGCTTCATCCATCCCTACTTGTAGAGCAAAAACACCCACTCTATTACCAAGAAATCCTGGCGTGTCATTGCATCGAACAACACCTTTTCCCATTATTGTATCGTTAAACTCAGCCAAGCTATCCATAATAGCCTCGTCAGTATCAGTACCACGGACGAGCTCTAACAAGCGCATGTAGCGTACTGGATTAAAGTAATGTGTAATCGCAAACCGTTTGCGAAATTTCATAGGCATGTCTTCTACCAACAAAGAAATTGGAATTGTTGACGTGTTTGATGTGACCACACACTCAGTATCTATAACTTCGTTAAGACGTTTATATAGATCCTTTTTAATATCCAATCGTTCCACAACAGCTTCAACGATCCAATCATAATCCGCTAATCTATCAAAATCATCGCGGATATTGCCAATCTCAATAAGGTCAATGCGTGATTTATGCACTAATGCTGGCGGGTCTGATTTTAAGAGGCGTTCTTTTGCAGCTTTTAATACGCCAAGTGGATCATCGTCACGAGGCAAGTCCATCAATAAGACTTTGTGACCTGCATTTGCAATTTGAGCAGCTATGCCACTTCCCATTGTACCTGCACCAATAACGGCAATACGTTTGAATTTTATCATAATTTAACTCTTAGTAAAAAAGGGGCGCAGAGCGCGGTTAACTTCTTCTGGGTGTTCTGAAGGCAACATATGGCCAGCATTTTCAACAATGGTAACATTAACAGTCTTTAAAGCTTCTGCAGACTTAAGCCCAAATTTTAGTGGAGTCATTTTATCTTTTTGGCCCAGGATAAGCTGCGTTGGGCAAGTAATCATAGCCGCAGCACTCGGGCCATTAACATAATCCACACAAGCCTGAAGGTCAGCGTGTAACGCACCCGATTTATTTGCAGTCATCATCTGCACACCGTAATTGAGATGGTTTTGACCTGGCATAGTATGATCGTGGCTATGCCCTTCAGAACCATGCCCCCAATCCATCATAGCTTTAATTGCAACTGGTTCTTTATTTTTGGCCATATCAATCAAGTTATCATTAACAGGAATTGAGAGTGCTGTTGCAACCAATGATAGGCGTGAGACACGGTCTGCATATCGATGTGCCAAATCCAAACCAATCAAGCCACCTTGAGAATGCCCAACAATCTGTACTTTTTCTACGCCAAGTGAATCCATTAATGCTATATGCCAATCTGACATCGCTTCAATAGTATCTAAAGGTATTCCACTAGATAACCCATGCGATGGCATATCTGCAGCAATTACTGACCAGCCTCGATTTGCAAAAAATCTTCCCTGTAACATAAAAGATAAGTGACTTTGGCCAGAACCATGTATGAACCAAATAGGTTTACCTTTTAGTTCAAAATTTCGCCCCCCCGTAGATGCAAAAACTATTTCCCCATTCAAATTAATTTTCATATTTTATCCTCAAATCTTAGCAGCAGAACGCAGTGCCTGTTCAAAATCTGCCTGCAAATCTTCGAAATCTTCTAGTCCTACTGAAATGCGTAACATATCATCAGTTAAGCCAGCTAATTTCATTGCTTCTGGACTTAAGTGACTTTGAGTTGTGGATCCAGGATGAATAACCAAGGTCTTAGCATCACCAACATTAGCAAGATGTGAAGCAACTTTTACATTTTCAATAAATGCCTGCCCAGCCTCACGCCCACCCTTTACTCCACAGGCTATTACTGAACCTGCACCTTTAGGCATTAGCCGTTTAGCAACATCGTAATCAGGATGATCAGGTAAAGTTGGGTGCTTGACCCAAGAAATACCTTCGTGTTGCAACAGAAAATCTAACATCTTTTTAGTGTTTGACATGTGGCGTTCCATACGAAGACCTAAAGTTTCTATACCCTGAATCAAATGAAACGCATTAGTTGGGGATAAACATGGACCAACATTATACATTCCTTCAGTGCGGACGCGCGTGATAAAGGCTGCTGGGCCAAATTCTTCATATAAATTTACTCCTTGGAACCCAAAGTGTGATTCAGTTAATGTAGGAAAGCGTTTATTTTGACCCCAATCAAAATTCCCCCCATCCACTACAATCCCTCCCAGCGCAATACCGTGGCCACCCATCCATTTAGTCAAAGAATGTATCACAATATTTGCACCATTTTGAAGAGGCTTCAGAAGATATGGCGTATTAAATGTTGCATCAATAACTAGAGGTACACCTGCGTCATTAGCTATTTTTCCAATTACCGTTATGTCCATAATATCAAGTCCAGGATTACCAATTACTTCCCCAAATACCATTTTTGTATTTGTCTGAATTGCAGCGGCAAAAGCATCTGGGTCGTTGGGAGCAACAAAAGTTGTCTCAATTCCATAACGTGACAAAGTATGCTGGAATAGGTTTATATTTGCACCATACATTTGTGATGAAGATACAATGTGATCACCAGCAGAACACAATGCTAAAACTGTTACAAAGAGCGCAGCCATTCCCGAAGAAGTAGCCACCGCCCCAATGCCACCATCTAGCGCAGCAACACGTTGTTCAAGTACTGCAACTGTTGGGTTTGAAATCCGTGAATAAAGATGCCCCCCAACTTCAAGATTATATAATGCCGCAGCATGTTCAGTATCTTTAAAGACATAAGAAGTCGTTTGATGAATAGGCACAGCTGCAGAACCATGTCGCTCGTCTGGCGTAAATCCAGCATGTAAACTAAGTGTATTAAATTTATAATCACCGGTCATATTATTCTCCAACTAATTCTTATTGAACACGCATGCCTACTCAGAGTGCCTTATGTCAAGAGACCCTACATTTTTGCTTTAGAAGTGACCTAACGTTACAATTGATCGAATCTTCAATCCAGCGCAAAGCAAATAAAATTGATTTAATCACATTGGGAGGATTATAAATGTCTGGTGCAATGCTTTTCCCGTCGCGGCGCCTACGAGCGACACCCTACACTTCACGCGTTACTGCTTTAGGTGTTTCTGGCTTTACTGTTTATAATCATATGCTATTGCCAACAACATTTGAAGGCCTTCGTGAGGACTATAGTCACTTAAAAAAATATGTGCAGATCTGGGATGTTGCCGTTGAACGTCAAGTTCAAATAGAGGGCCCTGATGCGCACAAATTAGCATGTATGATTTCAGCGCGCGACTTAAGTAAAGCCCAAGTTGGACGTTCTTATTACGCACCAGTTTGTGACCAAAATGGTAAAATGATTAATGACCCTGTTGCATTACGTTTGGCTAATGATAAATATTGGTTTTCTATTGCTGATAGTGATCTTCTTCTCTGGGTACAGGGAATTTCATTGGGATTAGATCTAGATGTTGATATTTGTGAACCTGATGTTTCTCCACTGGCAATACAGGGCCCAATGTCAGAAGATCTATTGGTCGACGTATTTGGAGAAGACATTCGAAATATAAGATTTTTCCACTTCAAGGCATTCCCATTTAAGGGCCGAATGTTAAACATAGCTCGTGCTGGATATTCCAAACAAGGTGGCTTTGAAATTTATTTAGATGATTCTAATCTTGGTGGTGACCTATGGGATGCTATTTGGGAGAAAGGCGAAAAATATAATATTCGTCCAGGTTGCCCAAATCTAATCGAACGTATTGAAAGTGGTTTACTGTCATATGGCAACGACATGAACCGTGAAGATACGCCTTTAGAAATTGGATTAGAAAAGTTTATTAATCTAGATGGTGATTCAAATTTTATTGGTAAACAAGCCTTAATTGATCAGCGAAATACAGGCGTAGAGAAACGTCTAATGGGAATTGAAATGGACGGTGTGGAAATGACACCCGTAGCAATGCCAGAAGCCGTAATGGTAGACGGCCAGAAAGTTGGCACTCTAACATCTGCAGTTTACTCTCCTGATTATATTGGCAACATTGGTTTTACTATGATTTCTGCTGAGCACGCGCACGATGGAGCCAAGGTAATAGTTGAGTCTGCTCAAGGCTTTCGTAACGGAATAATTTGTGAAGTTGGTACACTCTTGAAACGAGTTCAGGCTAATGAAGCGCTTTACTCATAATTTTGTTTATTTATGAATAAAATTTATTATATCAAGTAAAGATATTAGCTTATTAGGTGCATTATGACCTCAATGAAATTATGCAAATAGATTTATTTGAAATAGCCAATGCAAAATACATTCCAGAACTATTAATAATTATCACAAATATTATTTATTTTTTAAAGTTAACGACATTATTCTTGCCGTTTTCATAATAGACTTATGCTAAAATTTGCTTAGGCTTTATTTTATATATTAGTCAATTTTGCAGAAAAGCTAGTGAAAATGTCCAGTGATCCACTACTCCAGCCTTACCAGCTAAAACATCTAACTTTAAAAAATCGCATTATGACAACAAGTCATGAACCTGCTTATCCAGAAGATGGCATGCCTAAAGAGCGCTATAGAGCCTATCACGAAGAAAGAGCTAAAGCTGGAATTGCCCTCGCCATGACGGCAGGTTCCGCTGCTGTTTCTAAAGATAGCCCACCTGTATTCAATAACGTTTTAGCCTATAAAGATGAAGTAGTTCCGTGGATTCAGAACCTCACTGATGGATGTCATGAACATGGATGCGCTGTCATGATACAACTTACTCACTTAGGGAGACGAACAAACTGGAATAAGCACGACTGGTTACCTTCAGTTTCATCGTCAAAACACCGTGAACCCGCGCACAGAGCGTTTCCTAAATTAATCGAAGATTGGGATATTGAACGCATCATCAGTGACTTCGCTGATGCAGCTGAACGCATGAAGGCCGGGGGTATGGATGGTATTGAATTACAAGTAAGTGGCCATTTAATGGATCAATTTTGGTCACCACTAACAAACGATCTTGTTGGGCCATACGGTGCAGATACATTAGAAAACCGCATGCTATTTCCAATGGATGTATTAGGGGCAATTCGTAAACGAGTTGGAAATAGATTTATAATTGGATTTCGCTATACTGCAGATGAAATGCAAAAAGGAGGTATCTCTGCTAAAGATGGCCTTGAGATATCCAAAATATTAGCGGCATCAGGACAATTAGATTTTCTTAATGTAAATAGAGGTCGCATACATACAGATCCAGCTATGACCGACTTAATACCAGTTCAAGGAATGCCAAGCGCACCACACTTAGACTTTGCTGGCGAAGTTAGAAAAGTTACAGGGATGCCAACCTTTCACGCATCTAGAATTCCAGATGTAGCAACCGCACGGCATGCAATTGAAAATGGGCTTCTAGATATGGTTGGAATGACCCGTGCTCATATGGCTGATCCCCATATAGTTAAAAAGATTATTGAAGGCCGTGAAAGTGATATTCGCCCATGTGTTGGAGCTACATATTGTCTTGACCGCATCTACCAAGCTGGTGATGCTTTGTGTATTCACAACCCAGCTACAGGTCGTGAATTAACTATGCCCCACGAAATTTTGACTGCACCAATATTACGTAAGATTGTAATAATAGGCGCTGGCCCCGCAGGTTTAGAAGCAGCACGTGTAGCGGCTGAACGAGGTCATAAAGTAATCGTATTTGAAGCCCAGCCTGACCCTGGGGGACAAATTCGCCTAGCTGCCCAAAGCCCACGCAGGCGAGAGATGATTTCTATTATTGATTGGCGTATGTCCCAATGTGCAGCCCGCGATGTAGAGTTTCATTTTAATACTTGGGGTGAAATAAGTAATATATCAGCATTAAATCCAGACATAGTAATCGTTGCTACAGGTGGCATGCCAAACACTGAATTATTTGAAAGTAGTAACGATACTGATCATGTTGTCACTGCTTGGGATATTATTGCAGGCGATGTAAAACCTGCCGATAATATATTAATTTATGATGAAAGTGGTGATCATCCAGCTCTTCAAGCAGCAGAGATTGCAGCAAATGCAGGTGCAAAAGTAGAAATTATGACGCCAGATCGTACTTTTTCACCCGAGATAATGGCAATGAATTTAGTGCCCTATATGCGCTCACTTCAAGACAAGGATGTCACATTTACAGTTACACGCCGCCTACTAGATGTGAAGCGTGCTGGGAATAAACTAATGGCAACTATTGGAACTGATTATAGTAATTTCTCACAGCAACAAAGCTATGATCAAATAGTGATAAACTATGGGACAATGCCACTTGATGATTTATACTTCGAGTTAAAACCACTTAGTAAAAATTACGGTGCGGTTGATTATGATGCATTAATTAATGGTACGCCCCAAACCTTAATACGAAACTGTAACGGGATATTTCAATTGTTTCGTATTGGTGATGCAGTGTCTGCACGCAATACTCATGCAGCAATTTATGATGCATTAAGATTGGTAAAAGATCTTTAATTAAATTTAAAATCTATAAAAATTTTTTAACAATATTAATGGCAGGAGAATTATACTCCTGCCATTAATAGATTTATAGACCCCATTTAGCCTTATTTTTTTCAAAAAATCCTTTGGCCTTTTTAACTTTTACCCAATTATTAACATAGTTAATCCAAACTTGATCAGTTTGAGGTAAAATCATTGCAATCGGTGTTGGGGAGCGTGCTTCAGCACCTTTCACACGAACAACGCCAAATTTTTCTTCAAGGGTTGACCCTTCAATATTTGATGTAATAAACACATCAGCTCGGCCAGATAAAACTTCTTGGTAGCCTCGCGCTGGTGCTTCTACTACTTTTATGTCAGCTTTGGGATACCATGCCCGCACTAACTTTTCAAAGGTTGTTCCAAGTGTTGTTGCAATTTTTACACCCGGTTGATTAATTGAATCGTGACCATCAAATTTTCCAGCATTTTCTTTACCAGTAAATGGAACAATCTCAACTGAAATATAGCTTTCTGAAAAACCTGCAGCCTTCATTCTTGCTGGTGAAATCGATGCTGATCCAGTGACATGGTACTGGCCAGCCACAACACCGTTTACCAATGTCTTCCAATCTGTCGGCACAAACTCAAGCTCTACTCCAAGGTCTGATGCAAGTTCAGTCATGATATCTATATCAAAACCTTTATAAGTATTAGTTGCAGGGTCACGTACTGTCATTGGGTTCCAATCACCCGTTGTTCCCACCTTCAACACACCTGAACTTAAAATTTCATTTAAGGCAGATTGCGCATTTGCCGCACCTGACAGTGTTAGCCCTAGTACTGCAATAGCAGCTGTTTTGAAAAACTTATTCATCTTCTTCTCCTGTTTGGAAATTATGCTCTTGCTTGTGCTTGAACTTATGATTTATTTAAAGTAGCTCGGATGTTAAACAAGTAAATACAAACCTTCAGGTAAAAGATGCCCAATACCGCTATAGAGCTAAAAAACTTGAATAAATGGTTTGATGATTTTCATGCTCTTAAAAATATTAACCTGACAGTAAACAAAGGTGAAAAGGTTGTAATTTGTGGGCCGTCAGGTTCAGGAAAATCAACAGTTGTTCGTTGCATTAATAAATTAGAAAAACACCAAAGTGGCACTATTTTATTAGATGGAAAAGAATTAACAAATAACTCTAAATCTGTAGCATCAATTCAAGGTGACATAGGAATGGTGTTTCAGCAGTTCAATCTTTTTCCACACCTCACTGTCATGGAAAACCTTATTTTAGGCCCAATGAAAGCTCAAAGACAGAGCCGCCAAAAAGCTGTTGAGATTGCTCTACACTATCTAGAGCGTGTTCGAATTACGGATCAGGCACAAAAAATGCCTTCACAACTTTCTGGCGGCCAACAGCAACGGGTTGCAATAGCTCGGTCTCTATGCATGGAACCTAAGGTAATGCTATTTGATGAACCTACCTCAGCACTTGATCCAGAAATGATTTCTGAAGTTTTAGATGTAATGGTAGAACTGGCAAATGATGGGATGACTATGGTAGTTGTTACTCATGAAATGGGCTTTGCACGTAAAGTTGCCGATAAAGTCTTATTCATGGACCAAGGCCAAATAGTTGAACAAGCTTTAACTGAAAACTTTTTTAATTCCCCAAAGACCCAGCGCTGCCAAACATTTTTAAACCAAATTTTAAAGCATTAATAAGAATATGAAAAAACTCTGCCTTTCACTTTTTGCATTGCTTGGACTTTGCAGTTGTACTTCCGATATTTGGGGTTGGTATGTTATTAACCCGAACACACCTTCAGGATGGATAAACATAAAATTTTTAGTATCCGGAATGGGAAATACGATACTTATTTCAGTAACTGCTGCAGTTATTTCAATAACACTAGGGCTAGTTGTTGCTTTACCTGGGCAATCATCCAAGCGGGTCTGGCGCATTGTTAACAGAGTTTATGTGGAACTAATTAGATCAATACCATTACTACCAATGTTATTCTGGGTTTTTTATGGTTTACCAATTATTTTCAAATCAATGGGTCTTAATATTCCTATCGATCCATTTTGGGGTGCAGTTATAACTTTAGCCATTTCGGATAGTGCATTTACTGCAGAAATTTACCGATCAGGCATTCAATCTATTGCTAGAGGTCAAGCTGAAGCTTCACAAACTATAGGACTAAGTTATGCCCAGTCCATGCGGTATGTAATTTTACCACAAGCTATACGCCGTATTCTGCCACCACTTGCCAATCAATTCATTTACATAGTTAAAATGAGCGCTTTTGCATCTGTAATTGGAATGCAAGAATTAACACGACGTGCAAACGAACTTGTAGTTACCGAGTATAGGCCGCTGGAGCTCTATTCACTTCTTATACTGGAATACCTAGTACTTGTATTAATAATAAGCGCAGGCGTACGTTGGCTGGAACGCCACATGGGATCAGATGAACGACAATAAGGATACAAGTATGGATTGGAAAAAATTTATGCACGAAACTGAAGAGAATTTAGCTTTATTTTCAAAAGAAATCCCCCAGACAGCCAAAGGTTTTGGACTAATGGGACAAACTGCCAAATCAGATGGTGCACTCAGTGAAAAAACAAAAGAACTTATAGCTCTTGGAATTGCCGTAGCAACACGCTGTGACAGCTGTATTGGCTTTCATGTTCGATCGTTAGTTCGCTTAGGCATTAGACGTGAAGAACTTTGTGAAGCATTAGAAATGGCTACTTATATGGGTGGCGGACCATCTTACGCATTTAGCGCTAAAGCTCTCAAAGCATACGATATATTTATTGTGGATTCTAATTAAAACTAAATATATTTAATTACTATCTTTTGTAGCTTTTTTACTTTCAATAAGCTCATCATCAAAATTGCTAGATACGTCATAGTCTGCGTCAATGGACTTTGATGTTTTAGCACCAAGTGTTTTCAAATTTTCAACTTGAGATAAGACATTACCACGTCCTTTTGAAAGTTGACCAAATGCTACATCATATGAATCTTGTGCTTGAGTTAACTTTTCTCCAACTTTTTCCATATTTTGCACAAAACCACTTACCTTATCATAAAGTTTTCCAGCACGGCTTGCTATTAACTCAGCATTTTTATTTCGGCGTTCAACGTCCCAAACATTAGAAATAGTTTTTAGTGCCATCATCAGTGTCGTTGGTGTCGCTATCGTAATATTTTTCTCCAAAGCGAATTCAGTTATTTTACCATCTTCACGTAAAGCTTCTGACAATGCACCCTCAATAGGGACAAAAAGAATTACATAATCAACTGAGGAACTTTCTGCCAATTGATACCCCTTAGCAGATAATCCATTAATATGATTTCTAAGAGATACTATATGCCTTTTCCTTGCTGCTATAGCATCAAAATCATTTTCTGCATTTACCGCATCTGTGTAAGCAACCAAAGAAACTTTACTATCAATAACTAATGTTTTGCCGCCAGGTAAATTGACTACCACGTCAGGCCGTAATCGTTCACCATCCAAGCCTGTTCTATTAACTTGAGTTTCATACTCTTCGCCTTTACGTAAACCTGATTTTTCGAGAATGCTCTCTAAAATCATTTCACCCCAAGCACCTTGCATCTGGGTATCTCCCTTTAATGCTTTCGTCAGTGCTATTGCATCATGAGATATTTTTTCAGATTGTTTTGATAGTTGGCTTATTTCAGCCTTCAAATGCTCTCTATCTTTAATAGTTTGCTCATTGACCTGGCGCAATTCTTTTTCAAAATGCCCGACATGCTCTTTTAGGGGAGTTAGCGTAGCTTCTAACTTTTCAATATTTGCCTTAGAAAAGCTTTCACCCTGAACCTTCAAAGCTTCTGTTGCAAGTTCTTTGAATTTAGATTCCATATCATCACGCAGCTGTGACAAAATTTGAATTTTTTCTTCAGAAGACTTTTTTTCTGCTAAACTTTGTGCATTTAACTCTGATATTTTGTTTGATAGACTAGTTTTCTGTTCATTTTCATATTCCAGTTTATTGCGTAACTTTGAAAGGTCTTCGTTTAATCTGCTTATTTCAGTCTTTCGTTCTTCAGCTAATGCCTCAAATTTTGAGGCAGCCGAACCTACAGCCAGTATTTTAACTTCAAATTCAAGAATTTTGTTTTCTAAAGTTTTAGTTTGACCATTAGGAACTAAAGAACCATCTGCTTTTTTTCGATTCAAAAATAGAATTAATAAGGAAAGCATCGCAAACCCAATCCAAGGTAGATTTTCTAACACATGGCTCATTCTTAATTATTCCTTAGTAAATTTGATTAAACTATTAGCTATAAACATTAGGTTAGCTATATTTATAGTTTTTTGAAACCATCGATTGATGGTTTGGCACTTCGGCATAAAAATTAACAACCCAATAAAGAAAATAAATTAATCATGTAAAATCATAGGATTTTTTTACACAAACATCTTCTTACATTGTCGCTGATAGCATCAATAACTCATAATATATCAATTTTGTGTAATGACTTTGGCAGGGGCTGAGGGACTCGAACCCACGACCCTCGGTTTTGGAGACCGATGCTCTACCAACTGAGCTAAACCCCTATACCAAAGTAATGCACAATTAAAAGGAATTTGGCACAGATGCAAGCCTTTGCTATAAAACAAATGCTTTTTTTAAAAATTTAAATTTAACCAAATACTAATGAAATTTCATTTATTAGAGGTACTAAAATAACTAGATTTTACAAGTTTTATTACGAAAATAGACTATACATATTTAAAAAATCATACGCCTAATCAAGTAAACGTATTATCTCTTGGGAAACCACGAGGTGCCATTCGCCCTGTTCCAGCTCGCTTGCCAACCCAATCTATTAATTCAGTTTCAATACGACGCCTTCCAGCTGGATCTAACCATGATAAGCCATCTTCCAAATGGAAAGTTGTTGCATCATTTAGCCCACCATCTTTATATTTTTGGAGCCGAACGCCTTTACCTCGGCTCATTTCTGGTAATTCAATTAATGGAAAAATTAATACTTTACGATTTTCCCCAACCGTAGCAACATGATTTCCAGCAATAGGTTTACATATTAAAGCTTTGATATCACCTTTGACATTCAGCACTTGTTTACCAGTGCGCGTTTGCGCAACGACGTCAGTTTCACTAACTATAAAACCATCTCCAGCATTTGAAGCAACTAAGAGTTTTCGCTCTGCCTTATGAATAAAAAAATCAATCATCGCTGCATCATTTGGTAGGTCTACCATCAATCGGATTGGTTCGCCCATGCCACGCCCACCTGGAAGGTCAGAGCAAGACATCGTGTAAAACCGTCCATTACCACCAAACATTAAAAGCTTATCAGTTGTTTCAGCATGAAAAACAAAACGACCTTGGTCTCCATCTTTATATTTCAGCTCTTGGCCTAGATCCACGTGGCCTTTCATGGCCCGCACCCATCCCATTGCAGAACATACAACCGTGATAGGTTCTTTTTCAATCATTGCCTCAATTGGGACTTCTTCAAATTCTGGTGCATCTGCTAACTCAGTGCGGCGAGCGCCATGTTTACTATTTTTACCAAATTTTTTCCGTGTTTCGCGCAATTCATCAATAATTTTATCCCATTGCATTTCTTCAGAACTTAAAAGATCCTCAAGATTAGCACGTTCTACTTGCAATGCATCAAGTTCTGTTCGTAATTCGATCTCTTCAAGTTTACGTAAACTTCGCAAACGCATATTCAAAATTGCTTCAACTTGAGCATCTGACAAACTAAATTCTGTCATCATAGTCTGCTTTGGTTCGTCATCATTACGGATAATCTCAATTACGCGATCAAGATTTAAAAAGGCAACAATATAGCCTTCTAAGACTTCTAGTCTGCGATCAATTTTTTCCATTCGATGCTTAGATCGTCTTAACAACACATCACGTTTGTGATCAATGAAAGCTCTTAATACTTCTTTCATCGAACAGACTTTAGGTGTGCGCCCATCAATCAAAGTGTTCAAATTTAAATTAAACCGAGTTTCCAAATCTGACATTCGAAACAATGTTTCCATCAAAATAATTGGATCAACAGTTTTTGCACGTGGCTCTAAAACCAATCGAATATCTTCAGCACTTTCATCACGAACATCAGTTAATATTGGTAATTTTTTTAATTGAATTAATTCAGCAATTTTTTCAATTAATTTTGACTTTTGTACTTGGTACGGTATCTCCGTTACAACAATTTGCCAAAGACCTCGAGGTAGTTCTTCTAGTTCCCAGCGCGCACGTAGTCGCATAGGACCTCGTCCTGTTTTATAGGCTTCTAATAGGTTTTCTCTTGGTTCAACTAAAATACCACCAGTGGGAAAGTCTGGCCCAGGCACGTAATCCATTAAAGTTTCATCTCGTGCATTTGGCGCTTTAATCAAGTGGATAGAAGCATCAAGAAGTTCACCAATATTATGTGGTGGAATATTTGTTGCCATACCTACAGCAATTCCTGTTGAACCATTTGCCAATAGATTTGGGAAACTAGCAGGCAACACAGAAGGTTCCGTTAAGCGTCCATCATAGTTATCCCTAAAATCAACGGCATCCTCTTCCATACCAATTAGCATAGCCTCAGCAACAGCTGTCATCCGGGCTTCAGTGTAACGCGCCGCAGCAGGGTTATCCCCATCAATGTTTCCAAAATTACCTTGGCCATCAACCATTGGATATCTCACAGAGAAATCTTGTGCCAATCTTGCCATCGCATCGTAGATTGCGGCATCACCATGTGGGTGGAAATCTCCCATAGTGTCACCAGAAATTTTTGCAGATTTTAAAAATTTTCCATTAGAAACTAATTTTAATCGATACATTGCATACAAAATTCGGCGATGCACAGGCTTTAATCCATCGCGCGCATCAGGCAATGCTCGGTGCATTATTGTAGATAGCGCATAAGTTAGATACCGATCACCAATAGCGCGCCGCAATGGTTCAGACAGTGTAGCACCGCCAATAGGTTCATCATTTTGTTCGTTAATTATATTAGCCATGGAGGATGTCTAACGAGGCTATCCATAGGCGTCCAGAGCCTGTGTATGAAATGCATAGGATTTATTAAAAATTTTGGTAGATTCTATATCTCAATGCATAAAAATTATTAAAAATAAAGTAACTAAAGCAAACCTAATCAAATTTTAGATTTGCTCTAATCATAATTTTAATGCCCTAATATTTGCGACAAGAATAGTTTTGTACGTTCGTTTTGTGGGTTATCAAAGAATGCTTCAGGTTCATTCTGTTCAATGATCTGGCCTTCATCCATGAAAATTACACGATTTGCAACTTCACGTGCAAAACCCATTTCGTGTGTAACAACTATCATAGTCATACCGTCTTCTGCTAATGTAACCATTGTATCCAAAACTTCTTTAATCATTTCAGGGTCTAGTGCAGAAGTTGGTTCATCAAACAACATTATACGAGGCTTCATACACAAAGAACGTGCAATCGCCACACGTTGCTGCTGGCCGCCAGACAGTTGGCCAGGGTATTTATTAGCTTGCTCTGGAATTTTTACTTTCTCAAGGAAATGCATTGCTGTTTCTAGTGCTTCTTTTTGCGGTACTTTTCGCACCCAAATTGGAGCCAACATGCAGTTTTCTAAAATAGTCAAATGCGGGAATAGGTTGAAGTGTTGAAAACACATGCCAACTTCTGATCGGATAGTATCAATATTTTTTAAATCAGACGATAAAACTGTGCCATCGACTGTGATAAGTCCTTCTTGATGTTCTTCTAATGCATTAATGCACCTAATTAGCGTAGACTTTCCAGATCCCGAAGGCCCTGCAACAACAATACGCTCACCACGTTGGACAGTTAGATCAATATCACGCAATACGTGAAACGACCCGAACCACTTATTCATTTTAGTGATTTGGATTGCGACCTCATCACTGATTTCAAGTTGCTTTTTTGCGTTAGCCATAACAGACGCTCCTTTTAATTAGTGACCCGTCGCAAGCTTGCGCTCTAGATACATTGAATACCGCGACATAGAAAAACAGAAGATGAAGAAAATAAGGGCCACAAAACCATAAAGCTCCCACAGAATACCATTCCATGCCATATCAGCACGAATATTTGTGGATAGCCCTAATGGGTCCAACAGACCAATAATTGAGACTAAGGTGGTATCTTTAAATAAACCAATAAACGTTGAAACAATGCCAGGGATCGATATTTTCAATGCTTGAGGCAAAATAATTAGGCGCTGAGCCTTCCAGTAATCCAAACCAAGACTATCTGCAGCTTCATATTGTCCCTTTGGTAAAGCAGCTAACCCACCCCGAATAACTTCAGCCATATATGCAGATGCAAATAGAGTAACCATTATCATAACTCGCAGAATCAAATCAAAATTAGATCCCGGTGGTAAGAAAACATTTAATAGCGTTGATGCAACAAACAGTAACGTTATTAAGGGAACCCCCCTAATAAATTCAATAAAGCATACGCAAACACCCTTCAAAATTGGAAGATCTGATTGGCGCCCAAGCGCCAATAGTATTCCAATCGGTAGTGATAATGCTATACCTGTTACACCAATCAAAATCGCCAACATGAAACCACCTAGTCTATCAGAATCAATAGCTTCAGATCCAAGTGGTATAATAGAATTAAGCGCTGAATTGACTGGGCTAAGCAGAACAAACCACCAAATAATTGGTAGTGCCATGGCTGCTAGTACCCCAGCTAGCGATCCAGCAGATTTGCTTCCAATCACAAATCCAAAATAACTAATAATAAAGCCAGTGAATACTGATACGGGAAACCAAATAGACCCCCCCCAGATTAGCCAAAAGCATATAAAAGGATAAACAGCTGTAAAAAATAATATTTTACGTGAAACCCTATCAAATAAGACTGGTGCCAGTGCAACTCCAAGCAATAAAAATGACAACACAGGTCGCCAGTATAATTCAGATGGATAAAACCCAAACATTAATTGTAGCCAACGTTCACGAATTACACCCCAACAGGCTCCACCATTTCCGTGACCATCTCGGCCTATTTCAGCTAAAATACTACGGCATTCAGTTAATGATACGGAGTTCCATGTGGGTGAAAATACCCATGGTAAAATGTTACCTAAAACCATGAATATAATATATAAAACCACACCAGTTAGGATAGTATTTGGTATATCAGAGAACATATTTTTTTTGAACCAACCAACAATGCCAGCTTCTGACAATGGTGCTGATTTTTCTGGTACAATTTCTGTTCTTACGAAAGATTGATCAACCATATTAACGCTCCACCAATTTAACAGAATTATTATACCAATTCATCACACTAGAAATTGCCAGTGAAATAGCCAGGTAAACAGCCATTCCCATCAGAACAGTCTCCAACTCACGTCCTGTTTGGTTTAATGTGATGCCCATTAAAGTACCTGTTAAATCCATATACCCAACTGCAATTGCTAAAGAAGAGTTTTTAGTAAGATTTAAATATTGTGAAATTAATGGTGGAATAATAATACGCAATGCTTGTGGCAAAATTACTAAACTCATTGTGCGACTGGATGAAATACCCAAAGCATGAGCCGCTTCCGATTGCCCTTTAGAAACAGCTTGAATACCTGCGCGTACATTTTCAGCGATAAATGCTGCTGTGTATAACGACAAAGCAACCCAAAGAGCAATCAAGGAGTTACGCATATACGTGCCACCTTTAAAATTAAAACCCTTTAGTTCTGGATACCCAAGGTAAAGTCCAAGGATCCACAATATGATAGCAACAGGAAAAATAATTAATGATAGTCTTTTCCACCATGTTGTTGGACGCATACCAGTTTCATTTTGTATTTTATCAGCATTTTTTTTAACTTTTCTTGAAGCAAAAATACCAACAAACAAGGTAATTAATATTACTACTAAATCTAAGCTAATACCAAACCGCAGGCTAGAAGTACCAAATAAATTCCAATCACCCAAACTTCTGCTAAACAAAGGCTCAGGCACGTAAACTCCACGATTAGTGATCGCAATAGAATCATAAAGCATCATACTCGCCTCACCCGAACGAAACGCACTGGGGGTTGGCATGGTTTCAATCATTATTGAAAACACTATGATAATCCAAAGCAGTACAGGAATATTTCGGAAAGTTTCAATATAGAGCGTCATCACACGCGCCACTAACCAATTCTTAGATAAACGCATGACACCAATAGCTACGCCCAAAACAGTAGCGGTTACACAACCCATAAACGCAAGTATTAACGTATTGAGTAGACCTATTAGACTTGCTCGGAGATGAGTATCTCGAGATGTATAATCTAAAAGCCGTTGATTAATATCATAGCTTGCAGGTTCACCTAAAAATTTGAATTGGATAGGCTTGCCTAAAGTAGCTAGATTAGATGCTGTATTATTAATCAACCATCCAAAAAATAATAAAATACCAATTAAAGCAATGATCTGAATCGTCATTGACCTGTAACGTGTATCGTAAAGCAGCTGGCTAAACTTAAACCCTTGTTTACTTGGATCTGGGATTGCAGTCATTGCTTAAAGTCCCCCGATTAAATGCAATTGCATTTTGCCCACTAGTGGCTGACAAAATGCAATTACTTTTAGATAAAAAATATTTAGATAAAAAAATGGGCGCTGCAACTTTAGCAGCGCCCAAATATCAACAATTAACGGAAAGGTGCAGAGTAGATTAATCCACCTTCAGTCCATGAAGCGTTTAATCCACGAGCAATACCAATTGGTGTGTTCACACCAATATTTTTCTCAAAGATTTCGCCATAGTTACCATTTACAGCAATCGCTCTTGATGCCCATGCTTTATCTAACCCTAGCATGCCGCCCAAGTCACCTTCTGTACCTAATAGACGGTTAACTTCTGGGTTTTTTCCTGCTTCTGAGCTATGTTTAGCAACATTCATAGATGTTACACCTAGTTCTTCCGCTGTAATCAAAGCGTTCAAAGTCCAACGAACAATGTCACCCCAATTATTATCACCGTGACGAACAAGTGGACCTAATGGCTCTTTAGATACGATTTCTGGTAAAACCATGTGATCATCAGGTGACTCAAATGTAGCACGTGTAGATGCTAATCCTGAAGCATCAGTTGTGTAAACGTCACATGCACCAGCTAAGTATTGCGCTTGCGCTTCTGAATTTGTTTCGATTGGTACCGGATCATAACTAATACCGTTTGCACGGAAGAAATCAGCCAAGTTTAACTCAGTTGTTGTACCGGTTTGGATACATACAGTCGCGCCATCTAATTCTTTAGCCGAGCTAATACCCAATGCTTTTGGCGCCATGAAACCCTGGCCATCGTAATAGTTTACACCAGCAAATTCAAATTTTAAATCAACGTCACGGCTGAATGTCCATGTTGTGTTACGTGCCAACATATCAATTTCGCCAGAAGCCAGAGCTGTAAAGCGGGTTTTACCGGTTGTGGGTACGAATTTAACAGCATTGCCATCACCTAAAACAGCAGCAGCAACTGCACGACATACAGCTACGTCGAAACCATCCCAAACGCCATTTGCGTTAGCCAATGCGAAACCAGCTAAGCCAGTTGATACGCCACACTTTAGTTCGCCAGCAGCTTTGACATCGTCAAGTGTACCAGCAGCAGCAAAACCAGCCGCGAATGTTGCGGCAGCTAATGTGCCTAAAAAAGCAGATTTTTTCATCTTGTTCCTCATCCTGTGTGCCCTGATTAAGTACAGAGCGTTTTTAGAGCCCTAAGGGCCTATTTTGAAAGCATCGGGGCAAGCCCCAAAACCTAAGTAAGTGTGCGGCAAACGCCCGTACATCGTCAACCATAATCTATATGTAGTTAGCAAAAACAGGCTTATGATATATAATTAGGTAACATAGAGTTACCTTTAAAATCACAGGCACTAAAAATTAACTCAAATTATTAAAAATAACTCTATCAACTTTTAAAATTCTTTTCAAATATATATAGAAAATACCAATTCACTCTTAATAATACTCATTTTTTTTATATTAAGTAACTAACTATGACCTATATCTATAGTTTTAGGGTTACTAATTTGGCTAACAGGCACTTTTCCAAAAATTGAAAGCAAATTCAAAGTCTAAACGCTTCTTAGCACGCACTTCCTTTGCTTCCATATCCGATCCCCACTGTTTTTCCTGCCAAATCTCATCAACTGAAGCAGCAATCCAGGCCTCATCAATATTTAAGTGATTCGAAATCAAAGCCATAGAAATTATTACAGACCCACTAATTGTAATTAGATCGTGAACCCCAGCCAGTTGATATGGATTCATTTCTTTTAGCTTAGAGCGGTACACATCGATACTTGTTACTGGCTGTTCTACGTGCATGATTCCAGATGCTACATTCATTGGTGCAAGATTTTTTTTTGCTGACCAATCAAGCAAAGGATCCCAAACAATACCTTGTGCATCAATTAAGCTTTGTGGGCTTGTTGCACGATAACATAATAGGTCACTACCAGAGTACTCTGTTAACATTTCTATAATAGCATTTTGGTTTAAAATAACTTTATCGATAACTGAGTTAGCCATCCGAGTTGCAGGCATAGCTGAAGGATTTACTAAGTTTACTTGTGCCATCCACTCAGACGCAATGGCATCAGCAATAACACGAAATACAACAATAAGAGGCAATTTAGATGGAGTTTGCACGCGCTGCCCATCTAATTCAATTCCATATCCCCCTGATACTTCAACAACTGTTGCTTTTTTCCAAAATCGTTTTTTTAAGCTTGGTGTCACTTGTAGGCCTCAAACGGATCAACTGGTGCATATTTAACTTCCCAGCCGAATGTAGCCCAAGTTCGCTCCATGTGCTCTGGCATGTCTGCTGTAATGTGAATTTCTTTTTTTGTAATGGGGTGAGTGAAAGTAAGAGATCTTGCATGCAAATGCATTTTACGGCTGATGTCACCACCGAGCTGGGCGCCCCACCCATCACCTTCATTAGTTTGCGAATTAGTACCATACTTACCATCACCAACAATTGGATTGCCAAGCTCTGCCATATGCGCACGCAATTGATGAGTTCGCCCAGTAATTGGGACTAAAGCAACCCAAGATGCTCTCTTACCAACATCTTCTAATACTGTATAATCTGTAGTTGCATGTTTTGCGTCTGGGGTCCCAGAAACTTCACTTGGATGTATACATTGCATCTTCTCACCACCACCATTTGGGCCATGACCACCTGCTTTGACTAATCCATATTTAATAGTACCTAATTTAGGTTGTGGGCAGCCCGCAATTGCAGCCCAATAAATTTTGCGTGTTTCACGTGATTGAAAAGCCTTTGTTAAACCTGCTGCGGCAAGACCAGTACGAGCCAACAATAGCACACCTGATGTATCTTTATCTAAACGATGTACCAATTTTGGTTTGCTTTCTAAATCAAACTTTAGCGCAGCACTCAAGCCATCCACATGGCGAAGTTGCCCTGACCCACCCTGAACAGCCAACCCTGCAGGTTTATTAATAGCAATAATATAGTCATCTTTATATAAGACTGCACCACGGATCATTTCTGCATCAGCCTTAGTAATTTTGGCAGTAGCAGTATCTCGCGGCATATCAGATGTATCTGGCAGAGGTGGAATGCGTACAGTTTGACCCGGCACTAAACGAGTTGATGCCTTAACACGCCCACCATCTACGCGACATTCACCTTTACGACACATTTTCTCAATGCGTCCCTGCCCTAAATCTGGAAAAGTACGGCGTAGAAACCGGTCCAAACGCTGGTTTTGACCATCTGCATCTACTGTTATCATTTGTACACCGTTCATGCGATCACTGCTTTCATCAAAAACATACCTGCGAAAATCGCCAGTATAGAGATTACGAAAGTCGCAAGAACATAGCCACCAACGTAAATATATTTTTCAGCTTCAAACAGACGAACAACATCTAAAGAAAATGCGCTCAAAGTTGTAAAACTACCTAAAAATCCTGTCATTAAAAATAAAGGCCACTGCCCCGTCATTCGGGTTGAAAACCAAATAAAGACAAGCCCCATCAAGAATGATCCAAAAATATTGACCACTAGCGTTCCAACAGGGAATGCAATGGACAACATTATTAGATATCTAGTGACAGCGCCTAAGGCACCACCTAATGCTATTAAAATATAGGTCATAACGCCCTAAACCACTTTAAAGTCAATTTGTCGATTTATTTTTCTTAACCCGGAGCTTAGCAAAGAAATCTAATCGTTTTTTTAGCTCACGTTCTTCGCCACGTTCTACTGGCAAATAATATACACCGCGGGGCATATTATCAGGAAAATAGTTCTGCCCAGAAAACCCATCTTCTTGATCATGGTCATAGGCATACCCATCTCCATAACCTTGTTCCTTCATAAACTTAGTAGGCGCATTCAAAATATGTTTTGGAGGCAAATTAGATCCAGTATGTTTTGCAGACAGTCGTGCATTTTTATAAGCCGCATATGCTGCGTTCGATTTTGGTGCTAAAGTTAAATATAATAAAGCTTGCGCAAGAGCCAACTCTCCCTCAGGTGATCCTAGTCGCTCATACGTTTGCCACGATTGCAAGCAGATATTTTGAGCTTGAGGATCAGCTAAGCCAACATCTTCAATAGCCATTCGAGTTAAACGTCGTGCCAAGTACCTAGGATCTTCACCGCCCTCAAGCATTCTTGCAAACCAATACAAAGCTGCATCAGGGTCAGATCCACGTACAGACTTATGTAATGCAGAAATAAGGTTGTAATGTGCATCTCCTCCCTTATCATATTGAGCTGCACGCTTAGATAAGCGTTTGCCCAATTGATCTACATTTAGTACGCCACCATCCCATCCAAAAGCTTGTTCAGCCAAATTTAAAAGGCTACGCCCATCACCATCAGCCATTTCAAGCAATGCTTCGCGTGCCTCACCATTCAGCGGTAATGCTTTTCCCATTTCCTTCTCAGCGCGCTGCCCAATCAATTCTAATTCAGTTAAAGATAATCGCTCTAATACCATCACTTGAGATCGTGACATCAAAGCTGGATTTAGCTCAAAAGACGGATTTTCAGTAGTTGCGCCAACTAATATAATTGTACCATCTTCCATAAAAGGTAGAAAACCATCTTGCTGTGACTTATTAAATCTATGAATTTCATCAACAAACAATAACGTGCCTAAACCGTTACTTCGGCGAATTCGTGCGGCTTCAAATTGTTTTTTTAAATCTGCAACACCTGAAAAAATTGCACTTATTTGTACAAAGTGCATATCAGTTTCATTTGCCAGTAAGCGCGCTATGGTTGTTTTACCTACGCCAGGTGGTCCCCAAAAGATAATTGACGATAAGTTTCCAGTTATCAACATTGTTGACAAGGAACCATTTGGTCCAACAAGTTTCTGTTGTCCAATGATATCAGTTAGTTTTGCAGGGCGACATCTATCTGCAAGAGGGCGTTTAGCCTCATGTGGTAATGCATTAGAGCTTAAATCAAATAGGTCTGCCATAAATTAATCTTATAGAGTTTAACTACAGATTCATATCGAGAATTAATAATTATTAATTTATTAATTATAAAAAATATTCAATTTAAAATAAAAAAGCGAGCCAATAAGCTCGCTTTTAATAATATCTAAAAAGGTAAGATTAAGCTTCAGATACTTCTTCTGCTTCAACGCGTGCCTTATCGCCTGCACCTTTTGCGTTTACGTCACGGTCAACAAATTCAATAATAGCCATTGGAGCCATGTCACCATAACGGAAACCAGCCTTCAATACGCGAACATATCCACCTTGACGATCTTTGTATCGTGGGCCCAGTATTTCAAACAATTTAGCAACGTATTGCTCTTGCTTTAATTTAGAGGCCGCTTGACGGCGTGCGTGCAGATCACCACGTTTGGCCAAAGTAATCATCTTTTCCATGATTGGGCGGAGTTCTTTTGCTTTAGGCAGTGTTGTTTTTATTTGTTCATGCTCAATCAATGATCCAGCCATGTTTGCAAATAAAGCTTTGCGGTGTTCGTGTGTCCGATTTAGGCGGCGGTAACCTTTTGCGTGGCGCATAATATATATCCTTTATTTAATTTTACTTTGTCTGGTGAGCCTGCGTTGGGTCTCACACTCCTTGGGGCGGAATTGCCCGAGAAAGGTTTTCAGAATTAAAAACTAATCTATTTCCCCACTATTGTGGGCATTGAATAGGTACTCCCCTGAGGGAAGTACCTGAATTTTTAAAATTGATCTTCAAACTTCTTAGCGAGTTCTTCGATATTCTCTGGCGGCCAGTCTACAATGTCCATGCCAAGGTGCAGTCCCATAACAGTCAGAACTTCTTTGATTTCATTCAAGGATTTGCGGCCAAAGTTTGGCGTCCGCAGCATTTCTGCTTCTGTCTTCTGGATCAAATCACCAATATAAACAATATTATCGTTTTTCAGGCAATTTGCAGAACGCACTGATAATTCTAATTCATCCACTTTCTTCAGTAGAAGTGGGTTGAATTCTAAATCATCTTCTTCATCTTGACGTTGTGCAGCTTCTGGTTCGTTAAAGTTAACAAAAGTTGCTAATTGATCTTGTAAGATACGTGCAGCAAAAGCTATTGCATCTTCTGCAGAAACAGAACCATCTGTTTCAATCTTCATTGTCAATTGGTCATAGTCTAAAACTTGACCTTCACGTGTTGGCTGGACGTCGTAAGATACCTTCAAAACAGGCGAATACAAAGCATCAATTGGTATCAATCCAATTGGCGCGTCTTCTGGCCGGTTTTGATCGGCTGCAACGTAACCTTTTCCTGTATCTACAGTCAGTTCCATAAACAAAGATGCACCATCGTCTAAATGACAGATGATATGATCTTTATTTAAAACTTCAATACCGGCAGTTTCAGCAATGTCACCAGCGGTAACCACTGAAGGGCCTTTTGCTGAAATTGACACCCGCTTTGGGCCTTCGACTTCCATTGAAATAGCAACGCCCTTTAGGTTCAAAACTATGTCAGTTACGTCTTCACGCACACCGGCCACAGAAGAGAATTCATGCAGAACATTATCAATTTGAACAGATGTAATTGCTGCACCCTGTAACGACGATAACAAAACGCGACGCAAAGCATTGCCTAATGTCAAACCAAAGCCACGTTCCAAAGGCTCAGCAACAATAGTTGCCATACGCAATGGGTCAGCGCCCGGTTTAATGTCTAGTTGGGTCGGCATTATTAGCTCTTGCCAATTTTTTTGGATCATATGGGCCTCCATTCTTGTTCACTGGGATGAATCCGGCCTAGCGAACGCTCGAGGTTAAAAACATAGTAAGGCAGGCCCAAGGGCCTGCCTGTATAGATTAAACGCGGCGACGCTTTGGAGGCCGACAACCGTTGTGTGCCATAGGTGTCACATCACGGATAGATGTCACATTCAGACCGATTGCAGCCAAAGCACGCAATGCGCTTTCACGACCAGAACCAGGTCCTTGAACTTCAACCTCTAAAGTTTTAACACCATGTTCTTGCGCTTTTTTTCCAGCATCTTCTGCAGCCATCTGAGCAGCATATGGTGTTGATTTGCGAGAACCTTTAAAACCCATCGTTCCAGCAGAAGACCATGCAATAGCATTACCTTGTGCGTCTGCGATTAGAATTTTTGTGTTATTAAAAGAAGAGTTAATGTGCGCAACACCAGCTGTGATGTTTTTGCGTTCTTTTTTCTTTGTACGAATTTCACGTGCCATTGATCAGAACTCCCCTATTTCTTCTTACCAGCAATGGCCTTTGCAGGTCCCTTGCGAGTACGAGCGTTAGTACTAGTGCGTTGGCCACGAACAGGCAAACCACGACGATGACGCAGGCCGCGATAGCAGCCCAGATCCATCAAACGTTTGATGTTCATAGAAACTTCACGGCGTAAGTCACCTTCAACCTCGAAGTTAGCGTCGATGTATTCACGGATGGACAACACTTCAGCGTCAGACAACTCGTTAATACGGCGGGTAACATCAATTTTTGTACCTTCGCAAATCTTACCTGCAGAAGTAGGGCCTATGCCTGTGATGTATGTTAAAGCGATTGGGACCCGCTTATGGGTCGGCAAGTTAACGCCAGCAATACGTGCCAATATATTTATCCTTACAGTTGCGGTTCCGTCTTTCCAGAACCTATTTTCACAACGAAGCTCAACAGTATTTTCTGGGCTCCAATAACATCTGATCTTCAAAGAAAATTCGGCGAATCGATAACTATCAACTCAATCCAAAGATTTAAGATTAGAAGGCTGTCAATTAGGCGAAAAATGATTAGGCGTCAAGTAGATAAGCCTGTAATTATTTGTTGAATAGATTAAATTATACACAATAAAGTAGTATGATAAAATAGTAAGCATACATGATATTAGGTCCTAGCTTACTCCAGCCATTACTTTTGAAATATCTAATCCAACTCTATCGATACTATTCAAACCGTTAACCTGTTCCAACTGACCTTTTGCATAATAATATCCGATAAGCGGTGATGTTTCCTTATAATATGCCATTAATCGTGTCTTTAATGAGACTTCATTATCATCTGCACGCTTTTTAAAAGTATCAGCAGCACCACACTTATCACATTTATCATGAGTTGCAGGCTTTTTGAACTCTTCATGATAACCTTCACCACAGCTACCACATGTAAAACGTCCAGTAATACGATTTACCAAGACTTTGTCATCAACAGTCATTTGTATAACTGTGTCTAACTTTTGATCAACTTTACTCAACAATTCGCTCAATGCATCAGCTTGGGCCAATGTACGTGGGAACCCGTCAAAAATGAAACCCCCACTAACATCACCATCTGTTAACTGTTCTTCAATTAAACCAATAACAATCTCATCTGTAACAAGTTCACCGCGATCCATGACCCCTGCAACAGTTTTTCCCAATTCAGTGCCAGAAGTACGAGCAGCACGTAACATATCACCAGTAGATAATTGAACCATGTTATGTTTTTTAACTAGTGTTGCAGCCTGTGTACCCTTACCAGCTCCAGGCGGGCCAATCAAAATGATATTCATGTGATCTCTCCTAATTAGCGACGCGTCTTTCGCTTACGCGCTTTAGCACGGTTTTTACCAGTCAGTTTAGAGCGTTCAATTAAGCCTTCATACTGATGAGCCAGCAGATGTGATTGAACTTGTTGAATAGTATCCATTGTCACAGATACAACGATTAGTAAGCTTGTTCCGCCAAAGTAAAACGGAATTGCAAATTGCGAACGCAAAATTTCAGGTAATAAACAAACTGCAACCAAATAGGCTGAGCCCAAAACTAGGATGCGCGCAACAACGTAATCCAAATAAGCTTCTGTATTTTTACCAGGACGTATGCCAGGTACAAATCCATTTTGCTTTTTTAAATTATCAGCCACTTCATCCGTTTTGAATGATACGTTAGCTGTATAAAAATAACTAAAGAAAACAATCATTAGTACAAAAAAGATAAGGTAGAGCGGTTGGCCAGGTCCAAACCAAGCTAACAAAGTGTTCATAAATCCAGATGTTTGCGTGCTAGAAAACGTTGCAACAGTTGTTGGTAAAAGTAATAGTGCAGAAGCAAAAATTGGGGGGATAACACCAGCTGGATTTAATTTTATCGGTAGGTGGCTACTTTCACCACCATAAACCTTCATACCAACTTGACGCTTAGGATATTGAATATGTACTTTTCTCAATGCCCGCTCCATGAAAACAACAAATGCTATCACACCAACAACCATTAACATAACAGCCAGAATTACAGCTGGTGAAATTGTTCCCTGGCGCCCTTGAACAAAAAATTGTGCTAGAGCAGCAGGTAATTCTGCAACAATACCCGTAAAAATAATCAATGATATACCATTACCAATACCACGCGCTGTGATCTGCTCACCTATCCACATAAGGAACATAGTACCACCAACTAAAGTAATTATACACGGTAATTGGAATGTTAGAAAACCAGGGTTTGTGGCTAGATCGCCAGCTTGCAAACCGGCTGATAGGCCATATGCTTGAAAAATAGCTAATGCCACAGTACCATAACGTGTATACTGATTAATTTTTTTACGCCCTTGGTCACCTTCTTTTTTAAGCTGTTCCAAAGCAGGCACCATTGCAGTTAATAACTGAACAATAATGGAAGCTGAAATATATGGCATGATACCCAGCGCAAAGATGGCCATACGGCTTACGGCACCACCAGTAAACATATTTAATATGCCACCAATACCTTGCTGGGCAGATTCAACAAATGTTTTCAATGCCACTGCATCAATACCCGGTACGGGAATAAATGTGCCCAAGCGATATACAATCAGCATACCCAAAGCAAAAAGTATACGACTTTGAAGCTCCTTGGCCTTGCCAAAAGCGCCCCAAGAAATATTTGCTGCCATTTGTTCAGCTGCTGATGCCATGATCAAAACCCTTTTCAATGAGAACGCCGCGAAATCCATTTCTAGACCGCGGCGCTAAAAACTGTAGTATTTTGTAGGCCGAGTTAACTCGACTCACAACCCTTATTCAGCTAATTTTGGCGCCTTAGTTACATTAAGTGTACCACCAAGCTTTGCAACAGCCTCAACTGCCGATAAAGATGCACCTGTTACTGTAATATCAAGCTTCGATGTAAGTTCACCTTTTGCCAGTATACGTACACCATCTTTAATGCGACGAACTAAGCCACTTTCAACCAAAGACTGCTCAGTGATTGGCTTTTTTGCATCTATTTTTTTTGCATCTATAAACTTCTGGATCAAACCAAGGTTCACTACTGCGTGTGTTTTGGCATTGATGTTGTTAAATCCACGCTTAGGTAAACGCATGTACAATGGCATTTGACCGCCTTCGTAGCCGTTTATTGCAACACCTGAACGAGATTTTTGGCCTTTGATGCCACGCCCACCCATTTTACCAGTACCAGAACCTGGTCCACGGCCGATGCGTTTACGACGTTTAGTTGCGCCTGGGTTATCTGAAAGTTGATTCAGTTTCATATCGCTATCTCCTTTGGCCGGAACTACCCCCGATTAGCGATAAAGGGCAAACACGGCATTGTTTGATTCTGTGATCTTAGTAAACACTCTCCGCGTATAACTCCAAGGTTAGCGCATTACAAGACGCTGTCGTGTGCCTTGCACCAAAAAATATAATAAAGGATCCTACAATAAATATAACACATCACAGATAAACTTTATTTTATTAGAGAGATTTGATCAAATACAGAATTCTTAACTTTCACTTAAAAAATCTGCCGCTATGCGCATATCACGTAACGGACGGACGATAGAAATTGATTCCGCATAAAGTGGATGTTTTTTATAAGCATCCAGAGCAGTTTGGTCAACAAATTCTGCATAAACTACAAAGTCAGGGCCCTCTTTACTAATTCGATCAGTCTTTAAATTACGCCCAACCTCAAATTTAGAAGCATGAGGAATTTTTGATAACAATGAGAGCCCATTGAAAATGGTTTTCTCATCTTTTGGGTCTTTAGCGTTAAAAAAAACGATATGGCGGATCATATTGCAGCTCATAATTTACTAATATACCCAATAACAATTTTTGCTAATAGCCTCAACGTATGATGTTGCAAAATAGAGTATTAAAAAAAAAGTCTCGTATGTAAATACGAGACATTAAATGTTTATAAGAAAATAGGAAAGTTAACCTTTTTCTTCTATAATCTCTACCATGTGTGCGACCTTACGAACCATGCCACGTACAGAAGGAGTGTCTTCAAGCTCACGAATTTTGTGCATCTTGTTCAGTCCAAGGCCTATCAATGTTTGACGTTGGTCATTAGGGCGGCGAATTGGTGAGCCAATTTGTTTTATAACGATTGTTTTAGCCATAATCTAAGCCTCTTCTTTTGGAAGGATATCAGAAACCTTCTTGCCACGACGCTGTGCAACAGAACGTGGTGAAGCTTCTTTTGAAAGACCATCCATTGTTGCACGGATCATGTTATATGGGTTCTGAGAGCCAATTGATTTTGAAACAACGTCCTGGACGCCCAACATTTCAAAAACAGCACGCATTGGACCACCGGCAATAATACCTGTACCTTGTGGCGCGGTACGCATAACAACTTTACCTGCACCATGACGACCATTTACATCGTGGTGTAAGGTACGACCTTCTCGTAATGGAACACGGATTATTTGGCGCTTTGCTTGTTCGGTAGCTTTGCGAATTGCTTCAGGTACTTCTTTCGCTTTACCTTTACCATATCCTACACGACCTTTTTGGTCACCCACTACAACAAGTGCTGCAAAACCAAAGCGCTTACCGCCTTTTACTGTTTTTGAAACACGATTAATTGCGACTAAACGGTCTTGAAATTCTGGTGTTTCATCGCGGTCGCGACCACGACGATTATCTTCTCTAGCCATACTGGCCTCCTGAATATGGGCAAAGCCCTAAAAATACCAACCCAAGTGAGCCAAGCCCCCGGATCATCGAGGTGGGCCAAAGCCCACCTACAGTCTTAGAATTGCAGACCACCCTCGCGGGCTGCATCAGCCAATGCTTTAACTTTGCCATGGAATATAAACCCCCCACGATCAAAATAGCAGGTTTCAACACCAGCTTTTTTTGCACGTTCTGCTATTGCAGCTCCAACTTTAGCTGATGCTTCAACATTATTTTTACCAATAACACCTAATGCTTTTTCAAGTGAAGAAGCAGATGCTATTGTTATGCCATTTACATCATCAATCAATTGAACACTGATATTTTTTGACGAACGGTGAACGCAGAGACGCGTACGACCATTAGCCATTTTCTTAATTTTGTTCCGGTTGCGCATACGACGCTTGAGGAACAATGTTCTTCTAGTTTGTGCCATTTTACACGCTCCTACTTAGACTTACCTTCTTTACGGAAGATATACTCGTCTTTATATTTGATGCCCTTGCCCTTATAAGGCTCAGGCTTACGCCACTCACGAATTTTCGCAGCAACTTCACCAACTTGTTGTTGATCAATGCCTTCTACGATAATTTCAGTTGGCTTCGGCGCTGTTACAGTAATGCCAGCAGGCACATCGAACAACACGTCATGCGAATAGCCTAGTGCCAACTTCAGGACTGCGCCCTGCATGGTAGCACGGTAACCAACACCGTTGATTTCCAGCTCTTTTTTGAAGCCATCTGTCACACCAGTCACGCAATTAGCGATTTGTGTTCTAGACATACCCCATTGTTGACGCGCACGCTTCGATGAACCACGCGGTGTCACTGACACGGCGCTATCTTCAACTGCGAGATTTACGTCATCAGTAGCTTTAAAGGTGCGGACACCTTTTGGGCCTTTGATTTCTACAGTCTGACCAGAGACAGTAGCGGTTACGCCACTGGGAAGGCTGACTGGCTTTTTACCAATACGAGACATATCCGCTCCCTAGAATACTGTGCACAAGACTTCGCCGCCAACGTTGGCTGCGCGCGCTTGAGCATCTGACATCACACCTTGCGGTGTAGATACGATTGAAATTCCCAGACCTTGACGAACTGCTGGAATGTCAGAGCAAGCCATGTAAACACGACGACCTGGTTTTGACACACGTTTAAGTTCTTTTATTACTGGCTCACCATCAAAATATTTCAAAGAAATATCTAGTTCTGGATGACCAGCGTCTGAAGTTGCACCTTCATAACCACGGATATAACCCTCGTTCGCTAGAACGTCGAGTACCCAACCACGTAGTTTAGAAGCAGGTGTTTTCACTGTAGATTTGCCACGCATATGTGCGTTGCGAATACGAGTGAGCATATCACCGATAGGATCGTTCATAATTGCTACTCCTTACCAGCTCGATTTGACCATGCCAGGTATCTGGCCGTCAGACGCCAATTGGCGCAACGCGATACGAGACATTTTCAGTTTACGGTAATAACCCCTCGGACGGCCAGTCACTTGGCAACGATTGTGCAAGCGAGTAGCTGAAGAATTACGTGGAAGCTCTGCCAATTTAAGACGCGCTTTGAAACGCTCTTCCATTGGTAGATCTTGATTGTTTGCGATTTCTTTCAACGCAGCACGCTTTGCAGCATACTTAACAACAAGCTTTTCGCGCTTGAGTTGACGTTGAACCATTGCAGATTTAGCCATAAGTTCTCTCCTTCGCGATTAACTGGTGAAAGGCATGTTGAAATTCTTCAACAAGCTCAATGCTTCAGCATCTGTTTTTGCGTTTGTGCTGATAGCGATGTCCATGCCCCACATTTCATCGATTTTATCATAATCGATTTCTGGGAATACGATATGCTCTTTCAAACCCATGGCGTAGTTACCATTTCCGTCAAAGCTTTTTGCCGAGATGCCGCGAAAGTCGCGGATACGAGGCATTGCAACCGTGATCAAACGATCAAGGAAGTCGTACATTTGATCGCCACGCAATGTGACTTTACAACCCAAAGGCATCTCTTCACGAACACGGAAACCAGCAATAGATTTCTTAGCTTTCGTAATGATTGGCTGTTGACCAGCAATAGATGCCATATCAGCAACTGCAGAACGGATCTTTTTAGAATCGTTTACTGTTTCACCAATACCCATGTTTAGGGTGATCTTAGTGATCTTTGGGATCATCATATCATTCTTATATGCGAATTCTTCTTTCATCGCAGGACGAACAACATCTTTATAACTCGCCTTTAGGCGTGGAGTATAATCAGCCATCGATCAACGCTCCTGATTTTTTTGCAAAACGAACTTTTTTGTCGCCTTCCATTTTGAAACCAACGCGAGTTGCGCCACCTTCTTTTGGATCAATCAATGCCAAATTTGACAATTGAATTGGCATTTCCACAGAAACACGACCACCTTGAGACGTTTGGGATTGTTTAGTATGACGTACTGCTACATTCACACCCGATACAATGGCTTTACCAGTAGAAGGATTAACAGAAGTGATTTCACCTTCTTTACCTTTGTCTTTACCAGAAAGAACGGTGATTTTATCACCTTTTTTCAATTTAGCAGCCATTACAGAACCTCCGGTGCCAAAGACACAATCTTCATAAAGTTCTTTGCACGCAATTCACGTACAACTGGGCCAAATATACGAGTACCGATTGGTTCGTTATTATTGTTAAGAATAACAGCAGCATTACCATCGAAACGTATTGCTGTGCCGTCATCACGACGAACTTCTTTGGCTGTACGTACAACCACTGCTTTGCGAACATCGCCTTTTTTCACGCGACCGCGTGGAATGGCTTCTTTCACAGAAACGACTATAATGTCTCCAACAGAAGCATACTTCCGCTTAGAGCCACCTAATACCTTGATGCACTGAACACGGCGAGCGCCGCTGTTGTCAGCTACATCCAGATTAGTTTGCATCTGGATCATTGGGTTTCCTCCGACCTTTGGGGACCATGCAAATTAGGCCCCAGGGTTTCGTTAAACTGATCAGTTAGTAATAACTGTCCAGCGTTTAGTCTTCGAGATCGGTGCACATTCTTCAATGCGTACTTTATCACCGATTTTGAATTGGTTTTGTGCGTCATGTGCACGATAAGTTTTTGATTTACGAATAATCTTTTTCATCACAGGGTGCTGAAAGCTACGTTGTACAGATACTGTTATTGTCTGTTCATTTTGGTCACCTGTTACAGTGCCGGCTAAAATACGCTTTGGCATAGTAAGGCTCCTATTCAGCGGCCGCGGAAGCGGCCTTTTCGTTCAAGATTGTCAAAACACGAGCAGCTTCGCGGCGTGCAGCTTTCATGCGAACAGTAGATTCTACTTGTCCAGTAGCTTTTTGAAAGCGCAAATTGAATTGTTCTTTTTTAAGCATTACAAGATCTTTTCGAAGCTCGTCAGGTGTTTTATCGCGTAGTTCATTGGCGTTCATTGCCGTTTCCTTTCAACATCACCGGAAGGCCCAACTTTGTATGCAACTTTTACACACTTAGGTCACCCCGAATCCAGTGGAGTACATTAGAAAGATTTCTTTAGAGGGGATTACACTCTCTGGCAAGAGCAAAGGCTTAATTTACAAAGAATTAAAAGCTATACTTTCATCATTTAGCTCAACCCGAACAGTATACTTAATCTAATCCCATCCGTAATTAAAACTCACACTAATTCGCTCGCCTTCAGATAAGTTCATGGGCACTTCATGACGCAACCAGCTTTCCCATAGCAATACATCCCCAATATTTGGCTGTATATAATTAAACGTACGAAGTTCTGTCTGCACATTTGGTAACCGTGGGGGTGCTGCCATCATCATGGGTAAACGTGGGTCTTCAAATTTTATTGCACTAGCACCAGCAGGCATAGACACATACATAGTTCCACTTATTACTGATTGAGGGTGAATATGGCTAGAATGCATCCCTCCTTCCGGCAGTACATTAATCCACAAACTATTTAAGGTTAATGCCCTGTCACCTAGGTCAAACTGTGCATCCTCAGCAAAAGTATTAATATGTACATTTAAGGCTTCAACTAAACTTTTAAAAATCGGAAATCGCCAGGGAAGATCGTCTAATGAGGCATAACTGGTATAACCAGGAAAATCATTTTCTTCGCACCAAGTTTGTCCAGCCTCATCATCCCTTGCAATAGAGTAGCAAGTCTTTTTTAACTCATCCACATCAATTAAAGCTTCAACCTCATTCAAAGAGGAGCGATATACTCGGGTAACAAAAAAAGTGGAAATATCTGACATTTTCATTTCATATCGTAAGCGAAACATAAATTCCAGATACTTTTATTTTATAATATAAAAATAATAAAAATTTCAAAAGTCATTATAAATAACTACAATTCAATAAATGCCTTAGACAAACTTAAGTCATAGTCTTTTTATACAATGATGTTGTATCTAAGAAAAAACCCCCACCAAATTTTTGGAAGGGGTTTTATAAATTATAAATGTTTATAATATTACAATGATTTACATTGATTTATTCAAATTAATAATGGCCATTACAGCCAGTACCTATTACCAATCTTCACGTTGAACTACGCGAGTTTTTACAGGTAATTTCATTGCTGCAAGACGTAGAGCTTCAACAGCAATAGCTTCTGAAACACCATCAATCTCAAACATTACGCGGCCAGGTTTGACCTTACACGCCCAATACTCAACAGATCCTTTACCTTTACCCATACGTACTTCAGTAGGCTTATTAGTAACTGGGACATCTGGAAAAATACGGATCCAAACACGCCCTTGACGTTTCATATGGCGTGTCATTGCACGACGAGCAGCTTCAATTTGGCGTGCGGTTACACGCTCAGGCTGTGTAGCCTTCAAACCGAATGACCCGAAGTTCAAATCTGAACCACCTTTTGCTAGACCTTTAATGCGGCCTTTGAACATTTTACGGAATTTAGTGCGCTTTGGTGAAAGCATTGTGTAGCTCCCCTATATCAACGGCGTGGCGGGCGATTGCCGCCTTGAGGGCGTGGCCCACCGCTATTTTGCATTTCTTCAATACGACGATCACGGGCTGCTGGATCATGTTCCATGATCTCACCTTTGAATATCCATACCTTGATACCGATTATACCATATGCAGTCATGCCTTCAGCACGCGCATAGTCGATGTCAGCACGCAATGTATGCAACGGAACGCGACCTTCACGGTACCATTCAGTCCGAGCAATTTCTGCCCCACCCAAACGCCCAGCAACGTTAATACGAATACCTAGAGCACCCATACGCATGGCATTTTGAACAGCACGTTTCATAGCACGACGGAAGGAAACGCGGCGTTCTAATTGTTGAGCAACTGACTCAGCAACTAACTGCGCATCCATTTCTGGCTTACGAACTTCAACGATATTTAGATGTAATTCACTGTCAGTAAACGCTGCTAATTTCTTTCGCAATGTTTCAATGTCAGCACCTTTCTTACCAATGATAACTCCAGGGCGCGCAGAATGAATCGTCACACGACACTTCTTATGAGGCCGCTCGACAATTACACGAGCAACACCGGCTAAAACACATTCTTTTTTCACAAACTCACGAATTTTTAAATCTTCTAGTAACAGGTTACCATATTTTTCGCCTTCTGCGTACCAGCGACTGTCCCATGTGCGGTTGACTTGCAAACGAAAGCCAATTGGATTGATTTTTTGACCCATTATGCTTGCTCCTCTGTTGCTGCAGGTACACGAACAAGAATAGTCAACTGAGCAAATGGCTTCAGGATCTTGCCGTAACGACCACGCGCCCTTGGACGACCGCGCTTCATAGTTAGGTTTTTACCAACGTAGGCTTCTGCTACGATAAGATCGTCAACATCTAAGCCATGATTATTTTCAGCATTAGCAATAGCAGATTGCAAAGTTTTCTTTACATCTGCAGAGATACGCTTTTTAGAAAATGTTAAATCAGCCAAAGCTCTTTCAACTGGCTTATTGCGAATCATTTGTGCAACTAAGTTCAGTTTCTGTGGGCTTGTGCGGAGCATTTTGTTAACGGCCATAGCTTCGTTATCTGCAACGCGACGAGAGTTTTTAGACTTACTCATGGCTTATTTCCGTTTCGCTTTTTTATCAGCCGAGTGACCGTAATAAGTACGTGTCGGGCTGTATTCGCCAAATTTCTGGCCAATCATATCTTCTGATACGTTTACTGGTATGTGCTTATGGCCATTATAAACGCCAAAAGTTAAACCAACAAATTGTGGCAGTATCGTCGAACGACGAGACCAGATTTTAATTACATCATTTAGACGGCCAGATTCGCGCGCTGCTTCGGCTTTTTTAAGCACGTAAGCATCGACAAAAGGGCCTTTCCATACTGAACGAGACATCGATTAACGACCCTTCTTCTTCGCGTGGCGCGAGCGGATGATCAGCTTGCTAGACGCTTTGTTTTTGTTACGAGTGCGTGCACCCTTAGTGGGTTTTCCCCAAGGCGTAACCGGATGACGACCACCTGATGTACGACCTTCACCACCACCATGTGGGTGATCAACAGGATTCATAACCACACCACGAACACTCGGGCGAATACCCTTGTGACGATTACGTCCAGCTTTACCAAAGTTTTGGTTAGAGTTGTCAGGATTCGATACAGCACCAACAGTTGCCATACATTCTTGACGTACTAAACGCAGCTCTCCAGAAGAAAGGCGAATTTGTGCATAACCACCATCACGACCAACAAACTGAGCATATGTACCAGCGGCACGTGCAATTTGGCCACCTTTACCCTGCTTTAATTCAATGTTGTGAATTATTGTTCCGATTGGTAAGCCTGTAAACGGCATAGCGTTACCAGGCTTAATATCAGCTTTTGCACTAGAAATGACTTTGTCACCTATAGCCAGGCGTTGAGGCGCCAAAATATATGCTAGATGGCCATCTTCGTATTTAATAAGTGCAATAAATGCAGTTCTATTAGGATCATATTCAATACGTTCTACAACAGCTGGCATATCCAACTTGTTACGTCTGAAATCTACGATACGATAAAGGCGTCGAGCCCCACCGCCTTTGCGACGCATAGTGATCCGTCCGGTATTGTTCCGGCCGCCGTTTTTACGCACACCTTCAGTGAGCGCTTTAACTGGACGACCTTTCCAAAGCTCGGAACGGTCAATCAGAACCAACCCACGTTGGCCTGGCGTCGTTGGTTTGTACGACTTTAATGCCATTCTTTCTGTCTTCCGTTTTAGCTCAGACCCATGTGGGGCCCGAAAGGTTATGCGGCCCCGTAGGTCCGCGATTCTTAATAATTTTTGACCCCAACAAGCTTATGGACGAATCCAGCTGCTTATTATCTGTGCCAAGTATCAGATAAACACAGGGGCGTCTATAGGTGCCAATCGTGTTTATCATTATAATGTATAAGCAATCAAAAAAGCTTATTATTAGTTATTTTAAAAATATGTTTTTATTACATGCTGCCTAAAAAATAGATGTTTACACATATTTTATGCAAAAAAGCCCCCACTTACGTGAAGGCCCTTTTATTAATTACTAACTGACTTAAAGACCTGTTGAAATATCGATAGTATTACCTTCTTCCAACGTTACATATGCCTTCTTAACATCCTTACGCTTACCTAACATACCACGAAAACGCTTTACTTTACCTTTGGTAATGCTTGTGTTTACGGCTTTCACCTTCACATTAAACAGTGTTTCCACTGCTTCTTTGATTTGTGGTTTATTAGCTTCGATCGCAACTTCAAATACGACAGCATTATGTTCGGACGCCATGGTCGCTTTTTCAGTTACGATTGGCGCGCGAATAATGTCATAAAGTTTGGCTGTATCACTCATTTTAAACGTGCCTCCAATGCTTCTGCGCCTGCTTTTGTTAGCACAAGTGTGTTTGACTTTAAGATATCATACACGTTTGCACCAGCTGATGGTAAGATATCTAAACCATCAATATTGCGAGAGGCTAATAAAAAGTTTTCATTAACGCTAGTGCCATCAATGATTAAAACCTTCTTCCAACCTAAATTAGCTACTACTTTAGCTAAATCTGCTGTCTTTGCTGTCTTCGCCTCTACTGCATCAACAATTACTAATTCACCAGCAGTTGCCTTTGCAGATAACGCATGTTTAAGGCCTAGTTGACGAAATTTTTTCGTCAAGTCGTGTGCGTGAGACCGCACTTTAGGCCCTTTATAGACGCCACCACCGCGAAAGATTGGTGCATTGCGGTCACCGTGACGAGCGCCACCAGTACCTTTTTGGCGATATATCTTTTTAGTAGAGTATGAAGTTTCAGAACGTGTCTTAACTTTATGTGTACCAGCTTGGCGTTTTGCTAATTGATAACGTACAACACGGTGAAGTATATCGGCACGTGGCTCTAGCCCGAAGATTGCGTCATCAAGATCAATGGATCCGGCAGATTTTGCATCTAGTTTAATTACGTCAGCTTTCATTTTACTGCGCCTCCTTCAGGTGTCACTTCAACAGTAACTTCTTCTACTTGTGGTGCTGCAGTTACAATGGCTGAACGCAGAGCCGCTGGAAAAGGAAGACCTTCAGGAGCTTTCTTTTTAACAGAATCTTTTACTGTAACCCAACCACCTTTTGAACCAGGCACTGCGCCTTTTATCATAATCAAACCACGATCAACATCAGTACTAACAACTTCCAAGTTTTGCGTAGTTACACGAGCGGAACCCATGTGACCGGCCATCTTTTTACCTTTAAAAACTTTACCAGGTTCTTGACATTGACCCGTAGAACCATGTGAACGGTGTGAAACCGAAACACCGTGGGTGGCTCGTAAACCTTTAAAGTTATGGCGCTTCATCGCACCCGCGAAACCTTTACCAATTGATGTTCCAGAAACATCTACTTTTTGGCCGCCGAGGAAGTGTGTAGCAATAATTTCCTCGCCAACCTCGATAAGATTATCAGCAGAAACGCGAAATTCAGCAATCTTACGCTTTGGCTCAACTTTTGCTTTAGCAAAGTGTCCCCGCATCGCAGCAGATTGACGTTTTACTTTTGCTACGCCTGCACCCAACTGAACAGCTGTATAACCATCTGTTTCGTTTGTACGTTGTGATACAACTTGTAGGTTTTCCATTTGAAGGACAGTAACAGGTATCTGTTTACCGTCTTCTAAGAATACACGAGTCATACCGATTTTTTTTGCAATTACTCCAGAGCGCATATCTCAATACTCCCTTAAAGCTTGATTTCAACATCCACACCAGCAGCAAGATCAAGCTTCATAAGCGCGTCTACTGTTTGTGGAGTTGGGTCAATAATGTCTAGCAAACGCTTGTGCGTGCGAATTTCAAATTGCTCACGTGCTTTTTTGTTCACGTGTGGTGAACGTAAAACAGTAAATTTTTCAATTTTGTTTGGTAATGGGATGGGACCACGTACTTGAGCACCAGTCCGTTTAGCTGTGTTAACAATTTCCTCAGTGCTGGCATCCAACACACGGTAATCGAAAGCTTTCAGCCGAATACGAATATTTTGACTTTGCATTTTTTAGCCTTTCAAGGCGTTAGAGTTGATAGGTGGACCACTGGATCATTCCAATGGACCACATCGAACCCGAAGGGTCGTATTAATTAAGCGATAATTTTTGAAACAACACCAGAACCTACTGTACGGCCGCCTTCGCGGATAGCAAAGCGCAAGCCCTGCTCCATAGCAATTGGATTGATCAGTTCAACATCAAACTTCAAGTTATCACCTGGCATTACCATTTCTGTGCCTGATGGCAGTTCAACAGTACCCGTTACATCGGTCGTACGGAAGTAGAACTGTGGGCGGTAGTTAGCAAAAAATGGCGTGTGGCGGCCACCCTCATCTTTAGTCAGAATATAAACTTCTGCTTCAAACTTTGTGTGTGGAGTAACTGTACCTGGCTTAACCAAAACTTGGCCACGCTCAACACCTTCACGATCGATACCACGTAGCAATACACCAACGTTATCGCCTGCCTCGCCGCGATCAAGCAGCTTACGGAACATTTCAACACCAGTACATGTTGTTTTAGATGTATCTTTAATACCAACAATTTCGATTTCTTCACCAACATTAATAGAACCACGCTCAATACGGCCAGTTACTACAGTACCACGACCTGAAATTGAGAACACGTCTTCGATTGGCATCAAGAAAGGCTCATCAATTGCACGTGGTGGTTGTGGAATAAAATCGTCCACAGCCTTCATTAACTCAGCAATTTTCTCTTTACCAATATGGTCATCACGTTCTTCCAACGCAGCCAAAGCTGAACCAGCAATGATTGGGATATCATCGCCTGCATAATCATATGCTGACAATAATTCACGGATTTCCATTTCAACCAATTCCAACAACTCATCGTCATCTACTTGGTCAACTTTATTCATGAATACAACCATTTCAGGAATACCAACCTGGCGGCCCAACAAAATGTGCTCACGTGTTTGAGGCATAGGTCCATCGGCTGCGTTAACAACCAAGATAGCGCCATCCATTTGTGCAGCACCCGTGATCATGTTCTTCACATAGTCAGCATGGCCTGGGCAATCAACGTGTGCGTAGTGACGAGCTTCAGTTTCATATTCAACGTGTGCAGTTGAAATAGTAATGCCACGTGCTTTTTCTTCTGGCGCACCATCAATTTCATCGTACGCTTTGAAGTTGTCTGAAAACTGCTTTGTGATCGCAGCAGTCAATGTTGTTTTACCGTGATCAACGTGGCCAATTGTGCCGATGTTGCAGTGCGGTTTATTACGTTCAAACTTTTCTTTTGCCATAATTTAGGCCTCCTAGGTTTAAGTCGGTCGGCGATGCCTGACCTGTTAGTTTCAGATCAGGCGAATTTCGCCTGGATTTCTTCAGAAATATTGCTTGGAACAGCATCATAGTGGCTGAACTGCATAGTAAAGTTCGCACGTCCAGAAGACATGGAACGAAGGTTGTTAATGTACCCAAACATATTTGCCAGTGGCACTGCGGCATCAATTGCAATCGCATTGCCACGAGTATCTTGCCCCTGAATCATTCCTCGACGAGATGTTAGATCACCGATAATACCACCAGTGTATTCTTCAGGAGTTATAACTTCCACCTTCATGATTGGCTCTAGCATCTTAGCACCGGCTTTACGCATACCTTCGCGCATACCCATACGGCCAGCAATTTCAAATGCCATAACGCTTGAGTCAACATCATGGTACTTACCATCAATCAATTCTACTTTAAAATCAATTACTGGGAAACCAGCCAACGGGCCGCTGTCCATTACAGATTCGATACCTTTTTGAACGCCTGGGATATATTCTTTAGGAATAGATCCACCAACAATCTTAGATTCGAAACTAAAACCTTCACCAGGTTCTGTTGGAATTATAACCATTTTAACTTCAGCGTACTGGCCTGAACCACCTGATTGCTTTTTATGGGTGTAAGAAATTTCTGCTTCATGTGAAATCGTTTCACGGTAAGCAACTTGCGGTGCCCCAATGTTGGCTTCAACTTTAAATTCACGGCGCAAACGGTCGACTAAAATGTCCAAGTGCAATTCGCCCATGCCCTTCATTATTGTTTGACCAGATTCGATATCTGTTTCAACACGAAATGATGGATCTTCAGCAGCTAAACGAGCAAGCCCAGTTGACATTTTCTCTTGGTCAGCTTTTGTTTTTGGCTCAACAGCAATCTCAATCACTGGCTCTGGAAACGTCATCGTCTCCAAAATAACAGGATCGTTCACAGCACAGATAGTATCACCCGTAGTGGTGTCTTTTAAACCAGCAAGCGCTATAATATCTCCAGCAAATCCTTCCGTAATCTCTTCACGATCAATTGAGTGCATCATCATCATACGACCAACACGTTCTTTTTTACCCTTTGTAGAGTTCAGCATCGTGTCGCCTTTGCTCAACGTACCAGAATAAATACGTGTGAACGTTAGAGACCCAACAAACGGATCATTCATAATCTTAAATGCAAGACCAGAAAATGCCATATTGTCGTCAGCACGACGTGCAATTTCACGTGTTTCTGTTTCATCGCCCGGTTTAAAACCCATGTAATCAACGACATCTAGCGGGGATGGTAAATAGTCAATAACTGCATTTAGTAGTGATTGAACACCTTTATTTTTAAAGGCTGAACCACCCAAGACAGGTACGAAAGTTAGAGACAAGCAACCCTTACGAATTAATACACGCAACGCATCAACGTCTGGCTCTGTACCTTCAAGGTACGCTTCCATGGCATCATCATCCATTTCAACAGCCGCTTCAACAAGGACATTGCGCCACTTAGCAGCGACTTCCTGCAAACTTTCACGAATAGGTGCTTTAATCCAGCTGGCGCCAAGATCTTCGCCTTCCCATAACCATTCCTCCATAGTAACCAAGTCAACCAAGCCTTCAAGTTCTGTTTCGGCGCCAATTGGAAATGAAACAGGAATAGCAGAAGCACCAGTACGATCTTCAACCATCTCAACACATTTAAAAAAGTCAGCACCAATCTTGTCCATCTTATTTACAAAAACCATACGAGGTACTTTGTAACGGTCAGCCTGGCGCCAAACAGTTTCTGTCTGAGGTTCAACACCGGCATTGGCATCGAGCACGCAAACGGCACCATCTAAAACAGCCAAGGAACGCTCAACTTCAATAGTAAAGTCAACGTGACCCGGGGTGTCAATAATATTTAAGCGGTGCTTTGGTGAAGTTGGAGTTGTACCATTTTCTGTACGTTCCCAAAAAGTAGTCGTCGCAGCAGACGTAATTGTTATACCACGCTCTTGCTCTTGCTCCATCCAATCCATGGTGGCTGCGCCATCATGGACTTCTCCGATGTTGTGCTCTTTACCAGTGTAGTAAAGAATACGTTCTGAACAAGTCGTCTTACCTGCATCAATGTGTGCAATAATGCCAAAATTGCGATATAGGTCGAGAGGGTATTCGCGTGCCATCTACTTGCGTCCTTTTCTTTATTACCAGCGGTAATGGCTGAATGCTTTATTCGCATCTGCCATTTTGTGGGTATCTTCACGTTTCTTTACAGCAGAGCCTCGGCTATTGATTGCATCCATCAATTCAGCAGCTAAACGCTCTTCCATTGTGTTTTCATTGCGAGTACGTGAAGCTTTAATTAACCAACGGATGGCTAACGCTTCTCTGCGCTCTATACGCACCTCAACTGGAACTTGGTATGTAGCACCACCGACACGACGGGAGCGAACCTCTACAGCCGGCTTGATGTTTTCTAAAGCTTCTTCAAACACTTCTATTGGGGCACGCTTAAGCTTTACCTCAACCCGCTCAAGAGCACCATATACGATGCGCTCAGCAGCAGACTTACGTCCATCTAGCATTAAATTATTCATAAACTTAGTAAGAACTGTGTTGCCATACTTAGCATCAGGCAGAACTTCTCTTTTAACGGCGCTGTGACGTCTAGACATAATATACTACCCTTATTTCGGTTTTTTCGCGCCGTATTTAGAACGACGTTGCTTACGATCTTTTACACCTTGGGTATCTAAAACACCGCGCAAGATGTGATAACGAACACCTGGAAGGTCTTTTACACGTCCACCGCGGATCAAAACAACAGAGTGTTCTTGCAGATTGTGGCTTTCACCAGGAATGTAAGAGATAACCTCAAAACCATTTGTTAAACGAACCTTTGCGACTTTACGCATCGCAGAGTTCGGCTTTTTAGGTGTAGTTGTATAAACACGTGTACATACACCGCGCTTTTGCGGGCATGATTCCAAGTGCATTGACTTGGAGCGTTTGACTTTTGGCTGGCGCGGCTTGCGGATCAGCTGTTGTATTGTTGGCATTTTGGGTTCCCCATCTTACCGTTTCAAACATAAATAGGCACATAATCTCTGATCATGCACCTGAAACCGTCGCGAACCATCATTAGCTCGAAACGATAAATTCCAGAGGATCAAGACTTTCGCCTGGATCGTGACTGCCAATTTGTGGCTTGTATGATAACAAAAGCAAACTTTTAGTATCAAGTAACGCGGCTATAAGGGGAGTCGGGTTTGGTGTCAACAGTGGCTAAAGGAAACTTAAAAACAAAGCTTCTTTTCAACTAAATAAGCTTTGTAAATAATTTACATCAATATAACTAACTGCATTCATGACAGCGTCACTTGTAAGCAAAACATTGTACATATATATAATAAATATGACACACCTAACTTACGCCATTGGCGATATTCATGGCGACTTAGAGCAACTCCAAAGAGTACATACGTTAATCATATCTGATTTTGAAAAATCAAATGCGACGACATATAAAGTTATTCATATTGGCGACCTGATTGATCGTCGCCCAAATAGTAAGGGTACAATTGACTACTTAATGCACGGAATTGCAAAAGGTTTTCCTTGGAAGGTCATAAAAGGTAATCATGACCGCTTGATGCAGTGGTTTCTTGATGATCCCCATCGCCATGATCCTCACCTCAAAGCAGACTATAGCTGGCTTCATCACCGAATTGGTGGAATTGAAACATTAGCATCATATGGGGTAATTGTTCCTGAGAACTATCATGAATGTCTGGATGATATACTTATAATGGCTAAAAAAGCTATTCCAGAGTCTCATATAAAGTTTATCCAAGAGCTCCCATTATTTTATGAAACTAGTGATATATTTTTCGTTCATGCGGGCATAAACCTTGATCGTACCCTGAATGACCAAACTGAAGATGACATGGTTTGGATTAGAGAAAACTGGCTGGACAATCCAAAGAAAGCTGCAAAATTGATATTACATGGCCATACAATAGTTAAAGAGATTACTCATTACGGTAATCGCGTAAATATTGATACAGGTGCCGCTTGGGGTGATAAACTATCTGCTGTGGTAACGATTGGTGCCGATATTTGGGAAGTAACTGAACACGGACGGATTGAAATCAAACATAAAGTTTGAAGATAAAGACCAAATTTAAAGTTCTGAAATTTTTGAATATACTTATAAGTATATTTAGATACTCACTTTGCATATGAGCATAAATTCAAATAAAAAGACCCCACCTTAATGGGGCCTTTTTTAATTTTATAATCTTAACATATAATTAAGATATTATGCATCTTCATTACTTTGATTGTCAGCAACATCTTCTACTGGAGTACTAAATACTGAACTAACATCTAGATCAGAGGCTACAGGAGCCATTAAGGCCGCTGCTTCTTCCGCTGCTGCACGTTTATCTTCAATAATAATCGCATCACGATCAGAAGCAATTTTCTTGATTTGGTGGAATGCGCCACCAGTACCGGCCGGAATTAAGCGCCCTACAATCACATTTTCCTTCAGGCCAATTAACTTGTCCTTTTTACCACGTGTAGCTGCATCTGTAAGAACACGAGTTGTTTCTTGAAAAGATGCCGCTGAGATGAATGAACGTGTTTGTAGTGAAGCTTTAGTAATACCCAAAAGAATTGGACCACCTGTAGCTGGCTCACGCCCTGCATCTACTGCTTTCTGGTTTGCTTCGTCGAATTCTGCTTTGTCAACTTGCTCACCTTTAAGTAATGTTGTGCCTCCACTTGTAGCTATTTCCCACTTCTGAAGCATTTGACGTACTATAACTTCAATGTGTTTATCGTTAATCTTAACACCTTGAAGACGGTAGACGTCTTGAACTTCATCAATCATGTAGTCAGCCAAAGCTTCTACACCCATAATATTCAAGATATCATGTGGCGCTGGATTCCCGTCCATAATGTATTCACCTTTTTGGATGAAATCACCTTCTTGTACAGGAATATGCTTACCTTTAGGAACCATGTACTCTGTTTTAATTTCTGCATCATCGGCAGAAACAACATTTACGCGACGCTTATTTTTGAAGTCACGCCCAAACTCAACATAACCATCCATTTCAGAAATAATTGCGTGATCTTTTGGACGGCGAGCTTCAAACAATTCAGCAACACGTGGTAGACCACCTGTAATGTCTTTTGTCTTAGCACCTTCACGAGGAATACGCGCCACAACATCACCAGCTTCAATTTCCTGGCCATCTTCTACAGATAATACAGCATCTACAGACATCGCATATTGGATTGGGTTACCAGCATTATTAATTACAGGGTCTCCAGTTTTAATGTCAGCAACAATTATGGAAGGCTTCAAATCTGAACCCTTTGGTGCTGAACGCCAGTCTGTAACAATTTTCTGACTAATCCCAGTTGCATCATCAGTAACATCACGAACAGAGATACCTGGAACAAGATCAACCAGTTTTGCAATACCACCTTTGTCAGCAATAATTGGTAATGTGTACGGATCCCATTCGTATAATTTGTCTCCACGAGCAATCTTGTCGCCCGGCTTGACCAATACTTTAGTACCATAGTCCATTTTGTGTACAACTGCGTCTTGGCCATTATCATCAATAACAACCAATTCAACATTCCGGCCCATAACGATTTGCTCACCATCACGGTTAACCAAAACATTTGATTTACGAATGTCGACTGTACCAGCTTGGCTTGCATCTTGGAATGATTGTTGCCCACCTTGAGCAACACCACCAATGTGGAATGTACGCATTGTTAGCTGTGTACCCGGTTCACCAATAGACTGCGCAGCAATAATTCCAACCGCTTCACCAGGGTTAACACCTTGGCCACGGGCCAAATCACGGCCATAACATGCAGCACAAATGCCGTCTTCTGATTCACAGGTTAATGGTGAACGTATTTGCAAGGAAACAAGATTTGCAGCATCAATAATATCCGCTTGACGCTCATCAACTAAGTCAGCTCGTTTGCCAAGGACTTCGCCTGTTGCAGGATGAATTACATCTTCAGCCAATACACGGCCTAGAATTCTTTCAGCCATTGATGAGACAACTTCACCATCATTCACAGCCGCACGTGCTGTAATTGATTTCTCAGTTCCACAATCCCACTCACGAACGATACAATCTTGTGCAACATCAACTAAGCGACGTGTTAAATACCCTGAGTTAGCAGTTTTCAAAGCTGTATCAGACAAACCCTTACGCGCACCGTGAGTAGAGTTGAAATATTCAAGAACGGACAAACCTTCTTTAAAGTTAGAAATAATAGGCGTTTCAATGATTTCACCATTTGGCTTTGCCATCAAACCCCGCATACCACCAAGCTGTTTCATCTGAGTAACAGAACCACGGGCACCAGAGTGAGCCATCATGTAAACAGAGTTTGGTTCCATTTCGGCACCTTCAGGTGTCTTCTTCATGGAAGAAATACTATCCATCATAGCGTCAGTTACTTTTTCGTTAACTTTTGACCATGCATCAACAACTTTATTATATTTTTCACCCTGAGTAATTAGGCCATCCATATACTGTTGTTCAAAACCTTTTACTTGGTCACGAGTTTCGTTAACTAGTGTCCATTTAGTTTCTGGGATAACCATGTCATCTTTACCAAACGAAATGCCGGCTTTGAAAGCTTCAGTGAACCCTAAAGTCATAATGTGGTCACAGAAAATCACAGACTCTTTTTGTCCACAATAACGATAAACGCTATCAATAATTTCTCCTACTTCCTTCTTTCGCAAGAGCCTATTGATTAAGCTGTAAGGCGCTTTGTGGTTCAAAGGCATAACAGTGCTCAAGCGAACACGACCTGGAGTTGTTTCAAAACGTTCCCAAACAAGTTCACCTTCTTCATTCACTTGTTCAACACGGCATGTAATCTTTGAGTGTAAGTGTACAATACCAGTATCTAATGCATGTTCAACCTCTTGAGGGTTTGCAAATGTCATACCCTGACCTTTCATACCTTCACGCTCAAGCGTGATGTAATAAAGGCCTAAAATCATATCCTGTGATGGAACAATAATTGGCTTACCATTTGCGGGAGACAAAACGTTATTTGTTGACATCATCAAAACACGGGCTTCAAGCTGCGCCTCCAAAGACAACGGTACGTGTACAGCCATTTGGTCACCATCAAAATCTGCATTAAATGCAGAACAAACAAGGGGGTGTAATTGGATTGCTTTACCTTCAATCAAAACAGGTTCAAATGCTTGAATACCTAGACGGTGCAAAGTTGGCGCACGGTTAAGCATAACTGGATGCTCACGAATTACTTCATCCAAGATATCCCATACTTCTGGGCGTTGTTTTTCAACAATTTTCTTTGCTTGCTTTACAGTAGATGACAAGCCCTTGGCTTCAAGACGCGAATAAATGAACGGCTTAAATAATTCTAACGCCATTTTTTTCGGCAAACCACACTGATGCAATTTCAATTCTGGGCCAGTCACAATAACTGAACGTCCTGAAAAATCTACGCGCTTACCCAACAAGTTTTGGCGGAAGCGACCTTGCTTACCTTTTAACATATCAGATAAAGATTTTAACGCACGCTTGTTAGCACCCGTAATGACGCGACCACGGCGACCGTTGTCAAACAATGCATCTACAGATTCCTGTAGCATGCGTTTTTCATTACGTACAATAATATCTGGCGCACGCAATTCAATTAAGCGCTTAAGACGATTGTTACGGTTAATCACCCGGCGATATAGATCATTCAAATCAGAAGTAGCAAAACGACCACCATCCAATGGCACTAATGGACGTAATTCTGGTGGAATTACTGGTAAAACAGTCATCACCATCCATTCTGGACGGTTACCAGAGTCAATAAATGCCTCAACAACTTTCAAACGCTTAATGATTTTCTTAGGCTTCAATTCGCCTGTAGCTTCTGCCAAATCATCACGTAATTGATCAGCTTCAGCATCAAGATCAATGTTAGATAACATTTCACGAATTGCTTCAGCACCAATGCCCGCATTAAATGCATCTTCACCGAACATATCTTGAGCGTCTAAGAATTCTTCTTCAGACATCATTTGACCATAATTTAAATCAGTTAGACCTGGCTCAATAACTACGTATTGTTCAAAATACAAAACGCGTTCCAATTCACGCAATGTCATATCTAGCATCAAGCCAATACGTGATGGCAAAGACTTCAAGAACCAAATGTGTGCCACTGGTGAAGCCAAATCAATGTGGCCCATTCGCTCACGACGTACTTTTTGAAGCGTAACCTCAACACCACATTTTTCGCAGACAACGCCACGGTATTTCATGCGTTTATATTTACCACAAAGACATTCATAATCTTTGATTGGTCCAAAGATTCGGGCACAAAACAAACCATCACGTTCTGGCTTAAATGTACGATAATTAATGGTCTCTGGCTTTTTAATTTCGCCAAATGACCATGATAGAATCCGCTCAGGGGACGCTAAAGATATTTGAATTTCATCAAACGTCTTTGGCGGCTGGACGGGATTGAACGGGTTGTTCGTGATTTCTTGGTTCATTTTCTAGATCCTAATCTCGAGTTCAGTTGAAGGAGCAGGCGCGAACGCCTACTCAGTCTCCGCATCCAGCAGTTGGATATTTAGACCCAAACTACGGATTTCTTTTATAAGTACGTTAAAGCTTTCAGGGATACCGGCTTCGAAATTATCTTCACCTTTTACAATGCTTTCATACACTTTTGTACGACCAGCAACATCATCTGACTTTACAGTTAGCATTTCTTGCAACGTGTATGCTGCTCCATATGCTTCCAATGCCCAAACTTCCATTTCACCAAAGCGCTGTCCACCAAATTGAGCTTTACCACCCAAAGGCTGTTGCGTGACCAAAGAATACGGCCCAGTTGAACGTGCATGAATTTTATCGTCCACTAAGTGATGTAGTTTCAAGATATATTTCATGCCAACTGTAACAGGCCGACTAAATTCTTCACCAGTTCGCCCATCAAACAAGATAGACTGACCAGATGTATCCAATCCAGCACGTATAAGCATGTCATTGACGTCAGCTTCTTTTGCACCGTCAAAAACAGGCGTCGCGATTGGAACGCCATCCGTTACATTATCCGCTGCTTCAAGGAAGTTATCCTTTGGCATATCCTTTAATACTTCTTCATATAAATCATCACCGTACGCAATTCGCATAGCATCTTGCACAGGCGTCATGTCGCCTGAACGACGATATTCCTTCAAAGAAAGATCAATAGATTTGCCAAGATTGTGAGCTGCCCAACCCATGTGCGTTTCCAAAATTTGGCCAACGTTCATACGTGATGGAACCCCCAAAGGATTCAAACAGAAATCAACAGGCGTACCATCAGCTAAGAATGGCATATCTTCCTGGGGAACAACCTTAGAAATAACGCCTTTATTACCATGGCGACCTGCCATCTTATCACCAGGTTGTAGCTTACGCTTCACCGCAATGAATACCTTTACCATCTTCATTACACCCGGTGGTAAATCATCTCCACGGCGTACTTTTTCAACCTTATCTTCAAAACGTGCTTCAAGTGCACCTTTTTGCAAGTCGTATTGTTTATTAAGAGATTCCATATTGGCTGCATCAGTTTCATCTTCTAATGCTAACTGCCACCATTGACCTTTAGACAAAGCTTCTAACAACTCATCATCAATTACAGAACCAGCTTTAACACCTTTGGGGCCTTTTACTGCCTTTTTACCCATAATCATAGAATTTAGACGCGCATATGTATTTCGATCTAGAATACCAACTTCGTCATCACGGTCTCGCGCTAAACGTTCAACTTCTTCACGCTCAATTTGTAATGCACGTTCATCTTTTTCAATGCCATGTCGGTTAAATACACGAACTTCGACAACTGTACCATAATCACCTGGTGGTAAACGCAATGAAGTATCGCGGACATCAGATGCTTTTTCTCCAAAGATAGCGCGCAACAACTTCTCTTCAGGTGTCATTGGGCTTTCGCCCTTTGGTGTAATTTTACCAACTAAAATATCTGCTGGACCAACTTCGGCGCCAATATAAACGATTCCAGCTTCATCTAAGTTACGTAAAGCCTCTTCGCCTACGTTTGGAATATCACGAGTAATCTCTTCTGGACCTAATTTTGTATCACGGGCTGCTACTTCGAATTCTTCTATGTGAACAGACGTAAATACATCATCTTTAACAATACGTTCTGAGATTAGAATTGAGTCTTCATAATTATAACCATTCCAAGGCATAAATGCGACAAGAACGTTTTTACCTAAAGCCAATTCACCAATATCAGTTGATGGGCCATCAGCAATAACTTCGCCTAAGGATACACGATCACCTACTTTAACAAGTGGGCGTTGGTTAATACATGTATTTTGGTTTGATCTTTGGAATTTACGCAGGCGATATATGTCAACACCAGGATCACCGGCATCCATATTATCAGTTACGCGGACAACTATTCGCATTGCATCTACTTGATCAATTATACCACCACGAGCTGCAGTTATAGCCGCACCTGAATCTCTGGCCACAACTTCCTCAATGCCAGTACCAACGTATGGAGCATCTACTTTTAGTAATGGAACAGCCTGTCGTTGCATGTTTGAACCCATTAAGGCTCGGTTTGCGTCGTCATTTTCAAGAAACGGTATCAAAGACGCAGCAACTGAAACTAACTGTTTTGGTGAAACATCAATATAATCAATATTTTCAGGTGCATTCAGCATGTATTCACCCGCCTGGCGCGTAGATACTAAATCATTAGCGAATTTACCATTTACATCCAACTTAGCATTGGCCTGAGCTACTGTGTAACGCATTTCTTCTGTGGCTGACATGTACTGAACATCATCAGTAACTTTTCCATCATCTACACGGCGATATGGTGTCTCAATGAACCCATATTTATTCACTCGCGCAAAAGTAGCTAAAGAGTTTATCAAACCAATATTTGGCCCTTCTGGTGTCTCAATCGGACACATACGACCATAGTGAGTTGGGTGAACATCACGTACTTCAAAACCTGCACGTTCACGTGTCAAACCTCCTGGCCCAAGCGCTGATAGACGACGCTTGTGAGTAACTTCAGATAACGGATTTGTCTGATCCATAAATTGTGACAACTGTGAGGAACCAAAGAATTCACGTACTGCAGCAGCAGCAGGCTTAGCATTAATTAAATCTTGAGGCATAATGTTATCTATTTCAACAGATGACATACGCTCCTTAATAGCCCGCTCCATCCGCAATAAACCAACTCTATATTGGTTTTCCATGAGTTCCCCAACTGAGCGAACACGGCGATTACCAAGGTGATCGATATCGTCAATATCACCTTTGCCATCGCGCAAATCAACTAGTGCTTTAACTACACCAATAATATCTTCTTTTCGCAATGTACGTTGAGTATCTTCTGCGTCTAATTGTAAACGCATGTTCATTTTAACACGACCGACAGCTGATAGATCATATCGTTCCGAATCAAAGAATAACGTATCAAAAAGTGCAGATGCTGCATCAACGGTTGGCGGTTCACCAGGGCGCATAACACGATAGATATCCATCAGGGCTGTATCACGACCCATATTCTTGTCCACAGACATTGTATTTCGAATGTACGGCCCAACATTTATATTATCGATATCTAAAGTTGGAATATTAGTGATACCTGCTTCCAATAACTCTTGGATAGTACCACCATTGATAACACCTTCTTTATCGTGCTCTAAAGTTAATTCATCCCCAGCCTCAACATAAATGGCACCAGTTTCTTCGTTAATAATGTCTTTAGAAACATAACGACCAACAATGGCATCAAACGCCACACGAATATCTATTACTTTGCCATCTTCAATTAATTTTTTAACAGTCCGTGGTGTGACTTTAGAGCCAGCTTCAGCGATAACTTTGCCCGTTTTCGCATCAATAATATCTTGAGTTGGCTTTGTGCCACGCACACGTTGTGGAAAAAATTTAGTAACCCATGCATTTTTCTTTTTATCAAATTTATAATCAACAGTATCATAATACGCGTCACAAACAGCTTCTTGATCTAAACCAAGTGCGTATAACAGTGTTGTAACAGGTAATTTGCGGCGGCGATCAATACGCGCATAAACAACATCTTTTGCATCAAACTCAAAGTCTAACCATGAACCACGGTAAGGAATAATGCGTGACGCAAATAATAATTTTCCAGAAGAGTGCGTTTTTCCACGATCATGATCAAAAAATACACCAGGTGATCTATGCATCTGTGAAACAATAACACGCTCAGTTCCGTTGACAACAAATGTACCATTGGGGGTCATTAAGGGCAGATCACCCATGAATACGTCTTGTTCCTTGATATCTTTTACAGAACGAGCGCCTGTATCTTCATCGACATCAAACACAATCAAGCGTAACGTAACCTTCAACGGCGCTGAATAAGTCATGTCACGCTGCATACATTCCTCAACGTCATACTTAGGCTTCTCTAGATCATACTTTACGTATTCTAGAACAGCTGTCTCATTAAAATCTTTGATCGGAAAAACCGATTGAAAAACCGCGTTAATACCTTCGCCATCTAAGGGCTGGGATTGATCACCAGAATTCAAGAATAGATCATAAGAGCTTTTCTGAACCTGTATCAGATTTGGAATGTCCAAAACTTCACGAATTTTACCATAATACTTGCGGATACGTTTAATACCTGAATGCGTCTGAGCCATGCTCGTCTTCACCTTTTCTAATGTTCACTTCATGGTCTGTGCGGGCATCACAAAACAATCGGCCACATGAAACAAAGCTCATCCTATTCTTGCCAAGGTGCCATCCCCAGCTCCCGAATGAACCCTGTCTTAAGCAAAGCCTTGCGCGAAGGCTCTCTTTAAGACAGGAGCGGCTGACCCCACAAAGTGCGGAGCCAGCCTACAATCATTACGCCCTAAGGCGTATTAACTACTTTAACTCTACTTCTGCACCAACTGCTTCGAGTTGTGCCTTCAATTCTTCAGCTTCTGACTTAGAAATACCTTCTTTAACAGCTTTTCCACCAGCTTCTACAAGATCTTTAGCTTCTTTTAAGCCTAAACCAGTAATGCCACGGACTTCTTTAATCACGTTGATTTTCTTGTCACCCACAGATTTTAGAATTACGTCAAATTCAGTTTGCTCTTCAGCAGAATCACCAGCATCTCCAGCTGCAGCCATAACAACAGCTCCACCGGCAGCAGGCTCAATGCCATACTCGTCTTTAAGGATTGTTTTTAGTTCTTGTGCTTCCAAAAGCGTTAAAGCAACGATTTCTTCTGCTAATTTTTTGATATCAGCCATTTGATATATCCAGTTCAGTTTTTAAGTTCTATTTTTCCAGTGATGCACGTAATTACGAACACCGACAATTTCATTTGCAGTTAAGCAGCTTTCTCTTCGATTGTTTCTAAAATAGAAGCAATATTAGAGGCAGGCGCGCCTATGGCTCCCGCGATGTTCGATGCAGGCGCAGCTATACAACCAACGATTGAAGCAATAAGCTCCTCACGTGATGGCATTGCGGCAACAGCTTTGACACCAGCGCGATCCAATGCATTATCACCCATTGACCCACCAAGAATAACGAGTTTATCGTTTCCTTTGGCATATTCTTCCGTCACTTTCGCGGCGGCAACTGGGTCTTCTGAGAAAGACAATACTGTCATTCCATCCAACAAACCTGAAATACTTTCACACGGCTTGCCCTCAAGAGCGATCTTAGCGAGCTTATTTTTGGCTACACGTACATTACCACCTACATCACGCATGCGCGATCGGAAGTCTTGCATTTCTGCAACTGTTATGCCGGCGTAGTGAGATACGACAACAACACCAGAGTCCGTGAAGATTTGACCTAGTTCGTCGACTAAGGCTTCTTTTTGGGCTCTATCCACAGTGTTTCTCCAAATTATAGGGAACGTATTGTTCCCCGGCTCAGTTTAACTGATCTTTCAGGATCAGCAGTTAGGGTCCTAATTACGGGCCCCTTCCAAAATCACCCGAGGCATAGCCAAAGGTATAATTTGTTCGGTTCCCATCTCAGGTAGGCATTATATTACTTTCGTAAAACCCACCATCTCGGACAGTACCAAAAAAAATATCGACGAATCGACACTCTTTTGGATATTTGGTGTATAGGCGGGTTTGAACCTGATGTGAAGGGGGTAACTTTTTATTATAATTGAAAAATTAGCTTTACTATGTGTGGCTATTGTCATCATAAATTATAAATTTATTTATTCAAAATATTCTGTTTATTGCTCACCCTAAAATTCAAACATTGAGACTAATAGTCAAAAAAATTTATTAGATTATAGTTAAAAAAAAGGCCCCATCATGTTGGGACCTTTTAAATTCTAAAATATTTTATTTTTATGCACCAGTTGCAGCATCTACATCTAAAGAAATCGATGGACCCATGGTAGAAGATAATACGATCTTCTTTATGTATGTGCCTTTAGCGCCTTCTGGTTTAGCTTTGCGGACCGCGTCTACAAAAGCTTGAATATTTTCAGCCAGCTTAGCTTCAGTGAAGGATGCTTTACCTACACCAGCATGGATTACTCCCGCTTTTTCAACTTTAAACTGCACTTCACCACCTTTGGCAGCTTCAACAGCAGATTTAACGTCCATTGTCACAGTACCAACACGTGGGTTTGGCATCAAATTGCGAGGGCCTAAAACTTTACCCAAACGACCAACAACACCCATCATGTCGGGCGTAGCAATACAACGATCAAAATCAATTGTTCCACCTTGAACAATTTCCATTAAGTCTTCTGCACCAACGATATCTGCTCCAGCGGCCTTAGCCTCATCTGCTTTTGCATCACGCGCAAACACAGCGACTCGCATAGTTTTACCAGTGCCATTTGGCATGCCAATAACACCACGAACCATTTGATCAGCATGACGAGGATCAACGCCCAAATTCATTGCTATATCAATACTCTCATCAAATTTTGCAACGGCACTTGCCTTAATTAAGGAAACTGCTTCTGCGATTGTAACACTTGCTTTACCTTCAAATGAGGCACGAGCAGCTGTAGTTCTTTTACCAAATTTTGCCATTACTTCACCTCAATACCCATGGAACGAGCAGAACCCGCAATAATCTTCATCGCCGACTCAATATCGTTAGCGTTTAAATCTTTCATTTTAGCTTCTGCAATTTCTCGCAATTGCTTTTTAGAAACTGATCCAACAACTTCACGACTAGGATTTGTAGCACCAGATTTTAGCTTTGCTGCTTTTTTCAAAAAATAAGAAGCAGGAGAAGTTTTTATTTCCATAGTAAAGGACTTATCAGCATAATATGTGATAACAGTTGGGCATGGCGCCCCGTTTTCCAATTCTTGAGTTTGGGCGTTAAACGCCTTACAGAATTCCATAATATTTATACCACGTTGACCCAAAGCTGGGCCCACTGGTGGGGATGGGTTAGCTGCGCCTGCAGGAACCTGCAGCTTCATAGTACCAGCAATCTTTTTAGCCATAATGGCCTCCTTTAGCTCCGATCCTTAGGGCCGCGTGCCCCTTAGAACAATTTGGTGTGGTGCGGTTTTGATCGCGCGCGACCGTCTCCTCCCACATGTACATCACAAGATTAATTTTGCTTCATAACCTGTGTGAATTCTAGTTCGACAGGTGTTGCCCGTCCAAAAATTGATACCGTAACCTTCAATCGTGAGTTCTCTTGGTCAACATCTTCAACCATACCAGAAAAGCCTTCAAACGGACCTTCAGTTACATTGACCTGCTCGCCTATATCAAAGGTAATTAAGTTACGTGGATTTTCTGCGCCCTCTTCAACTTGATTTAAAATGAAAGCAACTTCTTTATCGCGCATTGGGCTTGGCTTGCCAGGCTGGCCCAAAAATCCCGTTACTCGATTTATGTTATTAATTAAATGATAGCCTTTTTCGGACATTTCCATCCGCACAAGCAAATAACCAGGCATGAAACGGCGTTCAGCAGTCACTTTCTTGCCGCGCCGCACTTCAACAACTTCTTCAGTCGGAACTAAAACCTGTTCGATTTCGTCCTGCATGCCTTCTTGCTCGACTGCTTCATTGATCAGTTCGGCGACTTTCTTTTCAAAATTAGAAAGAACACTTACCGAATACCACCGTTTAGCCATTGTTATTGTGCCTTTGCTTGGACAACACGTCGCCCGTTAATTCATTTTATTTTTAAGACCTTATAAGACCTCAGACCTACATAAAAGAGTACACATAAAGAATCGTTGTGTACTTTTTAGTAATGATTTATCGGCGTTTAGCGCCGAAACTGTGTGAATTCAAGTACCTATACCTAGAATTGTATTTAATCCAAGTTTGATAACTTGATCTGCACCAAAAAAGAAAATTGCAAACAAACTTGCCATAATAAAAACCATTACAGTTGTAATAGTGGTTTCACGCCGGTTTGGCCAAACAACTTTAGAAATTTCTGCTCGAACTTGCTGAATAAACTGCAATGGATTGGTGCGTGCCATTATGCACTCCTATAACTGATCAGATCATGTGATAACGCGCAAGTGCTGGGATTTCAAGCCATGAGATGCTTATTCCATAATTCTATTTATTGGGGCTAGCAAAATGATAGCAAATTAACCCTATCAACCTTCACGTTCAGATATTATAATTTTTGCCATTGCTTCTACTGGGATGTAGCCTCCAACTAACTCATTACCAATAACAAATGACGGCGTACCAGTAAATTGCAATGCATCCGCCAAATCCCGCGACGTCTGTATGTGTTCAGATACTGCAGGGTGTTCCATATCAATAATAAGCTTATTAACATCTAAACCAATTTTTCTTGCTATTACTATTACAGAAGTTTCATCAACTTTTTGTGCTGACATTAAAGCTTCATGGAACTCTAAGTATTTGCCCTGGACCCGAGATGCCAGTGCAGCGCGGCTGGCAAAAACAGAGCCTGCAGACAAAATAGGGAATTCACGGTATACAACACGCAAATTATTATCATTTTCCATGAGTGCCTGCATCACTGGCATTGCTTTTTTACAATAGCCACAGTTATAATCAAAAAATTCAACAATTGTTATGTCACCATTTGGATTACCCAAAACAGGAGCGTTGGGATCCATAACTAATAATTCTTTATTATCTAAATATGCTTGTTTTTGCGATAGACCTTTATTTGCTTCATCACGATCACGCAAAATGTTTATGGCATCCATCACAATTTTTGGGTTTTCTAAAATTGCTTCTAACGCCAAACGTTTAATGTCTTTTTCACTTAATGTTTGTGATGTAGCAGGCGTAAAAGTGATAAACACTGAAATAAGGGCTAATATTAAAATACGCACAATAAAACTTTCTTTTTTATTTTAAATTATATTAGTATTTGTTTAATTAAAACAAAAGGGGTTAACAGTTATTTTATTTCAGTGTTTAATTAATAAAAAAACAAGGCTACATTTTTAATGTATCTAGAACTAAAATAAAAAATATTATAAGTTTAATAAAGTCATCGAGCTAACGTTTTTACATACTCATGACACTTACACCCAACAATATGATCATTAACTAATCCACAAGCTTCCATCCAAGCATAAGTAATCGTTGGCCCACAAAAACTAAAGCCAGTCGTCTTTAACTCTTTGGACACTTTAATTGATAGATCAGTAAATTCTGGTACATTTTCAATTAATTTAAAGTTGTTTTGAATTGGCTTGCCATCAACAAAATTCCAGATGTAATTATCAAAACCTTTTGTAGCATCAATTTCTTGCCATAATCGTGCACCTTTGATGGTAGAATTAATTTTGCTACGGTTTCGTACAATTCCAACATTTTGCATCAAATTTTCGATATCTATATTAGTAAATTCAGCAATAGCATGGGGGTTAAAGCCCTTAAACGCTGAACGAAAAGCATCGCGTTTTTTTAAAACTGTAATCCAACTTAAGCCCGCCTGAAACCCGTCTAAAACTAACTTTTCCCATAAAGCCTGAGACGCGTACTCAGGCACACCCCACTCTGTATCGTGATATTTTACATAAAGTGGATCATTGCCACACCAATCGCATCGTTTCATTATGTCCTGGCCTTTAGTATTTACACAATTAAGATTAAGGATATCTTGAACATATGATGGATAACTAAATATACCAAAGCAAAAAGGCACCAAAGGTGCCTTATATTAGTTTGATAATCGGTGAATCTCTTCTTTTAACCTTAGCTTTTTCTGCTTTAAGCTCTTCAGGTCTAATGAATCTATAGAGGGACTTCTTTGCCAACGCTCCAGTTGTTCAGAAAGGTTGGAGTGTTTCTTTTTGAGCTCGATTACATGAGAACTCACCGTCATACTAATCTCCTTTATTTTATAATGACCTCCAAACGGATAGGCCTAAAAAGAGTGCACCATAAAATGTGCTATTTGTCATCAAAATTTATTTCAGATGATACTAATAGTAAAGTTCCGCCTATTAATAATAAACCATATACATTTACAAACCCATTTATAAGTTTAGCTCAGCTCCATAGCGCAGAATTTTTTCAGCAACTAATGAGTAGTCATTGCCATCTTTATTATGCTGGTCACCGTCATGTACTATAAATGGTGGCAACAACTTCATTGGGCTTTTAGATCCTTTAATTGCTTGAATAATGATGCGTTTGGCGGGGTACTCTTTTCGCGATGCAATTGGTAGAATTCGAATATTTCCACAACTTTGAGCCATGTGAGTCAAAATTTCAGGTAAGCGTTCAGCCAAATGTATAATAGTAAAACTCCCATGCGACTTTAAACGCTTTAAACTTAAAGTAATCCAGTCTTCTAATTCCATGGTTTCAACATTTGCTAAAAGTTTTCCTAAATCTAATGGCTTGGATAAAGTCTTAGGAATAAAAAAAGGGGGGTTTGTCATTATATGATCAAAACTTTTTTGCCTCAAAGCATCTGGAAGGTTTGCTAGGTCTGTATTTATTACGTCAAAGTATAAATTATTGTTTGCCGCATTAACCTTAGCTAACATAGAGTACTCCATCTGTAACTCAATCCCCGTTAAAAAAAGCCCAGGAATACGCGCGCCCAAACATAACGAAGCTACACCAACCCCACAGCCAATATCTAAAATTGATTGCCCAGCTCGTGCTGGTATACTTGCTGCCATAAATACTGGATCAGTTGCTGCACGGTATCCATTTCTTGGTTGTCTGATAATTAACTGCTGATTTAAAAATGTGTCTTGTGTTTCCATTATCTATTTTCCGATAGTTCAAAATCATTATCTCGCAAAATTATACATGCTAAAAAATAGTTATCATTACTTACCATGACTCGGCATGGCATTATACCTATGCTACCCTCAAGCACACTCATATGTGTGTCTAAAGAGAAGCATACGATTTCTTCAGCTTTAAGGAGTGCTGAGGCGAAGCTTATAAGTGTTGGGTCATTTGTCTTGAATAATTCTTTCATATTGTTGAGTTAACCGATAGATCAGCTATATGTACAGGGACATCAAAAAGTTAAGAGGATAAAGTGCCTTTAAATAAACCCCATGATCAGCTTGCGAATATATTCATCGACGATATGGATGCAGTTGATAAATTAATAAAACAACGCATGGCGTCAAAAGAGGCACCACGTATACCCGAAGTTACTGCGCATTTAATTGATGCTGGCGGAAAACGTTTGCGCCCAATGTTAACTTTAGCAGCAGCAAAAATGTGTGGTAATAAAACCCCATATCATATTCACCTAGCCGCAACTGTAGAGTTCATCCACACAGCAACTTTATTGCATGATGATGTTGTAGACGAAAGCCAACAACGCCGTGGGCGTCCAACCGCTAACTTATTATGGGATAATCAATCTTCTGTTTTAGTTGGAGACTATTTATTTTCACGCTCTTTTCAATTAATGGTAGAAACTGGTAATTTACGTGTCTTAGATATTCTTGCTAACGCTTCAGCAAAAATTGCAGAAGGTGAAGTCTTACAACTTACTGTAGCACAAAACTTGAATACTTCAGAAGATACATATCTTAAAGTAATCCGTGGTAAAACTGCTGCATTATTTGAAGCTGCCTGTAAAGTTGGTGGCGTAATTTCATACGCTGATGAAAAAATTATAGATGCCTTAGCCGCTTATGGAGATGCATTAGGTATTAGCTTTCAAATAACTGATGACCTACTGGATTATGCTGGAGAAAGCTCCAATTTAGGCAAAAGTATTGGAGACGATTTCAGAGAACGCAAAATGAGTTTGCCATTAATTAAAGTTTTAACAAAAGCTGATCAGAAAGAGAAAAATTTTTGGATCCGCACTATTGAAAAAGGCGACCAGCAAGACGATGATTTAGACCATGCATTAGAGTTAATGATAAAGCATGGCGCATTAGAAGAAGCACGCAAAGATGCACTCTATTGGGCCAATAAAGCTAAGCAAGCAATGAATACCTTGCCTGAAAGTGAAATTCGAAATGCCCTAATGGACTTATCAGATTATGTAGTAAGAAGAATAACTTAACCTAAAATTACAGGTTTAATCCACCAACTTGGATTTTTTTCTTGTAATTTTTTTACAACCTTACATGCCTCCTGAAAATCTTTAAATAAGCCAAAACATGTTCCGCCTGAACCTGACATTCTTGATAGACTTGACCCGTAACTATCCAAAGAACTGATCACAATTTGAACAGAAGGTAACAGTTTACATACTGGCTCTTGAAGATCATTTCGCAACCCTCGCAAGTATTGTATGGTATCCATAAAATCCATTTTTTTTGTTGGTAACTCACCAATACTTTCATTGTTCTTATTGTTTAACGAATGAAAACTATCTGGGGTGGATACCCCATCTCCTGTATTTATAAGTATAGCAGCCAGTTTTGGTAAAAATCCTATGGGCGCCAAGACATCACCAATTCCCTGCATTCGCTGACTAATGGAGCTCAAGCAAACTGGGACGTCAGCACCCAAAGCTAAACCTTTATCTGATGGCAAATCTAAATTCCAATGCTTTGCGAGCCCTCGGAGCGTGGCAGCAGCATCAGCAGATCCACCACCAATACCAGACGAAATAGGTAAATTTTTTATCAAATCAATATCAACACCAAGCTCTAAGTCCAGCATCTGAGCTGCTTTATAAATTAAATTATTTTTACCATTATTTAATTCATCACCAAAAGGCCCACCTATTGTAAGCCGTAGACTATTATTTGTAACAAAACTTAACTCATCGCCATAATCCGCAAATACGACCAAGCTGTCCAATAGGTGATATCCGTCTTCACGCTGACCAGTTACATGAAGGCAAAGATTAACCTTAGCTTTCGCTATTTGATTACTGGACACCAGACGGTACATCAATATTAGCTTCTTCAGCCTGTACAGCATCGAGCCCAATTTCTAATTTATGGCGAATACGTATTAATTTTTTTTCAGCAGGGTCAAAAGAAATAGCACGGCGCCACTGAAAGTTAGCTTCTCGTTTGCGCCCTACTTTCCAATACACGTCTCCCAAATGATCATTAACTATTGCATCATCAGGAAGTAGTTTTACAGCGCGCTCCATTGGCCCAACGGCATCTTCAAACTTACCCAAAGTGAACAAACTCCACCCTAAGCTGTCAATGATGAAACCACTATCTGGGCGCCCTGCTACAGCTTTCTCAATCATCATTTGAGCTTCTTTAAGGTTTTGATTTTTTTCCACCATAGTATACCCCAAATAATTTAGAATTAATGGTTGA
>CAJWNQ010000001.1 GCA_913043905.1 uncultured Paracoccaceae bacterium | reverse complement strand
TGGTGGCGGAATGCCAGACATGGGCGGCATGGGCGGCATGGGCGGCATGATGTAATCAGTTCGCTTTGCGGACTTATAAATATAGGTTTTTTATATAATACCTATAGCTTTATAGAATTACATTATCCAATATAAGAAAATAAAGGGTCGCTAAAATGCGACCCTTTTGTCATTTTATTAGATTTAAATAAACAGAAGTATTATATAATCAATCCATTTGCCATATAGTTTAATATTAAACTATATGGCAAATGCAGATTAGTTATTAACTAAGATTTTATTAATATGTCCCATCTTGCGGCCAGATTTTACAATTTCTTTACCGTAAAGATGAATGCCAATACTTGTGTCTTTGGACAGCGTATCTATGTCTAAAGCGTCTGTTCCAATTAAATTAGTCATTAAAACGTTTGAATGACGTTTGCCATCACCTAAATGCCAGCCTGAGATTGCACGGATATGTTGCTCAAATTGATCAATAACGCAGCCATTTTGTGTCCAGTGGCCTGAATTGTGAACGCGAGGAGCAATTTCGTTGATTAATAATTCGTCTGACGTGACAAATAACTCAATTCCCATTACGCCAACATAATCTAATGCATTAAGAATTTTTCCAGTTAGTAAAACCGCATCCATACGTTGCGAAGTGGTAATACCAGCTGGAACATTTGTTGTATGCAGTATGCCGTCTTTATGTGTATTTTCACCTGGATCAAAGCATACTACTTCACCAGATTGATTGCGGGCACCAATAACTGAAATTTCTTTTTCAAAATTTATTAGACCTTCGAGTACGCAAGGAGTTTTGCCGAGCTCTTCCCAAGCGATATTGCCACAATCTACTTCTTTTAAGCGTACTTGGCCTTTGCCATCATAACCAAAGCGCCTTGTTTTCATAATGGATGGTGCGCCAACAGTAGCTAGTGCGGACAAAAGATCAGATTGGGTATTTATATTGGCGTATGGTGCAACTTTAAGTCCTAGTTCTTCAAGAAATTTTTTCTCTATTATGCGATCCTGACTTGTTACCAAAGCATTTCTAGCAGGTAACACTTTACGTATAGTTTCAAGTGTATTTAATGCAGTTTCTGGAATATTTTCAAATTCAAATGTAATTACGTCAACTTCATTTGCAAACGTTATTAATGCGTTGGTATCTTCATATGCAGCAGTAGTAACTTTATTTGCAACATGGCTTGCAGGTGGATTTTTTTCAGGTTCATAAATGTGTGTTTTGAAGCCTAGCTTGCTTGCTGCTACAGCTAACATTCGGCCTAATTGGCCACCGCCTAGGATACCAATCGTTGAACCCTGTTTTAATGGATTAATCATATGATGGTTCATCTGGAATAGATTTAGACAAAGCTAAACGCCATTCGTCTAACCTCGTGGCTAACTCGGGGTCTGTAATAGCTATAATTGCTGCTGCCATTAACCCAGCATTCGCTGCACCTGTGCTGCCAATTGCCATCGTAGCGACTGGGTAACCTTTGGGCATCTGTAGTATTGAGTATAAGCTGTCTACACCGCTTAAAGCTTTAGTTTGGACTGGAACTCCAAGTACTGGAACTCGCGTTTTTGATGCCATCATGCCTGGTAAATGTGCTGCGCCACCTGCACCTGCAATAATAACACTTAACCCACGCTCAACAGCTGTTTTCCCATATTCCCACAAGCGATCAGGTGTACGGTGCGCTGAAACAATCTTAGTTTCAAAAGGGACACTAAGTTCATCTAATATATTAGCAGCTTCTTGCATAGTGGGCCAATCTGATTGTGATCCCATAATGATTCCGACTTTAATCTGTGACATAAGTTTATCGCTTTCATGTATTGCAGAAAGTATTGGTATAACCTGGAAATATTAGTTTAGGCAATAATATCTGGTGTCAGTTTATCTTTTAGACGTGCAATTATATCTTTAAGTGCTAATTTATTGCGTTTTAACCTCTTTAAGCTCAATAAGCCACTATTAGCTGTGAAATGAAGAGCCTTAATTGCATGGTCTGGGTCTTGGTGTGTTTCGCATAAGTAAATTAATTTAATTTTCAAAACATCTTTATAAGAAATTTCAGATAAGATTTTTATATTTTGCCCAAAATATATGTTAGTTAGAAACTTTATATATGATATTTGTGTTATTTCACCTCAATTCGCTTGAGATTTCCCACTAAAATCATCATATTCTAACAAGGTTGCCAACATGGGACCTGATTCAGTCGCTTAAAAAGGGCTTAAAATGACAAAAATATCTTTTGCATCCCATCCATTTTTATTGGGATTTGAACAGTTGGATCGTTTGGTTGAACGTACTGCTAAAACTGGAAATGAAGGCTACCCACCGTACAATATCGAACAAAGTTCTGATACAGCCTATAGAATAACACTAGCCGTTGCAGGATTTTGTGATGATGATTTATCAATTACGCTAGAAGACAGTCAATTAGTAATACGTGGGCGCCAAATAGACAACAGTGAAGGTAAAGTATTTTTACACCATGGTATAGCAGCGCGACAATTTCAGCGGAGTTTCGTTTTGGCTGATGGAGTTGAAGTTGCTGGTGCTAACTTAGAGAATGGTTTACTGCATGTTGATCTGCAAAGATCGGTACCAAACGCTATTGTTCAAACAATTGAAATAAATAAGAAATAGGACTAAAATATGACCCCCTTATATGAAAAAATGGGATTACCTAGTAATATTGTTTATATAAGATCTATCTCTCATGACGAATTACCTGTTGAGGTACTGGATAGCATTGATAAAAACATGCCACTATTTGCTGTTTATGCTGAAAATGGTCAGCAAATTGCTTTAGTTGAAGATCAACAAGTTGCTTTTGCATTAGCTCAAGAACACAAGTTTTCTCTACATTCTGTTCACTGAAACAGAGACTGATTTAATTAAAAATAGTGTATTTTAACTATTAATCAGTCCCATACTTTCTAATTTTAAAAGAATTTGATGTGCGCAGCTATCAACATCTACATTTTCTGTTTCCAAGCGGATCTCTGGATTTTTTGGGATATCATAAGGGTCTGAAATCCCAGTGAACTCTTTAATTTTTCCATCTCGCGCTAGTTTGTATAATCCCTTACGGTCGCGGCGTTCACATTCTTCTATACTTGTTGCAACGTGAATTTCTATAAATGCACCAAAGTGTTCAATTTCTTCACGAATGGCATTTCGTGTTATGGAATATGGTGCAATTGGTGCACAAATAGCAATGCCACCATTTTTTGTAATTTCAGATGCAACATATCCAATGCGTCTAATATTCAAATCACGGTGCTCTTTAGAAAATCCTAGTTCAGATGATAGATTTTTACGCACTAAATCGCCGTCCAGTAATGTCACAGGGCGACCGCCCATTTCCATTAACTTGACCATTAATGCATTGGCTATTGTCGATTTTCCTGAGCCCGAAAGCCCAGTAAAAAGCACGGTGAAGCCTTGTTTTGATCGCTGTGGTTTAGATTTACGTAATTCGTTAACTACAGCAGGAAAGGAAAACCATTCAGGAATGTCTAAACCTTCGCTTAGTCGACGGCGTAGTTCGGTGCCTGAGATGTCTAAAACTGTTACATTATCTGGATCGCTTATTTCCTCTTGCGCTTCGTATTGGGCACGCTCTTGCACATAGACCATGTTTTTGAAGTCGACCATTTCTATGCCCATTTCATTTTGATGCTTTTCGAACAATACTTGGGCGTCATATGAACCATAAAACTCTTCACCCTTACTGTTTTTTCCTGGGCCCGCGTGATCACGGCCCACAATAAAATGTGTACATCCGTGGTTTTTACGAATTAAACCGTGCCATATTGCTTCACGAGGACCAGCCATCCGCATTGCTAAGTTTATCAAAGACATTGTGGTGGTTGCCGCTGGATATTGATCAAGTACTGCTTCATAACAACGAACGCGAGTAAAATGATCAATGTCGCCTGGTTTTCCCATACCAACAACCGGATGTATTAATAGGTTTGCTTGGGCGTCACGTGCAGCTCTAAACGTTAATTCCTGGTGTGCCTTGTGTAATGGGTTGCGTGTTTGAAACGCAACTACACGATGCCAACCAACTTTTTGAAAAAACAAACGTAATTCATTTGGTGAATTTCGACGAGCACGAAAATCATAATGTACAACTGGTTGAATTCCTATGACGGCACCACCCAAATATACATCACCTGCTGTATTAAATAGATAATTTACTGCTGGATGTGCTTGGTCGTCCTCACCATAGACATTTTCAGCCTCTTTTTTTTTGTCTGGGATATAAATATCAGAAATTTCCAAGGTTGCTAAGATAACACCCTCTTGGTCGCGCAGAGCAATTTTTTGACCAGTCTTTAATTTTTCAGAAAAACTCTTAGAAACGTCTAACGTGATAGGTATTGGCCATAATGTACCATCAGCTAAACGCATATTTTCAACTACGTTGATGTAATCTTTTTTACCTAAAAAGCCTTTAAGTGGATAAAAGCCACCATTCATTAATAACTCTAAGTCACAGGTTTGTCTTGATGTTAGATCCCAAGAAATTAGGTCGGTTGCTTCAATTTTTAAAGATTGAGTAGCTTCAACAGGAGCATAAAGCTCAGGAATAAATTTCATCTTATCAGCAGCCATTAAATTTTCCATTAATTTTTAATATATTTAAATCTTTAATATTAAATTATCCTAAAACATAAACTATATTATTTATAAAGTGTGAAACTAAAAATTAAAAACTAAAAATTAATCCTCACAATACTATATCTTGGGGATTATTTCTCACCAGCCTGTGACCCGCGCTCACGATAAGGTGTTGTATCGTATTGTGATCTATAACATTTCGAAAAATGTGATGGTGAAGTAAAGCCACATGCTAGTGCCACATTAATTACTGACATATCAGTTTGCATCAATAGGTTACGTGCTTTCTGTAATCGAAGTTCCATATAATAACGTTTGGGTGATCTATCTAAATATCGCCGGAATAACCTTTCAAGTTGTCGTGTAGACATACCCACTTCTTGTGCTAATAATGAAGGCGAAATAGGTTCTTCAATATTTTCTTCCATCATTTTGATTACGTTTGCCAACTTTGGATGACGTACACCAATCCGAGTTGGAATAGATAAACGTTGACCATCTTTTTCTGTTCGAGCTGAATTATATATCATTTGGTCTGCAACCCAGTTAGCAGCGTCTTGACTCATATCTTTAGATATAATTGATAACATCAAATCAATTGGTGATACTCCACCAGCTGCTGTGAAGCGATTACCATCCATTGTAAATACAGTTTTTTGTAAGTCAACTTCTGGAAATTCTTCTTCAAAGCTATCTAAATTTTCCCAATGAATTGTACTTCGTTTTCCATCCAACAATCCAGCTTTAGCTAAGACATAAGTAGCAGTACATATACTTCCAATTTGTGTGCCCTTTCGAGCTTCTTTTCTTAACCAGTTTAATATTGGTTGTGTTGTATGCTTGCGAATATTTAAGCCCCCACAAACGATTATTACATCATTACGCTTTGTGTCTTCTAAACCAAAGTCTAATTTAATTTCTATTGAGTTTGAGGCAGTTACAAACTCACCACCTATGCCTGCAAGTGCCCAGTCATATACAACATAATCACTAAAGCGATTTGCATGGCGTAAAGTTTCTACAGCGCAAGAAAATGGCAGCTGGGAAAATTCGCCTAGTAATAAAAATATAAACCGTTTTAGTGGCGCATGGTCAGTCATTTTAAAGCCCTTAAATCGTTTGAAAATCAGCTTTTTTTCGCAGCTAATAAAAGAACAATTACTCTCACTTTATTTTTTTACAATAGAAAACTAATGTTGCGATGTTTATCATTAATTATTTTTACGTAAAAAGTGCTGGTTTTGAGTTGATAGCTGTCTTAAGCATAACTTCAAAACTAAAAATGGAGTCTGAAATGACATCGGAATGGAAAAAATCAGGATGGCGCAATAAGCAACGAATTCAGATGCCTGAATATCTGGATCAAGCAGCATTAAATGCTGTCGAAGTTCGTTTATCATCTTATCCACCATTAGTTTTTGCTGGCGAAGCAAGATCATTAAAGGCAAAATTAGCTGCTGCATCGCGTGGAGAAGCATTTCTCCTTCAGGGCGGGGATTGTGCAGAAAGCTTTGATGAATTTAATGCCGATATGTTGCGTGATACCTATAAAGTAATGTTACAAATGGCTGTTGTTTTAACATTTGGTGCTAAAGTTCCAGTTGTTAAAATTGGACGTGTTGCCGGCCAATTTGCAAAGCCAAGGTCGACACCGACAGAAACCATTGATGGAGTAGAACTACCTAGTTACCGTGGAGATATCATCAATGAATTAGAGTTTACGCCAGCTGCGCGCATTCCTAATCCTGAAAATATGCTACGCGCGTATACTCAATCAGCGGCATCTTTAAACTTATTGCGAGCATTTAGCCAAGGTGGTTTTGCAGATATTCATCATGTCCAAGAATGGAATTTGGGATTCGCAAATGCAGCAGGATCCGCTCAAAAATATAAAGATTTAGCCAAGCGAATATCAGATGCCTTAGACTTTATGACAGCTGCAGGAATTAGTTCAGATAGCACTGACGCGCTACGTACGGTAAACTTTTACACTTCTCATGAAGCACTATTATTGGAGTATGAAGAAGCTCTATGCCGAGTTGACAGCACAACTAATTTACCAATTGCTGGATCTGGTCATATGATCTGGATTGGTGACAGAACGCGTCAACCTGATGGCGCACACGTGGAGTTTTGTAGTGGTGTGCAAAATCCAATTGGTTTAAAATGTGGGCCAACAATTTCAGAAGATGATTTATTACGCTTAATAGATAAACTTAATCCTGAAAACGATGCAGGCCGATTAACATTAATTGCGCGTTTTGGTGCAGGAAATGTAGGTGATCATTTACCCCGCTTGATAAAGGCAGTTCAAGCAGAGGGACGTAATGTATTATGGACTTGTGACGCAATGCACGGGAATACTATTAAATCTTCAACTGGTTATAAAACAAGACCATTTGAAAGTGTATTACGTGAAGTGCAAGAATTTTTTGCGGTCCATAAAGCTGAAGGCACAGTGCCAGGTGGGGTGCATTTTGAAATGACAGGTAAAGATGTTACTGAATGTACTGGTGGTTTTCGTGCTGTAACTGATGAAGATCTTTCATCACGTTATCATACAGCTTGTGATCCACGCTTGAATGCTTCCCAAGCTCTTGAGTTGGCATTTTTAGTTTCTGAACTATTGGAGTCTCGTCATAATGCAGCCTGTAAAGCATTATGATTTTGAATATCAACATAGATTTTAATATTTTAATATAATCCAGCTTACTTTTGGTAATCTGGTTTATTCTATTTATTAAAACTTATAATTTTGTTAAATTTTGTTAATTAATATTAAATTATATTTCATACTGAAAGTTTATTTTATTTACGATATTATTTTAGAATAAAATTATAAATTTTCCAATGTGCTGCGTTTCTGATTTAATATGCAAGCGAATTGTTAAATGTGGAGTAGCTTATGACTAAAACACGCCGTGGGTTATTAATTATCCTTTCATCACCATCAGGAGCAGGGAAATCGACCCTATCTCGAATGTTGTTAGACTGGGATCCTAGTTTAAGGTTTTCTGTTTCTGCAACGACGCGTGATCCACGTTCTGGTGAAGTTGATGGTCGTGAGTACTATTTCAAGACATACAATGAATTCGAAAAATTAATTGTTTCAGATGGTATGTTGGAGCACGCTAAAGTCTTTGATAACTTTTATGGATCACCAAAAGAGCCAATTGAAAGTGCAGTTTCTAAAGGTATAGACGTAGTATTTGACGTTGATTGGCAAGGTGGAAAACAAATCCGTGCATCATCAATGAAAAATGATGTAATTTCTATTTTTATTTTACCGCCATCAATCTCTGAATTGGAACGTAGGTTAAATGCACGCGGCCAAGATAGTATTGAAGTGGTTGCAAGCCGGATGTCAAAATCAAAAGATGAAATTAGTCATTGGAATGAATATGAATATTTAATCGTAAATAATGACTTGCAACAGTCTTTTGAAGCTTTGAAATCTATACTGATAGCGGAGCGTACAAAACAGGCACGGCGCAATGATTTAGAATCTTTAATAGAAAATTTAAATACAGAATTTGATACAATGTCATGACTATTTATAGTCTTCAAGATATTAAGCCAGAATTACCGTCGGATGATGATTATTGGGTAGCTCCTAATGCACAAGTTATTGGGAAAGTTCGAATTGGATCTGGTTGCGGCATATGGTTTGGTGCAGTCATTAGAGGAGATAATGAATTAATCACCGTTGGTGATGGTACTAATATTCAAGAAAATTGTATCTTGCATACTGATGAAGGTTTACCACTAAATGTTGGTAAAAACTGCACCATTGGCCACTCAGCTATTTTACACAGTTGTATAATTGGGGATAATTCTTTGATTGGTATGAGTGCTACAATACTTAACGGTGTGAAAATTGGCAGAAACTGCCTTATTGGTGCTGGGGCATTAGTTAAGGAAGGCACTGAAATTCCAGACAATTCTTTGGTTGTTGGGATGCCAGCTAAAGTTATCCGAAAAATTAAAGATAATGATGTAATAAAATTGCAGAAATCTGCCAAAGATTATCAGCATAAAATGCGAATTTTTCTTAAAAGCTTAATTGAAATCTGATAGTTTTTAGATAAAGTTTTGATTGTAAAAAGGTTTATGATTATGAATGATTTTCTGATTCCTGGACAACTAGTGACACATCCCAGTCAACCAGACTGGGGAGTTGGGCAAGTTCAATCTGTTATAAATGGAAAGATAACTGTAAATTTTGAAGAGCAAGGAAAAGTTGTTATTAATGGATCTACTATTGAATTGAATCTAGTCTACTAATCTTTAAAGTATTTTAGGTTTGTAAACTTTTCCCATTATTAAATTATTCTTTGAATAATATGAAAAATGATAAATGCACATTGATAAAAATTATCTAACAATAAAAATTGCCCAATCAGATCAAGAATTGCGTGCCGCACAGCGATTACGCTATCGCGTTTTCGTTGAGGAATTGGGTGCTAATACATCTGAAAAATGTCACAGATTACAGTTAGAATATGATGAGTTTGATGATAGTTTTGAACACCTTATTCTAGTAGATGAGGCAAATAAGGATGTTAGTGAGAACGTTATTGGCGTGTATCGTCTTTTAACAGGTGATGTCGCTTATAAAGAAAAAGGGTTTTATAGTGCCGTAGAATATGATCTGCAAAAATTGATAAACTCTGGACGTAAAATTTTAGAATTAGGGCGTTCATGTGTCAACATTCATCACCGCGGTGGAGTTGCTTTATACATGATGTGGAATGGGCTAGCTGAGTACGTAATAAAAAATAAAATAGATGTATTATTTGGTGTTGCTTCATTTCATGGAACAGATGCTAATGCTATAGCTCATGCACTTTCTTTCCTACATCATAATCATCTAGCGCCTGAAAACCTTCAAGTGAGAGCGTTAGGTAAAAATAGAATTGAAATGGACATTCTTCCAATATCTGAAGTCAACAGAATGATCGCTTTAAAGCAATTACCTCCTCTAATCAAAGCGTACATCAGGCTTGGTGGTTTCGTGGGCTGTGGAGCTAGTTTAGATAGTGATTTTAATACAATTGATGTATGCCTTGTGATGGATACTCAACGCATGTTGGACAAATATAAGTCAATGTATTTAAAGGGAGCAAAATAATGCAAGCATGGCAGGGCATTCCTGAAGCAGAACTTGAGCGTCCAAAAGGACTGGGGTGGCTTCTATTAACGTTTAGATTAGCTTTGATTGCTTCAACTATTTTAACTATGTTTATTCCTCTGATTATATTGCGAACTGTTGGGAAAAAGAATGCAGGACAGTTGATTGTTAAATTAGCATGCATGGGGTCATTATTCTTTATGGGTATTCGACTGATTAGAGTTGGAAAACCAATGCAATATGCCGGTGCGGTGGTTGCAAACCATTCATCATGGCTTGATATTTTTGTATTAAATGCGGCACAAAAAGTTTATTTTGTTTCTAAAGCAGAAGTTAGAGAATGGCCATTTATTGGTATGATTGCCAAACATGTGGGTACTGTGTTTATTAGACGATTACGCAGTGATGCAATAAATCAAAAAAATGTATTTTTAGAGCGTATTTTTCTAGGCGATAAGCTATTATTTTTTCCCGAAGGAACTAGCACTGATGGGCGCAGAGTATTACCGTTTAAATCATCTTTATTTGCTGCTTTTTTTGAAAAAGGTGCATTAGAATTGACATGGATACAACCAGTAACTGTTAATTATGTTGCTCCAAAGTCTAAACGGCGAAATTGGTATGGCTGGTGGGCTGAGATGGGATTTTTTGCAGCATTTATTATGGTTCTGTCTGAGTGGAAGCAAGGAAGTGTCGAATTAATATTTCATGATCCTTTAAGCGTTGCTGAATTTAGTGATCGCAAAGAGCTTGCGCTAGCCGCTGAAGCTGCAGTTTTTGCAGGATTAAAGCTTAGGTAATTCGAGTGATGTATTCTTCTAATTGTTTACCTGGATTTTCATGCGCCCAAATTTCAGGACCAAGAGCTAAAAAATCTATTACTGGTGCTAACTCCTTGGCAACATCTAGTGTTACATTTCCTTCGGCAACAACAGGTATTTCAACCATTTCTGACCACCATTCAAAAGTATCAAATTCTGTAATATCGCCATCAGTTAAGGCGGTTTTGCTTACTGGACCAAAACATATATAGTCTGCGCCAACTTCTCCAGCATTCATACCAACATGGCGAGATGTCCCGCAATGAGTTCCTATAATTGCATTTGCGCCCAACTCATCACGAATTTCACGTAAAGTTTTTGCTGCATCTACTCGGTGAACGCCATCAAGGCCTAAAGCATCAACCAAGCGATAATGCGTAGAAATTACTGCACTTACATCGCGCACATGTGAAACATCACGTAATTGATCTGCGTGTCGACTAATGACAGTTTCGTCTTCTGATACTAAACCCAAACGTACACATGCCATAGGAAAAGCATCCATTAAGGGTGCTAATGTTTCTGAGTAGAACGACAGCTCTGCATTACTTGGGGTTATTAAATAAATTTGTGGTGTTTCTTGCTCTGACATTTTAAACAGCCTTTGTTTATAACCGTTTAACCATGCTTTCGACACACGTCAAAGGGCAAAATATAAAGATTATCATATTGTACATTTTTTTAAGTTTTTTTATTTTAAAACCACTAATTTATTGCACTGAAACTGTTATCATGTGAAATAGCTAACAAGAAAAAAATGGTTTCTGTGTTCGCATTAAATAAAAATTATAAATTGCAACCTAACACTTTTAAGAAACCCAATAAGTGGGAAGCGGATGAATAAAATTTTTGATCAAGAAGTGGTGGAGCAGACTGCCATAAAGGCGCGTGATTGGGTTCAAATACTTGCTCGTTACAGGACGCCGAGTCTCGTTAGAAGTGTCTTTGAACTAGTTGTCACTTTGGTCCCATTTACAGCTCTTTGGGCACTGGCATGGGTTAGCCTATCATATTCACATTGGTTGGCGTTTGCATTGTCCATTTTTAATAGTCTATTTATTGTTCGTTTGTTTGTGATCCAACACGATTGTGGACACGCATCTTTCTTTAAAAATAGGAGTGTAAGTGATTGGGTGGGTCGAGTTTTAGGTGTGTTTACTCTCACACCTTACGATGTTTGGCGTCGTACACATTCTGAACATCATTCTGGTTCTGGTAATTTGGAGCGCCAAGGTATGGGCGATATTCATACAAAAACAGTTTCTGAATACAGAGCACTAAATACACGCCAACAATTTATGTATCGCTTATACAGAAATCCATTCGTTTTATTTGCTCTCGGGCCAACCTATTTGTTTATTCTACAAAATCGATTGCCACTTGGTTTAATGAATGCCGGTACTAAATATTGGACTAGTGCCATGGGTACTAACGTTGCCATAATTGCAATATTAGGTATTATTTATTATTTTGGGGGCTGGGCTCCAGTTGTTCTGATTTTTTTACCAAGTACAGTTTTAGCTGCAACATTGGGTGTTTGGCTGTTTTATGTTCAGCATCAGTTCGAGGAAACTCATTGGAAGCGTGAGGAGGAATGGGATATGCATGAAGCTGCGCTTGGGGGATCATCGCACTATGATTTACCAGTTGTATTGCAATGGTTTTCTGCAAATATTGGGATCCACCACGTTCATCACTTATATAGCCGAATTCCTTTTTACAGATTACCTCAAATTGTAAAAGATCATCCAATGTTGAGTGAGAATCAACGCTTAAGTATTCGTGAAAGTTTAGCATCAGTAAAGCTTCACCTGTGGGATGAGGCAGAGCGGCGTTTAATTTCATATAAAGAGCTGCATACCAAATATGGCAAAATGTAATATACTTATTTTTGAATTGTATATTTAACAATAAAGGGCATGTCATTTATAACGCGCCCTTTATTTATTTTTAATTCTAAATTTATTTGCGTAGAATAGAGGTCCCAGCATATAGAGCAGTTGCTCCTAATGTTTCCTCAATACGTATTAATTGGTTGTATTTGGCTAACCTATCAGATCGAGCTAAAGACCCGGTCTTGATTTGGCCACAATTAGTTGCCACTGCTAAGTCAGCAATTGTTGCATCTTCTGTTTCTCCAGAGCGATGTGACATTATTGATGTATAGCGTGCGCGGTGTGCCATATCTACTGCTTCAAGTGTTTCTGTTAAAGTTCCAATTTGGTTTACTTTTACTAAGATAGAGTTTGCGCAACCTTTCTCTATACCAATGGCTAAACGCGCTGGGTTTGTCACAAATAAATCATCTCCAACCAATTGGCATTTATGGCCTACTAAATCTGTTAATGCCTTCCAGCCATCCCAATCATCTTCGTCCATCCCGTCTTCGATGGAGAGAATGGGATAGCTTGCAACAAGATCAGCTAGATATTCAGCATTCTCTTGCGAAGATAATTTTTTACCTTCGCCTTTGTAATGATAAATTCCATCAGAATAATATTCAGATGCCGCACAATCCAAAGCTAGGTAAACTTCTTCACCAGGCTTGTACCCAGCTTTTTTGATCGATGTCATAATAAAATCTAGGGCTTCCTTTGTTGAGCTTAGGTTGGGTGCAAAGCCGCCTTCGTCTCCAACTCCAGTATTATGCCCTGCCTTAGATAGCTCTTTTTTTAATGTATGAAAAATTTCAGAACCTATTTGCACAGCATGCCGTATGCTTTCAGCTGCTACTGGCATAATCATAAATTCTTGGATATCAATGGGATTGTCTGCATGTTCACCGCCATTGATGATATTCATCATAGGTACTGGTAAAGTTCTAGCAGAAGTTCCGCCTACGTATCTATATAGAGGCTGGCTTGTGAACTCAGCTGCTGCTTTCGCAATTGCTAAAGAAACTCCTAGGATAGCATTTGCTCCCAAACGTGCTTTATTTGGAGTGCCATCTAATTCAATCATGGCTTCATCAATTTCAACCTGTTCAAGCGCATCTGCACCTCTTAAGCAATCTGCAATCTCACCATTTACAAAATCAACTGCTTGAAGCACACCCTTGCCAAAGTAACGCGACTGATCATTATCTCTTAGTTCAACAGCTTCATGAGCACCTGTCGAGGCGCCAGAAGGCACTGCTGCTCGTCCAAGGGTTCCGTCCTCTAAGATTACGTCTACTTCGACTGTGGGGTTCCCACGACTATCTAAAATCTCACGTGCGAAAATATCCGTTATTGTGCTCATAGATCAATATCCTTGCTGTCTTATCATTATTACATTGTTCTTTAACCTAGCAAGTGGCTGGATGCAAAGAATACACTAAAGTTTGCTGAATAGTATTTTTATTAAATAAGATTATAACTATTCTTAATTGAACTATCCTGTTTCAATAATTGTTGCTACATAAATCCACATTGGTAGGGTTAGTGCGCTCAACAACGTAGACTGGGCTATTAAGGTTGCCACTGGTCTGCGGGCTGCACCAAACTTAGCAGCGAGTACATGGCCTGCAGATGCTGTAGGTAAAGCTGCGAAAACAATTAAAACAGTTAATTGTGGAATAGTTAACTCAAATAAAAACCCTAAGATTAACGCAATCATGGGCATGGCTATTAATTTAATGAAATTCATAAATGCAGTGAAGCGATTAATCTTCATTAATGCAGTCCAATCCATTGAGGCGCCTATTGATAATAGGGCTATAGGAATTGCTGCGTTGCCAAGGAGTTTTATTGGCATCATTATTGGGGTTGGGATTGTAACACCACTAATGCCAACTAAGACACCGGAAAAGCTTGCTAAAAAAAATGGATTTACCAGAACTGCAATAATAGTTTTCCAAAAGTTAGTATTATTACTACTACTTGATAGTGCACTTATTGCTAAAACATTAGATATTGGCACCGCTATTCCCAGTACTACTGGCATTAATGCATTTGCAGCAGGCATCAGTGATGTTGTGGCAAGTAAACCGACAGCAGTATTAAACCGCCAAGAGCACTGCCAAAGTCCAGCAAAATCAATAAATCGATCTGGGCCCAAAGGTTTTAATAAATAAGCAAGGATCATTGCAATAAATAATAATGAACAAACTGATATGGCTAAAGTAAATATCTGTGGCAAGGGTATGGGGCGACTTGCAATAGAAGAAAATAATAACGCAGGGAAAAGTATGTCAAAGTTCAGCTTATCCAAGCCTAGCCAAGCATTTTCAGATAAACGGTTTCGGATTAAGCCACCCAAAGCTACCAAACAAAAACTAGGCGCTAATGCTACCATGATTATTAAAAACATCTTTATTCAGGTTTCTTAGGTACGCCATATAATTCTAACCGGTGACCACGTAGTTCATATCCCAATTTTTCAGCAATACGCTCTTGTAGTTCTTCAATTTCAGGATCTACAAATTCTATTACATTTCCAGATTGTATATCAATTAAATGATCATGATGTTCTCTCTTAGCATCTTCGTAACGTGCGCGCCCATCTCCAAAATCAACACGTTCTAATATTCCTGCTTCTTCAAATTGTTTTACTGTTCGGTAAACTGTAGCAATAGAAATCGAATTATCAATTTTAGACACTCTGGAATAAATTATATCAACATCTGGGTGGTCTTTAGACGCGTCTAATACTCTGGCAATAACTCGGCGTTGCTCAGTCATCCTTAAGCCAGATGATTCACATCGTTCAATAATTGTATTCATTAAAAATCCATTTTTATATTCAGAATAAGTTTAAGAGCTGCAATTTTAATACATTAATCTACATCTAGAAATAGCATAAAAATATAGAAGGCAAAAGGCAGTTTATATTAAAATAAAAAAACACCCAAGTAGGGGGACTACTTGGGTGTTTATTTAAATAACTAAAATTTTATATTCATGATAATTCAGATAACTTTATTAAACATATATTATATTGTTAATTATCTCTCTTACATACTATTTGAATAAGCATGTCAATACCTGAGTAAAACAATCAGGTATAAAAATTTAAATAATTCTCATGGTAGTATCTGTAACCTATTTTACAATTTTAATTACAAGATTATAATTTATGAGGTCTAAAAAATGAGAATTTTGTTATTATTCTAGCCAACGTAAAGCAACTATTATAAATAAAGCTATGAATATAGTTTCTAATATCAATAATAAAATAGCTGGGAGCCCAACATTAATCACTTCTTTTAATGCAGTTTTCATTCCAACAGCCGCAATTGCTGAAAGTAGAGCCCATCTTGAAATTTCTGCAGCAGTCGTAGAAAAAATAGTTGGAACTAATCCAAAAGAGTTTACGATCGCAAAAAAAATGAAGGCGACAACAAAGCTTGGTAAAATTGGAAGATGTTGAGTGCTGTTTTGAGCTTTTATTTTCATACATCGTATTGCAATTGTTGCTATTAATATTACTGGTGCTAGCATCGCAACGCGGATTAATTTTACAACTGTTGCAATGTCACCAACTTCTTCAGATTTAGAGAATCCAGCCCCTACAACTTGTGCTACATCATGGATTGTGGCACCGATAAAAATTCCCGATAGCTTATCATTATAGTTCATTGCATCAGAAAGAATTGGATAAATAATCATTGCAAAAGTTGATAATATAGTAACGCCAACTACTGTAAAAAGTAAGCGTTCTTCGGATCGTTCGTCTTGCGGTAATATTGCAGATATTGCCATAGCAGCTGATGCACCACAAATAGCTACAGATCCGGCAGATAAAAATGCAAAACGTGGCCCAAAACCAAACATTCCTGCAATTAAAAGTCCAAATAAAATTGTTAATATCACGCCACTAATAACAATGAAAACAATAGGCCAGCCTAAATCTATTATCATTTCAAAACTGACCCTTAGCCCAAGCATAGCAATTCCAAAGCGAAGTAATGTGCGGGACGAAAACTTTATCCCTAATCTGCATTTTTGATCAGAAGATAAAAAATTTAATGCCATACCAAATAAAAGTGCCATTAGCATCGAGGGTGCGCCATAATGGTCTGAAATAAATTGAGCTGCTAAGGCTATTAGCACTGAGATTAATAATCCTGGGAATATTAATTTAGTTTTAGAAATATATACTGAAGTTGTAATCATGCGCTGGTGGACCTTCTTAATTATTATAATGGAAATTTTCTGTGAGAGAACACAAACACATTGATAATACTTGACAAATATAGTCAAGAATTATTATTAATACTAAAATTATAAATGGTTTTATAAATAATATTTAATATTACTTTTTATAATTTGGTCTTAAATTCATCAAACGAGGTTTGTAATGTCGTCACCATCCAACCCTGCAATTAGATTAATGCATCAACATAAAATAAATGATAATTGCATACATATAGATAAAACTTCATTTGATGAATGTGAACGCCAAATACTCCAGATAACTAGGTTCTTTTTTTTAGCTTTTCATCATCCTGAAACTCATGCTTGGATAAGTGCATATAAAACTTCTGAAAAAAATTTCAATACTCCCTACGGCGCTACAATCGCAAATGCTGTGCAAATTGCATTAAATATACTTTGTGGGACAAGGGGGGCAGGGCTTAATTATCACGATCCAAAATGTGAAACGTGCATAAAATATATTACTCTTCATGAACACTGCTTTATTGAAACACTATATTTTATTCGAAAGTTAAATAAATTTGGAGCCAAGGAAAATGCTATTATATTATGCGAAGGAATGGCTGAAAATAAATTTCTTGATGCAATGAATAAATTAGCAACTATTATTGAAGAGTATCATACTCATAAAATTAAAATGCCTTTTTATGATAATATTAATATAAAGCGAATGCACTAAACGTATTCATAGCATCTAAAAAATAATTTTTATTGAAATATTTATTCTAAGATTTGGTTATTTGAATTGGGCACCATAATTTCTCTAAATACTAGACAATTCATATATTAAATTTGTATAGAATAAATAGAACTATTTATTTTATTATTCATTAAAATATTTATGTCAAAATACATTAAATAATAAATTTATTTTATAATGATAAAGCTATTGACTCTCCTGTAATAATGTTGATTAAAACACTCAGGTATATTCCGATCAAAATACTCGGGTATATATCCAATCAAAGACTTAGATATTTGGAGAAGCTAAAATGCTTAAAACAAAACTAAAATATACGACATTTGCTATAGCCGTAACAATGATGGGTTCTATCGCTGCAGCAGATGGTCACTCAGCCATGAACTATGGGCCATTTCCAGTAACTGTAAAAGGTTACACAGGCGATGCAACTAATTCTGTATCTTATTCTGGACAAATTGCTCGTCATGTTCTGCATGACAGCCTCAAGGTCCTAGCCGGCCGTGGTGATGGTGGGGCTAACTCTTCAGCGCTCAAGGCAGAGATGTTATCATACTTTTCAGGCTCTGAAAAAAACAAAGCTATTTTAGCGCCGGGTAGTAAAGATGAATTCATTATTAAGCAAGGAACGCTAAACGAGATTTCTTCTGGAAAAAATATAGAAGGCAAGTTTTACAATGGTCCTATGCTAGCTTGGCCAGGATCAATGAAGGGCCGTGAAGTTGCTTTGCATATGATTGATCGTGCGTCTACAGCAAATAAAGGCGTTGATGCTGAAAATGGATATAATTGGCCTCAATTAATCTCAAAGTTCACAATGGGTGCTATGGCTTACAGCCAAGCTGTTGATAACTATTTGGATGAGAAGCTAGACGCTGGTACGAAGCCTAACAATAAGCCTTACAAAGATGGCAAGCATTATACTGGAAAAGAGCATGTCTGGGATGAAGGTTTTGGATATTTTGGTGCAGCTGCACACACATTATCTTTAACTGCTGACCAGGCTTACGGGATTGCTAAACGCAAAGACATGGCATCAGCAGACGCTAATGGCGATGGTTTAGTTGACCTAAAGTCAGAGATGGTTTTTGGGCCTGCATATTATGCTGCTGCGTTTGATCGATCTGGAAGTAAAAGCACAAATTATTTAAATAATATAATGAAGGCTTATGTAGATGGTCGTATGGTGATTACATCAGCAGACGGTGCTATTCTTACAGATGGGCAGCGCCAGGAAATAAAAAATTATGCGTCTGTTATTGAGTCTAACTGGGAGCAAGTTCTAGCTGAAGCTGTTTTTAAATATGCTGGTTCAGCTTACAAAGACATAAGCAAGGTGCAAGAAGATGGTGCCGATCAGGCTAAAGCATACAATGCTTATGTTAAGCATTGGGGTGAACTGAAAGGCTTCTCTATGGCGCTACAAAGTGGCCGTAATAATTTAGGGGAAACAGCTGGCACAATGAATGATTTAATTCTATTTGGACCAGTAACTTTAGATAACTCTTATGTAACTAGTGTTACATCGAACGGTGATTTCAAGCGTGAAAAACGTATGACTTGGAGTGACTACCAACTTAATTTGTTAAAGGTGCAAAAGTTAATGGTTGATAAATTTGGCATTAAAGCATTGGTTAATAATAAATTAGGTGATATTGCAGCTCTTGCTGGTAAATTAGGCGACGCTTCAAGTGCTGAGACTGATTAAACATGATTGGGTGGCGCAGTTGCGCTGCCCAATACTTTAAACTTGAGGTAATTTATGGATAATTTCTATCAGATAATATCGCTTTTAGCTGATTTTACAGACCCTAGAAAACGTATTTTTGTAGGTTACCTCTTTCTTTCACTATTTATAGCCTTCCTTTGGTTAATACTTTTCAAGAAAACAACTATTTCAATAGCTTTATCAAAAGTATTTGACCCAAAAGTATTTTTTTCAAAATCTGCCAGAGCAGATTACAAGATATTCATTATAAATCGAATTTTTTCATTATTTATTTCGCCATTGTTAGTTACACAAATTGCTATAGCAACAGCTATTTATTTTTTGCTGCATCGACAAGATTTTATCCAATCAGGTTACTTTAATGATACCAAAATTGGCACTGTTGTTTTTTTGTTTACAGTATTTATGTTTATAATTGATGACTTAACAAAGTATTTAATGCACCGATGGATGCATCAGTTTCATTTTTTGTGGGCAATACACAAAGTGCATCACTCAGCAGAAACGCTTACACCACTTACTGTTTATCGAGTGCACCCTTTAGAAGGTATTCTTTATTCTTTTAGGGGTGCTATTTCTCAAGGTATTGCAATTTCACTTTTTGTTTTTCTGTTTGGAAACTTAGTGGATCTTTATACAATTGTTGGTGTAAATGTATTAGTATTTATATTTCACATTACTGGTTCAAACCTAAGGCACTCGCATATAACCATCAGTTACTGGCCATGGTTGGAACGCTTTTTAATTTCACCAGCGCAACATCAGTTGCACCACTCAATTGCAGAAGAACATTATGATAAGAATTATGGTGCTGCGCTTGCCGTATGGGACTGGATGTTTGGATCGTTACATTTGTCTGAAGAAAACAAGAAATTAAAATTTGGATTAATGCAGCATGAAGCAAGTTCAACAAATTTAGTTGATATATATACTCGACCATTTAAAGATATAGCAAAAATTATAACTAAACAATTTGGAAGAGCCAGAAAGCTAACTAATTGGGTTTTTGGCAATTAAGAATACTGAATACGTATTGATTATTTGAAATTAGTTAGCTTATAATTTTTTAAAAATTAAACTGTTAAATTAGCCCTTAAACTTACAGTTTAAGGGCTAATTTATTTACTGATCAAAACCAACTTCTTCCGTAATTTTTAATGATTTTGGCCGAAGTTTTGCTATCTGTATAAGTGGTATACTATCCGGTACAAGCTTACCCCAGCTAGATACAAGTTTAGATGGATTTGAGCCTGGCCTTAATGGGTATTCCCCATTCTTTTCAGCGTATATTTCTTGTGCAGTTTCATTTGTTAACCATTCCATTAATTTGATTGCATTTTCTTTATTTGGGGCAGCTTTTGTAAGTGCTACACCGGATAGGTTTACATGTGTTCCGCCATTTTCAAATTTTGGAAATATAATGCGAACACTTTCAGCCCACGCTCGTGACTCTTTTTTAGATAATAATTTTTTCATATAATACGTATTTCCGATAGAGATGTCGCATTCTCCAGCCCATATAGCTTTGACTTGTGCTCGATCGTTACCAGATGGCTTGCGTGCTAAGTTCTTTTTCAGACCTCGCAGCCATTTCTTTGTTTCATCTTCACCATGATGGGCTATCATCGAAGATGTGAGCGCTAGATTATATGCATTTGTACCTGCTCGTGTGCATAGACGACCCTTCCATTTAGTAGAAACAAGATCTTCATATGTTGTAACTTCACCATCAGGAACACGTTCTTTTGATGCGTAAATAATTCGTGCTCGTGAAGTTAACCCAAACCAATGCCCTGATGGGTCACGAAACTCACCTGGAATATTTTTATTTATTATTTCAGAAACTACAGGCTGCGTCACCCCAGCATTAACGACTGCAGTAAGGCGAGAAATATCTACAGTTACAACTAGATCAGCTGGGCTTCGGTTTCCTTCTGCAACTAACTTTTCAACAAGACCTTTTTTTAAAAATGCTATATTGATATTAATTCCAGTTTCTTTGGTAAACGCATCAAATAATGGTTTAATTAGTTCTGGTTGACGATATGAATAAACGTTTATTTCGTCTGCTTGTACAGCGGTACTACTTATGGTCGTAATTGCAGCTGCGGTTGTAATTAATGTGCGAAATTTCATAATAAGCTCCAGTTGTGAATCTATTATAAAACTTACCAAATAAACTTTATTAACTCAATACCCGATAAAAACAATCAAGTATAAATCAATATATAGATACTAGTATCTTTTATAAGATAGTTTTTTCTTTTTCTAATTTTTTAACGATATTCCAAAGATTATTCATTTCATCTAAATTAGATTGAATTGGGCTTTTTCCAATAGCGGCAAGTTTTTGTTCTACGCTTTCAAAACGGCGACTAAATTTTTCATTAGCTGCCCGTAATGCTTCTTCAGGATCAATTTTTAAGTGGCGAGCAAAATTTGTCATTACAAACAGTAAATCGCCGTATTCTTCAACTTGATTATCATATGATAAAATTTCACGAGCTTCGGTTAATTCTGCAATTTCTTCTGTAATCTTATCTGTAACACCTGAGATGTCTGGCCAGTCAAAACCCACTCGTGCTGCGCGATTTTGAAGTTTTACTGCACGAGTTAACGCTGGTAGATTTTTGGCTATTCCACCTAATGTTTTGGTTGGTCCATTATGTTTATCTGATCGTTCACTTTCTTTGATTTTCTCCCAGTCTGATATTTGTTGCTTTGTTGTTTTGTGTTGATCTGCTTCATTAAAAACATGTGGATGTCTGCGTATCATTTTATCTGAAATATTTTTTACTACGCTTTCGAAAGTAAAATATCCATCTTCTGAGCCCATTTGTGTATAATAAATGACTTGTAACAATAAATCCCCTAACTCACCTTCAAGCTCCTCCCAATTAGATTGATCAATGGCATCAGCAACTTCATAGGCTTCTTCTATTGTATAAGATGCTATAGATTTATAGGTTTGCTCAATATCCCAAGGGCATCCAGTTTTTGGATTTCTCAGTCTAGCCATAATTTCTAGAAGTCGTGGAACACCACCGTTAGGGTCATGGCATATATTCTGACTATCATTTTGTGCTTTTGTCATCTTCATCAATCTGATTATCTGTTAAAAAATAGGAGAATAGCAAAGCCATGGCCGTTATCAACCGTATAGCTGATTATTTTGAAGAAATGAAAACTTGGCGACATTATTTACACAGTCAACCTGAAACAGGCTTTGAGTGTCATAAAACTGCAAAGTATGTCAAAAAATTACTTAGTGAATTTGGTGTGGATGAAATACAAACAGGATGGGCTAAAACAGGCATTATTGCTGTAATTAATGGTAAAGGGGACGGGGGTACAATTGGATTGCGAGCTGATATGGATGCTTTGCCAATGTATGAGCAAACTGGGCTCGATTACGCTTCTCATAATGAAGGAGCAATGCACGCCTGTGGTCATGATGGGCACACTACAATGTTGTTGGGAGCAGCAAAGTATCTTTGTGAAACACGTAATTTTTCAGGCCGTGTAGTATTAATTTTCCAACCTGCTGAAGAGGCAGGTGGAGGCGCTGGAGTAATGGTTTCTGAGGGATTAATTGAAAAGTTTGATATTGATAATGTTTATGCTCTTCATAATTTACCAGGATTAGATGTGGGAAAATTTGAAACAACTGCTGGCCCACTTCTAGCATCTGTTGATGATTTTGAAATTACTGTAACTGGGCGAGGTGGGCATGCTGCACATCCAGATCATACAATTGATCCTGTAATAGTGATAGTAAACATTGTGCAAGCCTTACAATCAATAGTTAGCAGAAATGTTGATCCATTGATGAGTGGTGTACTATCTGTGACGCAGTTGAATGTTGGTAGCGCAAATAATGTAATTGCTCATACTGGTGAAATAATTGGTACAGTTCGTGCATTTCAGCCTGATATACGATCTATGATGCTGGCACGTTTAAATGATATTGTTGACAATACATCTAAAGCTTTTGGTGCTACTGCTGAAATTCGATTTATTGATGGGTATCCCCCAACAATAAACCATGGTGAAAATGTAAAATTTGCTGCCAGTATTGCTGGTGAATTGGTTGGTGATGAAAATGTTAGCATTGATGCAACGCCAAGTATGGGAGCAGAAGATTTCGCATTCATTTTAGAGCGTTGCAAGGGAGCATATTTATATATTGGAAATGGGGATAGCGCTAAATTGCATAATCAGTCTTTTGACTTTAATGATGAAATTAGCCCAATTGGTGCAAGCTATTTTGTTCGGTTAGTTGAGGGTTCACAACCAATATAGACATAATTTATACTATAAAATTGATAGTAATATTTTATAATTTAGGTGGTTAAACTATATATTTGCACGCTCTAATGCTTGTTCCAAATCATCAATTAAATCACCAACATCCTCTATTCCAATTGATAGGCGCAATAAGTTTTGGTCTACAGGAAAGTCACTTCCAGAGACTGTAGCTCGGTGCTCTATTAAACTTTCTACGCCACCTAGAGATGTTGCAGGGTAAAATACATTGCAATATCTTGCCACGTCTATGGCAGTTTGTTGGGTGCCAGTAGTGATTATTGACATCATTCCACCAAACATACGCCCTGTTTGAGCTGCTTGAATAGCATGGCCGGGATGGTTTGGAAGTCCTGGGTAAAGAACTTTTTTAACCAAAGGGTGTTGCTCGAAGTGGTGCGCAATGCGGCTAGCATTTTGCGTTGCTCGCTCAAATCTTAGGTAAAGTGTTCGCATTCCTCGAATTAGTAGAAATGCATCAAACGATTGTAAGACGGTACCTTGTAGTTTCCGGTTTAGTGCAATCGCTTCCCAAAACTCATCTTGATTACGAACTGATAAAGCTCCTGATGTTACATCTGAGTGGCCATTTAAGTATTTAGTTGCTGAGTGCATAGAAATGTCTGCGCCAAAGTCTAACGCTTTTGTGGCGCAGGGTGGTGTTGCAGTGCAATCGGTTAACAGTTTTGCCCCATGTGCGTGGGCAATATTGGCGGCTTTGGAAATGTCTGTGATAGCCCAGTCAGGATTATTTGGTGTTTCTGCCCATACAAGCACAGTATCATTTCGGATTACACGCGCTAATTCTTCTGTGTCACCTGCTTCGTAGTAAGATATCTGTAAACGATTTTTTCGTTCATAAGCTTGGAATTGGTTTAAAACACCATGATACATTGCTCGAGGAATTACTACATGTGCATTTTGGTTTAGTGTATCGATTACGGCTGTTGCCGCAGACATACCTGAAGAAAATAATAGCGTTTCCTTTGCTTCCTCTAGGTCAGCAATCATTGCTTCTGCATGAACTGTGGTTTCATTGCCATCACGACGATACCAATAAGGCTGACGAACTTTATAATTTGCATCCCGTGCGTATGTTGCAGTTGTTTGAATGGGGGGAATAATTGAGCCAGTTTTAGGGTCAAGATATCGCAAGGCTTGTGCAATACGAGTTTCTACAGAAAGTTTACTATTTATATTTGTCATATCTATTCCCTTTCCATATATTAAAACCGGCACTGGTAAAATTTGAAACCGACGATATATGTTAACATTATAGTTTTTTTATACAAAAATTAAATTTTATAAAATAGTAAACTATTATAATCCTAAAGCGCGATAGCTATCTGCTACTTTGGTTAGAGCTAAGACATAAGCTGCAGTCCGTAGGCTATCTATGTTATCATTGGAGCGCCATGTTTTATGCATCTGTTGATAAGCGCTACACATAGTATCCTCTAAGCCTGAACGAACTAATTCTAATTCGCCAGCACCTTGGAAAAATTTAGTCTTAAAGCTGTCTGAAACGGGCTTACCGACTAGGCGCTCCATTTCCTCGATTAACATGTGATTAGATGTTGCCTGCTGGCGGCGCTGCATGCGCCCAAATCTAATATGGGACAGGTTTTTAACCCATTCAAAATAAGAAACCGTAACACCACCAGCGTTGGCATACATATCAGGTATAATAACAGTTCCTGCCGCATTAATGATTTCATCAGCACCAGCTGTTACTGGACCATTTGCAGCTTCAATAATTACATTTGCCTTTATTCTTTTAGCATTAGATAAATTAATGACGCCTTCCATTGCGGCTGGAATTAAAATATTACAATTTTTTTCTAAAATACTGGACCCATTACTAGTATATTCAGCATCTAAAAACCCTTTGACACCACCTGTTTTTTGTAGATGCGATTGTAAATCATTAATATTTATACCACCATCATTTATCACAGCTCCATCGCGTTCAATCACAGCTGTAATCTTGCATCCATCTTCAGTCGAAAGAAAATGCGCAGCATGATATCCCACATTGCCTAAACCTTGTACTACAACAGATTTACCATTTAATGATCCAGATAAACCTGAGGTTTTTACATCATCAGCATGACGAAAAAATTCCTGAAGAGCGTATTGCACACCACGACCAGTTGCTTCAACACGTCCTATAATACCTCCTTTGTTTAAAGGTTTCCCTGTAACACAGGCATCTGCATTGATTTCGGAAGTATTCATGCGGCGAAATTGATCAGCGATCCATGCCATTTCTCGTTCGCCCGTCCCCATGTCGGGAGCGGGTACGTTTTGAGATGGGTGAATTAGGTCACGCTTAATTAATTCATATGCAAACCGACGTGTAATTTTCTCAAGCTCATCTGGCTCCCACTCATTTGGATCAATATGCAAGCCACCCTTTGAACCACCAAAAGGCGCTTCAACCAGCGCACACTTATAGGTCATGAGGGCTGCTAAAGCTTCAACTTCGTCTTGGTTAACTGATGTGGCAAATCTAATGCCACCTTTTACAGGCTCTTTGTGCTCAGAATGTACAGATCGGTAACCTGTAAATGTATGAATGTCGCCGCGCAGTTTAACTCCAAAACGAACAGTATATGTTGAGTTGCAAACTTTTATTTTACTAGCTAACCCGGGGGATATATCCATCAAGTTAATAGCCTTATCGAACATCATATTCACTGATTCACGAAAAGTTGGTTCTATGTGCGCATTCATTTTATTTCCTTTTGAGGGTTAAGGTCAAATTTTGCCATAGTTTTAAGTAAACTAGATTAGAATTTTTAGTAAAAAAATTAATAATGTTAACTGTTAGTATAATTGTCAAAATTAAAGGTTTTTTGTCTTTAAAGGGTTGATAAAAAAGCAAATGGCCTAACTGGTAAGTTAGTGTATTGTATAAAATACCTTCGCTCAAGTCCCTCTAAATGGTTCAATGTATTGCAAAGCCATATCCCACGGAAAGAAAATCCAGGTATCTTGACTTACCTCAGTAATAAAAGTGTCAACCATCGGATGGCCTTTAGGTTTAGCATATACTGTGGCAAAGTGGGCTTTAGGATACATTTGACGCACAATTTCTAATGTACGGCCAGAGTCTACCAAGTCATCTATGATTAGAATACCTTCACCGTCTCCAACAAGCTCAGCATCGGGAGACTTTAATACTTTTGCGTCTGATTGAGATTGATGGTCATAAGATTTAACTGAGATTGTATCAACAACACGTATGTCTAACTCACGTGCTACAATCATTGCTGGTGCCATGCCGCCGCGTGTGATGCCAATAACTGCCTTCCAGTTACCAGCGTCTGGACCTTTTCCGTCTAGGCGCCAAGCTAATGCTCTGCTGTCTCGATGCAGTTGGTCCCAACTTACATGAAATCCTTTTTCGTGTGGCAGTTGATTTGTCATTCTTTACGTCCTGTAACTGCATCTATATCTGGAGCATCTACTGCCTTCATACCAACCACATGATAACCTGCATCGACGTGTAGGTTTTCACCAGTGACGCCTGATGAAAGGTCAGATAATAAATACATGGCTGACTTTCCTACATCGTCAATATTTATGTTGCGCCGTAGAGGTGAATTTAATTCATTCCATTTTAGGATGTAGCGAAAGTCGCCAATACCAGATGCAGCTAAAGTTTTTACAGGGCCTGCGGAAATAGCATTTACGCGAATGCCATCTTTTCCTAAATCTTCTGCCAAATATTTAACTGAAGCTTCAAGGGCTGCTTTTGCTACACCCATTACATTATAGTGTGGCATAACTTGTTCTGCACCATAATATGTTAATGTTAGTATTGATCCACCTTCGTTCATTATCTTTTCGGCGCGCTGGGCTACTGCTGTGAATGAATATACTGATATATCCATGGTCATCCGGAAGTTTTCTGCACTTGTGTCCACGTATCGGCCACGTAATTCATTTTTATCAGAAAAACCAATAGCATGAACAACAAAATCAATTTTACCCCACTTTGCTTCTAAAGCTGCGAATAGTGCATCCATGGATGCTGAATCGGTAACATCACATTCTAGAACTGTGTCGCATCCAATACTTTCTGCTAATGGACCTACGCGTTTTTTTAAAGCATCGCCCTGATAGGAGAATGCCATTTCAGCGCCTTGCTCATGACATGCTTTTGCAATGCCCCAAGCCATAGACTGTTTATTAGCAACACCCATAATAAGTCCGCGTTTTCCGTCCATAATGCCCATGATAGTTCCCCAATGTATTTAAATAATTACTTATGAATAGATCAAGGGCGCGTCAGCTTCAAGAAAAAGGGTGAATTAGAATGCATTTACTTGCCATCAGCCATATTGGCGTTATCTTAGCCTCAAACAAAGGTGGAGTATTATGGATAGAGCAGGAATATTTGCAGGTGAAAACCCTTTTGAGATTGCTAACAATTGGTTAGGCAAGGCAAGGGATTTGGAGCCAAATGATCCTAATGCAATAGCTTTGGCTACGGTTGATGATTGCGGTTTGCCAAATGTAAGAATGGTACTGCTTAAAGAAATAGAGCAAGATGCTTTTGTTTTTTATACAAATTACGATAGTAAAAAAGGCCGGGAATTGATTGCTTCAGGCCAAGTAGCATTTGTGTTGCACTGGAAATCTCTAGGCAGGCAAATTAGGGTACGTGGAAGTGTCGAAAAAGCCGAAGGTAGTCAAGCTGATGCTTATTTTGATAGTCGCTCACCTCAAAGCAGAGTGGGTGCAATTGCATCACGCCAATCTCAAGTTATTAAAGATCGTTCTGTTCTTCAAGGTTGGTATGATAATGCTTTGTCAGAAAATGGGCCTACACCTAAGCGCCCTACTTTTTGGGGTGGGTTTCGTATTTATCCAACTGAAATTGAATTTTGGGCAGACGGAGAATCCCGCCTACATGATAGGTTTCGCTGGATACGCAAACTTAGAGATTCTAACTGGACAATTGATCGGTTAAGCCCATAATAAAAATTATAACAATTATTTTTGGAATATTTATCACGGTGCCTGGCTTTGCCTTGGCTGATATTTGTTCAGAATCTTATATAGATTTACGTTGGAGCGGTGGATCTGCCAAGTTTAGTGTTGAGCTTGCTGATAATGAAGCCGAACGAGCGCAAGGCCTTATGTTTCGCGAAACATTAGGTAGATTCACAGGGATGATTTTTGTATACCCTAATGAACAATCCGTTAATTTTTGGATGCGTAATACACTGATCCCATTAGATATACTATTTTTTAATTCTAAAGGCCTCCTTAAAAAAATCCACCAAAATGCTCGACCATTGGATTTGTCTAGTCTCTTTGGTGGCGATGCAATACAATATGTTCTTGAAATAAATGGAGGCATGGTAGCAAAGTTGGGAATTAAAGAAGGTACTGAAATGCGATACCCAATGGTTGAAAATAAACATGCTGTTTGGAAGTGTTAATTTATTTTTTTGGTGCGATCATGCATTTTAGGGCTTTCCATTGCTGAACTAGTTTTGTAAACCGCGCATCAGTCGGGGCGTGGCGCAGTCTGGTAGCGCACTTGTTTTGGGTACAAGGGGTCGTTGGTTCGAATCCAGCCGTCCCGACCAGTTTTATAAAAGCTTTAAATTAAATCGCCAAGTGGCGATTTTTTTTAATATTAATATTTTTTTCGATATTGATTTTTATTCCAAATTTGTGCTTAATAACTGCTATCTATTGATAAAATATAAATTATTTTAGTCTTCTAATTATGTATCCTTAAATTTGAGTTATCCACAGGCCCCATAGTATACTGCGTCAACTTAAAAATGTATGAAAAATCAAAATAAAGTCGTTGACCGTGAGGCTTAGATGATACAGTTTGTGCCTGTAGTTAGACAGAATACTATATCTAGTGTTCGTTAATATTTTAAGAATAAGTATCAACATGGGCTAAAATACTTAAGATAAAGTCTAAATTTATGACCAAACAGGCAGTAATTTAAAAAATGAGGCAAACATGAAAATAGAACGACGCTTTACGAAAGAAAATCAAGACACATATACTGGTATTGAATTTCACCGAACAACTTCTGAAATTCGTAATCCAAATGGATCTATCGTGTTTTCCTTAGATAATGTTGAAGTACCAAAGGCTTGGAGCCAAGTCGCTTCTGATGTGATTGCACAAAAATATTTTCGTAAAGCTGGAGTTTCTAACGATCTTGTCCGCATTCAAGAAGATGGTATTCCTGAATTTTTATGGCGCTCTGCGCCCCGTGATGGAAAGCAAGTAAAGCCAAATGGAGAATATTTAGGAGAAACCTCCTCTAAACAAGTGTTTAATCGTTTGGCTGGGGCTTGGGCGTATTGGGGTTGGAAAGGTGGTATGTTTGATTCTGAAATGGATGCGCGCACATATTTTGATGAAATGCGTTATATGTTGGCCGGTCAGATGACTGCACCCAATAGTCCTCAATGGTTTAATACTGGATTGCATTGGGCTTACGGCATAGATGGTCCATCACAAGGTCACCATTACGTAGATTACAAAACTGGTAAAATGGTTCAATCAACAAGCTCATATGAGCACCCACAACCACATGCATGTTTCATTCAATCTGTAAAAGATGACCTAGTAAATGAGGGGGGTATTATGGACTTGTGGGTGCGTGAAGCCCGCCTGTTTAAATATGGTTCTGGCACTGGTACTAATTTTTCTTCTTTGCGGGGCTCAGACGAATCTTTAGGTGGGGGGGGGAAGTCTTCCGGTCTTATGTCTTTTTTAAAGATTGGTGATCGTGCAGCTGGTGCTATTAAATCTGGTGGTACAACTCGACGTGCAGCAAAAATGGTAGTCTGTGATATGGATCACCCTGATGTAGAAGAATTTATAAACTGGAAAGTTAAAGAAGAGCAAAAAGTAGCATCACTTGTGGCAGGCTCAAAATTGCATGAGTTAAAATTAAACGAAATTTTTGCTTCTATTCAGCAATGGGATGGTGCTGAAGTTGATGCATTTGACCCAAAGGCAAATGCAGCACTTAAAATAGCAATTAAATCTGCAAAAAAGGTGATGATACCAGAAACATATGTAAATCGTGTTTTACAGTATGCGCGCCAGGGCTACAGCAGCATTGAATTTCCAACTTATGACGTAGATTGGGATTCTGAAGCATATAATACTGTTGCTGGGCAAAACTCCAATAATTCTGTTCGTGTAACAGATGCATTTTTAAAAGCAGTACAGAACGATGAAGATTGGGAATTAATACGCCGCACGGATGGAAAAGTATCTAAAACTGTTAAAGCTAAAGAATTGTGGGAAGATGTGGGTCACGCTGCGTGGGCCTGTGCTGATCCAGGTGTACAATATCATGACACTATAAACGCATGGCACACATGCCCTGAAGATGGTCAAATTCGTGCATCAAACCCATGTTCTGAATATATGTTCCTTGATGACACAGCCTGTAATTTAGCCTCTATGAACCTCTTGAAATTCTTTGAAGATGGCCAATTTAATGCTGATTCTTATATGCATGCAACTCGATTGTGGACTATTACGTTGGAAACATCAGTTCTAATGGCACAATTTCCATCTGAAGCCATTGCGCGGGGTTCATACGATTTCCGCACACTTGGCTTAGGTTATGCCAACATAGGCGGATTACTTATGAACATGGGATTATCCTATGATAGTGATCAGGGGCGCTCTATGTGTGCAGCATTAACAGCTTTAATGACTGGTGTTTCTTACAAAACGTCTGCTGAAATGGCTAAAGAACTTGGTCCTTTTCCAGGCTATGAGAAAAATGCTCAGCATATGTTGCGTGTAATGCGTAATCATAAACGTGCTGCTTTCGGTAAAAAAGCTGGTTATGAGGGGCTGGAAATAAAGCCGGTCCCACTAGACTCCAAAAACTGTCCAGACCGTAATATTGTGGAATTAGCTAAAACTTCTTGGGAAGAAGCAGTTCAACTTGGTGAGCAGCATGGTTATCGTAATGCACAGGTATCTGTGATTGCGCCAACGGGCACAATTGGACTAGTTATGGATTGTGACACAACAGGTATTGAACCAGACTTTGCGTTAGTGAAATTTAAAAAATTAGCGGGTGGTGGTTATTTTAAGATTATAAACCAATCAGTTCCAGCCGCATTGGCTAAAATGGGGTATGGTTCGGCTCAGGCAGAAGAAATTATATCTTATGCAGTTGGTCATGGTAGCATGGGTAACGCTCCGGGTATTAATCATACAGCGTTAGTTGGGCATGGTTTTGGACAAACAGAAATTGATAAAGTTGAAGCGGCTTTACCTTCAGCTTTTGATATTAGATTTGTCTTTAATCAATGGACACTAGGCGTGGACTTTTGCAAAGGAACTTTGGGCATACCAGAGGATCTTTTAAATAATCCATCGTTTGATTTGTTATCACACCTTGGTTTCTCTAAGAAGCAAGTTGAGGGTGCTAACAATCACGTTTGTGGAACCATGACACTAGAAGGTGCCCCACACTTAAAAGAGGAGCACTATGATGTGTTTGATTGTGCAAATGTATGTGGCCGTATTGGCACACGATATTTGTCAGTTGAGAGCCACATAACTATGATGGCCGCAGCACAATCCTTTATATCTGGGGCAATATCAAAAACAATTAATATGCCAAATGATGCAACAATCGAAGATTGCCAAGAGGCATATGAATTATCTTGGTCTTTAGGTGTTAAGGCCAACGCTTTATATAGGGACGGCTCAAAACTTTCACAGCCATTATCATCTGCTCTAGTTGATGATGACGACGAAGAAGATTTAGAAACAACCTTAATGGAAGCGTCAGCGGGTGACCGTGTACAAATTTTAGCAGAAAAAATTGTTGAAAAAGTGATTGTTAAAGAAGTTAACCGACAGGCGCGAGAGCGCTTACCAGAGCGTCGTAAAGGTTATACTCAAAAAGCTAATGTTGGCGGTCACAAAGTATATTTACGTACGGGGGAATATGAAGACGGTAAAATTGGTGAGATTTTTATCGATATGCATAAAGAAGGTGCGGGTTTCCGTGCGATGATGAATAACTTCGCTATCGCAATATCTGTTGGCCTTCAGTATGGAGTTCCATTGGAGGAATTTGTGGATGCTTTTACATTCACACGTTTTGATCCGGCCGGAATGGTTCAAGGTAATGATAGTATTAAGTCTGCAACCTCAATTCTTGATTATATTTTCCGTGAATTAGCTATTTCTTACTTAGATCGCACAGATTTAGCACATGTTCAGCCAGAAGGTGAAAGTTTTGATACATTAGGCAAAGGCACTAACGAAGGCGTTTCAACCGCTCAGCAAACAAACGAAGGCAATCTTGCGATGATCAAGCAAGTATCATCCACAGGTTATCTCCGAAAACGTTTGCCTCAAGAACTTATGGTTCTTCAAGGAGGGCAGGCTAATTTGTTTGATGCTGAAACATCTTTGCAAGAAGCTCCTAGCACAGATAATAAAGTGGCAGTTGCTGTTCAGCAGACCGCTACCATGCCTCAATTAGATGATCGTGCTAAAGCAAAAATGCAGGGTTATGAAGGTGATGCATGTGGTGATTGTGGAAATTATACATTAGTTCGAAATGGAACATGTATGAAATGCAATACTTGTGGGGGAACCAGTGGTTGTAGCTAAATTAAAATACGGCTTTGTTAAATTTGGTAAAGCGCCAATCTAAAGCCGAGTAATTGGCTGAGAAAGAGTGACGCTAAATTAAGTTTATATTTGAATAAGGTTTGCAGTATTTTCAGACTTTGAATTAAAGCTGGGGAGTATTCTCCCCAGCTTTTTTGTATAAACTCTTTAAATATATTAAGTAAATCTAATGCTACATAAAAACACTAACTTGAACAGCTTCTATGGTTGAATTAGGTATCCAGAAAAAGTAATAAATTTAACTATCTTGTCTAATTTATTTTATCTAAGCTTAAAGACTTAATGAAAATATAAAGTAAAAAAATTAGCGAACAAATTACTAAGCTTGAACCCGCTATAAAAACGCCAACTGTATCTGCCATCCAGCCAAGTAATAAAGAGCCAATTGACATGGACCCAAGTGTCACCATGCCCCACAGACTCATTACTCGGCCTCGTATGTTATCGTATAAATCTGCTTGAATCTCAGCTTGAAAACTGACGCCAAGATGAGTTGCCGAAAACCCCACGCATGTAGCTGAAATTAGTGCAATTGGCCAAAACTGTGTGATGGTAAGTATCCACGCTGCTATCATTCCAAAAGCTGCAATAATCATTATAGATATATTAAAAGCTGGTACACGTTCAGATGTTCCCATAGCTTTTAAAAATGCAGCACATAGTGACCCTACACCAACAGCAGCAGCCAAGTGCCCTAAGCCACCAGCTCCCTTAGAAAAAGTTCCATCTGCTATTACAGGCAAAATCTCTGCAATAGATCTGATTGATATTGTATAAACCGCAGATACTAAGAAAATTAAGCGTAAATACTTACGTGACCAGACAAAGCTCATTCCTTCTTTTATTGCTGCAACAATGCTTTGGTATTCGGTTGATGCTTTTAATTTACGTGGCTCTAAAGTTGCATAGATTACCAAATTTGGTAGATATAAAATTATTGCGGTTATGAGTGCTGACATTGCACCAAAATATTCAATGATAGTGCCTGCAATAAATGGACTAATAACACGTGCGGTATTATAATTTAAGGCAGCTAAAGCAGAGACTGAACTTATTTGATTTTGATGCACTAAGCGTGGACCCAATGATAGTCTCATGGGATGATGTGCAGATGTAATAATTCCAATATAAATTGCTAAGATGATTAAAAAAATTGGATTAACTGCATTAAAAAGTAATGCAATAATAGCTACGAAAGTTGCTATTATCATTCCAAAATTTGTACTATAGGCCGCTTTTATTATGTTGGAGCGATCCATTAATGCCCCGAAAAATGGTCCAATAATCATAGTAGGGAGCATTGTTAATGCTGCAATCAATCCTACAAAGGTTGCTGATTGCGCGACCTCCCAAGCTAACCAGGTTACTACTACTCTTAGAATCCATAATCCGTTTACGGCTGCTGCCGACCCAATTAGATAACGTCTATAGCTTGGAGATTTTAGAGCTATTAAATTCATGTGTATCCAATTGGGAAAATTTCCGCGATGTTTCTTGAAGATGGATTACATTCGATGTAATTGATAAGCAAGGTACTGGATAGGTAAGATGTCAATATACTTGCAGGATATAGTCTTAGAATTTGAAAATAATCGTGTGATCGATAAAATTACTATGGATATTTCAGAACATCGTGTTGGTATTATTGGTGTTAATGGTTCTGGAAAGTCTACATTAGCGCGATTAATTACTGGTTTAATTGCGCCAACCAGTGGGAAGATTAGAGTTAATGATATCGATGTCTTTAAAGATAGAAAAGGGGCGCTTAAAACAATTGGAATTATCTTTCAAAACCCAGATCATCAAATAATTTTTCCAACTTGTGCAGAAGAAATTAGTTTTGGGCTAGCTCAACAAGGAATGAAGCGCGCTGAGGCGGATAAAAAAGCTCGTGTCATTTTATCTAACTTTAATCGTTTAGATTGGTCAGATCGCCTGGCCCATAACCTTTCCCAAGGTCAACGCCATTATTTGTGTTTAATATCAGTTTTAGCAATGGAACCTGAAATAATTATTTTGGATGAACCTTATGCGGGTCTTGATCTTCCCACGTCACTCCAATTACATGAGATCTTAAATGATCTAAAACAACAGCTCATTATGATTACCCATGACCCAAACATCCTAGCAGATTTTGACCGAATTATTTGGATGGATAATGGTGAAGTTATTGGTGATGGCCCAGCTAATAAAATTTTATCTAAATTTACTATGGAAATGAAACGGCGGGCTCATGCTGGCTATTAGTATTGCTGGCTCTTCTTGGGCGCACCAGGCACGTGTTGGTTTCAAAATGTTAGCGCTTGCAGTTATTTCAATCATACTTTTCTTTGTTATTAGCTGGGTTGCTCTCATGGCTATATTATTGGGAGTAATAATTCTTTATTTATTAATTTCGCGTGAAGTGCTTCTAATAGGATTATCTTTAATGCGACCATTGCTCTGGGTTGTTTGTTTGATTTTGGCATTTCATGTATTTCGTGGTGAATTCATAGCTGGTAGTGTTGTATGCTTGCGTCTGATAATACTAGTTTCGTTGGCTAACTTTGTAACGTTAACTTCGCGGTTAACTGATATGATAGAGTTATTTTTGTGGCTTTTATCACCATTAAAGCGAATTGGCATTCAAGTAGGTCCAATTGGCCTTGCGCTTGGAATGGTTATGCGTTTTACACCTGTATTAATAAAGCGTGCAGGCCAACTATCAGAAAGTTGGCGGGCGCGTGGGTTAAAGCAAACCAATTGGCGAATTATTCTACCTCTGTTTATAACAGTTGTGGACGATGCTGATAGAGTTGCGGAAGCTCTTCGTGCACGAGGTGGGATAGGTAAATAAAATGGAACGTAATATTGTTTTTATCGCATTGTTTGCTGGATTGATTGCTGCACTGGGGCTGTTGCCAAAGCTAACATTAATTAGTGGAATTCCGATCACAGCGCAAAGCCTTGGAATAATGCTATGTGGCACTATTCTAGGCGCTAAACGTGGCGCATTAGCCGTTATTTTGTTTTTATCTTTAACTGCACTAGGCTTGCCACTTCTGGCAGGTGGTCGCGGTGGCTTGGGTGTGTTCACAACGCCTTGGGCAGGTTTTTTATTTGGCTTTCCTATAGCAGCATTTTTTGCTGGTTACGTAATGGAGCATACGCGAAATATTTCAGTGGGATTTGCTGCTGGAATTGGTTCAATTGTTGGTGGCATTTTTGTTCTTTATGGCATCGCCATTCCATATTACATGTTAGGTGCAAAAGTTGATTTAGGTCAGGCGGCACTGACTATGGTTCCGTTTATGCCTGGCGATATAATAAAAGCTCTTTTGGCAAGTCTGATTGTTGGTAGTGTGTATAGATCACGCCCGAATGCTATTTTATCAAGAATGTAGATTTGTCAAAATAAGTGCGCTCCCCAACCCACCAGCAGCAGCAATAGTAGCCAATCCAGCACCACCTGTCTTCTTTAATTCGTGGAATAAACGGACAGCTAAAATAGCACCAGAGGCTCCAATAGGATGCCCACGCGCTAGTGCCCCTCCACCAATATTTATTTTACTTATATTAAAATTATGAGCAGTGGCCGCTATAATTGCTTGCGCGGAGTAGGCTTCCATTATTTCTATAACTTTTAGAGAATTTGGGTTAATTTTAGTTACATCAAGAACATGGTTCATGGCTTCCAATGTTGCCTTCACAGGTTCATCTGGAGTGCTTGCGCAAGAAGATCCTATCTGAATGCGAAAAGCATTGGGATAGTTACGTGCAATTTTCTCACTCACTATTAAACAAAATGCTGCGGCATCTGAATCTACTGCAGTTGTAGCTGAGGTGATAGAGCCCTCTAATATTGCAGCGCGCGCACAAGTTTTTTTTGTTAAATTTCTAGTAAACGAATCTATTTTTTGCTTTTGTATGGGAACTATTTCTTCGTTAAAATCTGTTACTAATGCCTTTTGATGGCTTTTAATTGCCCATTCCTCTTGTGCATTACGTGTAATTTTTTCAGAATTTGCAATTTTTGCAGCGGATACAACCATATCAGGGTCACGGCCCTTTAGGCCTGTGAAGTTGGGGCGGATATAAGTTTTGGGTTCTCCACCGTTTGGATTTATTGCTAGCCTGATTGGACGTCTTGATGCGCTCTCAGAACCACCTGCAATTATTACATCATGAATACCTGACATAATCATTTGAGCTGCCAGCCAAATCGCGTCTAATCCGCCAGCGCATTGACGGTCTATAGTTAGACCTCCAACTCTTTCAGGTAAATTAGCTGCTAATGCAGCTAATCGAGCTGGGTTGCCGCCAGCCCCCACAGCATTTGACATAATTAATTCAGTTACACTATTTTTTGATATATTAGCAGATTTTAAGACTTTCTGAATAACTGGAGCGGCTAATTCGTGAATATGAAGTTGTGAGAAAGCTCCACTCTTCGGAATAACTGCACTCCGGTGTGCTGAAATAATATAAGCAAATTTATTCATAAAAAAGCCTTTGCCAAAATTTCTTTCAACTTCAAATAGTCTGTTTTTCCAGACAAAAGTTGTGGCCACTTCGTAAGTTGAAGTATGTTTGAGATTTGTGGATGTTTAACATCATTTCCAATAACTGCTCCAAACGCTCGTTGTCCACGTTTTATGTCTGGTAAAGTAATTACAGCCGCATTTTTTACTCCTTTTATTAACATTAGCTCACTTTCCAAGACATCCAAATGAACCATTTTGTCAGCAATTTTTACAGCGCGATCTGATCGCCCATGTATGTATAAAAACCCGTTTTTGTCTACCCAACCTAATTCGCCAGTTACAAATGGAGTACTATCTCCAAATATTTTTGTACTTCTCATGTATTTGACTGCAAGCATTGGTGTTTCAACAGATATCACTTCATTTTTTGTTTGAATTTTAACACCGTAAAATGCACGCCCAACAGATCCATTAGGAGTTTTACTATCTGAAATAGTAATAAAGCTTGTCTCGGCTGTTCCGTAGAATATTCGAACATCTGCATTGGGAAATCGTTCATCACAAAAGCTTTTATCTGCAGCACTAAAATGACCGCCACCAATAAAGATCAAACGTACTTGTGAATAAATTTCACTATTTTTATAAACTAATTTGAGTAAAGTTGGTGTTGCATAAATTACTGTGGGTGTTCTGCAAGGACGCATTCCGCAATAATTTATTTGGGCGCCTATGTGCATAGCTTCACAAGCTGCATATAATGCTAAAGAATGAGATAAGTGCCCCAAGATTGCAACTGAATCAGTGAGTTTTACACCTGTTTTCCCAAAGCTGAAGATCCAACTTTTGTGACTTCGTAAAATAGCTTTAGGCGCACAAGTGGTTCCACTTGAGAATGTAATAAAGTTAGTCATTTTCCCAGCTATAATTACATCATCATTTGGTTTTTGTTTTTCTATTAAAGATGTAAATCGTGAATCTAAATTTTTTATAATTTCAGGAGATGTAATACATACCTGCCTTCCAATTAAAGATATGCCGAAAAAGGCCGCCATTGCGTGTTTGGGGTCGCTCAAACAAATAGCTATTATTTGCGCAACTGGTATGTTTAAGGCCCAAGTTGCGTATGCGTTTTGAAGTCTTTGATTGTGATGTGATCGGAAATAGTCTTTCATAAAGCTCTTATACGCACAATCTATTGCTCTCGCAATTGTCAGACTTGGCTTGTGAGGCGAAACTAGATAAGGGTTAGAAAATTCTAAAGAGGCCTCATCATGACTTTCCCAAACACTTTTGCCACTAAAGAAGAAATGGCTAATTTAGCTGCTCGGATGTTCCTTGAAATTGAAGCTGTAAAGTTTCGCCCAGATGAACCCTATACGTTTGCCTCAGGACTAGCTTCGCCTGTGTATATTGATTGTCGTAAATTAATCAGTCATCCACGTATTCGATCAGCACTGATGGATTTTGCTGTTGCCACACTGTATAGTGAAGTTGGCTTTGAGAAATTTGATAGTGCGGCTGGTGGAGAAACTGCTGGTATCCCATTTGCTGCGTGGATTGCTGATAAGATGGCATTACCTATGCAATACGTTCGTAAAAAGCCAAAAGGTTATGGGCGGGATGCTCAAATAGAAGGTGATATTCATTGTGGGCAAAGGGTTCTATTAGTTGAAGACTTAACTACTGATGGAGGATCAAAACTAATGTTTGCAGAGGCTATCCGCCGTGCTGAAGCAATTTGTGAACATATTTTAGTTGTCTTCTATTATGATATTTTTAAAAATACGCATGAAATGTTAGCAGAAAATGGGTTGAAATTACATTATTTACTTACGTGGTGGGACATTCTTAAGGCAGCCCGTGATGGAGGCAATTTTGATGCTGCAGCTTTGGATCAAGTAGAAGCATTTTTGAATAATCCTTTGGAATGGTCAGCTGCAAATGGTGGTATTTCTGAATTAGCTGTAAATAAAAAATGAATAACTGGCCTGAAGACATAGCTTTATCAGGCCAGTATGTAAGCCTTATTCCGCTATCTATGGAGCACCTTAGCGACCTACAAGATGCAGTAAAAGATGGTAATTTGCATTTGCTTTGGTACACAATGATACCAAACTCGGATGGTATGGCCGCGGAAATAATACGGAGATTAGACCTTAGGTCTAGGGGCTCTATGCAGCCCTTTGCTATTATTGACAAATCTAGTGGGCATGCTGTTGGCATGACCACTTTTATGAACATTGACGCTACAAATAAACATGTTGAAATTGGGTCAACATGGTATGCAAAGTCATTTCAAAGATCACCTGTAAATACTGAATGTAAACTTTTATTAATGTCACACGCATTTGAAAAATTAGGTTGCATCGCAATTGAGTTTCGCACTCATGTTGTTAATATTCAGAGCAGGCGTGCTATTGAAAGACTAGGTGCAAAGTTGGATGGTATTTTACGTAATCATATGTTGATGGCAAATGGATCATTACGGGATACAGCTGTTTATTCTGTTATTAATTCTGAATGGAAGACGATCAAAGCGCATTTGCATTTTCAGTTGAATAAAAAACGTGATTAGGAAATTGAAATGGTAACGTCCAATATCAAAGAAGATGACTTTAACTCAATTGATACAGACAATTTATTTCCAGCACATCGATCAACACATCCTGTAAAAATTTTAATTTTGTATGGTTCATTGCGAAAAATATCTTATAGTCGATTAGCTGCTGAAGAAGGTGGGCGCATATTAGCTCGCTTAGGCGCTGAGGTTAAGTTCTATAGCCCCGCTGGCTTACCCTTAGTTGATGAAGAAAATACAAACCACCCAAAAGTAAAAGAATTACACGATTTGGTTAAGTGGTCTGAAGGTATGGTTTGGTCGTCTCCTGAGCGACATGGTGCTATGACTGGCGTCATGAAGACTCAAATAGATTGGGTGCCACTTTCAGATGGTGCACTTAGGCCTACACAAGGTAAAACTTTGGCCCTGATGCAAGTTAATGGTGGTTCACAAAGTTTTAATACTTTAAATCAATTGAGAATTTTAGGGCGTTGGATGCGATTACTAACTATTCCTAATCAATCATCAACACCTAAAGCGTTCACACAGTTTGATAGCGATGGCCGAATGAAACCATCAGGTAATTACAACCGTATTGTTGATGTAATGGAAGAGTTGATGCGCTTTACATTACTGACAAGAGATATCAAAGATACATTGGTTGATAGATATTCTGAACGGGTAGAAATTTCTACGGAACTGATATCCCGAGTAAAAAAAGATAAATAGTTAAATAGTTAAATAGTTAAATAACTTTCATCTTTTGCTGACCCAGCCCTTTTACTTCCACTTCTATAGTATCTCCTGATCGTAAAAATTGTGGTGTAGGCTTAATACCTGCGCCTACACCTTCTGGCGTACCAGTAATGATTATATCTCCAGTTCGAAGTGTCATATATTTAGATAGATTTGAAATAATTTTTGGAAGCTTAAAGATCATGTCATTAGTGTTTGAACTTTGCATTAATTTGCCATTTACAGTAGTCTTAATTTCTAGATTTTGAGGGTCTTTAATTTCGTCATGTGTAACTAAATATGGGCCTATTGGTGCAAATGTTGGTGAGGATTTACCTTTTATCCATTGCCCAGAGCGATGCTTTTGAAAAGTACGTTCAGAGACGTCATTGGCAGTAAAGTACCCTGCAACAAAGCTTAAAGCATTGGATTCTGATGCTTGATAGCAAGGCTTCCCAATAACAATACCAAGTTCGACTTCCCAGTCTGTATGGATTGAACCCTCTGGAATCTTTATGATATCAAATGGACCACTAATAGCGGATGTGGCCTTGTTGAAAACTAAAGGTTCATCTGGAAGTATACTTCCAGTTTCGGCAGCATGTTTTGCATAATTCAAACCAATACAGAAAAAGTTCGGCGCATCTGCTAGGCAGGATCCTATTCTTCCTCCACTAGGTAGTTGTGGTAAATTTTTAATATCTAAAGCTCTGATTGCTTCGATTGCCTCAAATGACACTGCATCCCCTGCAAAATCCATGACATGTTTGGATAGATCACGAATATGACCTTCGTCATCAAGCAAACAAGGAATTTCTTGGCCCTTCGGGCCGTATCTAAGCAGTTTCATAGGAATACCTTATTTGATGTTACTTAAAAAGTGTTAGTTATTTATCAGAATGGGTAAAGTGAAATCGACTTGATTTAAGAATATAAAATAAAATCGCTAAGAAAACGCTACTTTTTATTATAGGCAATAATTCATATTATTATCTGTCGTGAATTTATATTACTCTAAAACGACGAAAGGCCACCCTAAGGTGGCCTTATCGATACCAAAATTTTGGTAATTGGAGCGGGCGAAGCGATTCGAACGCTCGACCCTAACCTTGGCAAGGTTATGCTCTACCCCTGAGCTACGCCCGCTTCCTTGGAAAAGAACTTTCATTCCTTTGGGTAAGGGCGTTATACGCGTCTATTTTTCTGCCGCAAGTGCTTTTTATCTTTTTCTAAAATTAATCAGGCATTGCATCTAAAGAGGTTGAAGATGATTGGATGGCAATTTCATAATCTTCAGTGTGTGCTATGATGCTTTGGTCATCAAACAAAATAATTCCATATGCTGCAGGTTCTGGAACTGAAAGGCTATCATCGTCAGAATCTAATGCCATCGGTGTTTGATGGCATGTACTTTTAAAGATTGAAAACCCAACACCGTTGGTATGACCAGAAATCGTTCTATGTACATGCCCTGTGAAAATATGACAAATATTTGAGTTTTGTGATATAATTTTGAAAAAATCAGAGCTATTCTTTAATTTAATTTTATCCATACCTGGAAATCCAATATTATGTGGAGGGTGATGCATAAAGAGAGAAACCCGCTTATTAATAGATTTGTCTAATTCTTCATTTAGCCAAGCTAAGCGATCTTTGCATAGTATTCCATTGTGTTGATTTTCCGGATATGGAGGCCCATCTAAAGTATCTAAACAAAGCAGTACATCGTTACCTAACTCAATTCGTGTTTGTAAGTGACCGCTACGAGCCAACGGAATGTTAGAAAATGTTTTAATAAAATTATTTCGCTTATCATGATTACCTAACATATAAGTTATCGGAATAGGGTAACCTGTTACGGCAGCTTTGAGCATTTCAAATTCTTCGGCGTGGCCGGAATGTGTTAAGTCACCCATTAAAATAAGATGTTCTGCATCGGGGTGTGCTTTTTTTGCGTGAATTAGAGCTTTTTCCAATTGTTTCAATGGATACAAGCCAATAATATCACGACCACTTGATCGTAAATGGATATCAGTGATTATTATTATTTTTCGCAATAGTTAGCCTTATTTTATTAAACGTTCGGATGCCTGGGATAAGTTTTTGATCCCCATTTGATACATGTTTGTTTTTATATCATCTGATAGCATAAAAGCCATTTGGTCAAAACCTTTTTGCCCAAGTGCAGCGAGTGCATAGTGGAATGCTCGCCCAAGCATGACAAAATTAGCACCCATTGCAATTGCACGTATAATATCTAATCCACCTTCTACACCGCTGTCGAATACTAAAGGATAATCATCACCCACGGCAGCACGGATTGCGGGCAGGGTTTCAATGCTACTTTGCCCACCATCAAACTGGCGGCCTGTATGATTTGAAACCCAGACTGCATCTGCTCCGGCTTGTTTTAATTTCACTGCATCGTGAGGAGATGTAATCCCTTTTACTATAACGTGTCCATCCCACTCACTACGCAGTTCGGATAGGTAATCCCAATTGGGTCTTCCACGAATAATATAGCCGGGATGTGCTGTTGAAGACGTATTGCCTTTTACTTTGACATAACTTTCTGCAAATCGAAGGCGTGGTTGTCCATGGCGTGCTGTGCCTATCGCCCATGCTGGATGAGTGGCAGTTTCCCATAGCATTGTAGGCGTAATCTTTGGAGGTATTGTCAATTGAGCTCTACGCTGACGTTCACGTCGGCTGGGAGCTGGAACATCGACCGTCAGTACTAGTGTATGAAATCCTGCATTCTTTGCGCGCTGAAGCATGTCACGGCGAATATTTGGGTCAGTTGGAGGGTATAGCTGCATCCAGCCCATATCTCCTAGACTAGATGCTATCATTTCAGGTGTTACTGTTGCTACAGCTGACATTGAGTATGGAATACTCAGTTTAACGCAACCCTGTGCCAACATATATTCTGCACCTGGCCAGATCATTCCAGACATACCAACTGGAGCTACCCCAAATGGATGGGTGTAGGACCGCCCAAGAAATGTTGTTTCCTGGCTGGGCGTGTATTCACCTTGTAAGACGCGTGTTTCGAATAGAATTTTATCTAATTCTATTCGATTGCGAGCTTTCTGATCTTCAACACCCGTTGCACTATCTAAGTATTCCCAAGCAAAATGTGGCAAGCGGCGTTTTGCTCGCTTTTTCAGATCATTTAAACTGGGATATTTATCATCAATATTCATAGATAATACTCTAATGTTGTGGTGTCATCTCTGCAAGCTAATGTATGCAAGTTTCGCTTTATTAGAAACCTTGTTTGTGGGATTTGGATAGTTAAAAAATAAAAGAACAATCAAAGAACATACTTTCCCATTGCCGCCTAAACAGTTAGAGTAATCAAATGACCAACTGGGAAGAAGATCAAGCCATGGAAATGGCTTCTAATGTGCCATTGTCACAACGCGCAATGGGGGTGCGTGCTACGCCATATATGGATGGGCTAAATGCATCACAGCGCGCTGCTGTTGAAGTAATGGATGGCCCTGTTCTGATGTTAGCGGGAGCTGGTACTGGGAAGACTAAAGCTTTGACGACCCGTATTGTCCATTTAATGAATATGAATCGTGCACGCCCTAATGAAATTCTTGCGGTGACGTTCACAAATAAAGCTGCCCGCGAAATGAAGTTGCGTGTTGGTTCAATGTTGGGTGAGATGGTTGAGGGAATGCCTTGGTTAGGAACTTTCCATTCTCTGTGTGTTAAAATTTTACGCAGACATGCAGAACTCGTAGGTTTAAAGTCAAATTTCACAATTTTAGATACAGATGATCAATTGCGACTTTTAAAGCAATTACTGCGAGCAGAAAATATTGATGAAAAGCGTTGGCCACCTAGGTTACTTTTGGGGCTTATTGATACTTGGAAAAATAGAGCATGGACACCTGATCGAATACCGGCAGGAGAAGATAGTTTTAATGGCCGAGGCTCTGAGTTTTATGCGCAATATCAAAATCGTTTAAAAACGCTTAATGCCGCTGACTTTGGGGATTTATTATTACATGTCGTAAATATTTTTCAAACAAATGAAGATGTTTTAGATAAATATCAACGCTGGTTTAAATATATACTAGTAGATGAATATCAAGATACCAACGTTGCGCAATACATGTGGTTGCGATTGCTGGCTGCCAAGCATCACAACATATGCTGTGTTGGAGATGACGACCAATCCATCTATGGGTGGCGCGGTGCAGAAGTTGGCAATATCTTACGATTTGAAAGAGATTTTGAGGGTGCTAAAGTTATTCGCCTAGAGCAAAATTATAGATCTACTCCACATATTTTAGCGGCTGCTTCTGGTGTAATTGCCGGTAATAAAGATCGTCTTGGCAAGACATTGTGGACTGCGCGTAAAGATGGAGAAAAAGTAAGACTAATTGGTCATTGGGATGGAGAAGAAGAAGCTCGTTGGATCGGCGAAGAAATTGAAAGCTATCAGCGTGGAACACGTGGCCTAGATCCTATTTGCTTAGAAAGTATGGCAATTTTAGTACGTGCATCGCATCAGATGCGTGCATTTGAAGATAGATTTCTTACTATTGGGTTGCCGTATCGTGTCATTGGAGGCCCAAGGTTTTATGAGCGTTTAGAAATTCGTGATGCTATGGCTTATTTTCGTGTAGTTGTAAGTCCTGATGATAGCTTAGCATTTGAACGTATTATAAATACACCAAAACGTGGAATTGGTGATAAAGCGCAACAGACGATAAATGCAATTGCACGAAAAAATGGCATATCTTTATTAGATGGAGCACGAATTATTGTTGCTGAGGGAGGGCTATCTACAAAAGCTCGAAATTCATTAAGTACCTTAATTCTTGGCATTGACCGCTGGGCTTCGATGTTAAATGGTTTAAATGTATTCCGTGATGATGCAGATATTTTAGAAGAGTTTGGTGATGCTGCACCCATTATAAATCACGTGGAAATAGCGCAAATAATATTGGAAGAAAGTGGTTATACGGATCACTGGCAAAATGATAAAACTCCAGAAGCACCTGGTCGGTTAGAGAATTTAAAAGAACTTGTAAAAGCACTAGAAGGGTTTGAAAATATACAAGGATTTCTAGAACATATTAGTTTGATCATGGAAAACGATACTGATGATGCAACTCAGAAGGTATCTATTATGACACTTCATGGGGCTAAAGGCCTAGAATTTCCTAATGTATTTTTGCCTGGTTGGGAAGATGGGTTGTTTCCATCTCAACGGTCCATGGATGAATCTGGTCAAAATGGGTTAGAGGAAGAGCGGCGTCTGGCTTATGTTGGCATTACTCGAGCAGAAGCTATTTGTACGGTTTCCTTTGCAGCAAATCGGCGTGTATATGGGCAGTGGCAATCCTCAATGCCATCTAGATTTATTGATGAATTACCTCACGAAAATGTCGATGTATTAACCCCTCCTGGTTTATACGGTGGTGGTACATTTGCTTCAACTGAGAGTGACTTGCCTGCGCGTGCGGCTAAAGCAGATGCTTATAACTCGCCAGGTTGGAAGCGTATGCAAGCTCGCACTTCCCAACGTGGGCTACATCAACCTAATAATCCTAAAGGAATTATTATTGATGCTAAAGTTATGCAAAACTATTCTATAACGGATCGTGTAATTCATGGAAAGTTTGGAATTGGTACAGTTATTGGGATTGAAGGTGATAAGCTATCAATAGTTTTTGATGCGGGTGGGGCTAAGAAGGTGGTTGCTAGCTTTGTAACGCGTGCGGATTATGTGCCATTTTAACACGAAAACTATAGTTTTTACTTCTAAAAAATTCTGCTTTCAGCTTTTATGATGTGTCTCAAGGGGAGCAATCTTTAAAAATAAAAAACGGTAACACGCAAGGGAAGAGAAAGCGCATTACCGTTTTTTTAGGCCCCTAAACAGGGAGGAATTGGAGCCCATATCAAATTTTACGGCCGGGAGGAGATGACCGCAGAGTTTTGTTTCTCATAGATTTAGAATAGCAAATAATTTTATATTTAGAAGTGTTGATACTGCAATGCCGATATGCATTTAATGCATATCTTTTTATCAATTTTTATTGTGCAGGGCATGCTAAGCGATTATTTTTTTCTTTATCAGAATCTGGGCAAAATAATTGCTTTCCATCAACCCGGTAATCACCAATTATCTTTTGACCTTTTGGAGATGTTATCCAATTAGCAAAAATACGTGCTTGCTTGTAGCGGGTGTGAGGAAATTTTTTTGGATTAACCAAAATTAGGCCATATGGATTTTGCATTATTGAATCTCCAGCCCACTTAATTACTAAATCACCTTTATTGCCAAATGATAACCAAGTGCCTCGATCACTTATAGTGTATGAGTTTGTTGCAGAGGCCATGTTTAGAGCTGCTCCCATGCCTGATCCAATTTCGCGGTACCATTTTCCCAAAGGTGGCATTTTATTAAAATAACCCCATAATTCTAATTCTTTTTTGTGAGTACCGCTATCATCACCACGTGAAACAAAATTTAGTGACCCGCTAATTTGTGCTGTGTTAAAAAATTCATTAAGATTATTGAATATAATTCCATCTGTTTTGGGTCCTATTAATACAAAATCATTATACATGACATCGAAGCGCTGTGTTCCGTAATCCTCTTCAATAAATGCGTCTTCAGATGGTCGGTGATGTACAAGTAAAGCATCAGCATCACCATTTTTTGCAATACGAATTGCTTGCCCTGTTCCAACTGCTACAACTTTAACGCTGATGCCAGTTTCTGCTGTAAATATTGGTAAAATATGATCATAAAGACCAGAGTTTTGGGTTGAAGTCGTGGAAGATAAAATAATTTTTTGTTCATTTGCATGTATCGTAGTTGCAATGATCAAAAATAATCCAATTAGAAACTTCATTTATAGGCCTTTAATATATTGTTGAGCTATTAATGTTTTTGGGGCAATAAAAAAAATATCTGCGGGGCTATATTCAGCCACTTTTCCACTCGCAATAAAAATAACATCATCTGCAAATTGTTTTGCTTGAGTGACGTTGTGGGTTGCCCAGAGGAATTTTACACCAGAGGAGGCAATTTTTTTAATTAATTTTTCAAATTCAGTAGTGGCGTTTGGATCTAAGCTAGAGGTAGGCTCATCCATAATTACAAGTTTAGGGTAGGTTGCCAGAGCTCGCACTAAAGCCATCCGCTGCGCCTCCCCGCCTGATAGAGTGGACGCAGGTTCATTGGCTTTAGATGTAAGCTTTGCCATATATAAGAGCTCATCTAGGCGCTTGTTAATTATGTTTTTAGTCCAGCCGGCTGCTTGCATTGGAAGCGCTATATTGTTTTTCACAGATCGCCGTAGGGTGATGCGATGCTGAAATATATATCCACGACTGTCTCTGGTAGTGTTTGCAGGCTGGCCGTCCCATCTTATTTGACCAGATTGTGGCATGATCAAAGCGTGACACAACTCTAGAAATAAAGATTTACCAGCTCCATTGTAACCCAAAACATTTGTGATGCCACGTAGGTTAATTTCAAGATCAATTGGTCCTAAAAGATTTGTTCCATTTTGTGAAAAAGATACAGATTTATAGTTTAAATTAATCATCGTGATGTCCGTTGATATTTTTGGCCAATAGATTTTAAGCTATGTATAATGGTATTTACTATTATTGCTAAAGATATCAGGATTAATCCAAGGGCTAAAGCTAACTCCAAATTACCTTTAGATGTTTCTAATGCAATCGTAGTTGTCATAACTCTTGTTAGCCCAGCTATATTTCCACCAACGATAATTACGGCGCCAACTTCAGCAATTGCTCTCCCAAAACCTGCTAATAAGGCTGTAAATATTGCAAACCGTGCGTCAATTATAAGTGTTTTCAGTCTAAACCAATGAGACGCGTTAACGCTATGAAGTAAAGGACGATACGTTTGTTCTAGGGGATTAACAGCTTCTGTTGTTAGTGCTAAAATAATTGGAAAAATTAAGACTGATTGGGCTATTATCATTGCTGTTGGTGTAAACAGAAGGCCATATTCTCCGAGTGGTCCTGCACGTGATAAAATCAGGTAAATAGCAAGGCCAACAACTACTGGTGGGAGTGCCATTAAAGATGATGATAGCATTATAATAATACGCCGTCCTACAAAGCGGCCCATTGCAAGACCAGTACCTAATGGAATCGCTAATACGGCTGCTATTAATGTTGCAGATAAGGAAATACGCAGTGACAAAGCCACAATGCCCCATAAAGTAGCATCACCAGAAGTTATTAACTGCAATGTTGTGTTCAAAATCTCCAAAAAGTGTCTTTCTTGCTGTTGGGGACTTGCCCTCAGTGTTAAAGTACTAAAGTTAGTTCCATCACATAAAAGGACGCATACCACATGTCTATCACTGTAGAAGCAATTGTCGAAGAATTGAAGAGAGTTCAGCTGCCAGATGGAACTAATATTGTTGACGCTGATATGGTGCGGGCGGTTACCATTGAAGGTGACAGTGTGCGTTTTGTTCTAGAAGTTCCTGGGGAGTTGGGTGAACGAATGGAACCCGTACGATCAGGTGCAGAAGCATTAATATTGCGTATGACTGGTGTTGAAAAATGTAGTGTTATGATGACTGCACATATTGCACCAAAACAGCCACCAAATTTAAAGATTGGTGGCCATGCTAAGCCGCAGGAAGATAAGCTTCCAATACCTGGAGTAAAACGAGTAATAGCAATTGGATCTGGCAAAGGTGGCGTTGGAAAATCAACTGTATCAAGTAATTTGGCTGTGGCTTTGGCAAAGCTTGGTATAAAAGTTGGCCTTCTAGATGCCGACATCCATGGGCCATCTCAACCAAGAATGATGGGTGTAAGTAAACGCCCTGCAAGCCCTGATGGTAAAACAATAATTCCATTACAAGCACATGGCGTGACTATGATGTCGCTGGGATTAATGTTAAAAGAAGATGAGGCAGTTATTTGGCGTGGTCCCATGTTAATGGGTGCATTGCAGCAAATGTTGAATCAAGTTGAATGGGGGGAGCTCGATGTTCTTTTGATTGACTTACCGCCAGGAACTGGTGATGTACAGCTGACTTTATCGCAAAAAACAGATGTTACGGGTGCAATTATTGTTTCCACACCTCAGGATGTTGCATTATTAGATGCGCGAAAAGCTATGAATATGTTTGATCGCCTTGAAGTTCCGATGCTTGGAATGATTGAAAATATGTCCAGCTATCATTGCCCTAAATGTGGCCATGAGGCACATATTTTTGGTCATGGTGGAGCTCGAGATGATGCAAATAAGTTTGGATTACCATTTTTAGGTGAAATTCCTCTTGAATTAGATATTCGGGAGGCTGGTGATGGTGGCACGCCAATAGCTGCTACCGATAGTCCGCACGGTGAAGCCTATATTTTAATAGCACAAAAAATTATTGATAGTGGTGTATTATGATTTTAGATAAAGAAAAAATTAATGCTGCAGGAATAGGCGGGGATTGGGTGATGGGGCTAAGCGATTTTGTTCGTTACAGTGATTTGGATAGCTATAATCATGTAAATAACAAAATCTATCACGCTTGGTTTGAAAATTTACGGATGTGTTATTTAACTGAATCTGGGTTTGATTTTACCGATAAGACACTGGCTATGCCGGTCGTAAGGTCTGCAAGTGTTGAATATAATATGGCGATGTTTTTAGGTGAAGAGTACATAACAGTTATCCGCTGTTCAAGAGTGGGTAATACCAGTTTTGATTTGGACTATGCTGTGCATTGTGGTGATACTGTTAGAGCTCGAGCCAACACGCGGATTGTAATGGCCGATCTGGATGAGGGGAAATCTATGCGATTAGCAGATAAAATTAGAGATCTGTTTGTTTTGCGAGACAAAGCAGTAAGCTAGATAAAATATTTGCTAGATTGCAAAAAATAAAGGTTTGTGAGTGTTTGACACTTGACACGTAGCTCCATCCAGTTAGAACGCAAATTCAAGTTTAATCGGGAATGTCCCGACCCGTATGGAGAAGTCTCATGGCAAAGCCAACCACAATTAAGATCCGTTTGAACTCAACTGCGGACACTGGTCATTTCTATGTGACTAAAAAAAATGCACGTACAATGACTGAAAAAATGGTTGTTAAAAAGTATGATCCAGTTGTTCGCAAGCATGTTGAATATAAAGAAGGTAAGATTAAATAATTAAAAAGACTGTGCTTGGTGGCATAGTTTTTTATTCAAAATATCTTATATAAAATCTTTAACTATTTATAGTTTTAATGCTGGGTAAAAATTTTTTACTTTGAATTGCAATTAAAAAAGCCAAGGCAAATGCCTTGGCTTTTTTAATAAATAGTAGTCAACTTTATTCACGACCACCCATGAAGTGGAGTAAAAACATAAACATGTTTAAAAAGTCTAAATATAGACTTAGCGCACCCATAATCGCAGCTTTTCCAAGCCATTCAGTTTGACCCGCAGAAGCCATAGCAATGTATGTATTTTTAATTTTTTGTGTATCGTATGCTGTTAAACCAGCAAAAATTAAAAGACCAATTACTGAAATTGCAAACGTCATAGCGGATGATGCCATCCAAATATTTAGGACTGAGGCAACAATCAGGCCAATAACGCCCATTATTAAAAAACTTCCCCATCCTGAAATATCACGCTTAGTTGTATAGCCGTATAAAGACAAACCACTAAATGCTATCGCTGTAGTGAAAAAGGTTTGAGTGATGGAAATGCCTGTGTATACGGCAAAAATCCATGAGATTGATAAACCCATTAATGCAGAAAAAGCTATAAATGCTAAACGTGCTGCACTCATAGATAAGCGATTTATCATGCTACCTAAGAAAAATACCATGATTAGTGGTGCAAACATAACTGCCCAACGCATCCCGCCGGTAAATAAGGTTGCTAAAAGTGCATCATTTTGCCCTGTAAAGTAAGCAACTAGACCCGTAGTTGCCATGCCGACACCCATAATGCCATAAACGCTATTCATGTGGGCGCGAAGACCTTCATCAATATTTATTGCACTAACGTCTGCACGATTAATTGTTTGATAATCTGCCATTTTATACTCCTAGTTTAGTGACAACGCTATTAAGCGCTTTCATTTGTATATATCTGCTTTTGTAAAGGAAATTTCAAGTTAAAACACACAAATTTTAAATAATTGTGTGATGTCAAAAGAATAGTATTATAATTATGGCATTATAAAAATAAATCAGTTTATGGACTTATTAATTTTTATTTGAGAACTTGAGACTATGCATTTGATTTATAAATAGGTTTTTATGCTGGTCTTTGGGGGCATCCTAGTCTAAAGCGCGCAATAATTCTTTCCCCCACAAGGCCATCTATCATGGATATGAGAAATATTGCTATTATTGCACACGTCGACCACGGCAAAACTACTTTGGTTGATGAACTTTTAAAACAATCGGGTATTTACCGCGACAATGAAACTACGACAGAGCGTGCTATGGATAGTAATGATCTGGAGCGTGAGCGTGGTATTACTATTTTTGCTAAACCGACCTCAGTTGTATGGAAGGGAACACGTATTAATATTGTGGACACTCCAGGGCACGCTGATTTTGGTGGAGAAGTAGAGCGTATTTTGTCAATGGTCGATGGTGTTGTCTTACTGGTTGATGCGGCTGAGGGTCCGATGCCACAAACTAAATTTGTTACATCTAAGGCATTGGCGCTAGGCCTTCGCCCGATTGTAGTTGTAAACAAAGTGGACAAGCCTGATGGTGAACCTGATCGAGCTTTGGATGAATGTTTTGATTTATTTGCAAACTTAGAAGCTTCTGACGAACAGTTAGACTTTCCAAATATGTATGCATCGGGACGTTCTGGATGGGCGGATATGGAATTAGATGGACCGCGAAAAGATTTATCGGCATTGTTTGATTTAATATTACACCATGTTCCAGCACCTGCTCAGATTAGTCGGCGTGATGAGAAGTTTTCCATGTTAGCTACAACTTTAGGTGGCGATCCATTTTTGGGACGCCTGTTAACAGGTCGTGTAGAAACTGGTCGATTAAAAGCTGGTGAAACAATTAAATCCATGACGAGTGAAGGTGAATTGATTGAAAGCTTTCGTGTGACAAAAATAATGGCATTCCGTGGTCTGTCACAGACTGGAATAGACGAAGCCGAAGCTGGAGATATTGTATCTATTTCTGGTATGAGCAAAGCTACTGTTGCTGATACATTATCTGACCTTACAATTACTGAAGCCATTCCTGCTCAACCAATTGACCCACCAACCATTACGGTTACATTTGGTATTAACGACAGTCCATTGGCTGGACGTGATGGCAAAAAGGTACAGTCACGCGTCATTCGTGACCGCCTGATGAAGGAAGCAGAGTCGAATGTAGCCATCAAAGTAAGTGACACACCTGGTGGGGAAGCGTTTGAAGTCGCTGGCCGTGGAGAATTGCAGATGGGTGTTTTAATTGAAAATATGCGCCGTGAAGGTTTTGAACTCTCGATTTCTCGCCCTCAAGTATTGTTTAAGCACGTAGATGGTAAAAGATTGGAGCCTATCGAAGAGGCAACTATCGATGTTGATGATGAATATGCTGGAGCAGTTATAGAAAAAATAACAGGTGCTCGCAAAGGTGAGCTTGTAGAGATGAAGCAGGCTGGAGCTGGTAAAACACGTATCGTTGCTCATGTGCCTGCACGTGGCTTAATTGGCTATCATGGGGAATTTTTGACAGACACACGGGGAACTGGAGTTCTAAACCGTGTATTCCATGACTGGGCGCCGTATAAAGGTCCAATGCCAGGGCGCCGTTCTGGAGTTTTGATCTCTATGGAAAATGGTTTATCTGTTTCTTATGCTATCTTTAATTTAGAAGACCGTGGGCGTTTCTTTATTGGTGCTCAAGAAGATGTTTATGTTGGTATGATCCTTGCTGAACATAACCGTGAGAATGATTTAGAAGTAAATCCGTTGAAGGGTAAAAAATTGACTAACGTCCGTGCTTCTGGAACAGATGAAGCTGTACGCCTCACAACACCCATTACATTGTCTTTAGAGGAAGCAATTGCATACATAGATGATGATGAATTGGTAGAGGTTACTCCAAAAGCAATTCGAATGCGTAAGCGTTATTTAGATTCTAATGAGCGAAAACGTTATGCTAAATCAGTTAAGGGTTAAAACTTAATTTTCTATAAAATAAATTAAGCTTTTAACTATAAAATAAATATTTTGGCGGAAGTACTGCCAAAATATTTAATTAATATTTTTTTGATTATATGCCTTAATTATATTGTCTAAATATACTTACTTGAAGTTCTTTAATTTTTTGGTGTTAGCGCTAATCATCATGTCATAGTATTGAATAAAGATATTGAATTTGAAATTCATGATATTATAAATTTAGGGGGAGGTTTTTTTGCAGTTAGATCGTAGTGACAGAGCAAGCATACTTGCAACAGCATTAGAGATGGCAGATGCAGGTCGTCCAATTGCATTAAATTATTTTCGAAATAACAACCAAATTGTTGAAAATAAGTTGGTAGATGGTTTTGATCCAGTCACGGCTGCAGACAAAGAAATTGAACTTATATTTCGAAAAATTTTATTAGAACGTCGCCCCCAAGATGGTATTTTAGGAGAAGAGTTTCCAAACGTACTAAGCATATCGGGTTTAACATGGGTTTTAGATCCTATAGACGGGACAAGGGGTTTCATTTCGGGGACTCCTACATGGGGAATGTTGATCGGGGTGAATGATGGTACACAACCTGTATTTGGAATTATTGACCAACCTTTTACAACTGAACGCTTCATAGGTGGTTTTGGACAGTCAGTTTTGCAACATAACGGGCATGAGCGAACTCTAGAAGTGCGCTCATGCAAATCACTTCAGCATGCAGTTCTGTTTTCAACAATGCCTGAGATTGGTAATGAAGTTGAGACTAAATTATTTAACAATGTATCTCAAAAGTGTAAGCTTACTCGATACGGTATGGATTGCTATGCTTATGCTTTATTGGCGGCTGGTCAAATTGATTTGATAATTGAAGCTCAATTAAATCCATATGATATTCAGGGTCCTTTGGCTGTTGTTCAGGCAGCGGGTGGTATTGTGACGAATTGGCAGGGGGGAACCGCAGATCAAGGTGGCCAAGTAATCGCTGCGGGTGATCCAAAAATACATGCTGCTGCGATAAAGATTTTAAACGCATAAATATCATTTAATAATTAAGTTGCTTTCAAGCCGCTAATCTCAAGTTTTTGCAGATTTTTTTGAACTTAGAGTGTTAGCAAGCTTAATAGCAATAGACATATTACCATCAATTTTTAGCTTTCCAGTCATAAATGCATTTGTTGCCTTTATGCGTCCGCTTTGAATGCCTTCAAAAGTTTCGACATCTGATGACATAATGCAATCTACTTTTGCATTAATTGTTCTTGCCCCATCTTCATTGATAAAAATAGAACCTTCGTTATAAATTTCTATTTTAATTGCGCTTTCAAACCCGCTACCATTTAATTTTTTATTTATTTCAGCTAAAATAGTTTTTATTAATATGCTCACTTTGAATTCCTATAATGTATCTATGCCCTTTCTTTTGGTGGGTATAATGCTAACTTGTTGCATATGATGATGATTTATCCAATACGTATAATATCCAAACTAATAGTCATTGCATTGGTCATCTTTGCATTTGAAACCGCTTATAGTAACCATGTATTTGCTCAAAGTTCAAAACTAGATGGTCTATTTTTAGAACTGCAGAATGAACAAACAAAAAAATATAAAAAAGTAGAAGAGGAAATATGGACTGAATGGCGTAAATCAGGATCAAGTGATGTTGATTTTCTTTTAGAGCGTGGTATGGACGCCATGTCGAATGGTAATTTTATCGAATCAGTTCAATATTTTACTGCAGCTATTAAAGACGCCCCTGACTTTTCTGAGGCATGGAATATGCGCGCTACTGTTTTTTTTCTTATGGAAAAATATAGCTCGTCAGTTGCTGACATACAGCAGACGTTACGCTTAAATCCACGTCATTTTGGTGCTTTGGGTGGATTGGGTATGATCCTTGAACGTACTGAGCGCCCAAAGCAAGCACTAGAGGTTTACAAAAAGCTATTAGGGGTGCATCCACACTCTAAGAATGCACAAGATGCGATAATGCGATTAACTCAACAGCTTAAAGGCACCTCTCTTTAAGGTAAATTATGTCTCAAATACAACCTCGCTTGGCGGCCATCCTAGGCCCGACCAACACAGGAAAAACTCATTACGCTATTGAACGTATGCTAGCACGCCGTACTGGCGTTATAGGCTTACCGTTACGCCTGCTGGCACGTGAAGTTTATGATAAAATTGTAAAGATGAGAGGGCCCAATGCAGTTGCTCTGATTACTGGTGAAGAACGAATTGTTCCAACACGTGCGCAATATTGGGTTTGTACCGTCGAAGCGATGCCTCAAGATATTGGAGTCGAGTTTGTTGCTATTGATGAAGTGCAATTATGTGCTGATCCAGAGCGTGGTCACGTATTTACAGATCGTTTGTTAAATATGCGCGGTACTATGGAGACATTATTTTTAGGTGCAGATACCATGCGCAAGATAATTGGTCATTTAATACCTAATGTAGAATTTGTTACGCGTGGCCGTTTCTCAGAGTTAAAATATACAGGGTCTAAAAAAACCAGCCGTATGCCTACACGAAGTGCAATTGTTGGGTTTTCAGTTGATAATGTTTATGCTGTTGCTGAGCTATTGCGGCGCCAAAAAGGTGGTGCTGCTGTTGTTATGGGCGCTTTGTCCCCACGTACACGTAACGCACAAGTGGAGTTGTACCAAAATGGTGACGTAGATTATTTAGTTGCAACTGATGCTATTGGCATGGGATTAAATCTAGATATTAAGCATGTGGCGTTTTCTAGCCTTACTAAATTTGATGGCCGGCGTATGCGGTATTTGATGCCAAATGAGTTAGCTCAAATTGCAGGGCGTGCTGGGCGACATCTAAACTCTGGAACTTTTGGCGTAACTGGTGATGTATCACAGATTGATGAAGAGGTCGTGAAGGCAATCGAAAATCATAAGTTTGCACCACTAAAGAGGCTTCAGTGGCGAAACTCTCGATTAGAATTTGGAACAATTAATGCTTTAATTAATTCTTTAGATAAGCCTTCAAATGATGTATTATTAATTAAATCACAACCAGCTGAAGACTTTCGTACATTAACCACATTGGTTGAAGATGGAGAAGTCGCGGCACGCGCAAGTGATGGACCTTCGGTGCGATTATTGTGGGATACATGTGGAATACCTGACTTTCGAGGCGTTAGCTTTACTGATCATACGACATTAGTATCACGCATTTTTAACTTTCTTCATGAAAAAGGCGAAGTTAGTGAAAATTGGCTTGCACAAAAGATTGAAAATATTGACAAAACTGGTGGTGATATAGACGCTATATCTAAGAGATTAGCATTTATTCGTACTTGGACGTACATTTGTCAAAGAAAAGGGTGGGTTCAGAATGAAAGCTATTGGCGTGAAGAGACGCGTGCAGTAGAAGATCGCTTATCTGATGCGCTTCACGGCGCGTTAACGCAACGATTTATTGATCGGCGCACATCAATGTTGATGCGCCGCTTGAAGCAAAAGGAGAGCCTTGTGGCTGAGGTTGATACAAAAGGTAAAGTGACTATTGAGGGTGAATTCGTTGGTAAACTAAATGGATTCCGCTTCCAAATGGACAAAGATGCAACTGCAGAAGAGGGTAAAATCTTAAGATCTGCATCTATTCAGGCCCTTCAGCCTGAATTTAATTTGCGCGCAGATCGAATATATAACGCACCAGATACTGAATTTGAGTTCACTGAGCAAGGTGGTCTCATGTGGGGTGAATACGGTGTGGGTAAGCTGGTTAAGAGCGATGACATCCTCACTCCGCGTATTGAAGTTTTTGTCGATGATGAAGCTGGTAGTGATGTTGCCACAAAAGTACAAAAACGACTGCGACATTTTATGGACCGTAAAGTAAATGCTGCCTTTGAGCCTTTAATAGGCATGCGTGATGATGGAATGGTCACTGGAATGGCTCGTGGGCTTGCATTTAGGCTTATTGAAAGTTTGGGCGTTATTCCACGCTCTGTAGTTGCTAAGGATGTAAAAGAATTAGATCAAGATGGCCGAGGTTTACTCCGCAAGCATGGTGTTCGTTTTGGGCAGTATACATTATTTCAACAGTTAATGTTAAAGCCTGCTCCAACGCGATTACGTTTAGTATTGTGGTCATTATTTGAAGGCTTAGATGAATTTCCTGAGGCTCCACCCCCAGGTTTAGTAACTATCCCAGAAACTAAGGGCGCTCCTAAAGGATATTACCCGCGCGCTGGCTATCGCTTGGCAGGCGAACGAGCAATCCGTATCGATATGCTTGAGCGATTAGCTGATTTAACTCGGACACAGGATGTTAAAGCTGGCTTTGAGGCTAATTCAGATATGCTGTCTATATCTGGAACAACATTGGATCAATTCTCGAATATGATGGAGGGACTTGGATTTACTGTTGAAAAAAGTGTGCGTGATAAAGTTAAACCTGAGCTTAAAGAGGGCGAAGAAGCAAAGCCCCTAAATAGTGAAGAAGAAACTACGGAGACGTTTTACATATTTAAGTGGGTTCCCAAGGTGCGACCGCAACGAACAGAACAGGTTCAAAAAGTAAATAATAAGGTCAAACCAAATAATAAGCCTCAAACAAATAAGCCTAAACGACAAATGCCAGCGCCTGTTAAAAAAGATAAGCCTATTGATCCAGATAATCCGTTTGCCGCATTGATGGCGCTGAAAGGTAAATCCTGATTGCTGATCGTATTGATAAGTGGCTTTGGCATGCGCGTTTTTTCAAATCGCGTAGTTTAGCTGCAAAATTAGTTCGTGAAGGTAAGATCCGTGTGAATGGAGAAAGGATTTCTAAGCCATCTCAACAGGTGGCGATTGGGGATGTTTTAACTTTTGCCACGGGTGATTGGATTAGATTAATTGAAATTTCAGCTATTGGACTACGTCGCGGTCCTGCACCGGAAGCACAAGCTTTATATACTGATCGTTCTGATGCTGCACCAATACGGGGAAAAGTTCCTTATAATCCAAAATATGAGGGAAAAGGCCGCCCAACTGGCAAATGGCGCCGTGCTTTACATTCTTTTTCAAATAGTGGTCTTGATTGATCGGACTACACCCCATAATACGCGTGTAATTACTAATCTTGGATAAAAACAATGACATATATCGTCAATGATGCTTGTATTGCTTGTAAATATACTGATTGCGTAGAAGTCTGCCCTGTAGATTGCTTCTATGAGGGTGAAAATATGTTAGTAATTGATCCTGACGAATGCATCGATTGTGGAGTTTGTGAACCTGAATGTCCGGCAGATGCAATTTTACCTGATACAGAACCTGACACTGAAAAGTGGGTAGATTTTAACCGTAAATATTCCAAAATATGGCCAGTTATTATAAGTCAGAAACCGCCTCTTCCAGACGCTGAGGCACGAGATGGCGAAGAGGGTAAGCTAGAAAAGTATTTTTCTGAAAAGCCTGGTGAAGGTGGCTAATAAGAATCACTTTTTTAAATAAAAAAATAATGTTTCAAAAACGTATATTTTATTGAGTATTTATATAGTTTTAGACCGCTGGCACATAAGGTGATTTTATGATATGATATTTCTAAGAACTAAGGAGTTTTGAGCTGATTATGGCAAATATTTTTTAAACTCTAGGTCAACTAATACCCACATATCTTCTATCGCTCGTTTATAAAGGTGATCTTCGGTGTGTGGTTTTACTCTTCAAATAAAAGGATAGCTAAGCATGGCTAAAGGAAAAAAATACGGCGAATTTCGTTTAAATGAATTTGTTGTATATCCCGCACATGGTGTGGGCAAAATTATGACTGTTGAAACACAGGAAATTGCTGGAACGCAAATGGAATTGTTTGTTATTTTATTTGAAAAAGACAAAATGACACTTCGGGTACCAACTGCCAAGGCAACTGCTGTTGGTATGAGGAATTTGGCTAGTACTGAATTAGTTGAAAAAGCTATGAAAACGCTTAGAGGGCGTGCCCGAGTTAAACGCGCAATGTGGTCGCGGCGTGCACAGGAATATGAACAAAAGATCAACTCAGGTGATTTAATGTCAATCGCAGAAGTTGTACGTGATTTGCATAGAAATGATGAAGAGCGTGAACAATCTTATTCAGAACGTCAATTATATGAAGCAGCATTAGAACGTTTAACACGTGAAGTAGCAGCCGTTGATGCTACAGATGAAGGCATTGCTGGTGAAAAAGTAACTGCTATTTTAATAGCGCGTGCGTCATAAATTCAATGATTATATTTTAAAACTCATTCTTAAATTGAGGATGAGTTCTTAAAATATGAGCACGGCTGCCAAAGTACCAAGTTCAGCGCATTTCTGAGAGGCACCTAACACATCACCTGTCTGTCCGCCAATTTTTGCTTTTGCTATCAAAAATACTGGCAAAGCAGACAATGTACCAATTATTAAGATTATAAGCCCAGGAATACCTAAGCATAAAAATGATATTAATACAGTTAACCCACATGCTATTTGAATTGAGCATAGCTGTGGAATACCTACGGCCACGGCTAATCCAGTTTCCCGAGCATTTGGAATTACTCTTAATGCTATGATCATGGGTATTCTGCTGATTGCCCCAACAGCTGCAAATGTAAGGACTGGATTAGAAAGAGCGAGTGTTTCAATTGCAGACCATTCTGCTAATAAAATGACAATTAAGATAACTGTGCCATATGCACCAATTGAGCTATCTTTCATTATTTCTAAGCGACGCTCACGAGTATGCCCCCCCCAAAAACCATCTGCGCAATCAGCTAAACCATCTTCATGCATTGCTCCAGTTAAGGCTATCAAAGTTAAAAGTGCTAATGCCGCACTAAAGCTGACTGGTAACATTAAAGCATTTGCAACCATTATAACGAAACCAGCTAGACCACCTATTATGGCCCCAACAATTGGAAATGCCCAAGTGGCAGCATTTGCTCGTTCCCCTGCACGTTTATGGTCCACTGGTACTTTCAAACGTGTTAGCATACTGAAAGCAGCCCAAATGTCATGGGCCTCAAAGCAAGCTCGTTTTTTAATGTCGCTCATAAATAATAAACTTCGCAATTGGTATTTTAACTATTTATAAATGGCGTTAATAATAAAAAAAATCAACGATGAAATGATAAATATATGCTCAGTGCTCCTTTTTCTACCTTAGTTGAATTCAAAGAACTGCTAAAGAATCAACCTAACTCAAATCTTGATATAGAAAAACAAGCATCAGAGCGTAATAATCAATTGACTAAACCTCCTGGTTCATTGGGGCGTCTTGAAGAACTAGCTATTTGGTATTCATCATGGCGTGGTGAATTAGCACCAAAGTTACGATCTCCACAAGTAGTTGTTTTTGCTGGAAACCATGGTGTAACTGCACAGGGTATCTCGGCATTCCCATCTGAAGTTACGCAACAAATGGTTATAAATTTTCAACATGGTGGTGCGGCTATAAATCAATTATGCAAAGCTTTTGGAGCAAAATTAGATGTTATTGCATTAGATTTAGATAAGCCAACAGCTGATTTTACTACTGGTCCTGCAATGAGTGAAGCTGAGTGTGTTAAAGCCCTAACAATAGGTTGGAATGCAGTCGATAAGTCCACTGACCTATTTGTTGCGGGTGAAATGGGTATTGGAAATACAACATCAGCGGCCGCGATTTCACATGCTTTATATGGGGGATCTGCCATTGATTGGGTTGGGCGTGGCACAGGAATAGATGACATAGGACTAGAAAAAAAAGCACAAGTAGTTGCTACTAGTTTGATTTCAAATCCTACATCAACCAAGAATGGTATTGAAGCTCTTAGATGTTTGGGCGGGCGAGAATTGGCTGCAATGGCGGGCTCGATTGCGAGTGCCCGTGCAAAGTCTATTCCTGTTATTTTAGATGGGTTTATTTGTAGTGCTGCTGCAGCGTGCTTGGAAAATACTATACCTGGATCATTGGATCATTGTACTGCTGGTCATGAGTCAAATGAAAATGCCCATAGGGCATTGTTGGGGCACTTGCAAAAAGAACCAATCTTAACTTTGGGTATGCGTTTGGGTGAAGCTTCAGGTGGTGCATTAGCAATTGCTGTTCTGCAAGGTGCACTCGCTTGTCATGCAGGGATGGCCACATTTTCAGAAGCTGGTGTATCAGAAGAATAAAATCTAATTTTGATTAAATGGTACTATAATTAATTTCTAATATTGCTAATAGTAATAAAAAAATTTGCACTTCGCAGTGTAAATAATAGATAAGAGAAAAAATATGGCTAATCTAGAAGTATTATATAATTCTGAGTGTCCTATTTGTGATAAAGAAATTAATCATTACAAAAAAATATCTAAAGATAAAATTGTATTTATCCCAATTTCACCTGAGACATTAAATGCTTGGGGATTAAGTGAAGATCAAGCTGCTAAAAAATTACATGCACAATTTAATGGAATGCGATTAACTGGACTGGATGCATTTCTAGCAATATGGAGTAAGCTTCCTTATTATAGATTTTTGGGTAAAATTACTGCGATACGCCCAATAAAGTTCGTGTTAAACATTATTTATTTATGGGTGTTAGCACCTTTTTTATTCAAACTGCATAAGTCACGAAAAAAAAGGAACAAAGATTTTTAAGTTAATCTTTTTTAACTTACTCTTTCGATATAAATTATTAAGTTAAACTTATTGGATAGTGTCGCCTGCAACATTTATACGAGTAAACAACTTAAAGCCAATATTCAGTTAAATTTATAAATTTTGATTGCATTAATTGGTTAGTAGCGAAAGAAAGTTCATATGAAACCATTGGAAATTTTGAATCTCGACATTGCAATTATTGGGCTTGGATCCATGGGATACGGAATCGCCTCATCATGCCTTCGAGCGGGCCATACGGTTTGGGGCGTCGATATCAGTCCAGAACAAACTACTAAGTTTTGTGATCAAGGTGGCGAGTCTAGTAGTTTTTCTGAAGCTGTGTCTAGGCTAGATGCTGTTGCAATTGTTGTACTTAACGCAGTACAGACCGAGACTGTTTTATTTGGGGGCGATGGTATTGTTAAGCATTTAAAAGCTGGTTGCGTTGTTGTCGCTTGCGCAACTGTTTCCCCCTTATTTGCTAAAGATATGGAAGCTCGCTGTGCACAGTTTGGTGTTCATTATCTTGATGCTCCAATCTCTGGTGGCTCAGTTAAAGCTGCTAATGGCCAATTATCAATTATGGCTTCCGGTACGCCTGAAGCTTTTAGTTTTGCAGGCCCACTTTTAGATAGTATTTCTGAAACTGTATTTAAGTTGGGAAATGAGGCTGGGCCAGGCAGTGCTATGAAGTCGGTGAACCAGCTACTGGCTGGTGTTCATATTGCTGTCATGGCAGAGGCTTTAACTTTTGGAATGACGCAAGGTGTAACACCTGAAAAATTTGTTGAAGTAATAAGTAAATGTGCAGGCAGTAGTTGGATGTTAGAAAACCGTGCACCACATATTGTTGATGGTGATTATACAGCGCATAGTTCAGTTAATATTTGGCCTAAAGATCTTGGAATTGTCCTAGATGTGGCTAATTCCACTAACTTTGATGCACCGATTACAACTGCTGCTTTGCAACAGTTTGTAGCTGCTGCAGAAATGGGTTTCGGGAATGAAGATGATTCAGCCGTTGCTAAGGTTTACGCTAAAAATGCAGGTTTGACTTTACCAAATAAAGTATAAATTATTTGCATTAATTTATATAAAAATAGCCAAAGATCAGGAAAAAAAATGACAACACTTTTAGGCTGCATTGCGGATGATTTTACTGGGGCTACTGATTTGGCAAGCATGCTGGCGCGAAGTGGTGTCAAAGTTTCTCTTCGGATAGGCGTACCAAAAGAGCCTCCGAAAGATACATCAGCATTTGAAGTGATCGCACTAAAATCTCGTACGATGCCTGTTTCTGAGGCGGTTAAGGAAACTAGAGCTGCATTAAGTTGGTTGCAAGATGCTGGAGCGAAGCGGTTTTTTTGGAAATACTGTTCAACTTTTGATTGCACATCTGAGGGAAATATTGGTCCTGTAGCTGAAGCTTTGATGTCAGATTTAAAAACAAATCAAACTATTTACTGCCCTGCTTTTCCTGAAAATGGGCGCTCTGTCTTCATGGGGAATTTGTTTGTTGGGCAAAAGCCACTTTCTGAAAGCTCGATGAAAGACCATCCATTGACACCAATGAGGGATAGTAACTTAGTTCGACTTCTTGAGCCACAAGTATCCCAACCTGTTGGCTTAATAGATCGACTGACTGTGGCAAAAGGTTCTAATGCATTAACAATGGAACTGGAGGTAACTAAGAATAAGGGGATTGCACACATAGTTATAGATGCAGTTGCCAATAGTGATTTAGAGGTAATTGCCACTTCTTGTATGGATATGCCACTGATAACTGGTGGATCTGCATTGGCTATGCCTTTACCTGAATTGTATATGTCTGTTGGCTTGCTTCCGTCTGAAACTGTAATACAGAAAAAATACAAATTTGGTGCTCGCAGTATTATTTTATCTGGAAGTTGTTCGGTGATGACAAACAAACAGGTCGCTAACATTATCGAATCGGGTGCTATTTCTTTTTGCCTTGACCCTCTAGAATTGGCTGAAAATGGTCCGGAAATGGCACTCAGATGGCTTGGAGTACAAGACTTTTTGGTACCTATTATTATATATGCAACTGCTAATCCTGCATCAGTCAAATCAGCCCAAAATAAACTTGGTGTTGCGAAAGCAGGTGAAATAGTTGAGCAAGCCTTAGCTGCTTGTGCGTTATTTGCTCAGAGTGTTGGCGTGAGAAAATTCGTTATAGCAGGGGGGGAAACATCGGGCGCTATAACTAAAGCGCTTGGCGTCACAAAACTTGATATTGGACCTGAAATTGCACCAGGTGTTCCTTGGACATTCTCTTATTCAAAAGGAAACGAGATTGCATTATCATTAAAATCAGGTAATTTTGGTGATGAAACATTTTTTACACAAGCACTAAACGTATTGGAAGTTTAATGGCTGATGAAGTTAAATTAAGGGAACAAATTTGTTTGTTGGCCAAATCAATATTTGATCGTGGGTTAACTGGTGGCAGTACTGGAAATCTATCTTCTAGGACTTCAGATGGGGGATTGCTTGTTAGCCCTACTGGTACAAGTTTTGGGCGGCTTGATCCTGGACGGCTTAGCCGTTTTGATTCTCAGGGGCATTTTCTTAGTGGTGACAGCCCAACAAAAGAGATTGATTTACATAGTGCATTCTATGACACAAGAAGCACTGCAGGAGCTGTGGTGCATTTACACTCATGTCATTCTGTGGCGCTATCAATGATGCCTGACGTCGACGAAGATAATTTTTTACCACCACTCACACCATATGCTATTATGAAGCTTGGTAAGGTAAAGCTTTTACCATTTTTCATGCCAGGTGATCCTGCAATGGGAAAGGCTGTCCGCGGGCTTGCAGGTAAACGTTCTGCGGTGATGCTAGCAAACCATGGCCCAGTAGTAGCAGGCAAAGACATAGAAGCTGCATGTAATGCCATCGAAGAACTTGAAGACACTGCTCGTCTTGCGATGATGACACGTGGAATGTGTGTTAAAAATTTAAAGCCAAATGATATAAGGGCACTTGTTAAAAAATTTGATGTAGAGTGGGATTCATAAAATTTTCAGCTAACCTTGGGTTCCTCTGGAGCGAACTACCACTTCCAGATGCTATAAGAGCAGCTAAAATGGCTGGCTTTGACGCTGTTGAGTGCCACTGGCCATATGAAGTATCACCAAATGATGTAGCATTGGCTCTAGAAGAAACTGGTCTAAAAATGCTTGGACTAAATACCCGAAGAGGTGATGTTGATACAGGTGAGAATGGTCTTAGTGCTATTCCTGGGCGAGAAGTGGATGCTCGCCTCGCAATCGATGAAGCTATTTCATATGCATTAGTTATCAGTACAAAAAGTATACACGTAATGGCTGGCTTTACGAATAGTCATGAAGCCGAAAAAGTTTTCATTGAAAATTTACAATATGCTTGTGATCAGGCAATTAAATTTAACATTAAAATTCTAATTGAACCACTTAATAAATATGATGCACCAGGCTACTTCCTAACAACTACAAAACAGGCTTTAAATGTGATGGATAAAGTTAATAAACCCAACTTAAAACTTATGTTTGATTGTTATCATGTTCAATTGATGGAGGGTGATCTTGCTAATAGTATTGAGAAATTGATGCCACGAATTGGTCACATACAGTTTGCGTCTGTTCCAGACAGGGGCCCACCTGATAATGGAGAAGTAGCTTACAAATTTATTTTTAAATTGATAAAAAAGCTCGGTTACACTGATCCCATTGGAGCTGAATATAAACCAAAAGGAGATACAAACGCTTCACTTGAATGGTTAACTAATAAATCTTTAGTATCTTGAAGCTTAGCTTTGAAATTATATTCAATTCCATATATTAATTAAGATTTTACTTTATAGACTTGTTATCATTGAGTGCATAGCTTCTTGACCTATAATATTACTCCATTATCATAGTAATATGTTAAAAGTAATAATTTCTTCAATACTAATCACGTTTCCTGTTCATGCGTTCGGCACCTATAATTGCATTGAACTTCATCGAGTTTTATTAGCTGCTGAGGGATCGATGCGTCCTATGTACCAGGGTCGTAAACTAAATTTTACATGGAATAAGAAAGGTTTTTCTGGGAATGGTGTCTTTTATCATGATAATTATGATATTACGATGATTGATGAAGACGGCTTTAGTGCTTTTGCTAAAAATTCTGACCGTAATGATCTATTTAGATTTCAAGAAAATATTTTGATGCATACTGCTATAGTCAACTACAGAGTTGATCCATCTATTCAATCTCAAGTATTTCGATGTAAAGTGGAATTAATCATTAAATAAATGATTAGAAACTTTAATAATAAAAATTTTGAAACTAGAAACAAGGGATGCATTAATGTCTGAATTAATATTACATCACTATTGGCCTTCTCCGTTTGCACATAAAGTTCGACTCGCATTGGGCTTAGCTAATGCAAAATGGTTATCTGTTGAAATTCCAAGGATACCGCCAAAGCCATTACTCACTTCTTTAACGGGAGGGTATCGCCGAACTCCTGTTTTGCAAATTGGGGCAGATGTATATTGTGACACACAAAATATTATACGTGCATTAGCTGATTTTGGTTTTTTGAGCGCTATTTTTCCTGAAGGATGCATGAGCAAGGCATTAGCATTCTCGGCCTGGATTGATGATACTGTTTTTGAATTAGCAGCGCGAGTTGTTATAACAAACGCATTGGATACTGCCCCTTCAGAATTCATTAAAGATCGAGGTGATCTATATTTTGAACTAGGTTGGACGATCGAAAAGTTAAATCATGATCTCTCTAGTGTTGTATTACAACTTGATGCAAAGTTAAAAAATATCGATGATATTCTTACTTGTGGGGGGAATATATGCTCGAAAGAATTATCCTATGCTGATGTGTCTGTTGCATATCTTGCATGGTTTTTACGGGGCAGGTGGAGTGATGGCCCTAAAGTTCTTTCTCGTTATCCCAATATATGTAGAATAGAAAATGCTGTCTGTAATTGTGGAGAGGGTCAATATCAAGATTTAGGAGGGCAAGAAGCTATAAAAATAGCAAATGATAATACTCCAAAATCTTTAGTTGGTATTGATAGTAGCGTAATGACTGAGCTAAACCTAAATCAACGTGTAGGTATTCGTCCTAGAACACAATCTTCAGATCCAACTGTATGTGGAGCGCTACGATATTTAGATAGGCAGCGAGTTTCAATTAATAATACTGAGAAAGAAGTTGGTGCTATTGCCGTGCATTTCCCAATATCTGGATATGAAATTAATTTAGAAGTTTAAAAAAGATAAAATTTTATATAATAAATCTTATAAACTAAAAATATCTAATTAATCTGCAAAGATTAAATTTTTTAATTTTTTTATAAGGGTATCTTAGTCTGCAAAAAGTATTAATTGATTATAGTTGATAAGTTTAACATACATTAAAAACATGAACATACTATAAATAGTAAAAATTACACTAAGTTGGAGTAGATAAGTGTTAACTATATTTACCTGAATAAATGTCGTAAGATATCAATTAACGCACTATTATAAAATAAAGCAAACAAAGGGCTATATTATGTCAATGTCTGGCACACCTAAGAAGAAAACTGATCAAACTCTTATTGATGCATTTCTTAATAAGGGTGGTAAGGTTACTAAAGGTAAAACTAAACCAATGAAACATGAACTTGGTCTAAGTAATAACGTTTGGAACAATCCACTCACTAAAGATGAAAAAAAATCACTAAAAAAATAATTATATATCCACAATTTAAAACATAATAAGATGTAATTTTGATTGGTTTTGACCAAAAGTAATCAAAATTTGAGTACTTTTTATATCAGTATGATAATATTTATATATTATTGTTTGAATGGATTTAATTTTGGTGAATAATTAATATCTATAAAAGCAATTAATTTTAATTTTTGTGTATATTTTAAGTAAAATTCCAAATTTCGAAGGTCTATTTCACTTTTTATAATATTCTTTTATTAATTAATTTTAATATTATAATAGTTTCAAATCACAAATAGTTGTTAGAAATTAATAACCTACCTTATATTGACTATTATAATATATATTGTGTGACTTTTTTATTTTGAAATAAAAACTTGACGAATATCACATTAATACTAGAGAATTTGCATACTGGGGTCGAATAACGAACTTCAGCATTAAAATAGGGAAAGAAACTATGTTAACAAATGCAAAAAAAATGATTGGTAGTTTAACTGAAATTGCAATCGCACTTTTGGCTTTGGCAATAGTGGCATCACTTCTGGTAGGTGAGGCAAATATGGCCTTCCTCGGTGATGTGGTTGGTAATATAACTGCACTCGTAGCTGAACTAGGGCAAGGTGGTCTTGCTGGTTTGATCGCTTTGGGCGTAGTATTGGCTATATTGCAGCAAAAGTAAGCTTTTAAAGAAAACTTCTTCCAGCAAATTAGGTGGTAATTATGAAGCAAATAGATAAATTATTTTCCCAATTACGACTGTGGCTCTTTCGAAGCTCAGAAATTTTAGGTCTAATAACTGTTTTGTTTATCTTAATTTACCTATTGTTGGGAGAAGATTCTGGAGATTATGTTATTAGCGTTATGGCAAACTTATCACTCTTTGTATCGGCTGTGACGCCAGAAGCTATTATTGGAATTGCTATAGTGGTTGGGCTTTTTACTTATTTTCGTACAAAATAACACTAAATATTTCATTCGGTTATTTTTAATTTAAAGCTTTGATTTTAATTGATCAAAATCTAGATAGTTTAGATAAGTAATGGAGGCGAGTAGGAGAATCGAACTCCTGTACACGGATTTGCAATCCGTTGCGTCACCACTCCGCCAACTCGCCATTAAGTGTAGTAAGCTGGGCTATAACAATGAGCTGATAGTGGTGCAAGATTAAATATTTTTTTTTTATATAGATCTAAAAATAAGCGTGGGTGCAATTTCAAGTAGAGCAACAATCATTAATAGAAACGACAGTTTAGAACGCCCAAACTTATTTATTAAAAAAATTGTTAAGCTGAAAGAACTAATAAAAATCCAATCGCTAAGTGGCCATAATTGACTTCCTGCATCCTGATTATGTAATAAAAAATCTAAAGTTAAGTGTAAAAATCCAGAGCTTGCAAAAGCTTTGAGCCAATTTTTTTGTATTAATATACTAAGAAATAAAATCATGGCCCAAACAAAAAAGAGCTATTTATTGCAAAGATTGATTACTACCTTAAAGAGTAATATTGTACATTAAAGATATAGTCAGGGTTGTTACCAAGGAAAAAATAGCTCCAAAATACCATTAAATATAAAGAAAAATATGTTATGAGCCCACCTATGATTGCGGTCATGGTTACTTTAGGTTTATTTGGGTGAGCAAAGGCGGCTGCGCCAAATATTATGTGAGCGGGTGTGTTCTTAATTTACGTATAGGGAACTGAATGGTAAAGTCTATTATGATCCAAGGTGCTGGATCGAATGTTGGTAAATCAATGATTGTTGCGGGGCTTTGTAGAGCATTTAGTGCTAAAGGACTACGTGTCTTACCTTTCAAACCACAGAATATGTCAAATAATGCTGCTGTAACTTCTGACGGTGGAGAAATTGGGCGTGCACAAGCAATGCAAGCTATGGCTTGTGGTGTTGAGCCATTAATAGATATGAACCCAGTTTTGCTTAAGCCAGAATCAGATGTAGGTTCGCAAGTTATTGTTCAAGGAGAGCGTTTAACAACTGTAAAGGCACGTGATTATGCAAAGTTAAAATCAACTTTAATGCCGCGCGTTTTAGAAAGCTTTAATCGCTTAGCTAAAGAAGCTGATTTAATTATTGTTGAGGGAGCAGGTAGCCCTGCTGAAACTAACCTTCGTGAAGGTGACATAGCAAATATGGGATTTGCAGAAGCCGCAAATATACCAGTTATTTTAGTTGGCGATATTGATCGTGGGGGGGTGATCGCGCAGATAGTGGGTACGCATACAATTTTACCTACTAATGATTTATCCCTTATCAAAGGTTTCATGATTAATAAGTTTCGCGGTGATGTATCTTTATTTGATGGTGGCTTAACAGAGATTATTGACCGCACAGGATGGATATCTATGGGAGTAGTGCCTTGGTTTTCCGAAGCTGGATATCTGCCAGCAGAGGATTCATCAGATATCAAGGCAAAATCAGGTGGGAGTGGTTTTAAAATTGTAGTTCCAAGACTGTCACGTATTGCAAATTTTGATGACCTTGATCCATTGTCGGCTGATCCAAATATTTCTGTTGAAATAATTAATTCTGGTCATCCATTACCTTTAGACGCTGATTTAATCCTGATACCTGGAAGCAAATCAACTATTGGCGATCTTAACTTTTTTAGACTGCAGGGTTGGGATGTGGATTTGGCTGCTCATATTCGAGCGGGTGGACAAGTTTTGGGTATTTGTGGTGGATATCAAATGTTGGGCCGTGAAATAATTGACAATGATGGAATTGAGGGCCCAGCTGGCAGTTATGCCGGATTAGGGCATTTGGATGTAATTACTCAAATGCATTCTGAAAAGCGTTTGGCTCAGGTTTCGGGGACTGATGTTGCCTCAGGCGCATCTGTTTCTGGGTATGAAATTCACATTGGCCAAACTTTTGGCGCTGATTGTGATAATTTTTGGCTTAATATGGAGGGGGTTAACGTTGGTGCAAGTTCAAAAAATGGCAGGATCCAGGGTTGTTACATTCATGGACTGTTTTCATCTGATGAATTTAGGCATGTCTATTTAAATCGCGTTGGTGCTAATATTGTGCAAAGTAACTATTCGGATAAAGTAGAACTAACTTTAAATGCTTTGGCAAAGCATATGGAGCTACACTGTGATTTAGATAAACTACTAGAAATAGCTAGTCAGAATTAGCCAAAAATTATATAATTTAATTTGCCAAATTTTTGTTTATCTGTTTTGTAATTTTTCCAACAGCTTTATACGAGCTTTTCCCAGTGGTGATTCAATAACTATTTTATTATAATCCAATGTGGGGTCGTATAATTTAACATTAAGCCCTAGTGATGATGCGGTTAGTTGGCCCATTTCTGCTAACACTTTATAAGCCTGGACTTGTTCGTCGCGTAATGCTGAAACCAAATTTGAACGTGCTGATAATAGTTCTTGCTCTGCGTCCAAAACATCCAATGTTGTGCGTGATCCAAGCTTTGTTTCCTCAGTAACGCCTTCAAATGCAATGCGAGCTGATTCAATTTGTGCATTGCTTGCTTTAATAGCAGCAAGAGCTGCTTGCCAAGTGGCATAATAGGCATTTAGATTATAACGGGTGCTGGAAATAGCTGTATCAAGAGCATATTTTTTTGCCTGTCTTGCACTAACTGCAGAGCGTTGCTTACTCCTTAATTTTCCACCTATAAAAATAGGAATGGAAGCTTCAATCTTTGCTCCTATTGATGATTTTATTGCTGAACCAGTGCTTGAAGTAAGGCTACCTGATATTATTGGATTGGTATTCTTGCGAGTTGCACTAATGTCTTGATCAGCTGCTTGTAAATATAGTTTGGCTGCACGAATTCGAGGGTGATCAGTTAACGCAATAGCTTCAGCAGTAGCTACATCAGAAGGGATTATAGGATGTTTTTGTGGTGTTTCTAGTGCGCCAGGATCTTGGCCTACAATTAAAAAGTAATTTGCAATTTGACTTAATACAGCTGCGTTTCTAGCTTCTACATTACTTATAGCGGAAGCTAGGCGCGCTTCTGTCTGGCTGACGTCTGTTCGTGTCACTTCACCTACTTCAAAGCGGTTTTGTGAGGCACGTAATTGTTCACGAAGGACAGAAGTATTACTCTTCGCCAGTTCTAAGGTTGCTATAGCCTGGCGCAAGTCCATATAACTCGTAATTACTTTTAGCAGGCTGTTTTGTTCTGATTGTATTAGTAGCTCACGTTCAGCTAAAACAGTAAGTTTAGATGAATTTATTAAATTAAGAGATTTGCCGCCGTCATAAATTAATTGTTTAATCGTAAGTGTCGCTGTATTTGTGAATTTACCATTAACATCATCAAGGTTCTGTTTTAAAGTTGCATTAACCACTGGCTTTAATGATGCAAATTTTTGGACTACTATTTCATTTAATTCTAAAAGTTTTTCTCGTTGTTGAGCTATCGAGGGACTATTTTTATACGTTGCTTCTAGAGCTTGTTTCAATGTTGTGGTTTCAGCGAGTGCAGGAGAGCATAGTATAAACAATGCTACAGTGCTTAATACTTGTATTCGCATAAATTTCTCCCGGTTTAATTATATTTATTTTTAATTTTTTATAAATCAAATTAATGAAAATATTTTAGGTTCAGTAAAACCTTCAAGTAGGGGGGCTGTAGCATCAAATTCTGATCGCCATGCAATACTTTTGCCTTTTTTGATACCAATTTTGCATTGGCCCATTGCCCCATTTGCAAAAATTGCAATTACGCGTCCACCATCTTTTAATTGTTTTGTTAATGTGTCTGGAAAGTTCTGAATTGCACCTTGAATTATTATAACATCATATAGCCCGTGTTTGACTGCACCATCAACGAAGGTAGCATTCACGACTATTGCATTATCCACGCTCTCGTTTTCTAAAGCTTCCCGAGCAAAATCTGCAAATGCCTCATTACTTTCGGTGGCCACAACAACTTCTGCCAGGTGAGCTATCACTGCTGTTGAATATCCTGTGCCACAAGCCACATCTAAAACTAGCTCGTTAGAATTGATAGCTGCAGTATCTAACATTTTTGCAAATGTACGTGGGTCTAAGATGACTCGATTTTTAGAAATGGTGATATGTTCGCCCATGTAAGCTATGGACTGCTTCTCTTTAGGAATGTATTTTTCTCTGGGCGTGCGAAGTAATGCATCAATAATTGGGTATTTTGTGACATCAGATGGCCTAACTTGGCAGTCTACCATTGCTTCTCGTGCAGCTTGAAAATTTGTCATTGGTTTAATATCAACTTTATCTAAATAATTTAAATTTCTTTTGCCATACGAGTTGATGATGGGCAATAGCCCGCTAATTTACTCTTTTTAAAATTAAATCCATAATATTAATTATATAATTGGTAAATATTCTTGACCAATATACTTTATCTGCTACCATAATATATGGTGATTAGCGTATTGTGATGATTTTTTTTATTATTTTAAAATCTGGAGTTTGATTTTAGCAACAGATTATATGTATTTCTAATTACCTGTAAAAGTACAAGATCATATCCTCGGGAGGGAACCTATGACAGATAATCTAAATCGTAGAAAGTTTTTACGCGGTACAGCCGTAGCCGGTGCCGCTACGTTGGCTACTCCAGCAATTGCTGGTAGTCATACAACAACACTTAAAATGCAGGCTGCTTGGGGCGGAGGAATATTCTTAGAGAATGCTCAGTCATATGTAGACCGCGTGCATGCAATGGCAGGTAGTTCTCTGAAAATTGACCTGCTTGCAGTGGACTCAGTTGTTAAGACATCGCAAATGCAAGATGCTGTTCACCGTGGTGTTCTTGATGCATGTCATTACGTTCCTGCTTACTGGTATTCAAAATCTAAATCAGCATCTTTGTTTGGTACTGGCCCTTGTTTTGGATGGTCTTCACAAGAAGTTCTTGGCTGGGTGAACTACGGTGGTGGACAAGAATTGTTTGATGAATTAATGGGCGATTTAGGTCTAAACGTTGTTTCGTTTTTCAACTCACCAATGCCTGCTCAACCATTAGGTTGGTTTAAAGAAGAAATTAAAGATGTCGCTCAATTGGACGGTTTAAAGTATCGTACGGTTGGTCTAGCTGCGGATGTTCTTTTGGAAATGGGTATGTCTGTTGTGCAGCTTCCTGGTGGCGAAATTCAGCCAGCAATGAAATCTGGTTTGATCGATGCTGCAGAATTTAATAACCCAACTTCGGACCGTGACTTTGGTATGCAGGATGTTTCTAAGGATTACCACTTAGCCTCGTTCCACCAGTCGCAGGAATTCTTCGAAGTTTCTTTTAACAAAAAGAAATATGAAAAATTACCAGCTGAACTTCAGTCTATTTTGAAGTATGCATCAGAAGCTGAAAACTCAAACTTCTATTGGCATAATACAAAGCGCTATGCAGACGATTTGCAGACTTTGCAAAACGAACAGGGCGTAAATGTACACCGTACTCCAGACAGCGTCATGCAAGCGCAGTTGGAGGCATGGGATGTTGTGACTGATCGTATATCTGGTGAAGACGCATTCTTTGCAAAAGTGATTGAAAGTCAAAAAGCCTACGCTAAAAATGTTATGGGTTACTTGAACTTGAACCAGCCTGATTACAAGTTAGCTTACAAGCATTACTTCGGATAATTAAATACTAAATGAGATCGAGGGCCCGTTATTGCCCTCGATTTTCTATATCATAAATTCCATATAATTAAGGAGAGGGCTATTGCTCAAATTCGTTCATAGCATTGAAGGCCTGAGTATTTGGGTAGGCCGAGCATTTGGTTGGTGTATTTTAATTTTAACGCTTTCTGTAGCTTATGAAGTCTTCATGCGTTATGTCCTAAATTCTCCAACAGTTTGGGCTTTTGACATGATGGTGCAAATGTACGGTGCATTATTTTTAATGGCTGGGCCATATGCTCTAGCGCAAGACGCTCATGTGCGCGGTGACGTATTATATCGGTTATTTACAATAAAATGGCAGGCTCGATTAGACTTTATTTTATATCTATGCTTTTTCTTTCCTGGAATTCTTGCGTTATTTTGGTATGGATGGGAAATTGCTTCTGATAGTTGGCGTTACCAAGAGGTAAGCTGGAATAGTCCTGCAAGAATACAAATTTATTTTTTCAAAACATTAATACCATTTGCGGGTGGGCTTTTGCTCCTGCAAGGTCTTGCTGAGTTAGTCAGGTGTTGGAGTGCAATGCGCACTGGTGTCTGGATGGATCGACTTGATGATGTTCAAGAAACAGAAGATATGTTGACCCAAATGGCCACAGATGAACTTCCTGTAATAGCGCCTCTAAATTCCAAAGCTTAAGTAGCACTCAAGAAAGTTATTAAGATGTCAAATCCTGAAGTTGCAATATTAATGTTGTGCATGTTTATCATGCTAGTTTTACTTGGATTTCCAATTGCATTTACACTTATCGCAATGGGTGTAGCTTTTGGTTACTACGCATATTATCAAGGTCCACCAGAGGTATTTTCGGATATATTTGATAATAATATTTTCTACCTTTTAAATCAAAATACCTATTCTGTCATGGAAAACGATACATTAGTTGCAATTCCACTGTTTTTATTCATGGGTTATGTGGTTGAGCGTGCTAATATAGTAAACAGGCTCTTTTTCTCACTTTATATGGCTGCTCGAAATTTACCTGGATCGCTAGCAATTGCGGCATTATTAACATGTGCTGTATTTTCTACAGCTTCGGGTATCGTTGGTGCAGTTGTTACGTTGATGGGCTTACTTGCTTATCCCGCTATGGCAAATGCAAACTATGATAAAAGTTTTGCATCTGGTGTTATTTGTGCCGGTGGAACTTTAGGTATTCTTATTCCTCCTTCAATCATGTTGATTGTTTATTCAGCAATCGGTAACTTATCACCGTTACGTCTATATGCCGCAGCTGTTTTCCCAGGGCTTCTCTTGGCAGGTCTATACATTGTTTACGTTATTGCTCGTGTTTGGTGGAACCCATCACTTGCCCCAAAACCAAATTTGAAAGATGTACCGCCTCCAGCTCAAATATATTGGGATCTTTTAGTATCATTCGTGCCTTTGACTGTTTTAATTACCTTGGTCCTTGGGTCAATCTTGGGTGGTTTAGCAACACCGGCTGAGGCAGCTGCTATGGGTGCACTTGGTGGCATTGTCTTAGCTGTTATCTACCGTTCAATGACTTGGGATAAGCTTAGAGAGAGTGTATTCCTAACGGCCAAGGCTACTGCGATGGTTTGTTGGCTGTTTGTAGGTTCCTGGACATTTGCATCTGTATTTTCATACTTGGGTGGCCATGATCTAATTTCGCATTGGGTCATGGGAATGGATTTAACAACAATCCAGTTTTTGATTTTGGCGCAATTAATAATATTTGTGTTAGGCTGGCCTCTAGAATGGTCTGAAATTTTAATTATCTTTGTGCCTATCTTCCTTCCTTTGTTAGAGCCATTTGGTGTGAATCCTTACTTCTTTGCGATGCTTGTGGCATTGAATTTACAGACGTCATTCCTGACACCTCCAATGGCTATGTCGGCATATTATCTAAAAGGCGTATTGAAAAATCAGATTGAACTAATTGAAATCTTCAAAGGCATAATGCCATATTTGGGTATTGTAATTTTTACGATGGTTTTAATGTATATATTTCCAGGGATAGCACTTTGGTTTCCTGACTATTTATTTGGTAAATATATACCATGATAACAGAGCCATATATGTTATCGGCGGTGGCCTCTGTTGAAGCCATCGCCTCTGGTTCATTAAGTTCAGTCGATTTAATTAAATCTTGTTTATCCCGTATATCTGAAACTGAGCCAGAGATTAATGCTTGGGAATATTTAGACGCAGAAAGTGCTATAGCACAGGCTTCTAAGTGTGATGAAATCCGAAAGGCTGGTAAAGCAATTGGCCCCCTTCATGGTGTCCCAGTAGGATTAAAAGACATTATAGATACTATTGATATGCCTACTCAATGTGGTAGTGATATTTTTCTTGGTAGGATCTCTGATAAAGATGCACGTGTAGTTGAAAACCTACGCAATGCTGGCGCTGTAATTATGGGTAAGACAGTAACGACTGAGATGGCGTTTTATCATCCAAGTAAAACACGAAATCCTCATGATTTTAATCGATCTCCAGGGGGCTCATCAAGTGGTTCTGCCGCTGCAGTAGCCGCTGGACATGTTCCTCTAGCTATTGGGACGCAAACGAATGGATCTGTCATTCGTCCAGCATCATTTTGTGGAACCTTTGGCTTTAAACCCTCTTGTGGTGTAATCCCTAGAACTGGAATTTTACAAACATCAAAAACACTAGATCAGGTGGGTTGTTTTGGGCGTACATTAATGGACGTAGCGTTGCTGACTGATGTGATTGGAGGTTTTGACCAAAATGATATTAATAGTTATCCAAGGCCAAGGCCAAATATGTGCAAAGGCGCTTCTTCAGAAGCTCCTGTAACACCTGATTTAGCCTGGCTAGATTTACCATTTAATGACCGATTATCATCCGATTCACGAGAGGGTTTAGATTCGATTATTGATATTCTAGGCTCAAAGGTCACGAAGATGAGTGCTGCTGACCAATTATCAAATCTTGTGGCTGTTCAATCGCGCATTCATCAATATGAAATTTGTTTACACCAAGATCAGATATTTAATAATAATTGGGATAAGGTTAGTGATACCTTAAAAGAAGTTATCGAACGCGGTCGAAAAATAAGCAAAGATGAATACACTGATGCATTGTCAGTCAAAGAATCTGCTCAAGAGTTTTTCGAAGAATTTTTCCTTGAATTTGATGCAATCATAGCGCCCTCAGCTGTAGGGCAAGCGCCCCTTTTTTCTGAAGGAACAGGAGATCCAATTTTTTCCACCCTTTGGACACTAGCTGGATTGCCTTGTATAACGCTACCACTTCTTGTTGGAGAAAATGGTTTACCTGTTGGTGTCCAATTAATTGGACCAATCGAAAAAGATGATCGATTACTACGTACTGCAAATTGGCTACAAGAATTTTTATCACTAGAAGCCACAGAATAAAGGAAAAAACATGTCTTATAATATTAAATTGTTAGTGGGTTTCATTGGAACAGCAATTTTGGTGACTTTCATCAGTGGATTGTCATATTCAATTTCTACAGGATTTGCTGGATTTGATGGTGGATTACCATTTATGATAATTGCAATTATAATCTGTTCTGCTGCTATTTATGATTTCTGGGATGAATGTGTGCGCAAAAAATGATTAAGCCACGCCTTTGGATAACGCGTAGACTTTCTGATGCTACTATAGAACGCGCTGATCGTGATTATGACTTGGTTGTAAACTTTGAAGATCAACCTGGTACTGCAGACCAAATAATTGCAGCCAGTGCAGAGTTTGATGCGATTATACCATGCCATTCAGAATTATTTTCTGCGAATGTTGTTTCAAAGCTTAACCCTCGGTTAAAAATTGTTGCAAACCATTCTGTGGGGGTAGACCACTGTGATTTAGATGCCATGAAAAGTAAAAACATTGCTGTAACAAATACTCCAGATGTCTTGTCCGACGCTACTGCAGAAATTGCTATGCTTTTGATGTTAGGTGCTGCTCGCCATGCAATTTCTGGTGATCAGATCGTGCGTGATGGACTTTGGTCGAACTGGTCGCCATCTTTTATGGTAGGAAAACAACTTACTGGTTCGCGTTTGGGGATTATAGGCATGGGTCGTGTTGGACGTGCCCTTGCTGTTAAAGCGCGTGGTTTTGAAATGGAGATACATTATCATAATCGTACTCAATTAGATGATAACGATGCTTGCGGTGCAATTTTCCATAATACGGTAGAGAGCCTATTAGAAGTTTCAGACTTTCTCTCTTTACATTGTCCAGCCACCCAACAAACAAATAAAATGATGAATAAAACCCGTTTTAAAATGCTTCCTAAGGGAGCTGTAATTGTGAATACTGCTCGTGGTGGGCTAATTGATGAAAATGCTCTGCTTGAAGCCATAATTTCTGGTCAAATATCTGCTGCTGGACTTGATTGTTTTCAAGTTGAACCAGGAGGTAACCCCAACTTTGCAAAATATAAAAATATATTTATGCTACCCCATATTGGAAGTGCCACGAGTAAAACTCGCGATGCTATGGGCTTTAGGGCGCTTGATAATCTTGATGCTTTTTTTGCAGGAAAAGTACCTGCTGACTTACTTTAAATAAAAGGAAATAATATGACACAACTTGCGTTTCTTGGACTTGGTGTAATGGGCTACCCGATGGCAGGGCATCTCAATAAAGCGGGACACGATGTCACCGTCTATAATCGCACAATTACTAAAGCTAAAGCCTGGACAAGTGCCAACGGAGGGAGCTCATCACTGACACCTGCAGGTGCAGCAATGGGTGCTGATGTAGTGATTGCCTGTGTCGGTAATGATGATGATTTGCGTTCGGTCTGTCTGGGACCTGACGGTGCATTTTCTACTATGACTGCAGGAAGTATGTTTGTTGATCATACAACAGTGTCTGCAGCTGTAACTAAAGAATTGCATGATGTGGCAATTTTAGCTGGAATAGCATTTGTTGATGCTCCTGTGTCAGGTGGTCAAGCTGGGGCTGAGAACGGGCAACTTTCTATTATGTGTGGTGGAGCAGAAGAAGATTATCAACGTGCTGAAAAAATTATATCTGTTTATGCTAAATTATGTCGTCGTCTTGGTGAGAGTGGTGCTGGACAATTAACAAAAATGTGTAATCAAATTGCTATTGCTGGTTTAGTACAAGGCCTATCAGAGGCAATCCATTTTGCTCAAAAAGCAGGATTAGACGGTAGAGAAGTTGTTGAAGTGATAAGCCAGGGTGCTGCTGGAAGTTGGCAAATGTCCAATCGATATGAAACAATGTTAGATGATCACTACGAACATGGATTTGCAGTAGATTGGATGAGAAAAGATTTAGGTATTTGTTTAAATGCTGCAAATGAAAATGGTGCCAGTTTGCCAGTTACTGCTCTTGTGGATCAGTTCTACAAAGATATTCAAAAAATAGGTGGTGGACGCTGGGATACTTCATCTCTTTTAAAGAGACTTAGCTAAACTTTGCAGTACCTGCGTAAAATATCATAATTAAGGGTAATTAATTTACTTTTTAGAAGTATTATAATACAACTTATATCTAAATAGTAAGCTATTTAAATAGCTTACTATTTAAGACACTTTCCCTCAGTTTGCTTGCACTGTAAGAAGCTTAAAAGATTAGTTTAAAGGCAAGATAAATGGCTATGGAAAAAAACTTCGATGCGGCGTCCAAAGAAGCGGCTATTTGGAAAAAATGGGAAGATGCAAATGCATTTGCAGCAGGAGCGAATGCTCATCCTGGTGCTGATAGCTACGCTATCATGATCCCACCACCAAATGTTACTGGTGTTTTACATATGGGCCACGCCTTTAACAACACATTGCAAGATATTCTTATTCGCTGGCATCGCATGCGTGGTTTTGACACTCTTTGGCAACCTGGAACAGATCATGCTGGTATTGCTACTCAAATGGTGGTGGAGCGTGAACTTGAAAAAAATAATGAACCGACACGTGCTGAATTAGGTCGTGAAGCATTCTTAGAAAAAGTTTGGGATTGGAAAGAACAATCAGGTGGCACAATTATAAACCAGCTAAAACGTTTGGGTGCATCGTGTGATTATTCCCGTACAGCTTTTACAATGGCGGGTGCACAAGGTGATACCCGAACTGGACATGAAAATAGTGCTAATTTTCATGATGCAGTATTAAAGACTTTTGTTGATTTCTTCAACAAAGGACTGATTTATAAAGGGAAACGTCTTGTAAATTGGGACCCTTACTTTGAAACAGCAATTTCTGACTTAGAGGTTGAAAATGTTGAAGTTGATGGCCATATGTGGCATTTTAAATACCCATTATCTGATGGTGAGACGTACACTTACATCGAGAAGGATGATGATGGAAATGTTACGTTAAATGAAGAACGTGACTATATAGCTATAGCTACAACTCGTCCTGAAACTATGTTGGGTGATGGTGCTGTTGCAGTTTACACTAAGGATGAGCGATATGCTCCATTAATTGGCAAACATGTACATTTACCACTTTGTAATAGAACTATTCCTATAATTTCTGATGAATATCCTGACCCTAATTTTGGATCTGGTGCAGTAAAAATCACTGGTGCACATGATTTCAATGATTATATGGTAGCAAAACGTAATGGCATACCTATGTACCCATTAATGGATACTAAAGGTGCAATGCGTGCTGATGATTTAGATGATAATTTTGTACCAAAAAAATATCGTGGTTTGGATCGATTTATTGCACGAAAATTAGTTATTAGTGATCTCGATGCACTTGGATTAATGATCAAGATTGAAGAAAAAAAAGTTGTGCAACCATTTGGTGACCGCTCTAAAGTAGTAATTGAGCCTGCGTTAACGGATCAATGGTTTGTTGATACGGCTAAAATTGTTCAACCAGCTATAGATGCTGTGAGAGATGGAACTACAAAGATATTGCCTGAAGGTGACAAGAAGGTTTATTTTCATTGGCTTGAAAATATTGAACCTTGGTGTATTTCGAGGCAGCTTTGGTGGGGCCATCAAGTTCCGGTATGGAATGACCTGGCAGGCAACGCATTTTGTGCAATATCTGAGAACGAAGCAATCAAACTAGCTAAAGATAAACATCAACTGGAGAACCCTGGTGTTATTATTGAAGTTATTATTGATGAGGGTTTTGCACATAGTTTAGGAGATGATATTTCTAGTGATAATATTAACCATTACACAAAGATAATAAGATTATCCCGTGACCCAGATGTTTTAGACACTTGGTTTTCATCGGGGCTTTGGCCATTTGGTACCCTTGGTTGGCCTGAAAAGACAGATGAATTAGAAAAATACTATACATCTACTAACGTTAACCGGACCCTAATCACTGGATTTGATATTATCTTTTTCTGGGTTGCCAGAATGATGATGATGGGCATTGAAACTATGGGTAAAGTGCCCTTTGAAACTGTTTATGTGCACGCATTAGTTCGTGATGAACACGGTAAAAAAATGTCAAAATCAACTGGAAATGTAATGGATCCACTTGACCTAATTGACAAATATGGAGCTGATGCAGTCCGCTTCACTTTAACTGCTATGGCTGCTATGGGGCGCGACTTAAAGTTGTCAGAGCAACGTATTGAAGGATACCGTAATTTTGGAACGAAACTCTGGAATGCAACTCGGTTTGCTGAATTTAATGAAGCATCACCAAAAGATAGTTTTGACCCTACATCGGTCTCACAGACATTAAATAAGTGGATTATTGGTGAAACAGCACTGGTTCGTGAGGCAGTTGATAGCTCGCTTGGACAATATCGATTTAATGATGCGGCTAACGCTTTATATGTATTCGTATGGAACAAAGTTTGTGATTGGTATGTTGAACTGTCAAAACCTTTATTGCAGGGTGACGATGCTGATGTTATTTCCGAAACAAAATCTACACTAGCATGGGTTTTGGACCAATCATATATTTTACTTCACCCTATTATGCCATATATCACAGAGGATCTATGGAATGAAACAAGTGTTCGTACAAAACTACTAACCCACGCTGATTGGCCAACATACACATCTATTGAATTGTTAGATGAAGTTGCAAGTGTTGAAATGAACTGGGTAATAGCCTTAATCGAACAAATTCGATCTGTCCGTGCTGAGATGCGTGTAAACGCAGGAGCAAAAATACCAATGATTCAATTATCTTTGGATGCAACTGCGCAGACTGCTTTAAATAATAATAAATCGATGATTATGCGTTTGGCACGCGTCGATAAAATCACAACTGTGGTGGATGCACCTAAAGGTGCTGTCACGCTAGCAGTTGAAGGTGGGCAATTTTGTTTACCATTAGCTGATATTATTGATATTGAAGCAGAAAAAAATCGTTTAAATAAAGCCATTGAAAAATTAGAAAAAGAGCTGAATACTATCAATAATAAGCTAGCAAATGAGAAGTTTGTCAATAATGCTCCAGATGCAGTTGTTGCAGAAAATCGTGCCCGTATTGGAGTTGGGCAAGAAGAATTAACGACTTTAGAATCTGCACTTAGGCGAGTTACGTCACTGAAATAAAAATAGAGTAACATGGTAAAATGTGAGACATATTCTTGTATGTTGTCATGATATATCGTTATGTAAAAACTCTTCCAGCTTTTTACACTTATAGGCATAGAAATGATTTCTTTTATGACTTAAATGTGGTTTGTTTTTTATCGTAGTAAATAAATAATACTAACTTGGATATGCCTTATGAAAAATCATAAAAAATTATTGCCTAAATTATCTCTTCTTGCGGCATCTTTGCCTTCAACTGTACCATTTGTCGCTCCTGAAATGACAGAACGTGCTACTGGAAAGATGTTCATAGCGCGACTGGGTGCTAATGAGAGTAGTTTTGGTCCGTCGCCAAAAGTTAAAAAAGTTATTGCCGACGCCAGCTCAGAAGTTTTTAAATATGGAGATCCAGATGCCTTTGACTTGAAGCAAGAGCTAAGTAAACATTGGAATATTCCAGCTGAAAATATAATTGTTGGTGAAGGAATTGATGGACTAATGGGAACGTTGTGTCGGTTGATGCTGGATCAAGGTGATATTGTTGTCACATCCAATGGAGCATATCCAACATTTAATTTTCAAGTGCTTGGTGCTGGAGGGGTGTTGGAGCTTGTTCCATACTTTGGTGATTTTGAAGACCCAGATGCCTTAATTTTCCAAGCCAAGCTGTCTGGTGCAAAGATGGTTTACATTGCAAATCCTGATAATCCAATGGGAACCCATCATAGTGCAGAAAAGATACAGACAATGATAGATTCTGTACCTGATGATTGTTTACTAGTTTTAGATGAAGCTTATATCGAATTGGCGCCTGATGGGGTAGCGCCAATCATTGATGTTACTAATAAAAACGTTATCAGACTTCGTACCTTTTCAAAGGCTTATGGATTAGCTGGTGCTCGAGTTGGATATGCAATTGGGCATATTGATTTAATTAAAGCATTTGACAAGATACGTAATCATTTTGGTGTAAATACAATAGGACAAAAAGCAGCCTTGGCTGCACTAAAAGATCAAGCATATATCTTAAGTATTCGAAATGCTGTTGAAAATGGACGTAATAGGGTAAAGCAAATTGCATTAGAAAATGGTCTAACAGTTATTCCATCATCCACAAATTTTGTTGCAATTGATTGTGGAGCAGATGGCCACTTTACCCGTAAAGTATTAGCTGAATTGGTGAGTATGGGAATTTTCGTTCGAATGGCATCTGTGGAGCCTCAAGATCGCTGTTTGCGGGTTTCTATTGGTGTTCCAGAAGATATTGAACACTTTGCCTTAGCGTTTCCCGTTGCATTAGAAAGAGCGCAAGTTTCTTAACCATGAGCTATAACTGCAGATGCAGCTGCTAAGCCGTTTGGGCCATGATCAATATTATTAGCTTTTAATCCTGCATCTATAGCGCCTAGGGTTCCCATAACCATTGGGACATTCACATGCCCCATATGCCCAATTCTAAAAAAATTTTCATATTCTGGGCTGTTTGGTGATGCCATTCCTAATCCCACGCCTAAAGTTACACCTGCTACATCTTCTGTCCACTTACGCAAATATCCGGCATCCCCTGAGGCTGTTGATATTGCTGTAACTGCACAGGATCGTTTTTCAGGGTCTTCAATGTTTAAATACATTCGACCTGAACTGCCCCAAGCCTCAACTGCTGCCCAAACACATCGTGCAAACACTTGATGCCGTGCCCATACAGCCTCCAGACCCTCTTCATGTAATATGATGTTCAATGCTTCTCGAAGCCCAAATAAATGGTGAGTTGGAGCTGTACCACAAAAAAGCTCACTAAACCGGCTTGCCTCTAAACGGGGTTTCCAATCCCAATAAGATGAAACGCTTTCTTTTCTTTCTCGGGCTGCCTTTGCACGATTATTTATATAAACAAATGAAATACCTGCTGGTAACATTAAACCTTTTTGACTTGCTGCAACCATAATATCTACATTCCAGTCATCCATAAGAAACTTTTCTGTTCCTAATGAGGCAATACAATCCACCATGAATAAAGCAGGATGGGCCATGGACTTAATTACTCGTCCAACAGCGTCTACATCATTCCGAACTGAACTCGCAGTATCTGTTTGTACCATTAAAATTGCTTTAATTTGATGGTTCTTATCTGCCAGGAGGTGTTCAGTGATTTGTGCTGGATCGACGCTTGATTGTTTACCAAAGTCCAATAAATCTATTATTAATCCTAAGCTTTTACCTAATTTACCCCATCTCTGTGCAAAAAGCCCTGTTCCTAAGACTAAAACTTTATCTCCTTTAGACAATACATTTGTTAATGCAGCTTCCCAGGCTCCGTGACCATTAGAGATATAAATAGCAACATCAGAATCTGTTTTAGCAAGATGCTTGAGGTCAGGAATTATACCACTAACGATATCAACAAGTTCACCTTCATAAATATTTGGGTTATTTCTGTGCATAGCATTTAAAACACGATCAGGAATAACAGATGGACCAGGAATTGATAATAATTTTTGACCGTAATGAAGTGACATTAATTAGTCTCCTTTTGATCTAGGCTAACCCCAGCTCAAGATAATATCAAACCCGAATTAAATTGTTTCGTTGGAAACCTGAAGCTGGCATGATATGAGGATGATTAAATTGATAAAAAGTTATTATAAATGACTAAAGAAAATCAAAAGCCGCTGACTGCAAAGGCTGCCTATGGGCGTCTCTTTCGCGATTGGCTTAGTGATCACAGCACAACTCTAGTGATAACACTTTTCTTGATGCTTATTGTTGCTTTAGCTGCTGCTGGATATGCAAAATTTATACAAATAATTATAGCAGCGTTCGAAGTTAATTCTCCCACAGTAATTTGGTGGGGACCTATAGGTATAATTGCCTTATCTCTAATGAAAGGCTTTAGCCAATACGGGCAGCAAATTCTTCAAAATCGTGTTCTTTCTCGTATGCAAGCAAACTTACAATCTAAAATGTTTAGCTCTTTGGTTCACATGGACCTCGCAAATCTTTTAGCAGAATCACCCGCAGCTTTGGCAACAAGATTTTCAGCAGATATTGAAGTTATTCGTAATTCTACAACTGGAATTTTGGGATCAATCACAGCTATTTTCACCATAATAGCCACCTTTGCCGTTATGCTCTCGATCGACTGGGCTTTAACGGTCAGTTTAATTTTTATTTTTGCGTTTGCTTTTGGGCCGGTTGGAGTAGTTGGAGCAAAAGTAAGAAAAATTTCAGAAAGAACTCAAAAAGAAATTGCTCATATGACTGAAACGGTAAACGAAGGTTTAGCAGGCATACGCATGGTAAGGACTTACCGTTTGGAAAAGCGTTTAACCGATAGTGCTATTTCAACATTTGAACGATTATTTAAGTTACGTGTTTCATTGGTTAAATGGCAGTCATTTGTTTCACCGTTAATGGAGATTTTAGGGGGTGTTGCGATTGGCACTCTCTTATTATTGGTTGCTTTGAGAATGGAATCTGGTGCAGTAGATTTAGCTGGCTTTATTGGGTTGCTCACAGCATTAGGGGTTGCAACTAATCCAGCAAGAAAGCTGGGTGGGGCTTATGCTGGTGCATTGCAAGGGATAGCTGCATTGGAGCGTGTATATCAACTATTTGATACTCCCAATATCATTAAAGATGGATCGTTTGAATTTAAAGATGGTGGCAAAGCAAAGGGGAATTTAAAATTTGAAAATGTAAACTTTATGTACCCTGATGGTTATCAGGCACTATTTGATATTTCCTTAGATATTAAAGCTGGAAAATCATATGCGTTTGTTGGGCGATCTGGAGCAGGAAAGTCTACTATTTTTAATATTTTATCAAGATTATTTGATGCTAGTAACGGAGTAATTACTTTAGATGGACGTACTTTGCCTGAATATAAACTCTCAACTTTGCGAGATCAAATTTCTGTAGTAAGCCAAGATAGCGTTTTATTAACTGGCACAGTTTTAGATAATATTGGTTTTGGGCGTGAAGGTGCTAGCTATGAAGCCTGCGTATTAGCAGCTAAAGCAGCAGCGGCAGATGAGTTTATTTCGAAGTTAGATAACGGATATGATACAAAAATTGATCCTTCTAAAATTAAGTTTTCTGGAGGTGAGAAGCAGCGCCTTTCAATTGCCCGTGCTATTTTGCGGGATGCGCCAATTTTGTTGTTGGATGAACCAACTTCAGCTTTAGATGCGCAGTCTGAAAACCAAATTCGTGAAGCATTAGACAGTTTATCTGAAAATCGTACAACTTTGATTATTGCGCATAGATTATCAACTATTTTAGATGCTGATCAAATTGTTGTAATGGATCAGGGTCGCATCGTTGATCAGGGAACGCATGAAGAATTACTATCGCGTGATGGAATTTATACTGAATTGTTTAACTTACAATTTGATCTTAGTCCGCAAAGTAATAATGAAAAGCGCAAGCGCTCTTTCCCTGGTAGTAATAAAAATAACTGGGCCAGCCCATTGTTTAGATTATCGAAGTACTTAGGGCTCTAATTCTTGGGCCTATAAAAATTTGCCAATTCTCCAGGATCCCAACCAAATATAAACTTAATTACCAAAGCTATGTTTTTTATACTCCGCGTTATCCAGCCTTCTGCTCGATAACGTTCTGAGGAAGTTATTGCTTTTATGGGCATAACGCGCAAACGTCCTTTTAGGGCTTTTGCCATTGCTACGTCTTCCATTAATGGGATTTTAAGGTACCCACCGATTTCATTATAAAGTTCGCGGGAAATCAATAAACATTGATCACCGTACGGCAACCCAAATAAGTGAGACCGTAAGTTTGCTCCTAAACTAATGATTTTTGGCATAAATCCATTATCATCAAATGCTAATTTACAATAACCGGCATCTTTATACTTTGTAATATGTTCGAAGGCTGCATTAGGCCAATCTTTAGAAAGTATAGTGTCGGCATGTATAAACAAAATCCATGGAGCATTTGTTTTTAGGGCACCATTATGCAATTGCGTTCCACGCCCAGCATCACCACTTATAAAAATAGCACCAATTTCTTCAGATATAATTTTTATCTCATCTACTGACCCACCGTCTGTAATGATTAATTCTTTAATTAAGCCAATATCGATACCTTCATGTAATGAAGCCAAAGTAGGTCCAATCTTTGATGCAGCGTTAAGTGTCGGTATTACTATTGATAGAGAAGCGGGCATTTATCTTGGCATTCCTTTACGTTCAAGGCTACATACATTGAAACTATCTAAAAAAAAAGCTTGAGGAAACCTAATGCATTCAGAAATCATACCAAACCGCGTAATAATAGAAATTACGGGGGTAGATTCTGCGAATTTTTTACAAGGTTTAATTAGTAATGATATAAAACAGGCAGAAAATAAATTAGTATACACTGCTTTATTATCTCCTAAAGGAAAGTACCTATTTGATTTTTTTATTACTACTTATAGATCTGGATTCCTTTTAGATGTTTTAGCTCTCGATGCAGCTAAACTAATCCAACGCTTAAACATGTATAAGTTACGTGCTGACGTAACGCTTGCAGAGACAAATATGGCTGTTGGTAGGGGGGTAGGCTTAGCTCCCCAAGGGTCTTTTAGTGATCCACGCCACCATGCCCTCGGTTGGCGCATCTATGGCCCCGAGCAAACCGAAATTTCAACAGTTAATTGGGATTCTATCAGAGTAGAGTATTGTGTCCCAGAAACAGGTATCGAACTCATCTCAGATGAAACATACATTTTAGAAGCTGGCTTTGAACGTATGTCTGGTGTTGATTTTCGCAAAGGCTGTTATGTTGGCCAAGAGATTACCGCACGTATGAAGCATAAAACAGAGCTACGAAAAGGTTTGGTTACTGTTAACATATTGGGATCAGCCCCAATTAGTACTGATATTTTATCAAACGGAAAAATTGCAGGCAAGCTTTTCACACAATCAGGCGAAAAAGCCATCGCTTATTTACGTTTTGACCGGGTATCAGATCATATGACAGCAGGCACTGCCAAAGTTAAGTATTGCGAACCAGTTTAGAAAATTTTGCGTGCCCCTCACCGTTTGCAGCAATAATAGTACCTGTTTCCATGGGATTTTTGTGAAGTGTAATGGCTTCAGCTAAACCGCCAGCTTCCTGTATCAATAGTAAACCTGCTGCCATTTCCCAATATTCTAATCCACGGTTCCAGTATCCATCATAACGACCAGCAGCTGTATAGGCTAAGTCTAAACCAACAGCTCCTATGCCGCGTATACCACCAACACTTGGAGCAATGCGTGCAAGGTCTTGTATGTGCGTTGGCAAGTCACCCCTGTTACCTGTGGGAAGTTCAGTGGCAAAAACCATTTGATCCAATGATGTGCGCCCAGAGACGCGGATACGTTGTTCATTTAACCATGTTCCAGCACCTTTTTCTGCTAGAAATATTTCTTCAATTACAGGAGTTAAGAGGACTGAAGCAACTATTTCCCCTTTATATTCCAGCGCTATGGAAACTGACCAGTGTGGCAAGCCATGAATAAAATTATCAAGACCATCTAATGGGCAAGCGATCCAGCGGCGGGTAGGGTCTTCGCCTTTAGTTTCGCGACCACCTGTACCAACAAAACCATAGTTTGGACGGGCTTCAAACAGCGTTTCTTGTAAAATTTCTTCAGCGCGTTGATCTGCGCGCATTGCAAAATCATTAGGCCCTTTTTTTGATACCTGTAATTTATCGACTTCTTTAAAGTCTCGCATCATAGCGCGCCCAGCGACGCGGATTGCTTTTAACATTACGTTGATATTTGCAGACCATTGAGCCATGGGTAACTACCTTTGATGTTCGGATTGCGCACCTATATGCTGAAGAGGTGCAGATACCAAGCGGAAAATTAAGTACTTTGATTACGAGTGAAGTTTAATTTTTTTCATGTAGGGTGTACCAGCCTCTGTTTCTCGAAGCGCCGCATATAGCTGATGCGTCAAGTTACTTTTTATTTCTTAAGGTTGTGATGATTGTGCAGATGCAGGCATCTATCAAAAAATTATACCAGGTATTTTACCAATAGAGAATTGAATTGAAACTAAAGTGTTTGCAACTCGGTGTGGTGCAAAGTACCAGACTGGATGAATAAAGCTTTTATAAATGCTACCAACAGAGGAGATCATGATTTGTTACCGACTGCTATTTGTGCGGAGTTATGAGCTAAACTATTGGCGTAAAAGGAATGTGATCTGCAATTTTATATTTTAAATGATCCAATTCTACCTAAAAAGGTTTGTCGTACTTTAGGTTTTAAGTTTGTAAATTCAGAAATAAAATCTAATGTATAAAATCAATTTATTAAAATAAGATGTACCCAAATATTTTTGATAGAGCGCTAGTTTTGAAATTTTTGAATGGTTTACTCAAAAATGTGCATCCTAAATGTCACACAATACCTAAAACTAGTTAATATAATAAAGTTTTTATGCCCGCTCTGAATATTCCATAGTTTCTGTATGAACAATAATATCTGTATCTTGTTCAATAAAGGGGGGAACCATAATGCGTAAGCCATTGTCTAAAACTGCAGGTTTAAAACTGTTAGCGGCTGTTTGACCTTTAACGACAGGTTCTGTTTCAACTATTTTACAAATTACCTTCGTTGGCAGTGATGCACTTAATGCTTCACTTTCGTGATATTCTATTTTGATAATCATTCCATCTTGTAGAAGTGGGCGCCGTTCCCCTAAAATATCTGCAGGTAATTCAATTTGTTCAAATGTATCATTATCCATAAAAACCAACATTCCATCATTTTCATACAGGAATTGCTGATCTTTTTGCTCTAAGCGTACTCTTTCAACTTTATCTGCTGAACGAAATCGTTCATTTAATTTTGATCCATTACGTAAATTCTTCATTTCTACCTGAGCAAAAGCACCCCCCTTACCTGGTTTAACGTGGTCAATTTTAACAGCAACCCACAAGCCACCATTATGTTCTAGGATGTTACCCATACGAATTTCATTACCGTTTATTTTTGGCATTTTGTAGCACCTTGATAGGGTTGAAATAATACTGATCTAACTTATATAATTTGTAAGTCATAACGACAAGTGTGTATAAAAAATAGCTAATAAAAATTAGATATGCATAAATCGCATGGCAGCCATGCGCAAAATGGGGTACCTAATTGTTTCAGAATAGTCATATTGCGCAAACCATGTAAATTAAAACAATCAAAAGGACGACGAGATGTTTGATTTCGTTGACGACACAGCATATACGAACGATCAGGGTAAGCGAGCGCAGAAGTTATTCGCTGCCGTTGTCCTAGCAGCGTTGGATGATGCTATAGCTGATGATAAAAAATATGGTAATGGTGTTGAATCAATTGCCCGGTGGGCTCGCTCGCGAGACGGTCGTGAAGTTTTAATGTGTGCAGGCATCGAACCAACAGAACGATGTGTTGCTGGCATGATGAGCTTTGTAGAAAAAGGTGTGCGGACTTCCGTGGCATTATCTCGTGAAGAAAGTGAGCGCCAAGCTGCAGCTAAAGAAGCAGCTTAATATTATTTCTTTGATTCTATTTAACGCCTCCACATTCTGGGGGCGTTTTTGTATCTTAAACTTTAGCATACAAAGAGAATTTTAATTATTAGCCAAAAGTCTTCTTTATGCAGATAAAATCTAATGGTAAAATTGCTTGTTATACGCTCTGCGCATTTGCAATTTATGCAGCACATGATGTTTTTTTCAAAATACTTGGAGTTGATTACTCATCGTTTCAAATTTTTATTTTAACGTATTATTTGGCATGCCATTGGTTGCTTTGATTATGATACAAGATTCCAAACCTGGCACATCACTTCCCGTGCATCCGATCTGGTCTGGGATACGTACTGTAGCAACAATAATAACGGGTTTATTAGCTTTTATTTTTTCTCTGTTTTGCGAAATGGGAAGTGGTTTACGTGAAGGGGTAATGTTGAGTGCTATCGGCTGGCGTTAAGCTTTATTACTGCGTGGATTTTTAACACGACGCGTAGGTTCTGCTTTTGTAGGATCTTCTGGCCATGGGTGGCGGGGGTAACGTCCACGCATATCTTTTCTTACATCTGCATATGAAGACAACCAAAAATTAGGTAAATCAGCAGTGGTTTGAACTGGGCGCTGTGCTGGTGATAATAGTTCTATTAATAAAGGTGTATCTTTTGGTCCAATGGTTGGATGTTTATTCATGCCAAAAAGTTCTTGTAAACGAACTGCAATTTTAGGCTGGTCACCGCTGTAATCAATCATCATTTTAGTGCCTGTTGGGGCCATTACAAAGGGTGGTGTCAGTTTATTAAGAAGTACATTTTCTTCCCAGCTTAATAAACCTTGTGTAATAGCAGTCATGTCCAATTTTAATAGGTCTGCCTTAGTACGCATATTGTCCAGATGTGGCGGCAACCACTGCTCTAATGCTTTTAATAGAGCATTTGGTGATAAATCAGGTAAATTGGCACCTTCATGCCTCAACTTGTTAATTCGAGCTAATAAAAATATTGAACTTTTTGACCATGGTAAAATATCTAACCCAAAATCAATAACACAATCTAAAAGTGCGTGTGATATCAAAATTTGGCTACAGTTTTTCCAATTTTTTTGACTTAATACTAACGCGCCAAACTTACGTTGTTCTACTGCTATGACTTTTAATTCACGTTTTGACCATTCACAAATCTTCATAGTTTTAATTTTTTCTGGATATAGGCTAACAACCTCAGCCTCAGAGATCTCTATACCAAGGCGTAACTTTGCCTCTTTTGCATCTCCATCTAAATCGAGTGCGACCAACATATGTGCCCTAGACAGAGGATCAATAACATCGATAATAGCTCCTTTACCTCCTGATAGCAGAAATTGACCACGCCCCCCCCCTCGAGCCATGCCTATTCTATCAGGATAAGCTAAAGCGGCCATTTGAGCAGGGCTTAATTCGGCTTTTCCCTTTGGTTTTAATTTTTTTGCAATTTCTATAACATGTAATCTGGCAGCGTGATTAACGCGTTGGGAGTAATTCCTCTCAAAATCTTTTACATTTTTAGCAGCACTTATGCGCAATGCGAAATCAGCGGGCGCAGGGCGCATTAAAATATCACGCGATTCAATAAGAGCAACGGCTAGGCTTGTATCATGATTACCCTCCAGTAATATACGTGCTAGTCGTGGATGTGTAGGTTCACGGGCTATTTCTTGGCCTAATTTAGTTATTTGCCCTGAAATATTTAATGCTCCGAGATCTTTTAATAAATTTTGAGCATATTTAAAATCTGTAGATCTAGGTTGGGTGAGGAATGGTAACTCTTTAGGATTATCTACGCCCCATGCAGCCAATTCCATTACCAAGGGAGAAAGATCGCTAACTAAAATAGCCGGTGGTACAAAAGCTTGAAAGCCACCTTCTTCACCTTTTGTCCAAAGTTTATAACAAACTCCTTCACTTACGCGTCCTGCACGTCCCATTCGTTGTATGGCTTCTGCCTTAGTTATTTTTTCTGTAACTAGCCTAGACATACCAGAGCCTGGATCAAATCTTGCGCGCCGTGCAAAGCCACAATCTACAACTATTCGAACATCTTCAATAGTTAGGGATGTTTCAGCAATTGATGTTGCCAAAACTAATTTACGCTTTTGACTTGATGAAATTGCCTTACGTTGTTCTGTGAAGGTCATTGCGCCAAATAAAGGGCGAATATCTATTTTTTTTGATAAACGGGGCTCTAATATAGACTGCACTCGTTTAATTTCGCCTTCTCCAGGAAGAAAAGCCAATATGCTCCCCTCATTTTCATTAGCAGCTTTTTCAATCAAGTCTGCCACTGCTCCCTCCATCCGCGAATTTCGGTCGTGAGGCTTCGCCCAGGGCTCTGGTAAGTAATGTGTCGCTACATCATAAGAGCGACCTTTTGAGGTTAGGATTGGCGCATTACCCATTAATGCAGATATGGGGGAAGTGTCTAAAGTAGCTGACATCACTAGAATTGCTAAATCATCTCGCAAAGCAGAGCGAATCTCTAAACAAAGTGTTAATCCTAAATCAGCATTTAATGAGCGTTCATGAAATTCATCAAAAATTATACAACTTATGTCTAATAACTCAGGATCATTTTGGATCATTCGAGTTAAAATACCCTCAGTAACTACCTCGATACGTGTGGATTTAGATATTTTATTGTCACCACGCATTCTGTAGCCAACTGTCTGCCCCAATTTATCACCAAAATGCTCTGTTAATCGCACGGCGGCTGCACGTGCGGCAAGGCGACGGGGTTGAAGCATCAAAATTTTCCCTTGGTACATACCAGATTCTAATAATACGATGGGAACACGTGTTGTTTTTCCTGCACCAGGGGGTGCTTGTAGCACTGCATGATTATTTTCACGCATCGCTATTAATAAATTAGGTAACACATCATCAATAGGTAATTTGAATTTAAATTCACTCATATGTATTGTGATAAGGTAATTAAACGCTCTTGGTTATCAAAAAATGACAGGAGCATGGAAATACTTGATAAAACTGAGGTTAAGCGCTTCGAATCCCTTGACGTTCGAATGGGACACGCCTAAACACCAGCATTGAAATACATATGTTGTTTGGTACTCATACCAGATAGCGCAGATCAAAGGAATTAAACATGTCCCGTCGCTGTGAACTTACTGGCAAAGGCCCTATGAGTGGTAATAACGTTAGCCACGCAAAAAATCGCACGCGCCGTCGTTTCTTGCCAAACTTAAATGAAGTAACACTGGCTAGTGAATCACTCGGTCAAAAATTTAAATTTAAGATATCTGCTGCTGCATTACGTACAGTAGATCACCGTGGTGGATTAGATGGCTTTATGGCTAAAGCCAAAGATACAGAACTATCAGATAAAGCTTTAAAAGTTAAAAAAGAAATTGCTAAAGCGGCCACTCCTGCGTCAGCAGCATAATACCGTAATATTTTGAATAAATTAAAAGCCTCGCAAATAGTGGGGCTTTTTGTTATTTAAAAGTAAAAATTAATTTAAAGAAAAATAATTATGAAAAAAATATTATATATTTTGTATATATTTATCTTAGCAATTATTGTGGCTTTTAGGATCTATTCAATAGGCCACGAGAAGACATATCACACGGCTCATCATTTCAATCATAACGAGTTAAAGATATCTGAGGCTTATGCACGAGCCGCTAGCCCAAATGCCAAATCTGGTGCAATATTTTTTATTATTGAAAATGGTACGGATGTTGAGGTGCTTTTATCAGGTGTAAAAACTGATGTAGCAAAACGTGCAGAATTACATGTGCATAAAGAAAATAAAAATGGTGTTATGTCTATGATGAAAATTGAAGGTGGACTCAAAATCGCTCCAAAAAGTGCTTTAATATTTAAGCGTGGAGGTCAACATATTATGCTAATGGGCTTAAAGCAGAGCTTAGAAAATGGAACTATTATTCCTATTGAATTAGTATTCCAGGATAAATCTGCACAGTTAAAAATTACTGTTGATAATGACCGCCCAATCGAACATTCCTCCCACAAAATGAGTCATTAAAAAATTAGATTTGACTGATAGACTTCATTTAAAATCAAATTCTCAGTTTACATTATTTAAAGCTGTTTAATTAACCGTGCTGCTTCTTCGCTTGGGTGAAACAAAGTTGAACGGTCTTCTCCAGGAAAGAAGCGAGCGCGGCAGGCTGTTGGCATTGGATTTGGTGAAAATATTATGACTGTAGGGCCAGTTTTCACTGTTTCGTTTGCCCAACTTCTAAATAGAGCGCGCTGTGCAGCTTTACTAGCTCCATAATTTGCAAAAAACTTATGCCCGTCAGCTTTATCATCTATATGGATAGCTAAACCAGATTTTGCTAATAATAAACTTTCAATGTTGGTGATTAAACGTCCAGTCGCTGTGATATTAACCGCAATAGTTTTAGTCCAGTCTTTTTCTGAAATATGCCCAGCAGGTGATAATGGTGCCGCATAAATTGCACAATGCACCCACAGGTCTAGTCCCCCCCAACGCTTGTTAATAGAAATGCACATGCGCTTCACTGCACCTTCATCAGTAATGTCGAGTGGAACTAAAGTTGCCAATCCGCCTTCAGCTTGAATGCGATCATCCAGCTCTTCTAATGCACCAGTAGTCCGCGCAACCGCAATTACATGATAGCCTTCCTTGGCCAGGGCTATGGACACTGCTGCGCCTAGACCACGAGAGGCGCCTGTTACTAAAGCAATTTTCTTAGTATCTGAACTCATAATTATTCAGCAGCCATCTTGAAGCCCTTAGCCAATTGATCGCTTGGAGCAATGGGGTATTCCCCAGAAAAACATGCATCACAGTAAGCAGGATTAGAATTGTCTCGACCTGTTTCATAGCCACAGGCTCGATACAAACCATCCATAGAAATAAATTTAAGACTAGTCACATTGAGGTGTTGCCTCATTTCTTCCTCACTCATAGTTGCTGCCAAAAGCTTTTCACGTTGTGGTGTATCTACACCGTAGAAGCAGGGCCATGCTGTGGGGGGGGATGCAATGCGAAAGTGAACTTCAGCTGCGCCAGCATCTAAAATCATTTCTTTAATTTTTCGACTTGTAGTCCCACGCACAACACTATCATCGACTAATATCACCCGCTTGCCCACTATGAGTGCACGATTAACGTTTAGCTTTAAACGCACACCCATATTTCGAATTTGTTCTGAGGGCTCAATAAATGTACGGCCCATGTATGAATTTCGAATAATTCCCATGCCGTAAGGGATGCCACTTTCGTGACTATATCCGATTGCTGCTGGAGTTCCACTATCTGGTACAGGGCAAACTAAATCAGCTTCAACAGGACTTTCTTTGGCTAATTCAATTCCAATTTGTCGGCGTGTTTCATAAATTGATTGTCCACCTAGAATACTGTCTGGACGTGAAAAGTATACTTTTTCAAAGATACAAGGACGGGGAGCTGTTTTTTCAAATGGGAAGGTACTTTTAATTCCATCTGGCCCAATTACAACCATTTCGCCTGGTTCGATTTCACGGATATGTTCTGCACCAACAATATCAAGAGCGCAGGTTTCTGAAGATAGAACCCAACCATCCCCTAATTTCCCCAATACCAATGGGCGAACACCCCTTGGATCGCGCACACCTATTAATTTACTACGTGTCATTGCCACAACAGAAAATGCACCCTCCACTCGAGACAATGCGTCTTTCAAGCGATTGGTATGATCTTTGTGAATCGATCGCGCCATTAAATGAATGATACATTCACTATCTGATGAGCTTTGAAAAATAGAACCACGTTCAATTAATTCTTTTCGTAAGCTTTCAGCATTGGTTAGATTACCATTATGCGCAATCGCACAGCCACCCATTGCAAATTCACCAAAAAATGGCTGTACATCACGGATCGCTGTATTACCTTTGTTGCCAGCGGTTGAGTATCGTACGTGACCAATGGCGTTATGGCCTGGTAATGTACTCATCAAACTTTCTTTTGTGAAATTATCTCGTACGTAACCAAACCGGCGTGCTGAGTTAAACCCATGTTCAGGGTCATATGCAACGATACCACCAGCCTCTTGTCCTCGATGCTGAAGTGCATGTAAGCCTAAAGCAACAAAATTAGCAGCATCAGAGACACCATTGACTCCAAAGATTCCACACTCTTCTTTAAGTTTATTATGGTCAAATGGGTGTGAAATAAATGGCTTAGTATCAGACAGACGCATAGTATGATTCCGTGATTTTTTACAGCTAGTTATTCTATAACCTAGCTATCGCAAACTGTCACGTAATCCTCGCCTAAAAAATACTATTTTTGAATTTTGATTGATATTTATTAACCATACACGAAAATAGCCCATTTAGTAATCTTAAACAGTTTTTAATTGCAGCTTTTTGTTAGCTCTTGATATCGACCTTGCATCCAAGATGATAGGCTCGCTTGACCTGCTATACCATCACGTTCAATTGCACTTTGTATAAAAGTTTCTGATCCTGATGTGATTGCTTTAGTTTTTGAATTTTCAACTATAGCTATATTAGCTCCAATAAAGTTATAAACCACCAGAGCGACAAGAATTAAAGCCAAACCACGTATGGCTCCAAATAAAAATCCTAAACTTTGATCAAAATTACTAAGCACTGAACGTTGAACTATGCCCGCAAATAATGGAGTAAAAATAGCAACTACAATGAGGGTAATAGCAAATACGGCAGCAAATGCTGCAATGATTGATAATTCGCAACTTTTTCCAACAATGTCACTTAGTATTGGTATTTCACGAACTAACGGTTCAACACTTGGAGCAAATACAAAAGCAGAAATTGCAGCGGCTATCCAACCTGCAATAGATAAAGCTTCGCGAACCAAGCCACGTGAATAAGCCAATACTGCTGAAATTAATAAAATTACAGCAGATCCACCGTCTATAAATGTGAAGCCATCCATGTATATTCTCCTTATTCTTCGTCAATACTTCCAAAGTGATGTTCAACAAACGCGTCAACTGCATCATACTTCGTAACATCCATGCCTGATTCTGATGATAACTTCATCCTCGAAGGTGTAAATGCAGCAGTAAACCCTAATTTTTGTGCTTCTTTAAGCCTATTTTCTGCTTGAGATATAGGGCGAAGAGCTCCTGAAAGACTAATTTCACCGAATATAACAGTGTCCGATGCAATCGGTATGTCCTGTCTTGCTGAAATTAAGGCGGCTGCTACTGCTAAATCAGCTGCTGGCTCTGAAATGCGTAATCCCCCTGCAATGTTTAGGTAAACGTCTTTGCCTGCAAAGCTAATTCCGCAACGAGCTTCTAGGACGGCCAATACCATTGACAACCTTGCAGAATCCCATCCAACCACCGTACGGCGCGGTGTGGCTAGTGGTGAGGGAGCTACAAGTGCTTGTATCTCAACTAACAAAGGGCGCGTGCCTTCAATTCCTGCAAAAACTACTGATCCTGCTGTTTGGATATCACGTTCTGATAAAAATAATTCTGATGGATTCGTTACCTGTGCTAATCCGCAACCAGTCATTTCAAAGACACCAATCTCATCTGATGGTCCAAACCGATTTTTTACAGCACGCAAAATGCGAAATTGATGTCCGCGTTCACCTTCAAAATATAAAACTGTATCAACCATATGTTCAACAACACGTGGGCCAGCTATTTGACCCTCTTTTGTTACGTGGCCAACAAGAACTATTGAAACGCCTTTGCGTTTTGCAAATGTTGTTAGCTCATGAGCTGTTGCACGCACTTGGCTTACCGACCCTGGTGCACTGTCTACATGATCCGCCCACATGGTTTGAATGGAATCAATAATAGCTAAGTCAGGAGCCTCTTCTTCCAATGTAGTTAAAATATCACGTAAGTTAGTTTCAGTGGCTAATTTCACAGATGCATCAGTTAATTTGAGGCGATGTGCACGCATGCGAATTTGGCTGCTGGCTTCTTCTCCTGAAATATAAACAACTTTTTTACCAGTTCTTGCAAACTCAGCTGCGGCTTGTAGTAGTAAAGTTGATTTACCAATACCTGGATCGCCTGCAACCAAAATTGCACTGGCAGGGACTAAACCACCACCTAATACTCTGTCAAATTCATCTATACCTATTGAACTGCGCTCCAAAGGAGCATCTACAGTATTTAAATCACCTAAGGCCAGTTTACGCCCTTTGCTTGCGCCTAGTGTTTTTCCCTTTGGGCCTGCTGCCAGTGGTGCTTCCTCTTTAATAGAATTCCATTCTCCACAGGTATCACAACGGCCCGCCCACTTTTTATGGGATGCATTACAATTTATACAAGTAAAAGCGAGTGTTGATTTAGCCATATCACTTTGTGCCTTACAGTTGATCTAAGAGCAAGTGTGGCTTTGTAAACTAATGACAAATTTTTAAAATTATCATTAAATAAATTGCCTAAATATGACTTAAGTCTATTGGCTAAAATTTATATTATAATTCTTAATTAACGGACAGCTTCGATTGGACCCACAGCGTGACCATTTATAAATTGCTCTAGATAAGGATTTCCAGTGTTTTCTAGTTCATGTATCTTACCTGACCATTGAACTTGACCATCATGCAACATTGTAACTTTGTCCGCTATAGAACGAACTGAACTCATATCATGTGTAATTGTTAAAGCTGTTGCGCCCATTTCGACAACAATTTCGCGTATTAACTCATTAATTACACCAGCCATAATTGGATCTAAGCCGGTTGTTGGTTCATCAAAAAAAATAATTTCAGGTTTTGCAGCAATTGCGCGAGCTAAGCCCACACGTTTTTGCATTCCACCGGATAGCTCAGCAGGAAACTTTTCACCAACTTCAGGCTTAAGTCCAACTCGACGCAGTTTTTCAATAGCAATATCGCGTGCATCATTCTTCGAAATTTTATTTGGTCCTCGCATTAAGCGAAACGCAACATTTTGCCAGACAGAGAGACTGTCAAACAATGCAGCGTTTTGAAATAACATTCCAAAGCGTGCTAAAAACACATCACGGTCACCTTTATTTGTTTCTTTGCCATCTAATGTAATTTTGCCACTATCAGGATTTTCCAAGCCTAAAATACATTTTAATAAAACAGATTTTCCTGTGCCCGAACCTCCGATAATAACCATGCTTTCGCCTTTGGCTATTTCCATATTAACGCCTTGTAAAACATTATTGTTAGTAAATGATTTGTGTACATCTTTAATGCTAATCATTAGAAGAATACCTCAGTCAAAATGTAATTTGCAGCCAGTATCATAACACTGGCTGAAACGACTGCATTAATAGTTGCTCGGCCAACACCTTGTGCACCGCGTCCTGAATTATAGCCATGATAACAGCCCATTAATGCTATTATAAAGCCAAATACTGCAGCTTTGGCTAGTCCGCTGGTAACATCACCGATCTCCATGAAGTCAATCGTGTTTTTAAGGTAATTGGTTGAATTAAATCCTAACCGTCCAGTTCCAACTAAATATCCGCCTAAAATACCAATAGTATCACCAACAGCAACTAAAATTGGCATCGCAAATGTTGCCGCGAGCAGGCGGGGTACAATAAGATATTTCATGGGATTTGTGGATAATGTTACTAAAGCATCAATTTGTTCAGTGACACGCATTGTTCCCAATTCAGCAGCAATTGAAGATGAAACTCTACCAGCAACCATTAGGCCACCTAGAACAGGGCCTAATTCACGCACCATACCAATCGCAACAATTGAAGGAACAACACTTTCTGCACTAAAGCGTGCTCCACCTGAATAAATTTGCAAAGCCAAAGCTGCCCCAGTGAACAGTGCTGTTAAACCAACAACGGGAAGGCTATAAAATCCAATCTGCATAAATTGTGTCAAGACTTCTCGGCCGTAATAGGGTGGACGAAATATATGAGAGATTGCTCTACATGCAAATATCATAATACGGCCAATAGTTGTGCAAAAAGCTAAAACCGAAAAACCAATTGATCCTAAAAAACGATTCATTATATTTATATTATCCACCTATGTATTTGCGCACATAGCGTGCGCCTAAACTAGTTAAAATTTCATACCCGATTGTTCCGGCGGCCTCTGCCAAAACATCTATTGTTTGAATATCATTTAATAAATCTAAGGAATTAGGTACATAGTCCAATTCACTAATGTCTACAGTGATTAAATCCATTGATACCCTACCAATGAGTGGGCAAGCAATATTATTAGCGTAAAGGTAAACTGAGCCATTACCAATTGCGCGAATTAATCCATCTGCGTAACCTGCTGCGATAGTAGCTACTTGTGTATCATTGATAGCAGTCCAATGGCCGCCATACCCTACGGTTTCACCTGCAAGAACCTTACGAGATTGAATTATTGGTATAGATAATTTCACCACAGGCTCTGCTTGTTTAAAAGGCGTGCCACCATAAAGACCAATACCTGGGCGACACATATCAAAGTGATAATCTGGTCCTAACAAAGTACCACCAGTTGCAGCTAATGAGCGGCGAACATTGAGGCCATCAGTTAATTCACAAAAAGTTTTTAATTGTTTGATGTTTTGAGTATTAGCTGGTTCATCTGCGCAAGCTAGGTGACTTATAATTAATGACGCATGAGAAGCTTCTTCACGTAAGGGAAAAAAATCTTCAGCTTCCATACCCAATCTATTCATTCCAGTGTCTAACTGTATGCCAAATGGTGATTTAGGTAATTCTATTTTGTAACGTATAAATTGTTCAGATGAGTTTAAAAGAGGAATGAGGTTATATTTTTGAAAGATTGACTTGTCATTTGGCATTAAACCAGAAAATACAAAAATTTCAGGTGTATTTCCCACAGCCTTACGAACGGCGATACCTTCTTCTGCAATAGCAACAAAAAAAGTTCGTACATTTTTTTTAGATAATAAACCTGAAATTTGGCCAGCATCTAAACCATATCCATCAGCCTTAACGACGGCAGCAGTTTCAACATTATCAGCAGATTTTTCATCCAGCGTACGCCAGTTATGAAAAATTGCGTCTGTGTTAATATTAAGTATTGCTTGGCTCATATCTCTTTTGGCCACAGCATTGCGTTGTGGTCAATAGCATAGCTAAAAACTAGGCTTCAGAATTTTCATATATTATCTAAATAATTAAAAAATAGTTTTATGATTAAGGCAATTTTTTAATAAGAAACTTTATAAGTTTCTAGGGCTGTTAGTGCAATTATTTCTTGTTTAAAAGTATGTCTAGTTTAAGGACCACCAAATCCCTTGACCATAGTTGCAATCCGTATCATATCCTCACCCATGACAGACATTAGTAAAATTCGTAATTTCTCAATTGTGGCTCATATCGATCACGGTAAATCCACACTTGCTGACCGCTTGATCCAGTCTACTGGAACAGTAGCTGATCGTGATATGGAAGCGCAACTTTTGGATACAATGGATATTGAGCGTGAACGTGGTATTACTATTAAAGCCAATTCAGTGCGTATCAAATATAAAGCTAATGATGGTGACACATATATCCTTAATTTGATAGACACCCCAGGCCATGTTGATTTTGCTTATGAAGTTTCACGCTCTATGCGTGCTGTCGAAGGATCTTTGTTAGTTGTTGATGCATCTCAAGGTGTTGAAGCACAGACATTAGCTAATGTTTATCATGCACTTGAAGCGGACCATGAAATTGTTCCAGTTCTAAATAAAGTTGACCTACCTGCAGCTGATCCTGATAGGGTTGCTGAACAGATAGAGGATGTAATTGGCATTGATGCAACTGATGCAGTACATATTTCGGCTAAAACTGGTGTTGGTATACCTGATGTACTCGAAGCAATTATTAATCGCTTGCCGGCGCCAACAACCACCCCAGATGCGCCACTGAAGGCTATGTTGGTAGATAGTTGGTACGACGCATATCTCGGTGTCGTAGTTCTCGTTAGAATTATTGATGGTGAGTTAAAAAAAGGTGATAAGATTCGAATGATGAATACCAACGCGTCATATCCTGTTGATCGCATTGGCGTATTCACACCTAAAATGACGCCAATTGATGTATTGACTGCTGGTGAAATGGGGTTTCTGACAGCATCTATAAAACAAGTAGCTGATACCCGTGTAGGCGATACTATTACGCATGAGAAAAATGGGTGCTTAGAAGCACTTCCAGGATTTTCTCCAGCACAGCCAGTAGTGTTTTGTGGACTGTTTCCAGTTGATAATGCTCAATTTGAAGACTTGCGTGAGGCAATCTCAAAGCTGTCACTAAATGATGCATCGTTTAGTACAGAAATGGAATCCTCAGCTGCGCTGGGATTTGGGTTTCGGTGTGGGTTTTTGGGATTGTTGCATCTCGAAGTTATTCGAGATCGTTTAGAACGCGAATACGATATCGACCTTATTACAACAGCACCATCTGTTATTTATCATATACACATGCGTGATGGTGCAATGATTGACTTGCATAACCCGGCAGATATGCCTGACTTAACGCACGTGGAGCATATTGAAGAACCACGAATTAAGGCCACAATTCTTGTGCCAGATGAATATCTGGGTGATGTTCTTAAGCTATGCCAAGATCGAAGAGGTATTCAAATTGATTTGACTTATGCAGGTTCAAGAGCAATGGTTATTTATGATTTACCGTTGAATGAGGTGGTTTTTGATTTCTATGACCGCTTAAAATCTGTATCTAAAGGTTATGCGTCGTTTGATTATACAATGGAAGGCTATCGCGAAGATCGTCTCCAAAAAATGCAGATTTTAGTTAATGAAGAGCCAGTAGATGCACTTTCCACTATGGTGCATACTGATCGTGCTGATATGCGTGGTCGTGCTATGGTTGAAAAGTTAAAAGAACTTATACCTCAACATCAATTTAAGATCCCAATTCAAGCGGCTATTGGTGGAAGGATTATTGCACGAGAAACTCTCTCAGCTTTGCGCAAAGACGTAACAGCTAAATGTTATGGTGGAGATGTTTCCCGAAAGCGTAAGCTTTTAGATAAACAAAAAGCTGGTAAGAAAAAAATGCGCCAGTTTGGTCGTGTTGAAATACCTCAAGAAGCATTTATTTCAGCGTTAAAAATGGATAGCTAATTATATTTTTGATAAATAATTGTATTTATTTTGTAGCAAAGTTGTATCTAAAAATATTTTTATTCATGTGTGAGGAAGTATTTAAACCTTTTAGGGAGTGCGTTCGATGCTTGCCACTTTAATTGCCCGCTCAGACGCTTTATGTGAATTCTGTGGTGTAGAGACTAATTTACAGCCATATTCAGTTGGCCCTTTGCATGATGGGACTGCCATGACGTCTGTGCTTTTGTGTGATAAATGCAGCGAGATGGTTGGTGGGAAAACAGAAGGAAATTATTTTAGATGTCTAAGTTCTGCCATCTGGTCTGAGCATGACCCAGTTAAAGTTTTGGCTTGGCGTGTTCTTGATATGCTTAGTGGTCAGGCATGGGCTCGGGACCTTAAAGACCAGATATACTTAGATGATGCTTTGATGGCCTGGGCAATATCAGGAGTTATTCGCACAAGTCAGCATAAAGATGTTAATGGAGTAACCCTTGAATCTGGAAATAATGTCATATTGATTAAGGACTTGGTAGTAAAAGGAGGTGGATTTACTGCCAAACGCGGTACTGCTGTACGTGGAATATCGTTGGTTGAAGATAATCCAGCCCATATTGAAGGTAAAGTTGAAGGACTACGGATTATAATACTTACTGAATTCGTTAAGAAGAAATAAAGAAATCTAAAGTAAGTATGTGTGATAATTTTATATCATTAAGATAATATCAATGTGCTGGCTTAATAAAGCTTCCATTTTTTAATTCATCAAATGCTTTAATTAGTTCTTCTCTTGTATTCATGACTATTGGCCCATGCCAGGCAACAGGTTCCTGAATAGGCTTTCCTGAAATTAACAAAAATCGAATACCCTGCTCTCCAGCCTGTACTGTCACATAATCACCAGTGTCAAAGGTAACTAAGGTTCGATTTCCAGACATATCTCGTATATTTAATTCTTCACCCATCACTTCTTTTTCTAATAAGATACCAGTTGGTATTGATGCGGAATCAAATGCGCCTTCACCATTGAAAATATAAGCAAACGTTTTTCGATATGTATCTACTGGGAAAGTCTTTTTAACCCCTGGGGGAACGTAAATATCCAAGTATTGAGGATCCGCCGCAATCCCGTCTACTGGACCAGATTGCCCCCAAAATGACCCAACTATAACTTTTACGCGGGTACCGTCATCCTCAAAGATTTCTGGTATTTCGGAACTATTTACATCTTGATACCGTGGGTCTGTCATCTTTAATCCGCTAGGAAGGTTTGCCCATAATTGGAACCCGTGCATCTGACCTTTAGAATTCCCCTTAGGCATTTCTTGATGTAAAATACCTGAACCTGATGTCATCCATTGAACATCTCCAGCACCTAATGACCCTGTATTACCTAAGCTGTCAGCATGATCTACTTTACCTTCTAAAACATAAGTAATTGTTTCTATGCCTCGGTGGGGATGCCAAGGAAAACCTTTTTCAAATAATTTTGGATCTTCATTGCGAAAGTCGTCAAATAATAAAAACGGATCTAATTCTGAAGGATCCTTAAAGCCAAAGGCTCTATATAGTTCTACACCAGCGCCCTCCATTGTATGGATAGCTTTTCTAATAGATTTGACAGCTCTTATAGACATTCTAAAATTCCATTTTCTTTATATTATAACAATATTCTTCTAAACCAAGTGGTTTAAATGAAATATATTGTTTCTTATCTGGAACATGTGAATATTATTAAATTTTTGATATTTAAGATTTTATCATATTTATTCAACTTCTTTGATCTTAATAATTATTAATATAAATTTTATTTGTATATGGTATATGCATTCCAAACAAATAAATGACGCTAAGGAATATGATATGAGATTTGCACATACAATGGTTCGCGTAAGTGACCTTGAAGAAAGTTTAGACTTTTGGTGTAATAAATTAGGCCTGATTGAAACGCGCCGAAACGATTATGAAAAGGGCCGCTTTACTCTTATTTTTTTGGCAGCACCTCAAGATGAAAAATCATCAATTGACACTAAAGCTCCTGAATTAGAATTAACTTATAACTGGGATGGCAATGAAAAGCTTGAAACAGGGCGTAGTTGGGGACATTTAGCTTATCGAGTTAATGACATTTATGCTATATGTCAGAAATTAATGGATAGGGGTGTAATTATCAATCGCCCTCCACGCGATGGATATATGGCATTTTTTAAATCACCAGATAATATATCAATAGAGCTAATCCAAGAAAATGGAGCGTTGCCACCTCAAGAGCCTTGGTCGAGTATGGAAAATATTGGAAACTGGTAATATACAAAAAGGTAAGCTCTATGAAGAAATCTATAAGATATATTCTTAATGGGCTAATTTTACCTGTATTCGTGGTTGATCCTAGCCGCAAAATTAGCTTCATGAATAAAGCCGCAAGACAAAGGTATTCTGAAGCTATTAAAGGACAGTTTTTTAATGAAGTGATCAATTCAGAAACATGTCTAAGGGCATTAGAGACTGTCTTGGATGGCGAACCAAATGCTACAGCAGATGTTACTTTACAAGAAGTTGTACCGACTTCTTTTAGGGTATCTCTATCTCGATTGGATTCTGATAAAGAACCGCTGCCTAGCTGTGTACTTAGCTTTGAAGATGTTTCTCATATTCAAGAAGCAGAACAAATGAGGCATGATTTTGTTGCTAACGTTAGCCATGAATTACGTTCGCCATTGACTGCTTTGACTGGATTCGTCGAAACCCTTCAGGGTGCTGCGGCAAATGATCCAGCTGCTCGTGAACGTTTCCTTGCTATGATGGCTCACGAAGCTGATCGTATGGCGCGTTTGATTGGTGACTTATTATCCTTATCAAAACTGCAAGCTAGCGAAAGAGTAGCGCCGACTGACCCAATTAATTTATTCAATATTTTAAATAGTATCTCTTCCTCTCTTAGTGGATTAGCCGATCGGAAAAACATTTCGATAAAATTAAATTTTTCAAACTGTATGCCAATGGTAATTGGCGATAGCGATGAATTGACACAAGTTTTTCAAAATTTGATTGAAAATGCAATTAAGTATAGCACTAAAGAAACAGAAGTATGTGTTTCATTCTTTCCGCCGTTGGAGGGTAAATCACATCTATGTATTACGGTTGAAGATAGAGGTGATGGCATTGAACCAAGTCAAATTCCTAGATTAACCGAAAGGTTTTACAGAGTTGATAAGGGGCGTTCCCGCAATCAAGGAGGCACAGGTTTAGGTCTTGCAATTGTTAAACACATATTAATACGCCATAGGGGCTGGCTAAAGATTTCATCTCAAGTAGGAAAAGGAAGCGTATTTGCAGTTTACCTGCCTGAAGCTTCATTTAAATCTTAAGAAGTCAGGCAACACCTGCTTGAATTAGTATTAATAAACTTATCAAGCCTACAGGCTTTCCATCTTCTAGTACAAATGCGGCGCTAATTTTTCTATGCTCTAAAATACTCAAAACTTTAGCACAAGATTGTGATGGTGAAACAGATACAAAGTTATTTGTCATAATATTTTTGCCAACAGTGCCAAACATTACATCACGCATTGATCCTTCTGTATTTGCAGCAATGTAACGCCGTACGTCACCATCTGTAATAATGCCTTTGATTGAACCAGTACTATCTTGGAGGCCAACTATACCATATCCTTTTGTACTAATTTTGTCCAAAATGTCTGAGAAAAATGCATCTTGAGATATTAAAGGCAATTCTTCAATTCTGAGCATTAATTCACTTGTAGGCATTAGTGCTGCCCCTAATTTTCCGCCTGGATGGAAATTAAAAAAATCTTCTTCTGAAAAGCCTTTTTGTTTTAATAAAGTTATGGCTAAAGCATCACCCAATGCTAATTGAATTAACGTTGATGATGTTGGTGCCAAATTATGGGGGCAACTTTCTTTTACTTTAGGTAAAAGCAATAAAACATCTGCAGATTTACCCAAAGTGCTTTCCGCTCGTGAAGTCATTGCAATTATTGGAACACTAAAACGTTTACCATAACGTACGATATCAACTAGTTCACGACTTTCACCAGAAAAAGAAATAAGTAATAAAACATCTTGGTTTCGAACCATGCCTAAATCGCCATGGCTAGCTTCTGCAGGATGTAAAAATAAAGCTGGAGTGCCAGTTGATGAAAATGTTGCTACAAGTTTTCTTCCTATAATGCCACTTTTACCCATTCCTGAAATAACTAATCGTCCGTTTGTGTCGGCTATTATCTTTATGGCAGCTTCGATAGCAGAAACAAAAGTTTCATTATTTAAACAATTAGCTAGCGTGAACATGGCACTGGAGCCAATTGATAAGCATTCTTCAAATGATGTTTTTATATTCATTTTATTTTCCCGTGAAATAAACTAATAATTATAACTAAATAGCAAGCTCATTACAATTTAAAGGTACGTAGGTCATTTTACTTTTGGCCGTTGAAACTTCCAATTAATAATTGAGATAATAGCTATAATTTTTTCACGAAAAACTCTTTTTTGTTTTTTGTAAAAATAAAGTCTACTTCTGTTTTGCTTCGACCTTCCAGCTGAAGTACTACGTGCGTCTATATCACTTAGTACTTCTGCTGAGCTAATTAAAGATGGGCGGACGCTCAAACCGACGTGGCCATGGGTTAACTTTATGCGCAGGTAATTATCATAAGGGTACTTTATTTTTCCACTATCATCTAAGACTATCTGAGCACCATGTTTGGTCCACAAAATACCTGTGGCTAGCATGGGAAACCGGTGTGCGCGGAGTAGCTCAGTATTGTTTAACTTTACTAACTGTGAAGTATATTTATAGTCAGATGGTCCTAAATTTACTGCACATACTTTTAAATGTGGGTTTGCTTTTATGAAAGTGCTTAGAGCCTCTATTTTTTTGGAAAACTCATCGGTAAGAACCGCATCATCTTCGAGTATTACTGCAAATTCAGAACTGGTTGATCTGAAGGTTTCTAATGCACGCCTGTGGCTAAGTGAACAGCCAACCTCACCAGGTTGAATGCTTCTGCCCATTTCTTTTCTGCATTCAATATCATCGGCTGTATCATCTAAATCTAATGTTTGGCCATCAATTGCATTAACTTTGTCTAGGTCTAGCTTTTCTAAAGAAAATTGTGACAAAATGTCATTGAGGCGCTCTTTGCTTCTATCAAGGTTTATTACATAATATTTAATATCCATAAATACCCTCTGGAACTCTGAAAAAATTGATTAATACTTTTGGGGTGAAACCAAGTAGTAATAATGCTCGCATTCTAAACTTACTTGGTCAAGTAAGTTTTCATCTTTTTAGAAGCTCTATAAGTGGATCGATTGTGGGCTGATCAAGCAAAAGTGGTTCTGACCGTAGCTTTGAGAAAACTTCATAATCAGATGCTACTTCTTTTAGCTTTTGTCGTATATTCCATCGTGATAGCCCAAAAAGATTTATGACTGCTTTTGGGTTAAAATCTAGTGCCAGATCAGCTGGATTACAGTACGTTATAGGGATACAGCCAGATAAAAAAGCCTCTGGAATTTTTTCAGTGATATAGCCCTGAGCGGCAATATTTTCTGGACATAAATTTATTTTGTAATCAGATAATAAGTCTTTTTTTGTCCTTGTGGTGGGCCGGTACTTACGACCATATATATCGCAGCCTATAGAAAATTTACATTGACGGTATAAACTTAAGCGATGACGTTTGAGATGGGATGTTAAGAGAACTGCTCGAGGAGGGCGCGCAATAAAACTTTTTTTGGAGATCTCATCAAACTGCTTATTAATAGGCTGCATAAGTTGATCAATTGAATAATGTTCACCAAACCTAAGGTATTGTGGGTTAGTTTTAAGGTTGAGCCAATTAAGGTACCATTGCCAGTAAGGAAACCGAACTTCATTTGGACCGATTGGTAAGCGAAACCCAATACATTTTTTAGCAAACTCAGTCGGATTATCACGACTTTCGCCAGTAATAAATAAATCCCATTTTCCCTCATTTTTGACCTTTTCCATAAGAAGTGGAAGGTCACGGCGTTTCCAAAATGGGCCAAGAATCCGTAAGTTTTGTTTTTGGCAGTATTTATTAATTAGCTGAGGCCATAAAGCAAAATCAGTCTCAGCGTTGAAGCCAGGCCAAAAACCATCAAACCTCAAAAGCCTTCCGTTTGGAAGTCTGAGTTCTGAAAAACTTAACTTAGGCTTTTTAAATGACAGATCCATGAATACGCTCGTATATGTTATAAATCAATTTTTATCAAAAAATTTAAAGTCAATAAATTAGAATGGTAATTTATAAAAATGGTGGAGCCTAGGAGGATCGAACTCCTGACCTCTTCGCTGCCAGCGAAGCGCTCTCCCAGCTGAGCTAAGGCCCCATTTTAGGTAAGCATAAATATACCATGTAGAGAAAAGCCGCGCTCACGTATGCAAGCGCGATTTATATTAAGTATCGTCTTCTGGTGATGCCACACCAGCAACTTCTTCTAATGGCACAGTGTCTGCATCATCATCGTCGTCTAAGACGTCGTCGCCTAGATCAACATCTGCAACATCTTCATCATCTAATACATCTGCTTCATCTTCAAGGTCATTGTCAGTAGCTTCTTTAATTGATGCTTTATCTGCTTTATCTGAGAGTGATATTTTAGATTTGTCATCAGTAAAAAAAGACAACGGGTATTCAGTTCCAGTATATGGGCTCACAATCGGATCTTTGTTCAAGTCATAAAACCGTTTACCGCTCTCTGGGCAAAGACGTTTTACGCCCCATTCTTCGTTGGGCATAGGATGTTCCCTTTTAAAAGATTTTTAAATTTCTTCCGGCGAATTGCCACATCAAACCGAGCTTGTCAAAGGTCTATATTAAAAAAGGCTGCTAAATGCCATTGCATAGCTCTGCTGAGAGAATATGATATAAGAATGAATGATATTTTAATGATCGGCAATCCGCCTATTATCATACACCTACGTAAAAATACGTTAGCAAAGCGATATTCGCTACGAATATCTAATAAAGATGGTAAAATTAGTCTTACTCTACCTAGATTATCTAAAATATCTGAAGCTGAAGCATTTGTACGTGAACAAGAAGGCTGGATGCGCAAACATCTTTCACGTCAATTACAGCCGATTCTAATTAAATTTGGCGAACGTATTTTGCTTGATGGCGAAAAGCTAAAAATAATTCCTGGTAAAGGACGCACTGTTAAGGTTTTAAATGGTGAACTGCTAGTACCTGGAAGCTCACTACAATTGTGTGGAAAATTGAAGGCCTTTTATAAGACTTTGGCGCGTGAAAGATTTATTACGTCTTCAGAACACTTTGCCAGTATACTTGGGCGAAAGGTTGGGTCTATTAGCCTTCGTGATACTAGATCTCGTTGGGGTTCTTGTACATCCGATGGAAGTTTAATGTATTCTTGGCGACTGATGATGGCACCTGTAAGAGTTCAAAATTATGTCGCTGCTCACGAGGTCTGCCATTTGATTGAAATGAATCACTCTGATGCTTATTGGGCATTAGTTAAAAGTATTTCACCAAATTTTAAATCTGATAGACAATGGTTAAAAGTAAACGGAGGATTATTACATCAGTATCAGTTTTAAAATAATACTTTTCTGTGATTATATACCACATGATTGAACTTGATTTCTCACTTCCAGCTCATGAAGCTGTTTATCGCGCTCTTCGCACATCCGTTATGCATGGTGAAATGCGCCCTGGACAAGCCGTAACTATTCGTGGAGTTGCATCAAAGTTTAACACTTCCATGACACCAGCTCGTGATGCGGTTCGCCGTCTCAGCGCTGAGGGCGCATTAAGTATTTCATCAACAGGCCGGGTGGCAACGCCTGAGTTATCTCACGAGCGCATTGAGGAGCTTGCCTCTATTCGTGCCCTACTAGAACCTGAATTAGCTGCTCGCGCTTTGCCTCGTGCCCACATAAATCTGCTTGAACGCCTTAGCAATATTAATAGCTTAATTGATCAAGCAATAGTAAAAGATGATGCTGTGGATTATATCCGGCGCAACTTAGAATTCCACCGCACACTTTACCTTCGTGCGCAGGCTCCTGCGATGCTTGCACTTATTGAAACTGTTTGGTTGCAGTTAGGCCCCACTATGCGTGCATTATATGCACAACTTCAACGGCGTGAAGCTTCGCATAATCATCGGGTTGCGATTGCGGCTCTAAAAGCAGGTGATGAACCAAGCTTAAAGCTTGCTATTCGTGCGGATGTTACTCAAGGCTTACGCATGCTTAGTATTGAATAGAATTCTAATAAACACATTAAAAATATTAAATAGTTTGTCTAATTAAACTTATTTAAGCGTGGATTGCACCATCGCCACAGGCAAGAGCCGCTTCGCGCATAGCTTCTGAAAACGTTGGATGTGCATGGCATGTAAGTGCAATATCTTGAGCTGATGCACCAAACTCCATTGCAACACAAATCTCATGTATGAGATCACCAGCTGCTGGTCCAATAAGATGACATCCAAGAATACGATCAGACTTGGCATCAACCAATAGCTTTACAAATCCATCACCTTGGAAAACAGCTTTTGCTCGACCGTTACCCATAAAGCTAAATTTACCAACTTTGTATCCAACCCCTGCTTCTTTGAGCTGTTCTTCTGTCTGACCGACACTTGCAACTTCTGGTGATGTGTAAATTACACCAGGAATTACATTATAGTTAATATGCCCATGTTTGCCTGCAATGACCTCTGCCACTGCCATACCTTCGTCTTCAGCCTTGTGTGCAAGCATTGGGCCACTGATTACGTCTCCAATGGCATAAATGCCCTTAATTGAAGTATTCCACTGGCCGTCAGTTTTAATCTTACCTTTGTTAGTAAGTTCTCCACCTAAATTTGTGAATCCTAATCCGTCCATGAATGCTTCACGTCCAGTTGATACTAATATTATTTCAGCATCAATTGAAGTTTCGACATCACCTTTTTTATAAACAACACTAGCTTTTGATTTATTGCCTTTTGCTGACTGCACGGCTGCACCCATTATAAATTTAAGCCCCTGCTTTTTAAGTATTTTATGAAAGCTTTTAGAAATTTCTATATCCATGCCAGGTGTTATAATATCCATATACTCTATCACAGTTACATCTGTGCCCAGTCGAGAGTATATGCTGCCCATTTCCAATCCTATTACACCAGCACCAATCACGACCATCGATTTGGGAATCTTTGATAATGCTAAAGCACCAGTTGATGAAACTATTCGTTTCTCATCAATTTTAACATTTGGTATTGATGATGGTTTTGATCCTGCTGCTATAACAATATTTTTTGTGTTATAAATATCATTACCAATAGTTACTTGATTAAGATTATTGATTTGGCCCCAGCCTTTCAACCAATCGATTTTATTTTTTTTCATTAAAAATTCTATACCTTTAGTATTTTGCGAAATTGCGTCATTTTTATATTCATGCATTTTCCCAAAATCAATTTTAGGATTTTCTACTATTAAACCCATTTTCTCAAAGTTATGTGTCGCTTCGTGATAAGAATGTGATGCATGCAATAATGCTTTAGATGGAATGCAACCAACATTTAAACATGTCCCCCCTAAAGTCTTGCGTCCTTCAACAATAGCTGTTTTAAGGCCTAGTTGCGCGCAACGAATAGCGCAAACATAGCCACCTGGACCTCCACCAATTATGATTACATCATATTTTTTCATAGGGTTCTAACCTTTCGATTTGGTAAATCTTGCTTTAACATTGTGATATACCAACTTTATAAATTCTAAATATTAATTAGCTATATGGGTTAAAGGTCCATCAATAAGCGACGAGGATCTTCCAAAGCTTCTTTTACACGTACTAGAAAAGTTACAGCACCCTTACCATCAACAACACGATGGTCATAGGATAAGGCTAGATACATCATAGGTCGTATAACAATTTCGTTATTTATGACTACTGGGCGTTTCTGAATTGTATGCATACCCAAAATGCCAGATTGGGGAGGATTTAGAATTGGTGATGACATTAAAGACCCATAAACCCCACCGTTTGAAATAGTAAAGGTGCCACCTTGCATTTCTGCGATGGATAGTTTTCCATCACGTGCACGTAAACCTTTTTCAGCAATAGCTTTTTCAATATCTGCAAATGACATTTGATCTGCATCATCAATGACAGGGACAACCAAACCTGTTGGCGTACCTGCTGCAATACCCATATTAACATAATTTTTGTATACAATATCATTACCATCAATCTCAGCATTAACTTCTGGGATTTCATTTAGCGCGTGACAGCAGGCTTTTGTGAAGAAAGACATAAAGCCTAGCTTTACACCATGCTTTTTCAAAAAGAGATCTTTGTATTCATTACGAAGATCCATTACTGCAGTCATGTTCACTTCATTGTAGGTGGTTAGCATAGCTGCTGTATTTTGGCTTTCTTTTAAACGCCGTGCAATAGTTTGGCGCAGTCGCGTCATCGTAACTCGTTCTTCACGTATGTCGTGCTTACGTGTTGGTTTAGCAGGACCTGTATTCAGTTCTGGCATTGGATCTGTAATTGCATTTAATACGTCACCTTTCATTATTCGTCCTTCACGACCAGTTCCTGTAACGTTAGTAATATTATTATCTGCCATTAATTTTTCAGCGGAAGGTGCATTTTTTGAAGTTTCTTTAGCAACAGGTTCTGTTTTTAAAGGTATTGCAGAAATCTCAGAATTGGATGCTTTTGGTGCCGTTATTACACCTTCAGATATTTGTGCTAAGAGGGCGTCAACTCCAACAGTAGTGCCTTCAGGCACTACAATTTCAGATAATATTCCAGCAATAGGTGCCGCAACTTCAACAGTCACTTTGTCTGTTTCTAATTCACATATCATTTCATCTTGAGCTACAGCGTCACCTGGCTTTTTGAACCATGTGGCAACGGTTGCTTCGGTTACACTTTCGCCTAGTGTAGGTACGCGTACTTCGGTCATCGAATTATCCTTTCAATGTCAACGCTTGGTCAACTAGCGCTATTTGTTCTTTTTTATGTGTACTTGCTAGACCTGTTGCTGGTGCAGCCGCAGCTTCACGTCCAATGTATTGAGGACGAGTATGCTTTGCACCTAATTCATTTAAATTGCGTTCAATGTGAGGGTTGATAAATGACCATGCACCTTGATTCTTGGGCTCTTCTTGACACCAAATAACATCTGCATTTTTAAAACGCTTCATTTCTTTTTGGAGTGCTGCATTTGCTACAGGATACAACTGTTCAATACGCAATAAATAAATGTTATCTATGCCACGCTCATCGCGCTCTGCAAGAAGGTCATAATAAATCTTTCCAGAACACATTACGACACGTTTGATATCATCGTCCGTTTTTAATTTCGTACTGGAACGGCCTTTTTCAGCATCGTCCCACAACACTCGATGAAAACTAGATTTACCAACAAAATCATCAATTGATGAAACCGCTAGTTTATGGCGTAATAAAGACTTTGGTGTCATTAAAACTAATGGTTTGCGATAGGTACGGTGCAGTTGGCGCCGTAGGATGTGAAAGTAATTTGCTGGTGTTGTAACATTAGCAATTACCCAGTTATCTTCGGCACAGTTTTGCAGGAACCGTTCTGGACGAGCGGAAGAATGCTCTGGTCCTTGGCCTTCCATGCCATGGGGTAACAACATTACTAGACCTGACATGCGTAGCCATTTAGATTCGCCTGAACTAATAAATTGGTCAAACATAATTTGGGCACCATTAGCAAAATCACCAAATTGAGCTTCCCATAGTGTTAATGCATTTGGTTCTGCTAACGAATATCCGTACTCATAACCTAATACAGCATATTCAGATAGCATACTATCAATTGCTTCATATGTACCTTCTTGGTCTTCACGAATATTATTTAATGGGTAGAATTTTTCACCAGTGTTTTGATCTAAAATTCCGGAATGGCGGTGACTGAATGTTCCACGTGTACAATCCTGGCCTGATAATCTTATTGGGAAGCCTTCCACTTGCAAAGAACCAAAAGCTAATGCTTCCCCAGTGGACCAGTCAATATTATCACCAGAAGTAATCATTTTTGACTTTACATCTAAAATCCGGGCAACTGTCTTATGTGGGTTCCAGGTTTTTGGTAATCTGGTCAATGCAGAACCTACTTCGTTAAATCTCTTTTTTGTAATTGCAGTTTTTCCACGTTGATATTCTGGGTCTTTTGATTGTAAATGTTTCCAGCGGCCATCAAGCCAATCTGCCTTGTTTGGCATAAACACTTTTCCAGCTTCAAATTCTTCATTTAATTGCATTTGAAATGCTGTTTTCATATCTTCTATTTCGCCTTCAGGGATTAATCCGTCATGAACCAGCCGTTCTGTATATATTGATAAAGAAGTTTTGTGAGTTTTGATTTTTTTGTACATTTGTGGTTGAGTGAACATTGGTTCATCACCCTCATTGTGACCAAATCTGCGATAGCAAAAAATATCTAAAACAACATCTTTACGAAATTTTTGTCTAAACTCAGTTGCTATTTTAGCAGCATGAACAACCGCTTCAGGATCATCTCCATTAACGTGAAAAATTGGCGCTTCAACCATCAAAGCAATATCAGTTGGGTAAGGGGATGAACGGCTATCATGTGGAGATGTTGTGAAGCCAATTTGATTATTTACTACAATATGAACTGTGCCACCTGTTATATGACCTCTTAATCCTGAAAGGCCAAAACATTCTGCAATCACACCTTGGCCAGCAAATGCTGCATCTCCGTGTAAAAGTACTGGCATAACTGCACCGCGATCACGACCTTGCTGATCGCCCTTAGCGCGTGCTTTGCCTAAAACAACAGGGTTTACTGCTTCTAAGTGGGAAGGATTGGCTGTTAGAGACAAATGAACAGGATTGCCGTCAAACTCTCGATCAGATGAAGCTCCAAGGTGATATTTTACATCACCAGATCCTTCGACGTCGTTAGGTTTATGAGATCCACCTAAAAATTCGTTAAAAATTGCACGATAAGGTTTTGACATTACGTTAACCAAAACATTTAAGCGCCCACGATGTGGCATGCCTATAATAATATCTTTAACACCTAAAGCACCACCACGTTTAATAATTTGCTCCATGGCTGGGATCAAGGCTTCACCCCCGTCTAAACCAAAACGTTTTGTGCCAGAGTATTTGACGTGGCAAAATTTTTCAAAACCTTCTGCTTCAACCATTTTGTTTAATATAGCTTTACGGCCCTCAGCAGAAAAAAAGTGTTCTTTATCCCAGCTTTCTATACGTTCCTTTAACCAAGCAGCCTCTTCAGGATTGGATAAATGCATATATTGAAGTGCAAATGTCCCACAGTATGTTTTTCTTAATTTTTCTAAAATTTGACGCATTGTTGCGGTTTCAATGCCCAGCACGTTATCTAAGAATATTGGGCGATCCATATCGATGCCATTGAAGCCATAGAACCGTGGGTCTAATTCTGGATGTGGGTCATTGGCGCGCATGTTTAATGGGTCAAGGTTTGCAATTAAATGACCCCGAATACGGTAAGCGCGAATAATCATTAATGCACGCATGCTATCTAATACTGCTTTTTGTATATCTGCATCTGTGATTGATTTGCCATTCTTTGTGGCATTTGCCTTAATCTTATCTCCTGCTTTTTCAGGATCTTCTGCCCATTGGCCATCTAGTGCAGCTGTTAAGTCGTCATTTGGAGCAGGCGGCCAATCAGGTCTTGCCCAGGATGGTCCTGCAGCTGAGGCAACTACATTAGCAGTTTCGTCGCCTAATTCAGAAAAAAATTCACGCCAATTTGGATCGACTGCTTCTGGATTAGAAGCATATTGTGCATATAACTTTTCAACATATTCTGCGTTATGTCCTTGTAAGAACGAAGAGGCATGCAGTTGGTCGTTTGTAAGTTTTTCAGTCATATATATCACCTAGTCAAAATAAGTTACCTTTGTGGCAACGGTCTATAAATTTTGGCCAAAATGGGCCAAGTAATTGATTTATCCTATAGCTTTTAGAACCGCTTGGCCTAAGCCTGCTGGGCTATCTGCGACAACAATGCCGGCCTCCCGCATCGCAGAAATTTTAGATCCAGCATCACCTTTGCCACCAGCAACTATAGCACCGGCGTGGCCCATGCGACGGCCAGGAGGCGCAGTAACACCCGCTATAAATCCAGCTACTGGCTTTTTACGACCTTTTTTTGCTTCATCAATCAAAAATTGAGCTGCTTCTTCTTCGGCACTTCCACCTATTTCGCCAATCATTATTATTGATTGGGTTTCATCATCAGCTAAGAATAGTTCAAGTATATCAATAAACTCTGTTCCCTTAATGGGATCACCACCAATACCAACTGCACTAGATTGGCCTAAGCCTGCATTTGTTGTCTGGAAGACAGCTTCATAAGTTAACGTACCTGATCGCGATAAAACACCAACAGAACCTTTTTTGAAGATAGATCCTGGCATTATACCAATTTTGCATTCATTCGGTGTCATCAAACCTGGACAATTGCCACCAATTAAACGCGAGCTAGATTTTTCCAACTTATTTTTAACGCGCAGCATATCCATTACTGGAATGCCTTCAGTAATACATGTAATTAGCTCAATTCCTGCGTCAATGGCTTCTTCAATTGCTGCTGCAGCCCCTGCTGGTGGAACGTAAATTACGGAAGATGTTGCTCCTGTAGCTTTTTTACCCTCTTCGACGCTGGAGAAAATTGGTAATTCTTGACCACTTGTAGCTAACCAGCTTGTCCCGCCTTTTTTTGGGTGTGTGCCACCAACCATCTGCGTTCCGTAATATGCTAGTGCCTGTTCAGTGTGAAAGGTACCAGTTTTCCCTGTTAGGCCTTGAACTAAAATTTTTGTATTGTGATTTATAAGGATCGACATGTGGCTTCTTTCAATTTTTAATGGGTTTAATAAACAAAGCTTGAATGTTGTCATCCACCCAAATTTTGTGCTTATTATGTAGTTTAAAATTAAAACCAGCATTATTTGCAACAGACCGTAGTGTTCTGACTGTGAAGTAATTAACGTGATCTGGGTAACGCATTCCTGGCCAATTACTTTTAGAAATTCTGCGATTCAAAGAATTAAAATTAGGCACACGAACAAATATTTTCCCCCCTGGCTTTAAACATTGATACGCACCATTGAGTATTTTACTTACGTTTATTTCATGTTCTAAATAACTGTGCATCATTATGTTATCAAAATAGTTTTTTTCAAATTCCCAGATTGTTTCTGCACCAGAACCTTGGCGGCACTCACCACCAAGAGGGTGCATTTTTTTGTTTGCACTTAGTGCTAATGCTTTGGAAATTTCAATGCCAAATGGAATGAATGGAGGTTTCCAACGAACAGTATCACCACATCCAACATCTAATATTCGCCCACTGCCTAATATGCGGCGATATCGAACATTATCGTCTGAGCGTAGACTATAATTTAACTCACGAATAGCTCTAGCCAAGTGTTTTATAGGACCACGTTTTTTTGCGCGTCTGCTATCCTCTTCCCTAAATGTAGTTTCCCAACCAAAAGTTTTTTCTAGGTCTTTGTAAGTGGGTGGGTTTTTTAAGTACAACATTGAACAACTATCACATGCTGCAACGTTCCATTCATTGTAGGAATATTCTTCCAGCACAGTTGCGACTGTACTTTTACAATTTGGACAATTTCTAGCAGACAAATTTTCAGTCATTATTTAGCTTTCACTGCTTTAACAATTTTTTCAGCAGCGTCATCTAAATCATCAGCTGCAATAACGTCAAATGGGCATTCATTAATAATATTTTTACCCTCTAGAACTTTTGTACCTTCGAGGCGCACAACTAATGGCACCTTTAATCCTACTTCTTTTACAGCTTGAACTACTCCTTCAGCTATTACATCACAGCGCATTATGCCGCCAAAAATATTTACTAATATACCTTTAACATTCGGATCAGAAGTTATAATTTTAAAAGCTGCAGTTACTTTTTCTGCAGTTGCTCCGCCACCTACATCCAAAAAATTGGCAGGTTCTGCACCTTTAAGTTTGATAATATCCATAGTAGCCATAGCTAAGCCAGCACCATTTACCATACACCCAATTTCACCTTCTAATGCAATGTAGCTAAGGTCATATTTAGACGCTTCTAATTCTTTTGGATCTTCTTCTGTTTCATCGCGCAATGCTAAAATGTCAGGTTGACGAAACAATGCGTTACCATCAAAGGCCATTTTTGCATCTAAACATTTTAACCCACCAGTTTTTAAAACAATTAATGGATTAATTTCTAACATATCCATATCTTTTTCAACAAACATACGAAATAGGTTAGTAGTTAATTCTATACATTCGTCGATATTACTACCAGCTAGGTTCAGTGCATTAGCTACATCTCGACCATTTTTTGTTGTAAAACCGATAGATGGATCAATAGTTACAGTGATAATTTTTTCAGGGTTATCTTCCGCTACAGCTTCTATGTCCATGCCACCTTCTGTGGAGGCTACAAAAGAAATGCGTGAGGAAGAACTATCTAATAAAACAGCTAAATATAATTCTGTTTCGATGTCTGAGCCATCTTCTATATAAATTCGATTAACTTGCTTACCTGCTTGACCAGTTTGGTGGGTGACTAATACATTTCCAAGCATTTTTTTAGTTTCTGCAACAGCTTCTTCAATGGAAAATGCTAACCTGACACCACCTTTATCTCCAGCGGCATCTTCTACAAACGAACCTTTGCCTCTACCACCCGCATGTATTTGTGCTTTTACGACCCAAAGGGGTCCATCCATCTGACTTGCTGCAGCTTCTGCTTCTGATGCATTAAAGACGGGCTGGCCGTCCGATACTGGACATCCGTATGCTTTTAATAGTTGTTTAGCTTGGTATTCATGAATGTTCATCGCAAGAGGCTCCTCTGAGCGGTAAAGTATTTTTACTTAAAAGCATAAAAGTTCAGTCACAAAAAGTTGAAAAGTATTAAAAACGCTAAATTAGTTTAATTAATCTATATTTGTGATCACATGAAAATAAGATGTGATCACAAATATAGATTAATTAAACTAATTTTTTTTGATATGAAAGTTTAAAACTAAAAAAAGCGCACTAATGCAGTACGCTTCTTAAATGTTTTGTGTGAATTATTTATGATAAAGAGGCGTCAATAGAAATACATGCCTCAACCAGGCCTTTAACTGCATTGGCTGATTTATCAAAGCCGGATTGTTCTTTTTTATTTAGCTTAATTTCTACAATACGTTCAATACCACCGGCACCAATTACTGTTGGGACACCAACATATGTGTTTTTGAGGCCATAACCATTTTCAACATATGCAGCACATGGTAATAAACGCTTTTGATCTTTTAAATATGCTTCCGCCATCTCTATTGCTGATGCAGCTGGTGCATAATAAGCAGAACCTGTCTTTAATAGACCAACAATTTCCGCGCCGCCGTCACGAGTGCGCTGTACAATTGAATCTAATTTGTCCTGAGTTGTCCACCCCATATCTATTAAATCAGGTAATGGAATGCCTGCAACAGTTGAATATCGAGTTAGTGGGACCATTGTGTCTCCATGACCGCCCAATACAAATGCTGTCACGTCTTTAACTGATACGTTAAATTCTTCTGCTAAAAAATGACGGAAACGAGCACTGTCTAAAACACCTGCCATGCCACATACCATTTCAGTAGGTAGGCCACTAAATTTTTGAAGTGCCCAGACCATAGCGTCTAATGGGTTTGTTATGCATATGACAAACGCATTGGGCGCGTGTTGTTTAATGCCTTCACCAACAGATTTCATAACTTTCAAGTTAATGCCTAATAAATCATCGCGTGACATACCTGGCTTGCGAGCAACTCCTGCAGTCACTATGCATACATCTGCTCCAGCGATATCAGTATAATCAGTTGTACCTGAAATATGAGCATCATATTTATCAACGGGCCCGGCTTCAGAAATATCTAATGCTTTTCCTTGTGGAATGCCATCTGCGATATCAAATAAAACGATGTCGCCTAATTCTTTTAAAGCTGCAAGGTGGGCTAGAGTGCCACCGATCATGCCTGATCCGATTAGTGCAATTTTTGCGCGTGCCATGGTAGTCTCCATTTGGATAAAAATTTCGCTTTTGTGCTAGTCCTAAAGACAGGCAAGAGCAAGGCTCATCTTTGCGTTATTATTATAATTTTAGGCTTTTTTGAATATTGGCATTAGCTTTTATACTTTATTATTTAATGTAACATAATGATTATTATTAATAATAATATATATCATAAGTATTTTTTTTGATATTAATTTTTCAGTAATTATATAGTTGCCAATATTCTTATTAAGAATTTATTATTAATATGCAGCTAATTTTATGTTCCTAATCAATAAAGAATAACTAATTCTCCAGAATTAAGCCTTTATGACGAATCTTTTTTCAATTATTTTAGATGTTAGTAAATAATATGATGAAACAAGAAATAGGCTTGATTGTATGCATAGTTGTACTACTTCAATAGCAATATCCTGTATCCTTCAAATCTAAACATCTACTGAAAAAACTATTAGTATGATTGTCTGCCGATTACTGACTGATGATGAAAGCTCTGAGTTTTGTCAAAGGGTAACAGAAGTTTTGTCCTTGGGGTGGGAATTATATGGAGATACACAATATGCTAATGATGAGAAACGAGGAGTTATGCGATGTGCGCAGGCTATGATGAAAAAAACAGTGGAATCTACTCTAATAAGTTAGAATTAAGTAATTTGTGATCACAAGATTAAATAAATATCTTTTTATTACACTTTTATACTACAAAATGATCTGTTTACTCTGTGACTTTAAAAGAAAGTCATATAACAGTTCTCCAAAGATAAAAATTCAAGGAGAGTAATGCATGGCCAATGAAGCCAAGGGTAAACGCCCACTTTCACCTCATTTGACTATATATCGGCCACAAATGAGTTCCGTCTCCTCAATTTTTGTAAGAATTTCAGGTGTAGCTTTGGCGCTTGGATTTGTATTAGTAATTTGGTGGCTTTTGGCAGCTTCAATAAGCATTCCATATTTTGAATTTATTAATGGTATGATGACCAGCTGGTTTGGGGCGATAGTTATGGTGGGTTCTGTCTGGGCCCTTTGTTACCATTCTTTAGGGGGTATTCGGCATCTTATATGGGATATGGGATATGGTTTTGATTTGAAAACTTCTGACCGAATGGGTTGGTGCGTCATAATTGGAAGCTTTATATTTACAATTATAGTTATCTATTATTCTGGAGCATTATCATGAATTATAAAACTGATATAGTTCAAGTATCAGGCCGTGGATCTGCAGAAACGGGTGCTAGCCACTGGTTTGGTGAGCGGCTTAAGTCTGTTGCTCTAATACCGCTGACGATTATTTTCATTTGCATTATTGCTCCTTTAATTGGTGCTGATCATTCAACTGTCGTGGGGTCACTGCAAAGCCCAGTAAAGGGATTTGCATTAATTATTTTCTTTTTGGTTACCCTCAAACACTTAGAAGAAGGTTTACAGGTTGTAATTGAAGACTACGTCCATACACGGGGACGCGTTTTAATACTAATTAAATTAAACAAATTATTTTGCTGGACTTTTGGACTGGTAGCTATTTTTGCCATCGCAAAAATTACCTTTGCGGCTTGATTGGAGAATTATTAATGTCACCTTATGAATATATTGATCACGAATATGACGTTGTTGTTATTGGGGCCGGTGGTGCTGGATTGCGAGCTACTTTAGGTATGGCTGAGCAAGGTCTAAAGACTGCCTGCATATCTAAAGTGTTTCCGACAAGATCCCATACTGTGGCTGCGCAAGGTGGGATTGCAGCATCGTTGGCGAATATGGACGTTGGAACAACACCAAATGATCATTGGCAGTGGCATATGTATGATACAGTCAAGGGTTCAGATTGGTTGGGTGATACTGATGCCATGGAGTATTTAGTCCGAGAGGCTCCAAAAGCGGTTTATGAGTTAGAACACTATGGTGTCCCTTTTTCTCGAACAGAAGAAGGAAAAATCTATCAACGCCCATTTGGTGGTCATACTACTAAATTTGGTGAAGGCCCATCTGTACAAAGGACATGTGCTGCGGCTGATCGAACAGGGCATGCGATACTTCATACATTATATGGTCAATCACTGAAGCATAATGCTGAGTTTTATATCGAATATTTTGCTATTGACCTAATTATGACTGAAGATGGCCGTTGCCAAGGTGTTATTGCATGGAAATTGGATGACGGCACTATTCATAGGTTTAATGCCAAAATGGTTGTTCTTGCAACAGGTGGTTACGGGCGTGCATATTTTAGTGCTACGTCAGCTCATACATGTACTGGTGATGGTGGTGGTATGGTTGCTCGGCAAGGCTTGGCATTGCAAGATATGGAATTTGTTCAATTTCATCCCACTGGTATATTTGGTTCAGGCTGCTTGATCACTGAAGGTGCTCGCGGTGAGGGTGGATATTTAACTAACTCAGAAGGCGAGCGATTTATGGAGCGATATGCTCCAACATATAAAGATTTAGCATCTCGTGATGTTGTATCTCGTTGCATGACTATGGAAATTCGCGAAGGCCGTGGATATGGTGTGGATGGGGATCATATTCATCTACACCTAAACCATTTGCCTCCAGAAACATTAGCTGAACGCCTACCTGGTATATCTGAAAGCGCTAAAATTTTTGCAGGTGTTGATGTTAACAAAGAACCAATACCTGTTTTGCCAACTGTACATTATAATATGGGTGGTATCCCTACCAACTATTGGGGAGAAGTTCTTGACCCAACCGCTGAAGATCACGACCGTGTCTTGCCAGGCCTCATGGCTGTTGGTGAAGCGGGATGTGCATCTGTTCATGGCGCTAATCGTTTAGGCTCAAATAGTTTAATAGATTTAGTTGTATTTGGACGTGCTGCTGCAATTCGTGCGGGTAAAGTTGTAGATAGAGAAACTCCTAATGAGCCATTTAATGAAAAATCTGTAGAAGAAGCAATGGCCCGCTTTGATGGCTTGCGTCATTCTAATGGATCTGTACCAACTGCTGAGCTTCGTCTGGAAATGCAAAAGACTATGCAAGCTGATGCGGCCGTCTTCCGTACGGACCAAACACTGTCAGAGGGTGTTGAGAAAATGACTTCAATTGCTCAGAAAGTTGCAGATCTAAATGTTACTGACCGCTCAATGATCTGGAACTCAGATTTGATGGAAACATTAGAGCTAACAAATTTGATGCCAAACGCATTAGCTACAATTGTTGGAGCGGAAGCCCGAAAAGAAAGTCGTGGAGCTCATGCTCACGAAGATTATCCAGATCGAGATGATGTAAATTGGCGCAAGCACACTTTGTGCCGTGTTAATAACGACAATGTAAATGTAAGCTATCGTGATGTCCATATTGATCCTCTGACAACTGAAGAAGAGGGTGGAATTGATTTGAGAAAAATCGCACCAAAGGCAAGAGTTTACTAGTTTTTTTCATTCATAAATGCAAAATTAAGCCACTCATTGCATAAAGTTGCTGAAGGTGAAAAAAAAGTATAAATAAAACTGTCTCTTGTAGATAAAAATAGATAAACTAATTAGTAGCAAAATGATTTTGCGAAATAAACTAAGGAAAGATACAAAATGAACATTTTGAAAATCACTGCAATCATAGCTGTTGCTTTAACTTTAACGGCTTGTGATCAAGCAGTTCAGCAAGGTACGGTTACAAAAGACGTAGCTTCTAGCAAACTTTAAAATTCTTAGAGGCTGGACTTAATGTTTGGCCTCTAGATAACATCACCTGTAGTGTCTAAATTAAAAGTAAAATGGTAATATAATGGTTGAATTAACACTCCCAAAAAATTCTCGGATGACAGTGGGTAAAACATGGCCAAAGCCAGAAGGTGCAACTAATGTCCGCGCTTTTAAAGTTTATCGCTGGAGCCCTGATGATGGCAAGAATCCATCTTTAGACACTTATTTTTTAGACATGGATAAATGTGGGCCTATGGTTCTGGATGCTTTGGTTAAAATCAAAAGTGAAGTTGATCCAACCCTTACATTTAGACGTTCATGTCGTGAAGGAATTTGCGGTTCTTGCGCAATGAATGTCGATGGTATTAACACATTGGCTTGTATTTATGGTTTAGATGAAATCAAGGGCGATGTGAAAATTTATCCATTGCCACATATGGAAGTAATTAAAGATTTAATTCCTGACCTCACACATTTTTATGCTCAACATGCATCAATTATGCCTTGGTTAGAGACGAAGACTGACAAGCCAGCAACTGAATGGCGTCAGTCGATAGAAGACCGTAAGAAATTAGATGGTTTGTATGAGTGTGTCATGTGTGCTTGCTGCTCTACGTCTTGCCCGTCATATTGGTGGAATGGTGATCGTTATTTGGGTCCTGCTGCGCTGCTGCATGCTTATCGCTGGATAATAGACTCTCGGGATGAAGCAACAGGTGAGCGCTTGGGTGAACTTGATGACCCTTTCAAGCTATACAGATGCCATACGATAATGAACTGCGCTAAAACTTGTCCGAAGGGATTAAATCCAGCCAAGGCAATAGCAGAAATCAAAAAGAAGATGGTTGAGCGCACATTATAGAATAAGATCAGATGTGAAATTTACCTTATAAAAATATGATATCTACATGTTTTTATAGGCTGATGCTTCATAGTATTACTGATAAAGTATTGACTGTTTTAAAACAGTGTTTATTTTTAATAATATGCCACGTAACTTATTTTTAATTCTTATCTGTTTAATATTATTTAATGCTCCTTCGTTAGTTAGAGCTGAGACGTGCAATGAGCGATCGAAAAAAGTACTTTTTCATAGTTGCGATATTCATGCAAATGTTAGTTTAAAATTTTTTCCGTTAGAATTTAAAAGAGATAGGCGAGATATTTTATCTATCACGGGCGCATATTCTAGTGGGGATCGTTTCGGGGTTGAAGGACTTGCGTTTAAAGCGGCTAGACTGATTAGCTTACGATTTAAAGGTTGGGATGGAGCATTATTAATATCACCAAATGGAAATCCGCAAATACATAATGTAGAAAATATTCAATTTTTGGGACATAAATATAATTTAAAAAATATTTCTGATCGACGCATTTTTATAGAAAAAGCACAAGATGATGGGTGGAGTATGATCCAATCTCATTTATTAATCACTGATAGTGTTTTAGATTTACTTGTAATTCCAAATGCACGCCGGTTTATCCGGCGAATGTTTTTCACTGATTTAAAAGGCTGGGGGATCTATGAAACTAAAACTCCTGTGACACTATATGAAGCAGCATTGGAAATTCAAAAAAATCTTAATCCTTATATGGTGATAAACCTAGATATGGGTGCCTATAATTATTGCCAGATTAATAATAATTCTAATTTTGACAGTTGTGGAGATTTACTTACTAGCCACAAAAATCTTACAAATTTAATTACAATTCGATTGTTAAAAAATAATTAACAGTAGGTTTCTGGACCAACGTATTGGCTTACAGAATATCTATCTCCATATGCCCAACCAACTGGTAAAATATCATCAATTTCCTTTAGTTGTTTTGGCGATAACGTGATTTCTGATGCTCCAACCCATTCAATTAAATGTTTTGCAGTACGAGTGGCTGGTATTGGTATCAAATTTTCGCCACGAGACAAAACCCAAGCTAAGGCAGCTGTTGCTGTTGTCATTTCATTGTCAGCAGCCCAGCCTTGAAAAGGCTTTAGCATAGATAGGTTGTCAGAAAGGTTAGGTTCAATGAACCTCGGGTTATTGATCCGTAAATCTGGTGAAACCATGTTTTCTCGCTTTGCCGGTCTGTCAGTGAGCATCCCACGACCGAGAGGTGAAAATGGTACAAAGGCTACGCCTAATTCATCACAAGTTCTAATCAAACCCATATCTGGCATTCTTGACCACAATGAGTATTCATTCTGTACTGCCATGCATGGGTGTACAGAATGTGCACGGCGCAGCGTTGTTGGTGATATTTCAGATAATCCATAGCCACCAATTTTTCCGGCATCAATAAACTCTTTTAATGTTTCGACTACTTCCTCGATTGGCCGATCCGCCTCACGACGATGTATATAAAACAAATCAACATAATCAATGCCCAACCTTTTAAGTGACATATCTAAAGATTGGGTTAGATAATCTTTAGAGTTGTTAAATTGTCTTAAAGGTTTTGTTTGTATTCCTGCCTTAGTAGCAATCTTTATTTCTGCTCTGGTATCTTTTAAAAATTTACCAATTAATATTTCGGAACTCCCTGAACCATAAACATCGGCCGTATCAAAAAAATTAATCCCATAGTCATAAGCGGCTTTTAAACATTCCTGTGAAGTTGTGTCGTTTGTCGGTCCAAAAAACCCTGTAATACTCATTGCTCCAAAGCCTATAGCACTAACATTTGGACCTAATTTTCCTAGTTTACGTATTTTCATATATGTCTCCTCAATCTTTAGGCTAAAGAATATTAATACATATTGCAAAGTAATGAATGTAATATTTAAAAACTAAATCATTGGTATCGTTTACACGATGAATTTGCGTGTTATAAAGCGTTAATTCCTGAAAAAAGAGATAATTATGATTAAAATCTTTGGCCATAAATCCCCTGATACAGATGCAACTGGTTCAGCAATCATTTGGGCCTGGTACATAAGTCAAAAAGTGAAAACAGCCATACCTTATGTCTTAGGAACTCCAAATACAGAAGCAGCATTTGTTATTGAACGGTGGGGGTTTGAAACCCCAGAATTATTAACGTTCGCTGGTAAAGGCACTGATGTAATTATTGTCGATACAAATAACCCATCAGAATTACCGGATGATGTAAATGATGCTAATATTATTGAAATTATTGACCACCACATGTTAGTAGGGGGTTTGAAAACAAAAAATCCAATTAATTTCACTCTTAAACCAGTTGCATCGACTGCAACAATAATGGCTGGTATGATGGGTAATGATTTAGCAACTGCTCCAGAGGGCATTAAAGGTCTAATACTATCTTGTATATTATCTGATACTTTAGAGTTCCGTAGTCCAACCACAACAGATATTGATATTGATTTAGCTAAATTATTAGCAACAGATCTTAATATTAATATTGCTGAGTATGCTGGTGAAATGTTTGCCGCTAAGTCAGATGTATCTAGATTTTCTGATGCTCAGTTGTTGAGAATGGACTCTAAGGAATATGAATTATACAATAAAAAATTAAGAGTATCAGTTCTAGAAACAACTAGTCCAGAAATCTTATTATCACGCAAAAAAAGCTTGATGAATGAGATGGTATCTGTCGCAAAAGAAGATGGCGTAGACCAGGTGTTACTGTTTATTATAGATATTTTAAACGAACATGCGACACTTCTTATACCAAATGAATTAGTCAAATCAATTGCTGAAAAATCATTTAATATAAACGTTGATAGTGATATAGTCATACTGCCTGGAATTGTTTCAAGGAAAAAACAAATTATCCCTAAATTAGTATTTTAGAAAACTAAACTCGCAATGAATTTTTATTTTTGTTACTTTTGAGTTATATTTAATGTCTTTTCGTTCACCTCATTTTTATTAGTATAGTTTTGAGATTATTAAATGTTATGCGGTAAGTATAAGACTTTATGCAGAAACATTATTAAGAGCTTTTATAAGCTAATATAGATAAATTTGTGAGGGTTTCTGTTGGAATATTCAAATGATCAAGCGGATGCCTATGATGCCGTTACTATAGCTTTAAAATCAGCAGGCGTGGATTTGGAAAATGAAGTTTTATTACCTAATGCTGAAAGTACTGACCAAATTTTAGCTATATTAGGTAAAGCTGGCTCTGGAAAAACCTTATTATTGGCTAATCTTGCAGATGCACTTATTGATGCAGGTGTTGAACTAGTTTCAGGAGACTACGAGGGTAAGTCTCGCAAGGGCCGTCGAACCTTAGCAATTCTTGCTCCTACAAATAAAGCTGCTAGCGTATTACGTAACCGGGGTGTGCAAGCTACTACGATTCACCGTATTTTATATACTCCAATGTATGATCCTGAATATGAAAAAATTTCAGAATGGCTAAATGGCATTGGTGAACGTCCTGAGATTGAGGGCTTATCTGATGTTGCGCTAGATAGGGCTGCTTTATTTTTTAAAAGTAATAAATCTATACCTGGAGCTTTAGCCACAGCAGGTTTGCGGGGATCAGATTTTATTATTGGCTGGAAGCGCCGAGATGAAAAATTAGATATTGGTTTTATAGACGAAAGTTCAATGCTAGACGATAAACAATTTGAAGATTTAAAAGAAATATTTTCAACGCTTGTTATGTTTGGTGATCCTGCTCAATTAGCTCCAGTTGGTCAGTCAGGTGCAATGGCTTTTGAAAATATTCCTAAATCTCGCCAACGTTATTTAACTCGTATTCATCGCCAAGCAGGTGATAGTCCAATTTTAGATTTGGCACATTCATTAGCTAACCCTGATCTCACCTTTCAAGATTTTGAACGTCAAATTGAAGAAGCAGCTATTAAAGATGATCGAGTTGTTTTGGCACCATCAGTCCAGTGTGATTTAATGTCTCGGTCTCCTGTCTTAGTTTGGCGAAATGCAACCCGCATTCGTTTAATTCAAGCATTTCGTCGTGCATATGAAGCACCTGATGACCGTTTGTTATCAGGTGAACCACTAATATGTGATGGTATTGAGTTGCCAATTAAACATCGTAAAAAGCGTATCGATTTAGAGGCACGTGGGCTAATCAAAGGCGCACAGTGTGTTTATCTAGGAGAGGGACGCAAGCCAGGCTTTTCACGATTACATGTAATTGGTGCTGAAGATCCTCAAGTATCAGCAGCAAGTATAATTAAAATTGAGGCACCTGACCAAGAAGAACCCTTTATTCCATTTGCTGCTAAAATGGGTGCTGCGTTTGTGCATGGGGCTGCTTGCACCATACATAAGGCGCAGGGCTCGCAATGGTCTGACGTTCAAGTTTTTGCACCGGATCTTTTTGTTGCTGCCAAAATGGGTCGCACGGAAGCAGGAATTCCTCTGTGGAAACGCTTGGCGTATGTTGCTATTACTCGAGCAGTTGATAGATTATATTGGGTGAAAGCTTATCGTTTGGCCCGTCCGACTAGCCCTTTGCATACTGATGACTTGCATAGCCATGTGCCAAATGAGCTAACTCTAGAACCTATGGAGTAAATTTAAAGTTTCATCAAAATAGCTATTTATTTGTAATAGCTGTGAGCCGATCGATTCAGTTTAATTAGAAGCTAAAATACTAAGTTCATCATTACCATAGATACGATGAGAAATAGGATAGTCATCATTCCTCCTGTTTTTACAAAATCAATAACTCGATATCCTGCAGGGCCCATTATTAATGCATTAACTTGGTGAGTTGGTATTAAGAAAGAATTTGAGGTTGATATGGCTACTGTCATTGCAAAAATAGCTGGATCACCGCCTGATGCCACTGCTATTGAAACGGCTAAAGGGACTAATAAGACCGTTGCGCCAACATTAGACATAATCAAGGTGAAAGCTGTAGCGAGGACTGCAATTCCTACCTGTAGAGCCCATATAGGCCACCCAGCTAAAATTATCATAACACCCTGTGCTATCCACTCTGCCGTACCTGTGCTCTGAACTGCATAACCCAGAGGGATTAAGCTAGCCAATAAGAATACAGTATTCCATCCAACTGCCTTATATGCTTCGTCTATACTTAAGACTTTTGAGGCGATCATTCCTACTGCACCAACTAAAAGGCATAATGATAATCGCACTGGTGAAAACAAAATTAACGCCAATGCTATTGAGAAAAACAACAATGCCCAACCGACTTTCTGCGGGCGTAATTCTTCTTGAGGATAATCTGAGGTAACTATTACAAAATTACGATCTGACTTAAGGCGTGTCAAAGATTCCCACTGGGTTTGAACAACTAATGTATCACCGGCGTGTAATTCCATAATTCCAATACGGCTGGGTTGATGTTCATCAGTCTCAACATGACTAAATGTTTCTTCACTTCGATAAATAGCTAGAAGTGCCATACCATATACTTTACGAAATTGCATTTCGCGCGCTGTCTTACCTATAACTGTTGAATTTGGTGGAATTACAATTTCTGCTACACCCGCTTTGGTCGGCACAAATTCTTCTGCAAAAACATCCAACTCAGGCCTCACTTCTAAGGCGTAATCTTCGCACATTTGTTGTATTACTTTTTTACGCCCAAGAATTGCCAGCCGACAAGGTGGGATAATTTCTGTATCTAAAGTTGGTCCAACCCAGCGTTTACCGTTGTTATATGTACCTATTACATAAATATGATGTGCATCCATTAGATCACCTAATGTTTCGCCCATTAAGATTGATCCTTCGGGAACAACAATTTCAACAATGTCCGCTTTTAGGCCATAAATCCTCTTTAGATAGTCTTTCATAGATTGGCCTGCTGATCCTGCAGTACGGCCCCCAGAGCCCGGCAGAACCCAACGTCCAAATAGTACAAAGTATAATACTCCAGTTATAAGTAAGGCCAAGCCGATTGGCGTAACTGAAAATAGACTAAATGGTTTCATTTTTAGTTCAGGGGGTAAATCCGCGTTTGACGAAATAATCAAATCATTCAATAAAATAAGTGGTGATGATCCCACCATAGTCATGGTTCCGCCCAAAATAGCACAAAATCCCATAGGCATTAATAGGCGTGACATTGGGATTTCAGTACGTGCTGAAATACGGCTTACAACAGGCAAGAATAGCGCAGCCGCACCAACATTTTGTAAAAAGCTTGAAATAATTCCAACCGATCCAGAAACAACTGGTATAATGCGCTTTTCAGTAGTTCCACCAACTTTCAAAATTTTTGCAGCAACTGTATTCATTAATCCAGTTTTGTCTAAACCAGCTCCAATGATCATTACTGCAATAATTGAAATTACTGCATTTGATGCAAATCCATCAAATAAATGATTTACATCAGCCAGCCCATTTAATTCAGGAATATAACTGAGCGCACCTAAAAGAACCATTATTATAATGGCAGCTAAATCAACGCGGACTATTTCTGAAACAAATAAAAATATTGTAAACGCTAACAAAGATAAGACCGCAACCATTTCGGTATTAAGTACTATTAACTCCATCAATTCCCTCACTGAACTTTTTTAATTTATGCGAGCAATAACGGATAAAGATGTATTTGCCACAAAAAATGCTGATAATTTTAAAGATTTAATAACTATTTCTTGAGTTGAGCTAACATACACATCATTTCGAAGACAATAGATATACCAAGCCAAGATGTAGCTCCAGATTGATCAAATGGAGGGGAAACTTCTACAAGGTCCATTCCTATTAAATTTACTCCTTTTAATTCACGAACAACCTGTAATCCCTGAAAACTATTGGGGCCACCAACTTCTGGGGTTCCTGTTCCAGGGGCAAAAGTTGGGTCTATAAAGTCAATATCGTATGAGCAATAAGTTTTACTATCGCCAACAATATGGCGCGCCTGTTGCATTACATCGGCAATACCACGTTCAAATAGTTCTTCGATTTGAATGATTGTCACGCCTTGCTTTCTACCCCATTCAATGTCTTCACCGTCATACATGGATCCTCTTATACCAATTTGGATAACGCGTTTGGGATCAAGTAAACCTTCTTCAATAGCGCGTCGAAATGGGGTCCCATGTGTATATTTAAAACCATCAAAATAACTTTCAAAAAGATCTGTATGGGCATCAAAATGAATCATTCCAACGGGCGCATCATCTGCTAGTGCCCGCAAAACTGGTAAACTGGTTAGATGATCACCACCAATTGTCATTGGAATAATACCTTTAGATTTAATTTTTTTATAGAAGTCTGTAATTCGAACCATACAATCTTGAATATCTGCTGGGTTTACTGGAGCATCTCCAAGATCAGCAAAGTTTGCCATCTCAAAAGGTTTGACCCGGGTGGCACCGTTCATGGCTCGTATCATTGTTGATAAGTCTCGCATTTGGCGCGGACCATGTCGTGGCCCCGGGCGATTAGTTGTCCCAGCATCCCAAGGCACACCAATTAAGCCAAAATCTACATCGTTTATCTCTAAGCTATCTAATTCTAAATGCGGTAAACGCATAAAACTTGCAATTCCTGCAAAACGGGGTAATTCCATACCATCTACTGGTTGGAAAAAAGTATTTGGGGTTTTACTCATTGAGGTTCTCCTTGATCGTTAGAATGTTTGCATTTTTTATAAAACTAAGCCAGTATTTTAATCATAATTAATAGGATAAATTATGAAAAAGACTATTATGATAACGGGAGCGAGTAGTGGTATTGGTGCTTGTGCTGCAAAGCTATTTTTAAAACACGGCTGGAATGTTGCTTTGATCGCGCGGAGAGACGATGAACTTAAGATAGTAGCAGATAATCATGTTAACGCTTTATGTATTGTTTGCGATGTTACTCAAGAGGATCAAGTTATCTTTACTTTTGAATCAGTAGTAAATCACTTTGGCAGACTTGATGTTCTATTCAATAATGCAGGCATTTTTACACCCCAATCACGCATTGATAAAATTAGACTCAGTGACTGGCAAAAATCTGTTGATGTTAATTTGACTGGTATGTTTTTATCTGCTCGTGAAGCTTTCCGACATATGAAAGTTACAGGTGGTAGAATTATAAATAATGGTTCAATTTCAGCACATGCTCCACGTGAGGGTTCTGCACCTTATACATCTACAAAGCATGCTATTACTGGGCTAACCAAAACTATTGCGCTTGACGGGCGTGCTCTAAATATTTGTTGTGGGCAGATAGACATTGGGAATGCACATACAGAAATGGTTTCAAACCTTATTGGTGAAGATGGCGTTGCTGAAACTATGGCAGTATCTGATGCTGCTGAAGCTGTTTTGAGTATGGCAAAATTGCCTTTAACTACTAATATACTGTCGATGACCATCATGGCGAATAAAATGCCATTTGTAGGACGCGGTTAAAGTACTTTAACCATAACAATTGCGCTAACTTTGATGCCGTTAGCTCCACTATAATAGTCTTTACGTGCACCTTGAACAATAAAGCTATTGGTTTCATATAATTTACGTGCTGGTATATTAGTTTCCACAACTTCAAGAATTATCTTTTTTACAGTATTTGAACGACATAAGCTTTCAAACTCTTGTAATAATTCTGTGGCTATTCCTTCGCGTTGTCGTTGAGGGTCAACTGCCAATGTAAGTAATTCAGCTTCAGAACCCATCAACATTCCTACTATGAAGCCATAATTATTTGAGACTAAATGTACTGATGTTTGTAATAGCAATTCTTGAAATTCTTTCGATGACCATGGTCTTGGTGTCGAAAAACATTGCGCATGAAGGTTTGCCAAACTTTCTGGGTTAATCATAAAATTACAACAGGTTGTTCTTTAGGTAGATCTGCATTGGGTTCTTGTAAGTATAAAGGGGCAGGGCGTGGATTATGTTTTCCCATTTTATTTATTGCTAAGGTAGCAATTGCACTTGGTAATGTAATTTTGGGGGTGTAGCTGTTTAGGAATAATTCCCAGTTTATATCATCTGCAGTCATGATCGCTGTGATTGATTTTTTCACATTTTCTAATTCGACTAAAACTGGTGTATCCGTAGCTTTACCATCTTGAAAATTTTGCATGTAAACACGATTACGCCGTGCGTCCATTACTACTGTTGATTTGCCTTGAGACCCTAAACCCATGGCTTCTAATTTTGAAATACCAATCGCTGGTTTTTTTAGAGATAAGGCTAATCCACGTGCAGCAGAGACAGCTACTCTAACGCCTGTGAAATTCCCAGGACCGACACAAACTGCCAGAGCATCCAAGTTCGGCCATTTTATAGATGCATTTTCCAAAACTTCTTCACACATAGGAAATAATCGTTCAGCCTGTCCTTTAATCATCGGTTCGGCTCGCTCTTCAAGACATTTTCCATCCAGAAATAAAGCGACCGCGCAGTGCGCGGCCGATGTATCAAAAGCTAATATTAATTGCCTAGGTAGCAACAGGCCGCACCTCTGTTACCTCTGGAATATAATGGCGCAACAAGTTTTCAATACCCATTTTCAATGTGATTGTTGAAGATGGGCAACCTGCACACGCACCTTGCATGTGAAGGTAAACAACACCACGTTCAAAGCCATGAAATGTGATATCACCACCATCTTGAGCAACTGCTGGGCGAACCCTAGTGTCAAGCAAGTCCTTGATTTGATTTACTATTTCGGAATCTTCACCACTATGTTCAGCATGTCCACCTGAATTATCTTCCCCTTCAATAACAGGTTGCCCTGATTGAAAATGTTCCATAATAGCGCCTAATAAAGCTGGCTTTATATGATCCCAGTCAGCATCTTCTGTTTTAGTTATTGTCACAAAATCTGGACCTAAAAAAACAGCTGTAGCACCGTCTACTGCAAAAATTCGTTTTGCTAGTGGAGATGATGTACCTGCGGCAGGTGTTGGGAAATCTGCAGTGCCCATGGACATTACAGTTTGGCCCGGCAAAAACTTCAGAGTTGCTGGGTTTGGCGTGGATTCGGTTTGAATAAACATAAAGCTACATCCTTTTTCGGCTTAAATAAATATGCTCTTTAAGTTTAGAAAAGTCAATATTTAGAATAATTCTAAATCCCTAAATTAAAGGTCGTTAACCTTATATTTATAAGAAAGTTAAATCAATTAACTAAATACCTAATTTATAACTATTCGTTTACGTTAATATCCAAATTTATCCATCAGCTTTTGAATTGGAGTACGTGAATCTAATGGGTCCAATTTTTTTTTGGGGTCTTTTTTTTCAGTACTATTAGGTTTTGGGCGTTGTGGAATTGTTCGCATAGCTACAGCATTCATAAATTTTGCTGGATCACCCGCAGCAAGAAAAGTGGCACCATCACCAATTCCACGAATAATATCATTTAACCAATTTTGATCTGCTTTACCAAAATCACTTAATACGTAAGAGGAAACTTTGTCTTTATGTCCCGGGTGGCCAATACCTATTCGGACACGATCATATTCTGCTCCTATATGTTGATGAATAGAGCGCAACCCATTATGTCCTGCATGACCACCGGCAGTCTTAACTCGAAGCTTTGCTGGAGCTAGATCGAGTTCATCATGAAAAACAACAACATCATCTGATGATATTTTGTAAAATCTTATAGCTTCACTTACCGCCTGCCCGGAAAGGTTCATAAATGTTTCAGGCTTTAGTAAAGTAATTTTTTTTTGTCCCAACCGACCATCAGCAATTTGGCCATGAAATTTCTTCTTCCAAGGAGAGAATGCATAGTCAAATGCAATTTGGTCTAACGCCATAAAACCAATATTGTGACGATTATTTGCATATTTTGTTCCGGGGTTGCCGAGGCCAACAAACAGTTTCATGTCTTTTACTCTTGTGATTTGGCTTGTTTCTAAAACTTTGTTTAAAAGTTTGCAAATTACTCGTTAATAAAAATTAAATATTTTTTATTATAAATCATTTTCATACAAAAAAGCCCACACAATAGGTGTGGGCTTTAAATTTATAGATAGAAGCTGATTTATTCTTCAGTGGCTGCTTCTGGAGCTTCGCCTTCATCTTCATCTGTTGTCTCATCATCTTCGTCATCAGAAGTCTCACCTGGCTTTGCAATATTTGCAATTACAAAGTCACGATCAGTAATTACAGGCCGCGTACCTTCAGGAAGAGAAATATCAGAAATATTTAAAGTTTGACCGATTTCAAGATTTTCTAAGTCAACTTCGATATAATCAGGAATATCGCCAGCAGTAACCATAAGCTCAACTTCAGAGCGTACAACTGTCAATGTCCCACCCTTTTTTAGGCCAACACTTGTTTCTTCGTTTAAAAAGTGAACTGGGATATTCATGTTAATACGGCTATCGCGTTTTAGGCGTAAAAAATCAATATGTGTTGGTAAATCTTTTACAACGTGGCGTTGTACGCCTCGACAGACAGCGCGAACATCGTCAGCGCCTTCAACTTTTAGATTAAATAGTGTTGACATAAAGCCACCATCTTTTAATTTCTTGAACAAAATATTGAACGGAATAGTTACAGCTTGGGGCTCTACGCCACCGCCATATACAACACCCGGCACAAGGCCGTCACGACGTGCTTGACGGGCGGCTCCCTTGCCTGTCCCCGCGCGCGGCGTCAATTCTAGATCAGGAATTTTTCCTGCCATGATAATTCTCCATAAGTTAAGGCCATCCTCCAGGGTGTATGACCATTGAAGACGCCGTATAAGACAGATTTAAACTGATGTGAAGGGATTTTTCCCATAATTCTTGATAATAAGTATGTTATAAATTTAAAAAAGTGATAACTGACCCTTAGCTTTTTTTATTATTAATTTATTTCACTAATTTTATATATATTTTAAAGTGTGCATAATAAATCTATACTAAATGAATTGATTTGGATTAGGGCTATGAGAAGTATAAATAAATTATTCTTACTTATTCCCAATTACCCCGAAAGTCTTTTGGGATAAGCAGGTTGTCTGGGCTCATATTTTGGACACTACGTTCGCCGCATAAAGCTATTGTTGTATCTAGTTCCTTGTGAATGATTTCTAATGCTTTGGTAACGCCAGGTTGACCCATTGCACCTAACCCATAAATAAACGGCCGACCAATCATTACACCTTTAGCACCTAATGATAGAGCTTTTGCAACGTCCTGGCCTGAACGAATGCCCCCATCCATCCAAACTTCAATTTGATCTCCTACTGCATCTATTATATCTGGAAGTGATCTAATGGATGAAAGAGCGCCATCTAACTGGCGTCCACCATGATTAGAAACAATAATTGCATCAGCACCTGTTTTTACGGCCATCTTGGCATCTTCTACGTCTTGAATGCCTTTTAATATAACTTTGCCGCCCCAGCGTTTGATAATCCAATCAAGATCATTCCAACTTAATGTGCGTAAAAGTGTCTTGGCTGACCATTCTGATAAACTTGTTAGGTTTTCGACACCAGTTGCATGGCCAATAATATTGGCAAAACCATGTCGTTTAGTTTTAAGCATGCCCATGCACCACTTTGGTTTGGTAGCCATATTTATTAAATTTTTAATGGTTAATTTAGGGGGTGCTGTCATTTGGTTTTTAATGTCTTTGTGTCGCTGGCCCAAGATTTGCAAATCTAGTGTAATAATAAGTGCAGAACAGTTTGCTGCTTTAGCTCTATCAATAAGATTTTCTATAAAAGGTATATCATTCATACAATAAAGTTGAAACCAGAAGGGTTTGTTCGTATTGGCTGCAACGTCTTCGATTGAACAAATAGACATTGTGGATAGTGTAAACGGAATACCAAAATCTTGTGCTGCTTTTGCTGCTTTAATTTCTCCATCTGCGTGTTGTAGGCCTGTTAGACCAACTGGTGCCAAAGCAATTGGCATGGATACATTTTCACCAATCATTTTTGAGGCTGTAGTTCTATTTGAAATATCTACAGCCACTTTTTGGCGGAAGTACAATCGATTAAAGTCGCTAGAGTTTTCGCGAAATGTTTGTTCGGTCCATGACCCACTTTCAGTGTAGTCATAAAACATTTTTGGCACACGGCGCTTATAGATAGGCTTGAGGTCGTCAATTGTCGTGATAAATGCCATGCTTTTCTCAATTGGTAAACTTAGATTACCAAATTACCATAAGGGATAAGTAGCGTCAATTCTACAGAATTTATTAGCTTTTCTTAGTCGCCCTCATTTAAGCACTATGAGCTCCATCGGCCAAGCTTTTAACGAAAGATAAAACATCTGATACACTATCGCCAGCTGCAATTTTTGAAACAATTGCAGACCCTACTACAGCACCATCTGCATGACTTGCCATGTCACGAGCTGCCTCTGGCGTATTTATTCCAAAGCCGACAACAATAGGAAGATCAGTGCTTTCTTTTAAGCGATTAATTTCCACTCCTACTGCTTTTGCATCTGCAGAACCTGATCCAGTTACACCAGTGACGGCAACGTAGTAAATAAACCCACTAGTGTTTGGTAAAAGTTTGGGTAATCGCCGTGCGTCTGTAGTTGGGGTAGCCAAGCGGATAAAATCCAGTCCCGCTTTACCTGCCGGAATACATAATTCGGCATCTTCTTCTGGGGGTAAATCCACAACAATCATGCCATCTACACCAGCCTTTTTTGCATCAAAAAGGAATTTCTCAACGCCATGGTTATAAATAGGGTTATAATACCCCATTAAGACAATAGGCGTAATGTCATCAGTTTCGCGAAAGTTAGAAACCATAGATAAAGTTTTATTTAAAGTCATCCCACTTGCTAATGCACGCTGGCCAGCCAATTGGATAGTAGAGCCATCAGCCATTGGGTCTGTAAATGGTGCACCTAATTCGATGATATCCACTCCGGCAGATGGAAGTCCCTTCATGATTTCTAGGGTCGTATCGTAATCAGGATCTCCTGCCATAATATATGATACAAAAGCTGATTTTCCTTGTGACTTTAGGTCAGCAAATTTGTTAGCAATACGGGTCATAATAATGGATTTTCCTAATTTAAAAAATCATTGCGGTAAAATTGGGGTAAATTCAAGAGCTGGATTACTTGACCTTTGCCCCATTGAGCAGATACATGCCACAAACATTATTTAAAGGTAAACGATTATGGGTTTTAAAACAGGTATTGTTGGTATGCCAAATGTTGGCAAATCAACACTCTTTAATGCGTTAACTCGTACAGCAGCTGCGCAGGCTGCAAATTTTCCCTTTTGTACCATTGAGCCCAATACTGGTGAGGTCTCCGTACCAGATGTGCGTTTAGACATCTTATCTAAAATCGCTGGATCAAAAACAGTTATTCCTGCGCGCATGACTTTTGTAGACATTGCTGGTTTGGTTAAAGGGGCATCAAAAGGTGAAGGGTTGGGAAACCAATTTTTAGCAAATATTCGTGAATGTGATGCCATTGCCCATGTTTTGCGTTGTTTTGATGATGACGATGTTACTCATGTTGATGGACGTGTTAATCCAATTGAAGATGCTGATACAATAGAGACAGAACTAATGTTGGCTGACTTAGAAAGTATTGAAAAGCGCTTAAAGGGTTTAGTACGTAAACTTAAAGGGGGCGATAAAGATGCTGCCATGCAAAACGATTTACTTGAACGCGCCAAAACCGCACTGGAAACTGGCAAACCTGCGCGGACCTGTAATATTGCTGAGGATGAAGAAAAACAATGGAAATTACTTACTTTATTAACAGCAAAACCTGTTTTATTCGTATGTAACGTTGAAGAAGACAATGCTGGTGAAGGTAACGCACACTCTGTGGCGGTAGCTGAGATGGCTGCTTCGCAAGGGGCAGCATCGGTAGTAATTTCTGCAGCTATAGAGGAAGAAATTAGTCAACTTGAAGCTGAGGAAGCAGAAATGTTTTTGAGCGAACTTGGTTTAAAAGAGGCTGGGTTGGATCGCTTAATTGCTGCAGGTTATGGATTGTTAAGTTTGCAAACCTATTTCACAGTAGGGCCCAAAGAAGCGCGTGCTTGGACTATTCACAAAGGTACATCTGCACCACAAGCAGCAGGAGTTATCCATGGTGACTTTGAGCGAGGCTTCATTAGAGCAGAGACTATAGCTTATGATGATTATGTTGAGTGCCAAGGTGAGCAAGGCTCTAAAGAAAAGGGAAAAATGCGCGCAGAAGGTAAAGGGTATTTGGTTGCAGATGGTGACGTTCTGCACTTCTTATTTAATACTTAATGAGGTGTAAATTTTCTGTTATGTATTGCTCAGTCTGGATTATAAAAAATATAAAACTTAATTTCCTATTTCCCTTATTTTAAAATGCGTTCTAAAGCATCAGGGTGTAATTGCCCAACTGCTCCTTTTATATCGGCATTAATTGCAACTTTTAAATCTTCTTTATGACGGCCGTGGAGTGCAGATAAAATTTCTTTGTGGTGATCAACTACATAAAATTCTTTAATATTTCTAGCGGCAATTCGATTAAAGGGCCCAAGTTGTAGCCATATACTTTCGATCATGGGCATAATGACCTGTTCTGAATTTGCGGTATAAATTAGTTCATGAAATTGCTGATTTAATATAATTTGTTGGTTGTAATTTTCTTTTTCTACAGCGGCATCAATTTCTAAGTCTAAATCAGATAAATCATTCACTAAATGATTTGTGATAAAGGGTAGAGCTGCGCAAGCTGCATGGATTTCTAATGTTACACGTAATAATATAAGTTCTTTAAATCTAATTGATGTCATTTGGGGTACGACAATACGTCGATTTGGCAACATTTTTAAACCATGCTCTGTTGATAGGCGCCGCAATGCTTCTCTCACGGGAGTTGGGCTTGTTTCCAGCGCGTCTGCTATACCGCGAATAGTTATTGGTTTACCTGGTACTGTTAGCCCCAACATTATGGATTTTCGCAGTCTTTGATAAATATATTCTTGTGTTGTCATGTTTTCAGGTCGATCAATCTCGAACAGAGCTGGTGAATCTTTTAACATCTTGCCCTCTTTAAATTGTTCACTACACTTGAAAATTCAAGTATTTAAAAAATGATTTGACGAATCGTGTCTTAATAACGCACGTTTTCATAATAGTATCACAAAATCAAATTTGTGATACAATTTCAGGACTGCCATATAATAGGCGTTAGATCCTGCCAAAAGGGAGATATAAAATGAAATTCCTAACCTTAACGGCTTCTGCGCTTGCACTGTCAGCAACGTTTGCGGCTGCAGAAGAATTACGGATTTATAACTGGTCGGATTACATAGCTGAAGATACAATTGAAAAGTTTACAGCAGCTACAGGCATAAAGGTTATATATGACGTTTATGATAGCAATGAAGTATTAGAAGCAAAAATGCTTGCTGGTGCGTCTGGTTACGATTTAACTGTGCCAACGTCTGACTTCATGCAACGCCAAATTGAAGCGGGTGTCTATCAGAAGTTAGATAAATCAAAATTACCTAATCTGAAAAATATGGACAAAGAGCTGATGGCTGGAGCCGCTGGTTATGATGCGGATAATGCACATTCTGTTATTTACCTTTGGGGTACTACTGGCATTGGATACAATGTTGGAATGATTGCAGATCGTTTAGGTGCTGATTATGCTGGTGATAGCTGGGATATGGTATTTAATCCAGAAACTGCTGCTAAGTTAGCTGATTGTGGAATTTCTATGTTGGATGCTCCAACAGAGATTATTCCTGCAGCTTTAAATTATTTAGGCCATGATCCAAACTCAGCAGATAAAGGTGAGTTACAGGCTGCAGCTGATTTATTGAAATCTGTACGCCCAAGTATTCGTTATTTTCATTCATCGCAATACATCAACGATTTAGCGAATGGTGATACATGCGTTGCTGTTGGATGGTCTGGAGACGTTTTCATGGCTCGAGATCGTGCAGATGAAGCTGATAACGGAGTTGAACTTGCATATGTTGTTCCAAATGAGGGGGCATTACAATGGTTTGATATGTTAACAATTCCTGTTGATGCACCAAATCCAGATGCTGCCCATAAGTTTATTGATTTCATAATGGATGCTCAAATAACTGCAGATATTACAAATTATGTTTGGTATGCTTCCGCAAATGAAGCTGCGTTCCCATTGATCGATGAAGAGATAACTTCTGATATTGGAATTTTCCCAACAGTGGAAGCAAAAGCTAAATTATGGCCTTCAAAAGTTCAAACACCAAAAACTGATCGCTTTATCACACGTCTTTGGACCTCTGTGGTTACTGGTCAATAAAAAGATGGGGCGGTTGCAAGGCCGCCTCTTATCAATATGACACATCCAAACCCAACTGATGAAAAGCCGTGGCTTGATATCGACAGGAAACCTTTCATTAAAATACGCAACCTGACAAAAAAGTTTGGTGATGTAGTTGCTGTAGATAATATCAGTCTTGATATTTATGAAAACGAATTATTTAGCCTTTTGGGTGGATCAGGCTGTGGTAAATCTACTTTGTTACGAATGTTAGCTGGATTTGAAATTCCAACATCTGGCACTATCGAAATTGATGGGCAAAACATGCTAGCAGTTCCCCCCCATGCACGTCCAACAAATATGATGTTTCAATCTTATGCGTTGTTTCCCCATATGAACGTTGCTAAAAATGTAGGATATGGCTTACGTCGAGATGGCTTGCAAAAAGCTGAAATTGATATCCAAGTTTCAGAAATTCTTGAATTAGTTCAGCTTGGAGGCTATGAAAAACGTAAGCCCTCGCAATTGTCGGGTGGTCAACGACAACGTGTTGCATTAGCTCGAGCGTTAATTAAAAAACCCAAACTATTATTACTTGATGAACCATTAGGTGCTTTGGATAAAAAACTTCGGGAAGAGACCCAATTTGAATTGATTAACATTCAAGAAACTTTGGGGGTAACTTTTATAGTTGTTACCCATGATCAAGAAGAAGCTATGACATTGTCTACTCGTATAGGAGTGATGGACATTGGGACGATTGCTCAAATTGGTGAACCTCAAGAGGTGTATGAATTTCCACGTACACGTTATGTTGCGGACTTTATTGGATCAGTTAATTTGTTTGAAGGTCGAGTAATTAAAGATAGCCCTAATAAATTAGTAATAGAAAGTCCCGATGCGGGTATCAATATTCATGTTCCACACGGTGTGAGCTGTTCGCCAAATCAGTTATTATGGTTTGCGCTTCGCCCTGAAAAATTTGAAATTTCAGTTGCTAAACCAAAAAACGTTACCAATTTGTTAAAGGGGACTGTTGAAGATATTGCCTATCTTGGTGGGCAGTCCGTTTATTTAGTGCGTTTGGAAACGGGGCGATTAGTTCGTACAGTGAGGGCAAATCGAGACCGTGGTGCGGAAGCTCCAATTACTTGGCAACAAGATGTATATTTAACTTGGGCGCGAAGTGCAGGCGTTGTGCTTACGTCATGATGAATTGGTTTCAGCGCCGTGGGCGAACTATAATTATTGCAATTCCAATGTTGTGGTTACTTATATTTTTTTTAGCCCCCTTTTTTGTTGTGTTCAAAATATCGTTCGCAGAAATTGCACGTGCTCGCCCACCTTTTACGCCGCTTTTTAGTTGGGAAGAAAGTCGCTTATTGATTTCACTCAGCTTAGAAAACTATGCTTACCTTTGGGATGATACGCTTTACGTGAAGGCCTATTTTAGTTCGATGAAGATTGCTTTTTTTAGTACTGTTTTTGCACTATTAGTTGGTTATCCAATGGCCTATGTAGTCGCTCGATCTAGTGACCGATGGCGTAATATTCTATTGATGTTGGTTGTATTACCTTTTTGGACTTCTTTTCTATTACGTGTTTATGCATGGATTGGTTTTCTTAAGGGTAATGGGCTAATCAATGCGCTATTATTAAAGCTAGGATTAATTAATGAACCATTAATTATGTTACAGACAAATTTTGCAGTTTATGTAGGTATTGTATATACTTACTTACCATTTATGATCTTACCATTGTATGCAAATTTAACAAAAATTGATAATACTTTGCTTGAAGCTGCTGAAGATTTAGGGGCGTCAAAGTTTGTTTCATTTATGACTATTACTTTACCTTTATCCTTGCCTGGGATCATAGCTGGGTCGACGCTAGTATTTATTCCTGCAATCGGTGAATTTGTAATTCCCGCATTATTAGGTGGTCCTGATACATTAATGATTGGTAAAGTACTTTGGACAGAATTCTTTAATAATCGTGACTGGCCTGTTGCTTCTGCGGTTGCTACTGCGATGCTTGTTTTACTTGTACTGCCCATTATGTGGATGCGGCGCGCTGCGGAAGAGGAAGTATCTTAATATGTTCTTTCGTATTCTTAGTGTCTTTGGCTTTTTCTTTTTATATGCTCCAATTGCCGCTCTCGTTTTCTATAGCTTTAATGCATCTAAATTAGTTACAGTGTGGGGTGGCTTCTCAACTAAATGGTATGGTGAACTTTTTGGCGACCCACAAATTTTGGGTGCTGCGTGGATTAGTTTAAAAATTGCTTTCATAAGTGCATCTATTTCGGTTGTGCTTGGAACGTTAGCTGCACTTATTATGGTACGTTTTGGGCGCTTTAAAGGGAGAACATTATTTTCAGGGATGATTACTGCACCGTTAGTAATGCCTGAAGTAATTACTGGCCTTTCACTGTTGATGCTTTTCATTTCTTTACAAGGGTTAATAGGATGGCCTGTTGGCCGTGGTCTATCTACAATTGTTATTGCACACTCAACATTTGGCCTAGCCTTTGTTGCCGTAATAGTTCAGTCGCGTTTAGTGGATATGGATAAAGATATTGAAGAAGCTGCATCTGATTTAGGTGCTCGCCCTGTGCGAGTATTTTTTGATATAACATTACCAATGATTTTGCCTGCATTGGTATCGGCTTGGCTGCTGGCATTTACATTGTCTTTGGACGACCTAGTAATCGCAAGCTTTGTTGCTGGGCCAGGTGCTTCTACCTTGCCCATGGTAATTTTTTCAAAGGTTCGTTTGGGTGTTAGCCCGGATATTAATGCATTAGCAACAATCATGATTGGAATTGTTGGCTTAGGAATTTTTTGCGCCACATTAGTAATGTTGCGTAAAAGCTCAAGGGAGGGCTAAAATGAATAAAATAGTAAACCATCTGCCAACAGCAGAACTTCAAGCATTAGATGCAGCTCATCATATGCATCCTTTTACAGCTAATGCTGAGCTAGCCCAAAAAGGGGTTCGAGTTATTACTGCCGCCGATGGTGTTATGTTAACAGATTCAGATGGTACTCAAATTTTGGATGGTATGGCGGGTCTTTGGTGCGTAAATATTGGTTATGGGCGCAAAGAATTAGCAGATGTTGCATATGCTCAAATGCAACAATTGCCATATTATAATACTTTTTTTCAAACGAGCCATGTGCCTGCAATTTCATTGGCAGCAAAGTTGGCTGAAGTTTCACCAGAAGGCTTTAATCATACTTTTTTTGCTACGGGTGGATCTGAAGCAAATGACACAAATATTCGAATGGTAAGGCATTACTGGGCAGCTAAAGGTAAGCCTACTAAAAAAATTATTATTAGTCGTGAAAATGGATACCATGGATCAACCATGGGAGGTGCATCTCTTGGTGGTATGAAGGGTATGCATGCGCAGGGCGGTTTACCGATTGCTGATATATCTTATATCGGTCAACCTGATTGGTATAATGAAGGTGGAGATATGTCTCCAGAAGAGTTTGGCCTTAAGCGTGCACGCGAATTAGAGGCTAAAATTCATGAATTAGGTGAAGATAAAGTAGCTGCATTTATTGCTGAACCTGTTCAAGGCGCAGGTGGTGTTATTGTTCCTCCGGAAACTTATTGGCCAGAAATTCAGCGAATTTGTGACGACCATGAAATTTTATTAATTGCTGATGAGGTAATTTGTGGCTTTGGCCGAACAGGCCATTGGTTTGGATCTGACTATTATGGAATACGTCCACATATTATGACTATAGCTAAAGGGTTATCTTCGGGCTATGCACCAATAGGTGGCTCAATGGTCTGTGATGAAGTGGCTAATGTTGTAAACCATGCGGGTGATTTTGCGCACGGTTATACATATGGGGGCCATCCAGTAGCTGCTGCAGTTGCATTGGAGAATTTGCGCATTATTCAAGAAGAGAAAATGATCGAAAATGCTGTCGCAGATACAATTCCATATCTTCAGGAAAAATGGCATGCATTGGGAGATCACCCTTTGATTGGTGAGACTAATATGGTTGGATTTATGGGCTCCCTAGTAATGACACCTGATAAGCCCTCACGGGCTAGATTTGCTGCTGATGCTGGTACTGTTGGACTAATTGGCCGTGGTCATAGTTTTGGAAATGGATTAATTATGAGGCATGTTGGTGATCGAATGATCATATCCCCCCCAATCAGTATAACTCGTTTGGAAATTGATAAACTTATTGATATAGCATTTAAATCATTAGATGAAACTTTAGCTGATATTAAACAGCAAGGTTTATATAAGTAATTTTAGTACTATTTCTTTGGTGCACCTCAATTAGGGTGCACCATTTTTTACTATTCATAAGTTTATTTTTGTAATTATAAGCGACCAACTACTTTTCCTTTGGCACCTTTTTTTTGTGCTAATAAACATAAAAAATCGTGTGCAACAGTTGCTGCTGCAAGTGCGGTGATTTCACTAACATCGTAGGGGGGTGAAACTTCAACTACGTCCATTCCAATTAAATTTAATTCACCCAAACCTCGTAATAATTCTAGCCCTTGCCAAGTAGCGAGACCGCCAACAACTGGTGTGCCTGTTCCTGGAGCAAAGGAAGGGTCAAATCCATCTATATCCCATGAAATATATACTGGTGCATTTCCTGCGCGGGCTTTTATTATATTTAGGGTAGCATCAATTCCGTTACGATGTACCCAAGGGGAAGTTAAAATTTCAAATCCTGCATCTGTATTATTATATGTGCGCAATCCCACTTGAGTTGACTTAGTAGCATCGATTATGCCTTCTTCAACTGCACGTGCAAACATAGTGCCATGATCCATTCCGCCATTGTCTTCCCAAGTATCGCAATGCGCATCGAATTGAATTAAGGCAATTGGACCATATTTTTCTGCATGAGCTTTTATTAATGGATAAGAGATAAAATGATCACCTCCAAATGTTAACATTTTTGTTTCTGCTGCTATTATTTGTCTTGCGTGATCTTCTATGGCTTTTGAAATAGTTTCAGGGTGATGGGGGTCGAGGAAACAATCGCCATAGTCTACAATCGATAAGTTATCAAAAAGATTAAAACCAAAAGGAAAGGCGTCCAGCTCTGCCAATTGTACAGATGCTTGGCGAATGGCGCGAGGGCCTAGTCTACAACCCGGGCGGTAAGTGACTGCATTATCAAAAGGAACACCGCTGACGGCGACATCGACGCCGTCTAAGTTTCGAGTATACTTGCGGCGTAAGAATGATAATGCACCACCGTAAGTCATCTCACTGAACATTCCTACGGCCTCATTTGAGCGGAATGCAAAGTCACCTTTTTTATCTGTCATGATAATTCCTATAATCTGCTGAGGTATGTTTTATATTCTATTGGTGATATCTCTGCTGTTAGTTGTGCTATCTCATCTCTACGTAAAATAGTGTAGATGTCTCGATAGCTTTTACCAAATACTTTTGCTGCTAAATCCGAAGTAGCAAAATTTTCAACACTAAGAGCCCAGTTTGTTGTTAGTGGGACAGCGGGTAGAGCATTTTTATCCTCCAGAGGTAGTGGAGGCTCTTCCTGGGCTTCTATTCCATGAAGAACCCCAGCTAAAATGGCGGCAAAAGCAAGGTAAGGATTTACATCTGCACCACAAATTCTATGCTCTAGGCGTGCACTTGATCCATTTATTTCAGGTAATCTTATACCGGCATTGCGATTATCTATACCCCAATCAGGGGCGCAAGGGGCAAATCCTCCTAAAAAGAACCGACGGTATGAATTTAAATGAGGTGCAAAAATTGCTTGAAATTCATTCATTGTATTCAATACACCTGCAACCGCATGTCGAAGAGTGGGAGCTATTTCATCATCAGAGGCATCAAAAATATTTTCACCTTTTTCATCTAAAACGGATGCATGTAAATGCATTCCATTACCAGGGTGACTGGCATACGGTTTAGCCATAAACGTCGCCTCCATATTATGTTCTGCAGCAACGCCACGAACAATTCGTCGAAATAGAATTGCTGTGTCTGCTGCTGCCAATACGTCTGCAGTATGGTGGAAATTAATTTCAAATTGACCAGGCCCAAATTCTGCTATCATCGTATCAATTGGTAATCCCACAATATGAGAAGCGGCCTGAATAGCCCGCAGTAAACTCTCTGATCGTGACAAAACTTCTAAGTCATAATTTTGTGCGTCAGGTGTTCCATCTAACGGTGTGGGAGGGTCACTAATGTTTTTACGTTTATTGAGAAGGTAAAACTCCAGTTCACAAGCTACAACAGGATTTAAGCCCTTAGCGTTAAATTGATCTAAGATTAGTTTGAGAATTCGTCGGGGTGACAGTTCTGAAATTGATCCATCCATTTCATGCATTTCAACTAAAACCTGAGCTACATTACCTTCAGCCCATGGAACTGGCTTTAAAGTCCCAAGAATTGGCTTGAGGACGCCATCAGGATCACCCTGTATGATTCCAAGGCCTGTAGCAGGTAACTCAAAACCAAATATGTTTGGTGCGTATGTTGATAATGGAATGCGCACCTGATTATCAATTAATTTAGATATTTCTGATGAAGGTAACCATTTGCCGCGCAAAACTGCATTTAAATCACATAACATTAAATCTATGCGTTCCGGGACACCATGCTTAGTGCAATATGTGTCGTACTCAGTCTTGAAATCAGTCATTAGCCCCACCATTTCGCATACTTATGTCTTTTAAAAAAGACTAAACTATATTTAGTTAAACTTTGATATCGAATTTTCTGGTACATGTCCAAAAATGTGATACCTTTTTTTTAATTATTTATGATGGATCCTATGAGCAACAATAACACACAAGATTGGATGAAAAAGCTACCGCAGCCTTTTCTCACACATAAAGGCGATAGGCGTCTATATGAAGTAGAAAGTATAATTCCGGATATTGCGGGTATGTCGCGGGGTAAAACTATGCCTGCACATAAATTCTCATCTACAGGAACTACATATTTACCAATTTCGTTGTTTTACCAAACCATTTCTGGCGAATATGTAGATATGGATAATATTGAAAACCAGTGGACAGAAAAAGATATTGTCTTGCGCCCTGATATGTCGACAGCCACTGCTGTTCCATGGTCAGAAGACGCATCCGTACAAATAATTAACAATATTGAAACACGCGAAGGCGAAGATTTACAAATTGCGCCACGTAATGTTTTACGCCGGGTGATGGCACTATATGCGGCTAAAGGTTGGCGTGCTGTTGTTGCGCCTGAGCTCGAATTTTACTTAACTAAGCCTAATACAGACCCAACCGAAGATATTCAGCCGCCAGTAGGCCGTACAGGCCGTATAGGTGCGCGTCAGCAAGCATTTTCAATGGTAGCTGTAGATGAGTTTGGTGATGTGATTGACACAATATATGACTACACTGAAGCTCAGGGATTGGAAATTAATACTATTATCCAAGAAGGTGGTGCTGGCCAAATTGAAATTAATCTTATGCATGGTGATCCTCTTTCATTAGCAGATCAGGTATTTTACTTTAAGCGTACAATACGTGAAGCTGCATTGAAGCATGGGGTTTTTGCTACATTTATGGCAAAACCTATGCGCGATCAGCCAGGTTCTGCCATGCATATTCACCAATCTATTGTTGACGTAAGGACTGGGGAAAACCTTTTTTCTAATTCTGATGGTTCACCAACTGATTTATTTTATAGTTTTATTGGAGGTTCACAAAAGCATCTACAAAATGCCCTGCCTTTGTTAGCTCCTTATGTTAATTCTTACCGTCGACTAGCTGGAGCGTATTCCGCACCTTCAAATTTGGAGTGGGCGGCTGACAACCGCACGACTGGACTACGCATCCCCAATTCTGAGCCTAATTCGCGTAGAGTCGAAAACCGTGTGACTGGTAGCGATGCAAACCCATATCTGGCTATTGCTGTAAGTTTAGCTGCTGGTTATTTGGGAATGATTAATTCTACCACTCCGCGGGATGCCGTAAACGTAGAAATCTTTGAAACTGATAAAGGCCTTCCCCATTCTTTATTTGCGGCCTTGAATTTGTTTGAGACGGATACTGAGTTACAAGATGTTCTAGGGCAAGAATTTTGTGACCTTTATCGACAAATTAAACATGCTGAATTACTTGAATATCAACGTGAAATTTCGCCTTGGGAGCGTGAGCATTTGTTGTTAAATGCCTAATATGGATTTATTAACTGCTAATGATAAACAGGGTAAATACCCTAATTCATATTATGCTGAAAATGCAAATCAGATTACAGAATTACCAATGCTTTTCAGTAACATAGAGGTCGATGTTTGTGTGATTGGAGCTGGCTTTACAGGTTTATCTTCGGCATTACATTTAGCGCAATCAGGCTATTCAGTTGCTATAATTGAGGCACAGCGTATTGGTTTTGGTGCATCTGGTCGTAATGGCGGCCAAGTGTCTGGTGGTCAACGCATGGATCAAGAGGGTCTTGAGAGTTTGTTGGGTGATGAACACGCCAACGCATTATGGGATATTTCGCAAAAATCAGTTGATCTGGTACGCGAACTGTCAGCCGATATGGATGATTGTAGGGTCGTGGATGGGATTATCCACACGGCGCATCGTGAACGTTATGTAGGTGAAGAACATGCATATACGGATCACCTACGCGACAAATACGGTTACAATAAAATCCGCAACCTAAGCCGTGAAGAAACCCGCGATCTTGTCAACAGCCCTGCATATTATGGCGGTACGCTGGACATAGGTGCTGGGCATATTGATCCTTTGCGTTACGCCTTTGGCTTGGCGCGTAAATGCGTTGACGTGGGCGTAACAATTTACGAACAGTCTAAAGTTATAGATGTGCAATTGGGTGATCCAGCCTTGGTCAAAACTAAAGGTGGTTCTGTACGCGCAAAATTTGTAGTGCTAGCCTGTAATGGATATCTGGGGCGTTTGAACAATCGTGTTGCGGCTCGTGTTATGCCAATCAACAATTTTATCATAGCAACTGAACCCATGAGTGAGGATGCCCAAGAGGCATTAATAAAAAACAATCATGCCGTGGCTGACAGTAAATTTGTGGTTAATTATTTCCGCTTTAGTTCTGATCGTCGTCTTTTGTTCGGTGGGTCCGAGAGTTATGGGTACAAATTTCCACGTGATATCGCGGCGGCGGTGCGTAAGCCGATGTTGCAAATCTATCCACAATTAAAGGATACCCGCATTGATTATGCATGGGGTGGTACATTGGGTATCACCATGAATCGCATGCCACATTTTGAATGTATAGGTGGTAATATCCTGTCTGCTTCCGGCTATTCGGGCCATGGTGTGGCTATGGCCACTATGGGGGGCAAAATGGCTGCTGATGCAATTCGAGGGCAGGCGGAGCAATTTGACTTTATGGCATCGGTTCCAACACCGCGTTTCCCAGGTGGTGTGATGCTGCGGTCCCCAATGCTGGTATTGGCGATGCTGTGGTATTCAATGCGTGACAAATTATAACTTAGTTGTGTCTAAAAAATAAAAAAAGCCCACCCTTATTCAAAGGTGGGCTTTAAATTTTATGTTTTTGATTATCCAGCCATAACCCTTGGCAACCATAGTACGAGTTGTGGGAAGATGAATATCAATGCCAATCCTAATAACTGAACTAACATGAATTGCATCATGCCAATGTAGATATCCTTAAGATCCCAGTCTGGTACAACACCTTTTAAGAAGTAAGCTGATAAGGCCACAGGTGGACTGAGCCATGCAGTTTGTAAATTCACTGCAACAAGAATACCAAACCAGACCATTGTGTCATAACTACTCAGACCATGTAGTTCTAAAGATTGAACTGTTGGCAATAGAATAGGAACTACGATCAACACAATTGGTACCCATTCAAGTGGCCAGCCCAGTAAGAATATTAGTGCCATCACAAGTAGTAAGATCAAGTATGGTGACATTTCAAGACCCATTAACATTTCTGTCATTAACTTAGGTGTTCCTAGTGAGCTGAATTCTGCACCAAAGAAGTTTGAAGCTGCGACCAAGAACATGATTAGAACTGTGATTTCAAGTGCCTTTATCAAGTTGTCATTAAAGCTTGAAAAGGTGAATTTTCGGTATGCAATAGCTAAAATTATTGATCCGAATGCACCCATGGCAGCTGCCTCCGCTGGTGTTGCAAAGCCGAGCAGTATTGAACCTAAAGCAAAGGATATGAGAATTGTTGGTGGCATTAAACCTGCAAAGAATTCATCCCATAGGTCAGAGAAGTAAAAATCTTTCTCGGCTTCTGAACTGTAAATAATGCGACCTAAGTAGGCTAAGAGTAAAATGAATGCGCCCATTACGATTGACATAATTGGCAAACTGCCATCTTCACCAATTCTTGCAAAAATCATATAAAGGTGAAACAGAACTCCGATTGGCACCACAATCCGAAGAATTGATAAGCTTCGGTACGCTTTATAAGCGATTGTCCCAATTATGATTAATGCAACAAGCCCACCAAATGGAATGAACCCTCCAAACGTACCACTCAAACCTAGACCGAATACACGGCACACAGTAAGAACACCAAGACAGATCAATGCAACTTCTGCGCCATAGAAACGTGATGTGTCTGGTTGATCTTCTTCAGATAAGATTGGACCTAAATCTGGATTTAGCCAGCAACGTCCAAGCGTGTACAGTAAGTATAAAATTGCAAGGAGCGCACCGGGGATAAACGCACCACGGAACAGATCAAGTGTAGATACTTCCAATACTGGCCCCATGACAATTAACATGATTGAAGGTGGTATCAAGATGCCAAGTGTACCACCTGCTGTAATTGTACCTGCGGATAATCTCACATCATAACCAGCCCGGGTCATTGTAGCACCAGCCATTATACCCAACATTGTTACAGACGCACCAACAATACCTGTTGCTGCTGCAAAAATTGTAGACACAATCAACACAGCAATAAATAAAGCACCACGCACACGCGACATGATCATCTGAACAGACGAGAATAAACGTTCCATTAACCCTGCAGATTCCATCACGATGCCCATCAAAACAAACATTGGTACTGCCATTAACTGATCATTCAGCATTGTGGAGTTTGTACCAAGCGTCATTAGGAAGGTCGCAAAGAAGAAGTTGTAACCCCAGATGCCGAAGATAAATGCCAAGAAAATTAAGGTGAATGCAATCGGGAAGCCAATGAAAATTACAAACAACATTGCAGCCATCATGATTAAGCCAATTGTTGGTTTACCAACAGATGGAGCGGCTTTCATGATTTCTGTAAACCAAGCACCACCTGGAATGACATCCGGTAAGAAAATTGCTAATACAAGCCATGTAAGTGCAACCAGATAAAAAGGAAGCGCCTTAACAAACAAACGCTCACGAGCCTTTCCCATTTTATGAAAAGCGCGGAAAATCTCTGGAATACCCTGAATCAGCAATAGGAAACCACCAACAGGCATTGCAGTACGAGCAGGCCACAACAATGGTCCCCATGCACTGTCTACTGAGTTGGTTTCACCTGATGAAAACGCACTCCACCAGAATTCTGTTGATACCCAGGTGAAAAAGATCATCGATGGCATGAAGAAAAGTAAGTATAGCGAAGCATCCACTGTTGCCTGAGTTTTGTTAGTCCAACTGCGATACAAGAAATCTGCGCGAATATGTACACCGCGCATTAAGCCGTAGCCAGCAGCAGCCATCCAAAGGACACCTGCGATCATTCGGCTCATGTCATATACCCAAAGCGTCGGTCCCAGATGAAGGGCTCTCGCTAAATTTCCAAAACCAGCATCAATTAAGACTGAATCAAGGTTACGAGATATAACTTCGTACACAACAACCGCTATAAGTGGTATCATCAAAAGGGCAATGATCTGACCTACACGAAAGTTGATGACATCGATTACTGCTGTAATAGGTCGCATCCAAGGCGTCATATCATCAGGTGTTTCACCAGGTGCTTCAGCACGACGTTCAGCAATCAACTCATCTGCAATTTCCAGATCCCCCGGAATCGGTTCTTCTGCAGCCATTTCTTCTCTCCCTTTAAAATACCGTTTATTCCGGCTTCTTTTTTGAAAAAGGCCTCAAAAAATAGTGAGCCCCTTATCAAAAAAAAGTGCGGGGCCAGAAAGGCCCCGCACAGTAAGAAAAATTCTTACTTCAATGTGTCTGCGTGTGCTCTACCCAAACTCGCATTTGATGTTTGTGCACCTGCCCAGAATGGAACAGCTATGTCAGCAAAATCTTTTTGTGACTGCCATACTTCAGCAAAGAACGCATTACTATCAGAAGCAGCTTGCAAAGACTTTTTCGCAGCAGCCATATACTCTGTAAAGTAATCAGCTGGAGTATCTTCCAAAATAACGCCGTGGTTATCTGTTAGATCTTTCAGCGCCTTACCGTTTTCATAGATACGGTATGACAATGATTTAATCAAAGATGCGTTTGCAGAAACTTCTAAAGCTTTTTGCTCAGTAACAGTCAGGCCCTTGTAGAAATCGCCGTTTACGTACAAGTCAGCGTTCACAACAACTTGGTGTAAACCTTGCAAGTAGTAGTGCTTAAGAACTTTTTGGAAACCAAACACTGAGTCAGGCTTCGGACAGCACCACTCAGCCGCGTCAATTGTACCTTTTTCAAGCGCTGGAAGAATGTCTCCACCGCCCATAGCAACAGCAGGAACACCAATTTCAGCGTAAGCAGCACCAACCATACCTGGAGGAGCGCGGAAACGCATTTTACGGAAGTCATCCATAGAATTGATTGGCTTTGGGAACCAACCTAATGCTTCTGGACCAACTGGCTGTAACATGAAGCCTTTAACGTTTACGCCCATTTCTGTCCAAAGACGATCGTAAAGCTCTTTACCGCCACCGTATTGAAACCATGATAGGAATGCGATGTTGTCCATACCAACTCCAGCACCGGCAATCGGTGCACCAAATAAGTTGGCAGCTACGTGCTTACCACCCCAGTAGTGGGTCCAAGCGAAACCACCTTCAACAAGACCCGCATCAACTGCGTCCATGATGTCACGTGGGCCAACAATGGCACCTGCTGGTAGTATTTCTATTTTCAAAGACCCGCCTGTTAGAGCAGCTACGTCTTTGCCAAATTCGCGCAGCATTACAGCTTCGTCAGACGTGTTTGATAGAACTGACTGAACACGTAGAACTTTTTCCGCAAAGGCTGAAGTAGCCGTTATGGAAAGCGCAACAGCTACTGCTGTTGCTGTTTTGAGATTAAACATATGTTTTATCCTCCCTTAAGTTTTGTCCTCTTTAATTGTTCCCCCCCATTCCGAAGACTTAAAGGGAGGGGTGTTCGAATTCACCGCGCGTATAGGCGGTGAATCGTCTTTAGTGGTGTTTGGACATATCCATGCCCTCGACCAATCCCAGCATTGGTCCTATCCCGGTAGAGATATCGTAAAATCCACGATACATCATTTCTCCGGCAACATAAACCAATACTAATAAACCTAACCAAGAAACCCATGGGTACTTAGATAGTATTTTCATAATAAGTGTAGCCGCAAATGCCATAAGTACAATAGCCAAACCTAACCCAAAAATTAACATTTGTGTATCACCATTCGCGATGCCAGCAACTGCGAGCACATTGTCTAATGACATCGTAATATCTGCAACAGTAATGGATATAAGTGCTGCAAGCATAGTTTTTTGAGGTGCTCCAGTACTTACCATTTCTGGGTTGCTTGGGTCCCCAATAGGATGTTCAGTTTGTGCATGGCTTGCGCTACGAATCTCTTTAAACAGTGTCCAGCAGACCCAAAACAATAAAATTGACCCAAGAAAAAGTAAGCCTTTGACATCTAACAGAGTTGTAGCAATCACTGCAAAAACTATACGCAACACAGCAGCAATAAGCATACCGTAAAAAATTGCTTTTTTCCGCAGTTTAGGAGCAAGTCCTGCAGCAGCCATCCCAATTACTAATGCATTATCCCCTGAAAGAATTAAGTCAGCAATGATGATTTGGCCATAGCCAAGAATTGTGTCGAGCATTATTGTGCGTCCTCTAGTGTCATTTGTGAAACTTTTTCACCAATCATTATTGCTGGTGCATTAGTATTTCCAGATGTGATTACGGGCATAATTGAGCAATCTGCCACGCGTAAGCCTTGAATGCCATGTACTCGAAGGCGCTCATCAACTACTGCCATTTTATCTGCTCCCATTTTACAAGTCCCAGTTGGATGATAAATAGTAACTGAAGTCTGCCTAGCCCAACTTAGTGTTGCCTCATAATCATCAAACCCAACTTCTGATCCGGGCTGGTATTCTTCTATTACATGAGATTTTAGCGGTTCAAACTGTGCAATTTTACGAGCTATTTGAATACCTTTAACAATAGTTTTTTGATCTAGTTCAGAAGATAAATAATTTGGGTATATCTGAGGATGGTCCCTATAATTCGATGAACTTAATTTTAAATGGCCAGAACTTTCTGGCCGCATTTGGAGTACTGAAGCTGTAAATGCAGAAAACTTATGTGCACCTTCAACAGCATTATCTGCGCTAAATGGCTGAATATGGAACTGAATGTCGGGTGTTTTTAACTTATAGTCACTTTTAAGAAATGCTGTACCAAGGCTCGCTGCCATTGTCATGGGACCGGTGCGGGAAACGGCATATTGAAGAGCGATCATACCTTGTTTAAAAAAATTATTTGTTTCTATATTAATAGTAGAAAGGTCAGTTTTAAATATTGGCCGTGCTTGTAGGTGATCTTGTAAGTTTTTTCCAACCCCTGAGAGTGCTTCGACAACCTCAATCCCATGTTCCTTTAGTTCATTAGGGTCACCTATACCAGAAAGCATAAGTATTTGGGGCGAACCAATGGCACCAGCTGACAGAATTATTTCTTTGTTTGCTTTTAGAACTTTTAGAATTCCGTTTTGCATAGCATTAACTGCTGTTGCTCTGCCCTCAACAATTAATATTTTCTCAACGTGTGTATTCGTGAAAATAGTTAGATTTTTTCGTTTTTTAGCAGGTTTCAAGTATGCAACCGCAGATGAACATCGACGCCCTTTATCTGCAGTTAGCTGAAAGTACCCAACCCCCTCTTGGTCACCTGAATTATAGTCTAGGTTGCGTTTATATCCTGCGTTTGTGGCAGCATCGACCCATTTATCTACCACATCACGACTTAACCGTGTTGGAGACACTGACAGGGGTCCATTATATCCGCGCATTTCACTCTTGAGATCACCATTCCAAGTTTCTGCCTTTTTGAATAGTGGTAAAACGTCGTCCCAGCCCCATCCAGAATTTCCAAGTTGGCGCCAGTTATCAAAGTCTTCTGCTTGGCCCCGTACATATAGCAAACCATTAATTGAGCTTGAGCCACCTAAAACTCGTCCCCGAGGCCACGGAATTGAACGTCCGTTGATTCCAGCATCTGATTGAGTGCGATAACACCAATCTGTTTTTGGGTTTCCCATTGTTTTAAAGTAACCAACCGGGATGTGTATCCACGGATTATTGTCTTTTCCACCAGCTTCTAACAGCGCAACAGTATAGCGACCGTTTTGTGATAAACGGTTCGCAACTACGCAACCAGCAGAGCCAGCACCAACAATAATATAGTCAAAATTCAAAAAATAACCTCTTATATTAAAAAATGAGACTTTTAGTCTCGTTTTTGCTAATAATCTATTAGAAAGACTATATTTGATTCGTGCAACAAGAAGTTTTAACTAATGGAAAAAGAAATAGACGAAAGTCGCATACCAACTAATTTGAGGACACTTTTAATTCTAGAAGTGATTGGGCGCTCAGATAATGCAATGACTGCAACTGAGATAAATGACGAAATTGGATTGCCCAAGCAATCTGTTCATCGTTTGGTAGCTACTCTGGAAAAAAAAGGGTTCTTGAACCGTGAGCCTGGAGGTAAAAGATACCGCCCAAGCCGTAGATTACGTTTAATGGGAGCAGGCTTATTACATGCGTCACGATTTCATATTACTCGACACCAAGTTTTGCTAACTGTTGCATCTAAAGTCCAAGAGGCAGTAAATTATGTTATACCAGAGGAATCTGGCATGCATTATTTAGATCGGATTGAAACTAATTGGCCGTTTCAAATAAAGTTACCCGTTGGTACAAACGTCCCATTTCACTGCACTGCAAGTGGTAAGTGTTTTATGGCGAGCCTCTCAAAAGCTGCGCGTTATAGATTTGTTTCGGGACTTAACTTGAGAGCATTAACTAATAAATCTTTTATTAATTTTGAAGAATTACTTATAGAATTAGATAAAATTTCTAAGCAGGGCTATGCTATAGACGATGAGGAGTTTGTGGATGGGATGCGTGCAATTGCTGTACCTGTAACTGACCATACAGGACGCTTTGTAGCAGCACTAGCGTTTCATGGCCCGTCACAGCGCCTATCTGTTTCTGTTCTGAAGGATCGGATAAATGTTCTTTGTGATGGAGCAAAGGCACTTAAGCAGGGACTATTATCTTAAGGATTTAGGATAATTTTAGGGGCTGCGATTTCGCCGCGTAAGATTTGTGAAAAAGCTTTGTTACCTGCAGATAATGGGCGAGTTTCATACCAATCTAAAGAACCAAAACTACCATTAAAAATTGCGTGCGCTGTTTCTACAAAATCTTGGCTTGTATATGTATAAGTTCCAATGAACCTAATTTCTTGTAAAGTTAGGCGGCGAATATCGAGTCCACCTTCACTATCACCTAAACCTATATGAATAATTACACCCCCAGGCTTTGCTAAAGCGCAAGCATCTGATCTGCTAGATGAAAACCCAACGGCATCGATAACTAAATCGTAATCTGATATTTTACCATGGCCCTGTTCAGGATCATAAACATCAAACAACGTATTGGCCTGTAAAAATGCACGCCTTGCTTGATTAGGCTCTGCAATTTTAATTTTTTTTACACCCTTAGCCATCAATGAAAGTGCCGACCCTAGACCAATTGCACCTCCACCTATAACAAGAGTATTGGCAGCTTTTACTGCTATATCCATGGCATTTAGCCCTAGGCGTATTGCGTGCCAGCAAACTGCCAGGGGTTCTGTCAGTGCAGCGTCGTTAAAAGATATATTGCCAGGAACTTTAACTAAATTACGACTTGGCATTACAATCATTTCTGCAAATGCACCTTCTCGTGGCTGCATTGAAATGATTTGACGTCTGCCACAAAGATTAGATCGCCCTGATTTGCATTCCTTACAAGTCTGGCAGGTTACTAAGGGATTAACTGTAACTCTTTCACCCTTCATAGGCCCTTTGATGACATCACCAGCCGCCTCGTGCCCAAGAATTAGTGGTGCTGGGCGACGTTCATCATGCCCAAGATATGCATGCATATCTGAGCCGCAAATCCCAACTGAGCGAATTGCAATTAAATTTTCATCCATATCTAGTTTTGGATTGGGTACATCACAAAACTCTAATTGTTTCACATCAGTATAAACAAGTGCCTTCATTTTGCTGTAAAACCTCCATCAACATAAAGTGTCTGACCAGTAATATATGCGCTGGCGTCAGAACATAAAAATTGTACTGGACCTTCTAAATCTTGCATCGTCCCATTACGTCCAATGCATGTTTGATCTGCATTTTTTTTAGCTAAAGTGGGATCAGAAAAAACAGGCGCAGTTAATTCAGTTGGAAAAAAACCAGGAGCTATTGCATTTGCTGTTATTCCATCTCGCGACCATGCTTGTGCCATTGCTCGTGTCAATTGGACAACGCCACCTTTTGCTGCGCCATAAGAAATTCCATTTTCAAAAGCTCGTTGTGATTGAAGGGATGCAAAGTTAATAATTCGCCCCCAACCAGCTTCTCGCATGGCAGGCACCATTGATTGTGCAAGAAAAAAAGGTGCACTTAAATTTATATCTATTGCTGCATTCCATGCATCAAATGTAACATCATCTGCATGTTTGCGAGGGTTGAGCCCTGCTGCATTAATAAGGATGTCAACATCACCAAAAGGCGAAGCAATTTCTGAAGCTACGCCTGGTAGGGCTGTTATGACACTTAAGTCAGCAGCAACAAATGCTGTGTTGCCTTCAGTGTTTTCCACCCATTTACGGAGTGCCTCGCCACGCCTTGCTACGGCAATAACATTTGCACCATTGCTAACAAGGTGACTAGCCATTGCAAGGCCGATGCCTGAAGAGGCACCAGTAATAGCTATTGTTTTGCCGTTAACATCAAACATGCTTTATCCTTCGGAACTTAAGTCAAAATTTTCCCCGGGAAAGTATTTTGCTAACCGAATGTCCGCTGTACGAGCATGGCCTTCCATGCCTTCTAGTCGAGAAATGCGTGCGCAAGATTCAGCTACACGTTTAGCACCTTCGCGTGTTGAACGTTGGTAAGTAACTACTTTCATATATTTATGAACTGATAAGCCACCAGTATAACGTGCTGAACGTGATGTCGGTAAAACATGGTTCGGACCTGATGACTTATCTCCATAAGCAACAGTAGTTTCTTCACCCAAGAATAAAGACCCGTAACATGTGAGACGATCTAGCCACCAATCCAAATCTGAGGCTTGTACTGTAAGGTGTTCAGGGGCGTAATCATCAGAAGTCGCTGCCATCTCTTCGCGATCTGAACAAACTATTACTTCTGCATAGTCTCGCCAAGCAGCAGTTGCATTGTCACGGTTTAAGCCTGGTAAACTTTTAATATAGCCTGGCACTAATTCCATTACTTTTTCAGCTAATTCGTGGCTATCAGTAACCAACCAAACAGGTGAATTATATCCATGTTCAGCTTGACCAACCAAATCGCAGGCTACTATTTCCGCATCAGCGTTAGCATCTGCCAAAATTAAGCTATCTGTTGGACCTGCGATCATATCGATTCCAACTCGGCCAAATAATTGACGCTTAGCCTCTGCAACAAATTGATTTCCTGGGCCAACTATAATATCAGCTTGTGGTAAATCAAATAAACCGTAAGTCATTGAGGCGACGCCTTGAACGCCACCAAGAGATAATATCTTATCAGCGCCTGCTAAATCAGCGGCATAAATAATAGCAGGATTAATTCCTTCATCTCCATTTGGAGGAGAGCATGCTGTAATGTGGCCAACACCTGCTACTTTTGCTGTGGTGACAGTCATCATAGCAGATGCAATGTGCGCGTAGCGGCCACCGGGTACATAACATCCAGCAGCATTAACAGGTATCAATTTTTGGCCTGTTACTAAACCTGGATGTAATTCCATTTCCATATTTGTCATGGTGCCTTTTTGAGCAGAAGCAAAGCGCATAATATTGTCATGTGCAAAATGCATATCGTCACGAAGTTTTTGTGGAATTTTATTTTTTGCTTCATCAATTTCATCACGCGACAAAATTGCATTGCCAGAATATTTATCGAATTTAGCAGAAATCTCTAACGCAACTTTCTCGCGCCCCTCTTCGATATCAGCTAAAATACCACGCACGATATCTTGTGTTGAACCTGCATCAGTTTTAGCAGTCTTTTCGGCTTTTTTTAAATATTCGCGTGCCATAGATGGTCCCTTTGTAGAAAATTTATCTTAATATTGGCCTATTATGTTTTTAAGTCATAGTAGTATTTAAAAGTTTCGGTTTTTCGAAATCTAATCTTCGAAAACCCAACTTTCACGTCTTAGAATTGCTTTTTATCGTCCACTATTTTCATAGTTGCTATACCGCTATTACCTAATTCGACGGATGCAAATGGCCCGCCTTGGCACATATTGCCAGGATCATGTGGGTCTGACATTTCACTCTCAGCAAAAATATTTTCAGAAAACTGTTCAGCATTGTCTTTTGGTTTAAAGCCTAAGTGGCTGGCTAGAGTGTTGTCTACTGGTGCACGGTCATTGTCTGAGACACCATAGACAATAGAAAAACCAGTCACCTGAGTGGTTATAGATTTTTCGACAAGTTGAATTAAGTCTGCGTATGATAACCATGAGCCAACTGCGCGAGCGTTCGATACTTGGGCGCATGAAAGAATTCGCATGCAGACAGACTCCACTCCGCGCTTATCCCAATATAAAGAAGCCAAATCTTCTGCAAAACATTTAGCTAAACCGTAGTATGTATCTGGCCTATGAGCTGCATCTATCCCTATGAAATCTGTTTTCTTGTGCATCCCAACAGCGTGAATTGAGCTTGCGTAAACTACACGACGAACTCCATTCTTATATGCAGCTTCCCAAATGTTATACGCACCTACAATATTTGACTGTAAAATATCATCAAATGGAGCTTCATCACCAATGGCGCCAAAGTGTACGACCATGTCTGCGTCTTTTAGTAATCCCATCATGGCAGGCAGATTAGATAAGTCTGCACTGATATAGGTTTCGTTTGGATAAAGTTTTCCAATATCTGAAACTATGTCGGTAGATACTAATGTTTCAGTCAATTTGAGCAATGGTTCGCGAAGGTAAGAACCAAGCCGTCCAGCGGCACCTGTAAGTACGATTTTTTTCATTATATTTCCTTTAAATTACGGCTTTTTCAACGAAAGGCTCGTTATTTTCAATGCGGGCATAGCTAAACGGTGATAAATCAAGACTGCGGTATTCACCATATGTTATCAATTCAGAAAGTCCACGACCCATTGCGGGAGATTGTTGGAAGCCATGACCTGAAAATCCATTAACAAATATAAAATTTTCTACTTCTGTGTGTGCTCCAATAATCGCATTTTGATCAAGAGTATTAAATGCGTAATGTCCCGCCCACGAATTAATCAATTTTATAGACTCAAATTGAGGAATGCGATTAGCAATAATTGGCCAGACTTTTTCCTGCCAAATATCATGATCTTCAACAAAATCATTATAGTCTACTGCTAGGTCAAGATCTGGGGCGCTACCTGCAAGATAATATTCACCTTCAGATCTCATATGGATCCCAGAAGGATCGATTGTTAATGGTAAATCACAATTTAGAGAATGTTCTGCATCAAAAATAAATGTGTATCGTTTTCGCGGCTCTACCGGTATCTCTATGCCAGCCATTTGTGCAGTTAATTTGGCGCGTGGGCCTGAGGCATTAACCACTTGCCCAACAGAAATCACTTCTCCAGATTTTAAGATTATGGTTTTAACACTATTCCCTTTTATATTTTTTTGCATAGAAATAGCTTCGTTTGTAATATATTCGGCACCGCGTTCACGAGCTGATCTTTTCCACCAATCAAAAAGTGTGTTGCCGTCGAAATAACCCTCATCAATTAAATTATGATTGCCCCCAATGATGTCATCTAACATGTAGAATGGGTAATCACGCTTAATCTCGTCAGCGCGCATATACTTTGTGCCGGCACCACATTTTTTTTGAATAATCTGTGCTTGTTGTAAAGTTTCTGAAAAATCTAAATTGTCAGCTAAATACATATATCCAAAGCTTTGAAACGGCACGATGGGGACACGTTCATCTCCACCCATATACTCACGAAAGTTTTTTATAAAATTAGCCCCAAATTGAGAAATTTTTATATTAATTTCTGTGCTGAATTGTTGCCTTATGCAACTGTTAGTATGTGCTGTTGAACTAAATTCATAAGTAGGATCCTTTTCAATTATCAATATAGACCCTTTGAAGTCTGTATTCGTTGATAGAAACCATGCGACTGATGAACCTAGCATTGCACCGCCAATGATTACTACGTCATAGCTTTTTTTTAATGGGCTAGTAGATATATTTTCTGCCATCATTGCGTATAATTTCCGGATTTAACAGCACTCAAAACTGCATTAATTTCGTCCTGTTTCATTCCATATATTTCACGAGCAGCTTTCGCTGATATATACCCTCGGGCAAGGTCACGCTTTATGAGTTCAGCTGGGCGATCTTTGGGATTGCCATACCCACCACCACCTGGAAATGCCATTATCACTTTGCGGCCATGAGGAACAAATTGTTTGCCTTTTCCACGCATAGTGGACCCATCATCCTGATTAATGATTGTAGATGCACCTGCAATGCCTCCATGGCGTCCAAGTGCTGGGTAATTTACTCGATCAAACATTGCCTGAATGTCAAATTCATGGCCTTCTCGTGCTCCTACTTCCATGTATTGGCCAAGGCCGCCTCGCTGTTTTCCTGCACCACCTGAATCAGGTCGCAGTTCTTTTCTCCAGATAATTACTGGCCCAGCATGCTCAGTGGCTTCAACAGGCATAGTCATAACTCCAGACGGAAAGGCAGTTGCATTTAATCCGTCATGATTTGGGCGTGCGCCTGAACCTCCAGAGTTAAACGTCAAAACTTCAGATCTTCGAGCCCCATTGGGTGCAGTTGCATCGCTACGAGGGCGAAGTGAAACTTGAAAATTACAAAGACAGCCAGCTCCTTCTGCTGGAACCAGTCCTGGTACAATCTTATCAAAAGCATTAAATACAGTATCAGGCACAAAGTGACCGATTATGTGTCGTAAAGCAACGGGCGCTGGATGGACCGCATTCACAATTGTATCTATTGGAGCTTTTATTTCAAAAGGGGCTAGTGATGCTGCATTGTTTGGTATTTCAGGTGCAATTGCTACCTTGAGAGCATAACAGGCATAAGCTTTTGTGTAGACTAATGGACAGTTAATGCCTTTTTTATCAAGTTGAGATGAACCAGTAAAATCTGACACGATCCGATCTTCATACACAGTAACCTTCACTTTAAGTTTAATAGGAGTATCAAATCCATCAACTGTCATTTCGCCGACTCCAGACTTGCGTGGTAATGCCGCGATACGTTCGAGAGTGGCGCGGCGGGAGTTTTCAAGGATAAAGGTTCCAATACCCTCTAGATTATTGAGATTAAACTCTTCCATCATGTTGATGAGGCGACGGTGTCCAATTTCGTTACATGTAGCAAGTGCATACATATCGCCAATTAATTGATCGGGTTCACGCACGTTTCCTCTAACGATGCAAATAAGCGTATCATCAACTATACCGCGGTTTGCGAACTTCATAATTGGAATATACAAACCTTCCTCGTAAATGCTAGCAGCATCGGCTCCAAAACCTCGCCCACCAATATCGACGATATGTGCTGTACAAGCAAAGAAACCCACAAGTTTTCCTACGTAAAAAGAGGGGGTAACCATCGTAATATCATGTAGGTGGCCTGTGCCTTCCCAAGGATCGTTTGTGATGTATATATCGCCTTCGAAAATGTTTGCAGGACCAATTCTACGGATAAAATGTGAAACGGCATCTGCCATCGCATTTACATGGCCAGGTGTACCAGTGACGGCTTGTGCGAGCATTTGACCATTTACATCATATGCGCCTGCAGATAAATCGCCAGCCTCTCTTACAGATGTAGAAAATGCAGTGCGAATAAGTGCTTGAGCCTGTTCCTCTACAACAGAAATTAAACGGTTCCACATAACTTGATATGCAACTTCTGAATGTTTTTTCGTCATAATTAAATCTTCCGTGTAATATCAATGCAGCCGTCAGGTTGGCGAATTGCATTGCGGCTAGATGGAACGATGATGGTTGTTTCGTCCTCAGTTATTATACTTGGTCCTTGGGTAACTGACCCACTTTTCATATAATCACGGAGTACAACAGATGCATTTACAAATTTTGCTAAGGCTGGGTCAAAAAGATTGCGCTCGCAATGAATTAGAGCAGTTTCACCATTTATTTTCTCAGCAACGCGACTGACATTTTCTGACGGTGTTGTAGCGTTTACTGACCAAACTGTAATTTCAATGTTCATACCTTCAACTGGGCGGCCAAAGAGTTTAGTATAATCTTCTATAAAACGATTTTCAAATTCTGTAACATTTGGGTTCATGGCTTGATTTTCATTTAAAGTGATAGGTATTTCCCATCCTTGGCCTGAATATCGCATGTATACTTTAAACTCTGCAAGAATTGGGCTTACTATGTCACAATTCCTAACAAAAGCTGTTGCTTCTATTTTTAAGTTGGAGAGAATGTTTTTAATCTTTTTTGGGTCAAAACTTTTGAGTGTCATGTAAACGGAACGGTTTGCCTCAAAGCTAAATGGGGCTCGCAAAAATCCGATTGCAGATCCCACGCCTGCTCCGGGAGGAACTAATAGGCGATTTACGCCAAGCTTTTCGCATAGGCGCCCAGCATGAAGTGGCGCAGCACCTCCAAATGCAATCATTGTATATTCTGAAAGATCTTCACCATTTTCAACTGCGTGAACACGTGCCGCATTTGCCATATTTTCGTCTACAACTTCAGTTAAGCCAAAGGCTGATGTTGTAGCATCCATTGTTAATTGATCACCTAATTCAGATTTGAGTGCATTTTCAGCCAACAATGCGTATAACTTTATTGATCCACCTGCAAAGTTATTTGGGTCTAGTCTTCCAAGAATAAGGTCCGCATCTGTTACTGCAGGCCTTGCACCGCCACGCCCATAACAAGCCGGGCCTGGCTCAGAACCAGCACTCTCAGGGCCGACACGAATTTGACGCATCGCATCTATATGGGCCAAAGACCCACCTCCGGCTCCTATTTCTACCATATCAATTACGGGAATTGAAATTGGCATGCCCGAGCCTTTTTTGAATCGATAGGTGCGTGCAACTTCAAATACGCGAGATGTTTTTGGAGTTTGATTTTTTATTAAACAAATCTTTGCAGTTGTCCCGCCCATATCAAAAGATAGCACTTTATCTAAGCCATATTTTGCAGCAATATTAGCCGCAAACACGGCCCCACCAGCTGGCCCAGATTCAACTAAGCGAACAGGGAAGTTTGCTGCGTTTTCAATTGAAATTATGCCACCACCAGAATGCATCAAAAATATACTACAGTTAATTCCTTCATCTTGGAGGCGTCCCTCAAGTCGTCCAAGATAAGATTTCATAAGAGGTTTAATATACGCATTGGCAACAACGGTATTAAACCGTTCATACTCTCGCATTTGTGGTGAGACTTCACTTGACAGAGAGATCATTATATCTGGCACTCTCTCAGCTAAAACATCCCTTACCAACTTTTCATGTGTATCGTTAAGGTATGAGTGTATTAAACCAATGGCGACACTTTGATAGCCAGCAGTAGCAATTTCATCAACTATTGGCAAAATATCTGCTCGTGTAAGTGGTATCAGTTCATTCCCATTGGCATCCATTCTTCCTGGCACAGTGTAACGCATCTGTCGTGGTAATAATGGATCTGGAAGGGTCAGATTTAAGTCATACTGTTCAAAGCGAGATTCAGTACGCATTTCTATGACGTCACGAAACCCTTCTGTCGTAATGAGAGCTGTTTTAGCGCCACGCCGCTCTATGAGAGCGTTGGTTGCAAGCGTCGTGCCATGAATAATTTGATTAATATCTGAGTGTTGAATATTTGCTTTCGTACAAACCTGCTGGATTCCATCAATTATTGCGTTCTCAGGAGCAATATAAGTTGTCAAAACCTTTGTTGAATATGTTTGATTACCAACTTCAAGAACAACATCCGTAAAGGTTCCGCCGATGTCGACCCCAAGTCGAACAGATTGTTTAGCCATTGCATAAGTCCTAATTATAATTGCAATCAGTAGATGTTAATAGTTTGATGAAATCAAACTACAATAATAAATTTAACGCTTTATTTATTCAGCCATTTGCTGATCAACCTGTTGCTCTTCATTGATCATTGCCTGCAATTGACGCCTAAAGCGCAACTGGCCACCATCAATAGGTAAATCAATATGGGGTGATCTTTTGTCTGCCATACCTTTTTGCACTTCATTGAGAACAGCACGGTCCTCTTCAAATGCATGCTGTACATCATCAGACATTAATTTTGACAGAGCAATATCATCAGGTCGAATATTACGTAATTGGAACCAATAATACCGCGTTTCATTTTCAGATGTGGGTGTCATAAAGTTGTAGCTGTCCATTATGAAGACATCTTTGTGTAATGGCAGGTTAGGACCGCCAGTTCCTGTGGGAGTAAATATTGCTTTAACTAAAGCATGTGATGGATATCTTACTTCATAATGCTGCAATCGATCACACTTACCATCAAAACCTATCACTTTTTTATAGAATGGTGCAGGTTCTACATCTAACATCCATCGTTGAACAATGACGCCATCATTTGTTTTGTTAACTCGTAGGGGTGTATCTTTGGTGGCTGATTGGCCAAAGCTTCCAGCGTGGACCCATGCAACATGAGTTGGATCTAACAGGTTATCGCACATTAATAAATAATTGCAGTTTAACTCCATAGCATCACCGCGATTTATGCCCCATGTTGGATCGTCGTAATTTTCAATTTCAAAAATGTCGTGATGATCAGCTAGTGCAGGGTTTCCCATCCATATCCAAACAAGTCCATACTTTTCATGTAGAGGATATGCATGAACTTTAGCATTTGATGGAATTCTGCCTTGTCCCGGAGCCCAAACGCATTGGCCAGCACAATCAAAAGTTAAGCCGTGATAGCCACATTCAACTGTATCACCTTTAATTCGCCCTTTTGAGAGAGGCAGTTTTCTGTGAGGACATGCATCTTCAAGTGCTATAAATTCGCCTGCTTCGGATCTAAAAACACAAATTTTTTCGCTTAGAACAACTATTTGTTGTAAGTTACGTGTTATTTCTTCCGCCCATGCGGCTACGTACCATGCGTTTTTTAAAAACATTATTTTCCCCTCAAAACATTAATTAAGTTTAGCCTTTAATACAAATCACAGTCTATAAAAATTTTATTTATTTTCACATATTAGGCCTTATGATTAGCAGTTAAGCAGGATTAAAATTGTAAATTTAAATATCTTAGATTTGACTGTTTAATTTACAGTATTTTCAAGATATTATTTAATAATTAAATATAAGTGCTAATTTTATTGGTAAAAAGGTTATAAAATGAATTTAGGTGATTAAGCTTCAATACTTATTAGTGTGGACCTACAAGAAGTGTTCGCAGGTGAAAAATATTGGGGTGGTGGTGGAAATAATAAAAATGCAGAGGTAACTTGTTCTTTAATTATAAAAAAGTGGAGAAATATTGGACTTGATATTATTCACGTTAGGCACAGTTTAAGAGATCCTAAATCAAAATCTCGTAAAAATAACAAAGGCTTTATCTTCAACCCAATTCCAGCTCCATTAGTTAATAAAACCGTTATTACAAAATCAGTTAATAGTGCCTTTATGGGTGCTAATTTAAAAGAATTAATTGATACTAAAAATTGCAATTTATTAGTAATTATTGATTTAACAACTGACCATTGTGTTTTTACAACGGCTCGAATGGCTGGTAATTATGGTTACAAAACATATGTTATATGAGATGCTACAACTACTTTTGATAAAGTAGAAGTGAATGGAGAATGTTTTAATTCAGATGTAATTCACGCAACTACGCTAGCAAGTTTGAACAAAGAGTTTGTTTCAGTAATAAACTCTGAACATTTACTGAATAAAATATAATATTTAGAGGCCTTGATATATTGTTTGTAACAAGCCCTCTAAATTTTCAGTAATAATTTAAAACCTTTGTCTATTTCGTAGGATTTTTTTATTAAGCGGTACCCATATATTACTTTTTTAGGGCCTGCTCTATATCTGCTATAATATCATCTATATGCTCAATTCCAATTGAAAGCCTTACATATCCTGGGCTGACACCAGCTATAATTTGAGCTTGAGCTGAAAGTTGAGAGTGTGTTGTAGATGCTGGGTGGATTGCAAGTGTACGGGCATCACCAATGTTAGCAACATGATATATTAGCTTTAGATTATCAATAAAGCTCTTTCCAGACTCTACTCCTCCTTTTATCTCAATTCCTATTAATGCGCCGTGCCCAGAAGTTAGGTAGGAATCCACCAGAGACTTGTTGGCGCCTGTGAAGAGCCCAGGATAAGTTACGGTGTCAATTTCTGGATGTTCGGTCAAATAATTTATCAGTTTAGCTGCATTAGACTGATGTTTGTGGAAACGAAGAGGGAGGGTTTCTAAACCCTGTATAATTTGAAATGCGTTGAATGGTGATAGTGATGGGCCAAGGTCACGTAATAAGACAACTCGCGCTCTCACTGCAAATGCAATTGGGGCGCCTAAAGCTTCCGGCACTAATGAGCCCCAAATCGCACCGTGATAGCTACCGTCAGGTAAATTGAAATTTGGTTGCTGATCTGAATGCTCTACCCAATCAAAATTTCCACCATCTATAATAACGCCACCGATTGATGTTCCATGGCCACCAATGAATTTAGTTAATGAATGCACAACTACAGCAGCACCATGGTCAAAGGGACGGCAGGTGATTGGCGCAGCTGTATTATCAACAATGAGAGGTATGCCTTTTTCTCTTCCTATTTCTGCAACTTCAGAAATAGGGAAGGGTACAAGCTGAGGGTTAGGTAACGTTTCCCCGAAATATGCTCTCGTGTTTTTGTCAGTGAGTTTAGAAAAACTTTCAGGATCTGAAGGATCAGCAAAGCGTACTTCTATCCCCATTTTTGGAAGGGTATTGGTAAAAAGATTATATGTTCCACCGTAAAGGTATGGTGATGCAACAATGTTATCGCCAGCTGATGCTACATTTTGAACTGCTAAAGTTACTGCCGATGAGCCAGAGGCTACGGCTACCGCTGCTGCTCCACCCTCCAGGGCTGTTAACCTTTCTTCAAGTACCTGTGTTGTTGGATTGGTTATTCTTGTATAAATGTTACCCAGTTCTTGAAGTGCAAACAATTTCCCAGCATGTTCGGTGTTATCAAATTGATAACTAGTGGTTTGATAAATGGGCACTGCCACGGAATTTGTAGCTGAATCCCGTCTGTGGCTCCCAGCATGCAACATAAGGGTTTCTATATTTTTTGAATTGATGGGCATTGGGGGTTCCTAACGTAAAATATGTTTAAGTGTTCCTAAAAGTATAAATGATCAATGTTAATATAATTATGTACAAATATTAAGATTTGTTCTATTTATTTCTTTTTTTAGGCTTATAAGTGAACATCGTTCATATAATTAGGAAATTTTAGAATGGATAATATTGATCTTGCATTAATTAAACAGATGCAAACATCTGCAGATCATTCACTTGCCGAACTTTCGCGTCGTGTTGGTATATCTAAGACAGCCTGTTGGAACCGTATTCAGCGCATGGAGGAACAGGGACTTATTTTAGGCAAACAGGTATTATTAAGCCGTTATGCTCTTGGTCTTCAGGTAGTTGTATTTCTTTCCATAACTGTGGGAAGACATTCTATCGACTGGGTTGATAAATTTACTGCTGTAATTGAACAGTTTCCAGAAATTGTCGAAGTGCATAGATTAACAGGAGAAGGTGCTGATTATCAGCTAAAGATTGTCTGCCCTTCAATAGATTCTTATGATTTATTTCAACAAAAGTTAATTGGTAAAATTGACTTTACTTCTATGTCCACAAAAATATCCCTTAAACAAATAAAAGATAGTTATTTGCTTCCTCTGTCACATCTTGAAACTGAAATTAAGTGAAAATGTATTTAGACACACATTTCTTAAAGGAAAAAGACAAACTAGATATTTTCTGCATTTAGCTAATTACACCCTAGCCTTAATCGTCTCTGCAGTTAGAATACTAGCAGAGGTTGCTATATCTATGAAAAGACCCGTCATACACAAAAGAGCTTGGCGGGCTAATGGCTTAAGGAGATGCTCGTTTGGGGAATGTTGGCAACATCCTGCGTATGAATGTGGTATCCAAATAGTTGGTAAGCCAAGTATTTCTGCAAAACAGTCGTTAGGTAGAGAGCCACCAATATTTGGTAATAAATCTATGTTTTGACCGCAAGTTTTCTTTAGTGATTTGGCCACAAACTCCAACCAAGGGTTATTAATATCCAATCTCGTGGCTTGAAATGAATTTCTCTCTGCTTGTTCTATTTCAACAGACTGTAGGCCATGCTCATCTAGGTGTCGCCTTAAAGCTGGAAGTATGTCTTTTTCGTTTGTCCCTACAACAAATCTCAATTGGCAGGTGGCGCGTGCATATCCTGGAATTGCATTTACAGGCGCTTTGGGGTTACCAGATTTTATGGCCAGAACTGCAAAGCTGTTCCACCCAAAAACTCGTTCTGCCATTGTTAGGGTTTCTTCGCCCCAGTCTGCATCAAGTGAAAAGCCAGCGTCAACAGGAGGCAAAATTGCTAAGGCCTCCTGAATTTCGGGCGAAAGGCTTGCTGGGCGCCATTCAGGAATTTGAATTTGACCACGTACATCTGTAATAACGGCAAGTGCATGTGCTAAAATAATTGTTGGATCACCTAGTAATCCACCAAAATTTCCAGAATGGTGTGCACCATTCCTAAGTTTAACCAGAAGATTAAAGTTTAGGGCACCGCGCGAACCAGTGAAAATTGTAGGGTTTTTAGGTGAAATTCGTGGGCCATCTGACGCAATGAAAACATCTGCCTTTAATTCCTCAGTGTATTGCTTACAAAAATCTTTTAGGCCTGGCGAACCAATTTCTTCGCCAGTCTCAAATAAAACTTTAAAATTAAACCCTAGCCTTCCCTGTGATTTAATTACTGACGCTAATGCCTTGAGATTAATTAAATGCTGGCCTTTGTTATCTGCAGTACCGCGCCCATAAAAGCGTGAGGCTTCTTCCTTTAATTCGAAAGGTGACAGACCTGGTTTCCAATTGTTTGCTTGGCCTCTTACAACATCACCATGCCCATAGGTTAGAATAGTTGGTAGGTCTGGACCTTCAATACGCTCAGCAATCAAAAAAGGACCACCCTCAGGGTCTATATTTTGCAATACCTGACAGGTAAATCCCATTTCTAATAATATTGGAATAATGCTAATATCTAAATATTCCTGGAGGTGTATGCGTCCTTCTGACGACTGGCTCTCACTAGGGATTGCTACCATTTTTGCCAGATCTGTTTGAAAGCCTCCTCCATCAAAATACTCGATGCTGAATTGTAAGGCTGCTTCTCGCGTAGTCATTATTGGTACCATTTTTTTGAGTATAATAATTGGATTTGCGGCATGCTATATAAAGTATAAATATTATTTAAAGGGGCTAAGTATTTATACAATTGGAGTTCCATTTAATATTATTTCTATCGATTTTCGATATAAATTCAACATTATTTCCAAACTCATTCTAATTTACAATATAATAGACCCGTTAAAGGTCTAATTTTTTGGAACGGAAAATGTTAAATTGGCCCATAAACTATGCCAGACAGGATCGCCTTCAACTTTAGGTTCAAGTGGGATTAAAGCGACGTTATCTAACATATATTCATTACCCATTGTGACTGGAAACATAGCAATGCCTTGGGCATCTGTCGTATACAACCTGATTTGAGCGTCTTCGCCAGAGTTAATTGGACGTTCAAAGAGTTCAACTTGTACATTTGCTCGTGGCTGACCCTCCATCAAGACTTGTATATGCATTCCGTTGCTAAGGTCATCCGTATAAGGATTGGTTAGGGCAACTATTTCAATTTCGAGCCCAACTGAAACATCTTGACCTCCACCATCTCCTATAGCGACCAATGACTTTGCAAAGCGGCTGTAACTTTCATCAAAATCAATCTTAGGTAGGCCACGTGAAATATGGGCCTGAGGAAGTCCTTTAAAGGCTTTGTGGTTAACAAATTTTATGAATTTTTCAAAATTTCTGTACGTTAAAGTACTATTAGTGGTTTCATGCACTAATATTGCCAACCCATTGGGTAAACCTTCAAGTTGAAATGCAGGTCGGTCACCGTTACGTGCTGTTACTTTAATTATTTTGCCAGCCTGCATCACTTCATGCCGATTAGTGTCTCTTTCTAAAAAGGTATAGCTTCCACCATTAAAATTTTGTCCTACGCGAAAGTGAGCCTCGATTGGCTTATTGATGCCAATTTCGTATTTGACTGGTGAAATCCAAAATTCATGGGCATAAACTGGGTTAATAATCAGTAGGCTTAAAATAAGTATCAGGGATCGTTTGAACATGTCTAAACCTTTTTCTAAGATGATGTGGCGTTTGGCGCTAATGTCAAGCGCTGTTGTCAGCTTTTTAGCGCTCACAGGAGTACAGGCTCATGAATTACGGCCAGCGGTTGCAGATGTGACTGTGACAGAGTCAAAGGTTGAAATTAAGTTACTCCTTACGGTTGAGACATTACTTGCAGGCATCGATTTAACTGAGGTGATGAACACTGACGATGCCCCTGAGGCAATTATTTATGATCAATTACGTAGTCTGACTGATGCAGAGTTAGCGGATTTGGTGCGGCAAGAGTGGCCTTCGCTTTCGCGAGGCTTGTTGATTGAAGGGGCTGGTTCTTTAAAATTAAATAATATTGAAGTTATTCCTGAAATAAACTTGGATTTGCCGCGTGATACGATGTTAACAATTTATGCAGACTTACCAATTGGTGGTGATCCAGTTGCGCTGGGTTGGGTCGCCCAAAATGGTGGCTTGGTCGTGCGTCATGGTGCCGGTGATAATGCTTATGCGGCTTTCCTTGAGGGTGGGGAACTAAGTGCGCAGCTTCCACGGGATGGGTTTGTGGATGAGACTAAAGTGAAGGTTTTCTGGAGATTTATAGTGGAGGGGTTTGAACATATTATCCCCAAAGGTTTAGATCACATTTTATTTGTGTTTGGGCTATTTTTATTTTCACTAGCTTGGCGGCCATTACTGTCACAAATCACTACGTTTACTTTGGCACATACCGTAACGTTGGGCCTATCCACACTAAGTGTTATCACTATTCCTGCTTCGCAGATGTGGCTGGTTGAGGCGCTTATTGCTGTTTCAATTGCCTATGTCGCAATAGAAAATATATTGCGACCAAAGTTGGGGTGGTGGCGCATCGTAGTAGTCTTTGGATTTGGCCTATTACATGGGTTGGGGTTTGCATCAGTTTTGGGAGATCTTGGGCTTGCGCAGGGGCAATTCATTTTATCACTGGTTGCTTTTAATATTGGAGTAGAGTTTGGCCAGTTAGCTGTTATTACTTTGGCATTTATACTTTTATCGCTGCCATTTGGGCGCTTTGCTCAATACAGATCGGTTGTAGTTGTTCCCTGCTCTTTAGGCATAGCAATCGTAGGGGTTTGGTGGGCTTTTGAAAGGGCATTTTTATAAATATTTTATAAGATATTTTTATATTATCATGCCTAAAATAAAAAAATAAACTAAATTGTTACACCTGACATTATTGATATTTATACCCTCTGAGTTAGGGGCCGTTATAAATGCTTTTGCTTTCACTTACCCTTGAGTGTCCAAAAGGGCCAAACTTTCTTTGATTAGATTTATATACTGAGACTTTGACACAACGTAATAGCTTGTAGTTATTGCTTAAAAGTTAGTACTTTATTTGAAAAAATATTCTAAATATTATATCAAAATAAATATAATAAAATTAATATAATAAAATTAATAAATTTTAATCTATTAGTTATTAGAAACATTTAGAATACTGATATAATTAGATAAAAACTTAAATTTTTAAATTTATATTATGAATAACTATATGGCATTATTTAATAAACAAATTTGCAATTTACTAATTTTGTATTCACATTAATTAACAACTTTACCCGATAGATTATTATAAATCTATATTTTAGGGTGACAGTCTTTTTAGAATTGTGTCTAAAGCATCTAAACTTAAAATGGAGAATATTATGTCTTTTAATTCATTAATTGTTCGTAAAGACGAAGACGGTCAAACTACAGCTTCTGTAGAGCAAATGACTACTGCGCAATTACCAGAGGGTAATGTTACAGTTGCAGTTGATTACTCTACGCTAAATTACAAAGATGGATTATGTATTGGATCGGGTGGGGGAATGGTACGAAACTATCCTCATATTCCAGGCATAGACATGGCTGGCGTAGTCGAAGCATCTGAAGACCCTCGTTATAAGTCTGGCGACCGTGTTGTATTAACTGGCTGGCGTTATGGTGAAGCTCATTGGGGTGGATACTCTCAAAAAACACGTGTAAATGCAGATTGGCTAGTAGCTTTACCAGATGCGATCTCCACTAAACAAGCTATGGCAGTAGGTACAGCAGGTATCACAGCAATGTTTTCTGTTATGGCACTAGAAGCGCATGGCTTAAAGCCTGAAGGTGGACCTGTTCTTTTAACGGGTGTTGCTGGTGGCGTAGGTTCTATTGCTGCCGCAATTTTATCAAATCTTGGCTATGAAGTAACTGGCGTCACTGGACGCCCGGAAACTGCTGAATATTTAAAATCATTGGGCGTTTCTCAGATTGTTGCGCGAGAAGAAATCAATGAAACAGTTAAACGGCCACTTGAAAGTGCAACTTGGGCTGGTTGTATTGATGCTGTTGGAGGGCAAATGTTGGCTCGGGTTCTAGGGCAGATGAAATATGGTGCGTCTGTTGCTGCAGTTGGAAATGCAGGTGGTGT